>NZ_JBQFNM010000032.1:0-836 GCF_056532675.1 Ruegeria sp. I1 | reverse complement strand
TAGGGTCAGGACTCATAGCCAGTATATGACGAGTGCTGCGAGTGCGATTGCGGACAAGAAGACCTTGGGGCACCTGTCGTAGCGGGTTGCTACACGCCGCCAATCCTTCAACCTTCCGAACATGATCTCGATCCGGTTACGCCGTTTGTATCGACGCCTGTCGTACTTTACCGGTTTCTTCCGCTGCTTCCGGCCAGGGATACAGGCTCGTATCCCTTTGTCTTTCAACGCTTCCCGGAACCAATCGGCGTCATAGCCGCGATCCCCGAGCAGCCAATCGACATCCGGCAAGCTGCTCAGCAATGCCCGCGCTCCGATGTAATCGCTGACTTGCCCAGCTGTGACGAACAGGTTGAGCGGACGTCCCCGGCTGTCGCAGATGGCGTGCAGCTTGGTGTTCATGCCGCCTTTGGTGCGACCGATCAGGCGTCCACGCCCCCCTTTTTGACGCCCAAGCTGGTCGCTGTGCGGTGGGCCTTCAGGTAGGTGGCGTCGATCATCACTGTCTTCTCTTCGCCGTGTTCGGCAGCCAGACCGACCATCATCTGGGCGAAGATGCCTTTGTCGCTCCACCGCTTCCAACGGTTATAGAGGGTCTTGTGTGGGCCATAGGCCGAAGGTGCGTCACGCCACCTCAACCCATTACGATTGATGAAGATAATGCCGCTCAACACACGTCGATCATCAACACGTGGCTTGCCGTGGGACTTGGGGAAGAAGGGTTCAAGACGCGCCATCTGCGCATCTGTGAGCCAGAAAAGATCAGACATGGTCACCGCTCGTTTTTCGAACCGTGAATCATGCACCAACGCGGAAATCAATGGGTCCTGACCCTA
>NZ_JBQFNM010000031.1:0-1259 GCF_056532675.1 Ruegeria sp. I1 | reverse complement strand
TGGGACGGCCTTCTTTTGTTCAACCGAGTGGGCTCTCATTGCTCTTTCAGAGCAACTGCCGCCCACCAGTCGGCAGAGCCGACTTAATCAGTGATTTTCGACACAACGCCGGCGCCGACGGTGCGGCCGCCTTCGCGGATCGCGAAGCGCAGGCCCTGCTCCATCGCGATCGGTGCGATCAGCTCAACGCCGAACGACACGTTGTCGCCAGGCATGACCATCTCGGTGCCTTCCGCCAGGGTCACGGTGCCGGTCACGTCAGTTGTACGGAAGTAGAACTGCGGACGGTAGTTCGCGAAGAACGGGGTGTGACGACCGCCTTCTTCCTTGGTCAGGATATAGGCTTCGGCTTCGAACTTGGTGTGCGGTGTAACCGAACCCGGCTTACACAGAACCTGGCCACGCTCAACGCCGTCACGATCCACACCACGCAGCAGGGCGCCGATGTTGTCGCCTGCTTCACCGCGGTCCAGCAGCTTGCGGAACATTTCAACGCCGGTGCAGGTGGTTTTGCTGGTGTCGCGGATGCCGACGATTTCGATCTCGTCGCCAACATTGATCACGCCACGCTCAACACGGCCGGTCACAACGGTACCACGGCCCGAGATCGAGAACACGTCTTCGATCGGCATCAGGAACGGCTGGTCAACAGCACGCTCAGGGGTGTCGATATACTCATCAACAGCCGCCATCAGTTCCTTGATCTTCTCTTCACCGATTTCCGGGTTGTTGCCTTCCATCGCGGCCAGAGCCGACCCTGCGATGATCGGAATATCGTCGCCGGGGTATTCATACGAAGACAGCAGCTCGCGGATTTCCATTTCCACCAGCTCCAGCAGCTCTTCGTCGTCAACCTGGTCCACTTTGTTCATGAACACGACCATCTTCGGGATGCCAACCTGGCGGCCCAGCAGGATGTGCTCACGCGTCTGCGGCATCGGGCCGTCAGCGGCGTTCACAACCAGGATCGCACCGTCCATCTGGGCAGCACCGGTGATCATGTTCTTGACGTAGTCGGCGTGGCCGGGGCAGTCGACGTGTGCATAGTGGCGGTTGTCGGTCTCGTATTCCACGTGGGCGGTCGAGATGGTGATGCCGCGCGCTTTTTCTTCCGGCGCACCGTCAATCTGGTCATACGCTTTGAAGTCACCGAAATACTTGGTGATTGCTGCGGTCAGCGTGGTCTTGCCGTGGTCAACGTGGCCAATCGTGCCGATGTTGACGTGCGGTTTTGTACGCTCAAACTTTTCCTTTGCCAT
>NZ_JBQFNM010000030.1:0-2309 GCF_056532675.1 Ruegeria sp. I1 | reverse complement strand
ATGGCGATGGCTTTGTGCTCATGCAGTGCTGCGATTTCCGATGTGAAGTCGCGCACATGGCCGTGGGTGCCGGGATACTGGAAGATCGCGCCAAAGACGGCTCCTGCGTCCAGCGTGTCGGGATCGGCGACCTGCACGTCGATGCCCAGAGGCTCGGCCCGCGTTTTGATCACCGCGATGGTCTGCGGGTGGCAGTTCTTGTCGACAAAGAAGGCCGCGTTATTGGCTTTCGAACGCCCGCCGCGCTTGGCCATCGCCATGGCTTCGGCCGCCGCTGTGGCTTCGTCCAGCAAGGAGGCATTGGCCACATCGAGCCCGGTCAGATCGCTGACCATGGTCTGGAAGTTCAAAAGCGCCTCAAGACGGCCCTGGCTGATCTCGGGCTGATAGGGCGTATAGGCGGTGTACCAGGCCGGGTTTTCCAGAATGTTGCGCAGGATCGGCGCCGGCGTTGTGGTGCCGTAATAGCCCTGACCGATCAGCGAGGTCAGAACGGTGTTCTTGCTCGCCACCTCTTTCATGTGAAAGAGCGCATCGCGTTCCGTCATCGCCGGACCCCAGTCCAGCGGCTCTTTCTGGCGGATCGCGGGCGGGACGGTGGCGTCGATCAGCTGGTCCAGCGTCTTGAAGCCGATCACCTTGAGCATGTCGCGCATCTCGGTCGGGCTGGGCCCGATATGGCGGCGGTTGGCGAAGTCATAGGCTTCGTAATCGGTCAGTTTGAAGGCCATGTGGTGCGCTCCTCAAGGATAGATCAGGCCCGACGGAGACGGCAGGAGCCTCCGGCGGGTGTATTTGGAAAAAGATGAAGGGGCGGATCCGCGCAAGGATCCGCCGCTTGAATTACCCGATGAAGGCTTTGTAGCCGGCCTCATCCATCAGATCTTCCAGCTGCGACGCGTCGGTGATCTTGATCTTGTAGATCCAGGCCTCGCCCTCGGGGTCTTCGTTCAGCGCGCCGGGATTGTCGGCCAGCGCTTCGTTCACTTCCGTGATCTCGCCATCGACCGGCGCATAAAGTTCCGAGGCCGCTTTGACGGATTCGATCACGCCGATCTCGCCGTCTTTCTCGAACTCGTCGCCCACTTCCTGCTGCTCGACAAACACCACCTCGCCCAGCTGTTCAGCCGCGTGTTTGGTGATGCCCAGCGTGGCGGTGTCGCCCTCGACCATCAGCCATTCATGCTCTTCGGAATAATAGGTTGCCATGTCTCTCTCTCCTGGCTTCAACGCTTGTAATTCTGGGTGACAAAGGGCAGCGCCACAATCTGCGCCGGTTGCGCCTTGCCCCGGATGATCAGGTTCACCTTCTCGCCCGGCTCACCGTGACCGGCGGACACGTAGCCCATCGCAACCGGGCCACCCACCGTGGGGCCAAAGCTGCCCGAGGTGATCCGACCGATGGTGTTGCCACTGCTGCACTGGATCTCGACACCCTGACGCGCCGGGGCGCGGCCATCGGGTTTGATGCCCACCAGCTTGCGCGCGGCACCCTCGGCCAGTTCTTTCTGCACGCGATCGGCACCCGGGAAGCCGCCCTCTTCCTTGCGGCGCTTCTGAATGGCCCAGCCAAGGCTGGCTTCAATCGGCGAGGTGCTCTGGTCAATGTCATTGCCATAGAGGCACAGACCCGCCTCAAGCCGCAGGCTGTCGCGCGCGCCCAGACCGGCCGGCTCACAATCCTCATGCGCCAGAAACGCCTTGGTGATCTCAATGGCCTTGTCCTCGGGGATCGAGATCTCATACCCGTCCTCACCGGTATAACCCAGCCGCGAGATACGGCATTCGACGCCGTTGATATCCGCCAGGGTGGTTTCCATGAACTTCAGGTCGCGGGCGGCGGGGCAAAGCTCACCCACCACGTCTTCGGCCTTGGGACCCTGCACCGCCACCAGCGCCCGGTCGAAGATCTCGGTCACTTCAACGCCGTCCAGGTTCGCCTGCATATGTGGAATGTCCTGATGCCGCAGCGCCGCGTTCACCACCACAAAATAATGATCCCCCGCGTTCGACACGATCAGGTCATCCATGATCCCACCGTCTTCGTTGGTAAAGAACCCGTACCGCGCCTTGCCTTCCTTCAGCGTCGCATAAGCCTGCGGGCACAAAGCTTCCAGCTTCTCCCCCACATTCTCACCCCGCAAAATCACCTGACCCATATGAGACACATCAAACACCGCCGCCTTCTCACGACACTGCTTATGCTCCCCCATAATCCCCAACGGATACTGAACAGGCATCTCCCAACCCGCAAAATCAACCATCTTTCCACCCAACTCAACATGAAGAGAGTACAAGGGAGTGCGTTT
>NZ_JBQFNM010000029.1:0-2321 GCF_056532675.1 Ruegeria sp. I1 | reverse complement strand
AAATCATGAACTGACTTTCGACTGATTTTACCGAAAGTCATTCACCCGAAGCATCTGACCTCGTCAACAGCCAAAAGTTTGCAACAGATCCCTTGATCGCTCACTGCGTATCATTCTCGGCCTTGTGCTGCTGTCTTTGATCTTTGTCGGCCCTCAGACGATGTGGGGGCTCATTGGCATCATCCCACTCATCACAGGTTTAGTTGGCGTTTGCCCGATCTACTCCGCTCTAGGGATCAAGACGTGCAGCGTGAAAACGAACTAATGGAAGCTGCATATCTCGGTATTGGGGGCGACGTCACGCCCCCATAGATTCTCAAGTTGAAGCCCAGTTCACCTTGGCGTTGTCGGTGCCAACTGGACCGAGGGCGATCTCAGTATCTTGCGAACCTCGTAGGTCCGCTTCGTCCCGCATCTTACCTGTTCAAACGCGGCGCAGCGAAAGCCGGAATGTCCTCCGTGGTTAAAGGCTTTGTCCATCATACTCATGGACGTGGGTTACCTGTTCGCGCGTATGGGCAATTTCCTGCACCACGGCGGCAATCTTGCTGGATGAAACCTGGTGCAGCTCACCAACAACGGCCTCGGCGCGCTCGTAGCTGTCCGGAACGCCTTGGCTGTTAAAACGGGCGGCAGCGGTGGAAATGTCCGCGTCTCGCCAAGTCGCAGTAGTGCCGACTGAAACGCTGTCATGATCGTTGTAGCGAGCCAGGAACTTGTTTCCGTCGAGTCCGAAGCTGTTGGCGGTTGCAACAATGTCGTCACGCACTGCCAGCCATTTCTCGGCCTCGGACGGGTCCAGGTGGTCCAACTCGGCCGCATTCATGGATGTGGTGTAACTGTCGTCAGCAACAGTGTACGCCTGCAGGTCGGTGTCGTATGGGCGTAGCTCGGCAACATCGCCCTTCAGCTCTCCGATCTGCACGTCCATTGCAGCACGCAGATGCGGATCTTCGACCTCTCGTGCAAGAGCCTCCATGTTCTCGATGGAGTTCACAACGTCCCTGGTCTGCTGTTCGTAGTTCTCGAAACCGGCCTGACCCAGAGCGGATTGCAAATACTGAACATAGCGATCACCGGGCGACTGGTAGTCGTCGGAATCCTGAAAATCCTTGTCGCCGGACAGATCCGCAAGGGACGAATAGTAGGGGTGATACAGATCGTATTCCTGCGCGTCGTTCATGTGCTGAGAAACCAAAGCCTGCATATCGTTCAGATCTACCGGCTCCCCTGCCCTCTCCGCAGCCTCCAACTCGATTTTCAGTTCTTCGACCAGATCTTGTTGCGCCGTATGTTCGTCAACACGGCGGTTGGCCTGGTCCTCGATGTCGAAGCTGTTTGAAGCGATGGCGGCACGATCATAGCCCATCGCCTTCTGCTCTTTCTTGATGATGTCGATCTGCTCCGAAACGCGATCCTCGCGCGAGGCGGATTGATCGAACTTGGAATAGGGTGCGAAGTGTTCGACTTCGTTCAAAAGATAGTCTGTACGCGTAACCATAGTTTTTCCTTTGCGAGTTGATGGATAACTCTGTGATGGATCTGCTCAGAGCGTTGGCGCACTCATCAGGCAGATCGGGTGAAGTCCTATAGGCTGTGTCCGTCATCGTCACCGCGCCCTTGCAACAGCGGGTGCGATGCATGGGCGTGGACGTCCGAGAGTTCTTCTGAGATTGCGATGATCTTGGAAGAAGCAAGCTGGTGCAGTTCGTCAATAACGGCCTCCGCGCGGTCGTGGCTGTCCGACAATCCTTGAGCCTGGAAGTAGGCTGCGGCGGTCGAAATGTCGTCGCTGCGCCATCCCATTGTAGTGCCCAAAGTGACGTTCTGATGATCGCCAAAACGGGCAACAAACGCCTCGCCATCGAGGCCGTAGCTGCTGGCCGTGTCGGTGACTTCCTTGCGGATCGCAGCCCACTGTTCGGCCTCTGGATAATCCAAGACATCCATTTCGGCGGTGTCCATAAGCGTCGAATAACGCCGGTCCTCGATGATGAAGGCTTGAAGGTCCGGATCATTGGTGCGCAGATCCGCGACATCGCCCTTCAGCTCGCCAATCTGAATATCCATAGCGACACGCAGATAAGGGTCGTCAACTTCACGGGCCAGCCCTTCCATCTTGTCGATGGATTGCAGCAATTCTTTTGTCTGAGTCTGGAAGTCCTCATAGGCCCCCTCGCCCAAGGTGTCCTGCATATAGACCTCGTAACGGCGTGCTGCCGGGGCATAATCTGTGGACCCCTGGAACTTCTTGTCATCGACAATATCAGCAAGGGCAGACAGATACGGATGGCTCTGTTCGTTGTCTCGAACTTCGCCGA
>NZ_JBQFNM010000028.1:0-3252 GCF_056532675.1 Ruegeria sp. I1 | reverse complement strand
GCAACCCGCTACGACAGGTGCCCCAAGGTCTTCTTGTCCGCAATCGCACTCGCAGCACTCGTCATATACTGGCTATGAGTCCTGACCCTAGGCCGCATCTGTGCTGCCCGGTATCGAAAGGGTCAACATGGCCCGCAAATGTCAACACGCGCGCGTACTCTCACCGCTTCAGTAGTTTGACCAGTTGGCAGAGCAATAGCCCCCTCCGGGGCAATCACCTCGGCCTCCAATGGAAATTGCGACAAAGCAGCTGAAGCAATCATAGATCAACAACGTTCCTTTCTACAACGACACCGCTGAGAGAGGCATACGTTGCGTCTTTTGAAACGGGTGATTGGTCAAGATGCCAATGTTGATGGATATTCCCGGCAAAGAATTTCAGCGCAACATAGCGCAATGGAGTAAAGTGAATGCAGCTGTTGGCGGGCGGACGTCTGGAGTACGGCGACAAAAACCAATCCAACCGACGAATAGTTGATCTTGATTTCAGGGAGCGTGCCGGGAACTGGCGGCTGGCTTCGGGTCGTATGATAGAATCTGCTTCGGAACCAAAACAACCAAAAACAAGCCAGGGGGATCAGCCAAATAGCATTGTTCAGTTGAGTTGGGGTGAGGACCGCGTAGCGATCCTGAAGTCGACAAGCTTTGCGGCTTCGAACTTGGGCGAAGAGGCATCTTTCAGCGTCTTTGTCAGCAATTTTGAACTCGAAAAGGGAAATTCTTCGACCAGTTTAAAGATACTGATCAACGGAAAACAGGTCGAACTTAGCAAGCGAGTTTCCCCAGTTGAAGCGCCACTTGGATCGGTGTGGAGTCTAATCAGCTGTGAGTTTGTTTCTGAAGGAAAGGACGAAATAGAGATACATGTCGCCCCTTCGGTATGGTTCGAGAAGCTCATGGCGTCCAGTTACTCGCTCCCGAATGATGTCGGAGTTTTGGGTGGAACCCTAATCGAAACGGTTGAGGGAGAAAAACCTGTGGAATCACTGGCGCCTGGGGATTGGATTCTTACTTTGGACGCAGGTTTTCAGCCCCTTTCCGAACTCTTCGAGCATCCAAAAACAGATGTCGAAATCGTACAGTTGGCAGCTGGATCGCTCGGTCCAGAGTGCCCACATAAACTGCTGAGTGTCGTTCGAGACCAGAAGATATTGGTTCGCGATCTGAAAGGTTCTAGAGAAAATAGTCGAAATGAAGCCTTTGCGAATGCTTGTCATTTTCGAATATTGGACGAGGTTTGGATCAAGCATAGAAAACAGAACCCTTCTATGCACTTCAGCCTTTTGTTTTCGGATTCTCATGTAGTTTCTGCAAATCGAGTGCCTGTTGAATGCCACAAGGTCAAGTTTGCCGAGCCGTTAAACAAATCCTACCACTCAATGAACCTTTCGAGCTGTACCGGGACAGGTTTACGAGCCTCAAGGCGAACAATGAAACCCTCAACGATCCGTGCACATATAAAACGAAGGCAAAAGCAACGCATTGCCATTGTTCCGCCATTTCCGCCGAGTGCTGCGTTAAACTCCTCGTCCAATTGTAGGAATTCGTTGCATCCTCGCAAAAAAGGCTGATTTCGCGCAGTTCACTAGTGAGAAGAAAATCCCGATTCAGACAAATTTTCACAGAATAGGCAACAAGAAAAGGCTATAAGGCTATGATTGCAAAAGGAACAAAAGTACTGGTTGACGAACCGGACCAATATATCGCTATCGAAGATTTAAGCGTGGGTGATATGCTGATGAACCCACTAAGTGGCCAATTGGTGGAAGTCGTCGACATGCGTGTTCGAACAATGGATATCAAGTCTGTTGTACTGCTTCCTGGCGCGACTGGTATGCCGAAACTGTTCGGTATTCTGCGCGTTTCAACAAACCAACGTTTGTTTTGGTGCGATCCCAGTAACATCGCAGGACGTATGATCTTAAGGGAGAACCAAGCGCACCAAGTTGTAGATGGAAACACGGTACTACACATGGGCGCCGGTTCCCACGAGGTATACTATTCGATTTACCTTAGTCAGGATAGCTTGATATGCGCCAACGGCGTGCTCTGTTCAGTTGAAAACGAGCTCGGTTCAGTTGAAAACAGGAAGCCAAATCGCAATCCACGACGTGACAGGAGCACTAGAAGTCGAGAATGGTTTGACCATTCTTGGGCTCGAAAAAGTACCCTCCATTAAAGGCACACGGATGGATGGATCTATTGCGAACTTCTGAGAAGTTACCTTTTTGGAGTTCGGGTCAGGACCCATTGATTTCCGTTTCGCCGCTCGGTTTAACGCGCCCGAAACGGACGGTGAACTGGTTTGTCTTTCGGCTAACCGAAGGTTTTAAATTGTGAGTTCACCCGATGCGGCACAATCACCCCCACCCCCATCTTTCCGCTTGGATACGGCGTCTATGTTGATGGGGAGCAGCAGGATATTTCCTCGCAGTATATCCAGAGGCCTCAGGTACGTGGATGTAGGTTCTTTGATTGCCATGGGGCTGGCGTTGGCTTCTGGGCCGGTGTGGGCGGTATCGTTAACAACTGCCAGATGGGCGGCATGAGGCACAAGATGCCACCTGTAAAAGACTTTAGCGTAATTAACGAGACGTTCCTTCAGGGGATTTTTCAAGAAAAAATTAGGTTTGATAGGATCGAGGGCAACACGCTACCTGGACGGCGTTATCTGTTCATTTGCATGACGCCAAGGTCGGGCAGCACATACTTCAGCTCACTTCTTGAGGCAAACGGCTTTCTCAGAACAGGTGAGCACTTCAGGATGGTTGATGGAGATTACGATTTGAAGCTGAAGGCTTCAGGTGCATCTACTTTTGAACAACTCTTCAATTTCATCGTTAAATCTAAATCAAGCTCGGATAGGTTCTTTTCGACAAAATGCGACTTCATGCAGTTCTACCCCCTACTGGCATCCGGCATATTCGAGAAATACCTGCAAGATACTTTTTGGGTTATGCTTACGAGGGAAGACACTTTAGCCCAAGCAATATCCTTGTTCATTGCTCGTCGCTCTAAATATTTTCACACAACTGATGTACACTCGCGTCATAGGGACAAAGTTGACGACGTAGCCTACGACTTTGACGAGATCCTATGGTGCCGTGACCTTATTGAAAAGATACAGGCAGACTGGACCAGGTTCTTTGATATTTTTGGAGTTAGGGTCAGGACTCATAGCCAGTATATGACGAGTGCTGCGAGTGCGATTGCGGACAAGAAGACCTTGGGGCACCTGTCGTAGCGGGTTGC
>NZ_JBQFNM010000027.1:0-3454 GCF_056532675.1 Ruegeria sp. I1 | reverse complement strand
TAGAGGATGCGATAGATCGAATCCTCTGACACGAAGTACTTTTCTGTGTCGGTAAAGCGAACAGCCAACTCACGCGGCGTCAGATTGCTTTCCTTCAGAGCCAGGTCATTGATCTTCTCACGCATTGACAGCGGAATGCGGTTCCAGACCCGTGATGGCTTGGAACTGCGATCCTCAAGCGCCTCAGGACCACCCGACAGATACTGGTCGTACCAGCGATAGAAGGTGGTCTTCGGGATGCTCAGCTTTTCGAAAATGCGCTTGGTTGGGAGATGCGAACCTTCGACGAGGCGGATGATCTCCAGTTTTTCGGATGCGGCCCTTTCATCGCTGCAAGCAGCGAATGCCGAGTGATAGATATCTCATTCATCGTCGTCCCCATCTGTCACCTGACAGGCGCATGCAAAGCATGCTGCCGAGAGGGCGCGATCTTGCTTTTTCTGAGCAACCGCAGTACCAAGAGCCGGACCGCCTCGGCGGGTCTAGTCGTGGGCGGCATACTATTATTTAGGGATGTTCTGGTTTTTCCAACTGGATTTGAGGGGGTTAATTAGTTCGGTGTGTCGCCCCACTAACCCCATCCGGAAAACAGGAAGCGTATTAGCGCATTCCCAGGCGCACTCGTGTACCGGTTAGAGCTGTTTGGAGGCGAAATCGGACCAAATTTGCAACGTATGACTAGCTGGCGCGAGACATAGGATTCCTATGTAGCGTAAAAAATGCTATCGCCTCATCAGTCAAACGAGAAGCTTATGGCAGACTATTCCGTTTCCGTTCTTACTGAAAGCCAGGTCTCAATCACTGGTGGGATTGGGTTGGATGGAATAACCCAAGGAGACGGCTCTCATCTTGTGGGAGAGTTCATTACGCTAGGCTCGGGACCACTTACCACTCTGAATATCTCGGACGGAGGAAGCGACACCAATTTCGACGACAATGATGGCAATCAAACGTTGAATGGTGCGCAAACACTGGACGGGATTTTGTATGCGGACGGAACGCGCATCGAAGCCGAATACCAGTTCGTCCTCCGAGACAATACCACTGGTGAAACCTATCAGGTTTTAGGGGTCAATGTTTTCAACTCGTCGCCT
Source organism: Ruegeria sp. I1 (assembly GCF_056532675.1). Taxonomy (NCBI): domain Bacteria; kingdom Pseudomonadati; phylum Pseudomonadota; class Alphaproteobacteria; order Rhodobacterales; family Roseobacteraceae; genus Ruegeria; species Ruegeria sp. I1. Next base: position 2,360 of record NZ_JBQFNM010000027.1, on the reverse strand, counting down.
TCATTCGGAACTGTTGAAGGTCTTGCGTTTGTTGGGAGCTTTCCACCGCGCGGAATAGCCCTTGAAGTAATCTCGGCAGCCGAAGGCCCAGGGTCTTTGGGGCAGCCGCCAATTGATGCAGGCAGCTTGGTGCCCTGTTTCACTGCCGGAACAAGAATTGCTGTGCTTGGTGGTGAGAAGCCAATTGAGCAACTCCGTGTAGAAGATCATGTTGCGACTTTTGAGCGGGGATTTCAGCCAATTAGGTGGATTGGGTGTCGTAAGTTGGCAATCGGAGACTTGAGCCAAAATCAGAAGCTGCTGCCGGTACGAATTTTGGCTGGCGCATTGGGGAATGGGCTTCCGAATGTCGATTTACTGGTCTCACGGCAACACCGAATGCTGGTGAAATCTAAGATTGCTGAACGAATGTTTGGGGTTGAGCAGGTTTTGCTCCCTGCCATCCACTTAACTGGTTTGCCCGGAGTATTTATTGACGAGGCAACCGACAGCGTGGAGTACTTCCATCTTCTTTTTGACCAGCACGAGATAATTTACGCAGAAGGCGCTCCTACGGAAAGCTTGTACACGGGTCCAGAAGCACTAAGCTCTTTGAACCAATTGGCTCTGGAAGAGATTCTAACTATCTTTCCTCAGTTGGCTGAGCGGAGCTTTGCACCGCAAGCTGCGCGCTTCATTCCTTCAGGTAAGCAAAACAAAAGACTGGTGGCGCGACATGTCAAAAATAAAAAGCCACTTTCACCGTCTCAAAGATGATGCAACACAAACAGGTCTCAGTTCTCGGTGAGACATAATTGTCATCAAACCCTAAGCGGGCGTACCCGTGTGCCCTGCTCTGTCAAAAACCAATCTGAGCCGTTTGCCTCGCGTAGATCACGACCGTTTCAATCCAAAAGACACTCACCTGCCTCAGGTACGGAATAAGCTGGGCCCTGCTGTCAACTCCATTCGATCGAAAGCAACTCGTGTGATTCCAGGAGCGACGTCGCCCTTCACGGAACCACATATTTTCAAGCTTACACCGGGTAACGGCGCGTCGTTATTGCGGAATACCTCTGCAAGAGGTCTGGAAGATCGTCAGTGTTCTCAGGTTCCAAAACAACGGACGCGTGGCTTCGGTAATCAACGTGTTGCTCTTGGCCACCATGCCGAGCTCACCATTCGGAGACTGATGCACTATGCGGTACGCCGCGACGGTGCATGATGAAGGATTCTCGGGGTGCGCTGATGATATTATTGCAAGAACGTAGCCACTCGAAACAGCACCCGTTTCTGATGATGTGAAGAATTCACTTAGATCGGCCTCTGAAGGCTGGATGTCCAAGTGGTGAATTGGGAACCCACGAAACGTGCCAATGACCGCTGAGCAACGGAGAAAACTTCGACAGCCTATGCGAAGCTCAAATTCTGATCGAACAATGGATGAGACGCTGCAATACAAAGCGGCCCCACTATGCACTAGGCTATTGTCCGCCAGTGCCGGAAACCATCATCCCGATGGATCACATACCGACGATGCACCAACAATCAAATTGGACCAGTCGGACAAGGCTGCTCACAGGACTTTTGCCCCGGACAAATCGGTAAGGGTTTCGATAACTGAAATGCCGAATTGGGCGCATTCTATATTTATGCAGTACTTACCCCTCCGAAAAAAAGCTTTGCGGCAAAGGCCCCACTCAACTTCTAAACGCGGGGGTCTCTGCGGCTGTGAAGCGAGTGGGATAATGCGAATGGAGTGGATGCGCGTGGTGCAACTAAGAAAAGGGGCAGGATCATTTGATCTTCACCAAAACGCGAGGTGGCTGTCTGGCGAAAGTAGCGGACACCGCTGGCGGTATCGCGCGCAGCCTCCCGCGGTCAGTTGTAATGGTGCGAAGCAAAATCACTAGTTTGCTCGGGGGGGCGCACGAAACGCTCCTCTCAATAAAACACCGCCAATGCTCACCTGCTCGCGAGATCTTTTTAAGGTCACGCTTGAAGGTGATACAATCACGTTCAGAGAAATGTCCCTTAATGACTCCTCAATCCCACTCCAAAACCTACCAATGGATCTTCCTCGGTCTGGTCTCCCGAACTTGTTTAGCAATACCAATCCTTCTTGCTAGCTTTGAAAGCGGTTACGCTCAGGTAGCATCGTCAACGGAGATAATCAGTTTTGATACTGGTGCCAATGGTTGGATATGGGACAACTTCAACGCCTCAAGTCAGACTGGACCGCTAATACACAGCACAGCCGGGACATCCAATGGGCCGGGAGGCATTGGTTCTAGGGTCAGGACTCATAGCCAGTATATGACGAGTGCTGCGAGTGCGATTGCGGACAAGAAGACCTTGGGGCACCTGTCGTAGCGGGTTGC
>NZ_JBQFNM010000026.1:0-3572 GCF_056532675.1 Ruegeria sp. I1 | reverse complement strand
GACCAGATGTGCGCGGTAGTCTTTGCTGCCATGCAGGTCGGCGATCATGTTCATCGGGTTGACCTTCAGCCCCATCAACGCGTCGGCGCGGAATTCGGTGTTGAGCGCGGCTTCCGCCTCGGACCAGCGGAACACGCCGTCCTCGCTGGCGCCGGTGACGGCCACGCGAACCCCATCCGCAAACCGGGCCAGATAGACCCCGACCAGGGCAAAGCGCGAGGCGGGCTGCAGGAACTTCTGGTAGCTTGCAGCTTGCGGTACTGGGAAACGGACCGAGGTGATGATCTCGCCCTCATCCAGCGCAGTACTGAACATGCCCTCAAAGAAGTCATCCGCCGCGATCTGGCGCGTGTTGGTCACAACCGTCGCGCCCGACCCCAAAACACCCGCCGGATAACAGGCCGCCGGATCGTTATTGGCAACTGACCCGCCGATGGTGCCGCGATTGCGCACCGCTGGATCACCGATCTGACCCGCCAGCGCCGCCAGCGCCGGATACGACCCCGCCGCCTCACGCGCCACCGTGGCATGGGGCGTCGCCCCGCCAATGGCGACCGAGCCGTCATCCTCGACACAGACGCCCTGCATCTCGGCAATCCCGCTCATCGACACCAGTTTGGATGGCGCCGCCAACCGCTGTTTCAGCGTCGGGATCAGGGTCTGCCCGCCCCCCAGCGCCTGCGCATCCTCGGCCCCCATCGCAGCGACCGCGTCGGCAATGGTCGAGGGCTTTTCAAACTCGAAACTGTACATTTCGTCTTCCTTTCCGAAAGGCGCGGATCCGCCCTTCATCTGGCTAAAAATATCCCGGGGGTCTGGGGGCAGAGCCCCCAGCTACCCCAACCTCTCAGCTGTTCATCGCTGCCCAAACGCGCGACGGGCTTACTGGCATATCGATGTGATCCACCGCCTTGCCGCCCGCGTTCAGCGCATCCAGAACCGCATTGACCACAGCTGGCGGAGAGCCGATCGCCCCGGCCTCACCACAGCCCTTCACCCCCAACGGGTTATGCGTACAGGGCGTCTGGCTGGAATGATCCACGCCGTAGAACGGCACATCATCGGCGCGCGGCATGGCGTAATCCATGAAGGACGCGCTCAGCAGCTGGCCATTCTCGTCATAGGCGCAGTTCTCCAGCAGCGCCTGACCGATACCCTGACCAATGCCGCCATGAACCTGACCATCCACGATCATCGGGTTGACGATGTTGCCAAAGTCATCCGCCGCGGTGAAGGCCTCGATCGTGACCTGACCGGTCTCGGGGTCGACCTCGACCTCGCAGGCATAGGCGCCCGAGGGGAAGGTGAAGTTGGCCGGGTCGTAAAACGCGGTCTCCTCCAGCCCCGGTTCCACTTCCAGCGGATAGTTATGCGGCACATAGGCCGTCAGGGTCACATCGCCCCAGGCCACCGATTTGTCGGTGCCTGCCACGCTGAACTGACCATCCTTCAGCTCAATATCCGCCTCGGAGGCTTCCAGCAAATGCGCGGCAATCTTCTTGGCCTTGTCGATCACCTTCTCGGTGGCCTTCACCATGGCCGAGCCACAGACCGCCAGCGACCGTGAGCCATAGGTACCCATGCCAAAGGGGATTTTCGAGGTGTCGCCATGCACGATCTCGACCATCGATTCATCGATGCCGATCATGTCGGCCACAACCTGCGGGAAGGCGGTCTCATGCCCCTGCCCGTGGCTATGCGCGCCGACCATGACGCTGATCGAACCGGTGGCATTCACCCGCACGGTCGCGGCGTCATAAAGACCCGCACGGGCCCCCAGCATGCCAACGATGTTCGAGGGCGCAATGCCGCAAGCCTCGATATAGCAATTGATGCCCAGGCCCCGCAGCTTGCCCTTGGCCTCGCTTGCCGCACGGCGCGCAGCAAAGCCTGCCAGATCGGCGGCGGCCTCAAGCTTGTCCATGGTCCCGTTGTAATCCCCGGTGTCATAGGTCAGAGCGACCGGCGTGTCATAGGGGAACTGGGTGATGAAGTTCTGACGGCGCAGGGCAATCGGATCGACCCCCAGCTCGCGCGCGGCTTTGTCCACCACACGTTCCAGCTGGAATGTCGCCTCGGGCCGACCCGCGCCGCGATAGGCATCTACCGGCACCGTGTTGGTGAACATCGCCTTCACATTCACCTGAATGACCGGCGTCTTGTAATTGCCAGCCATCAGCGTGCCGTGCAGCCATGTGGGCACGGAGCTTGAGAAGGTCGACAGATACGCCCCAAGGTTCGCATAGGTGTTGGTACGCAACCCGATGAAGTTATTGTCTGCATCCAGCGCCAGTTCGATTTTGCTGACATGATCCCGGCCATGGGCGTCCGACATGAACGCCTCGGACCGGCTGGAGGTCCACTTCACGGGCCGGTTGCAGGCCTTGGCGGCGAAGGTACAGAACGCCTCTTCCGCATAGTGGAAGATCTTGGTGCCAAAGCCACCGCCCACATCCGGGGCCACCACGCGGACCTTATGCTCGGGCAGGCCCAGCACAAAGGCGCACATCAGCAGACGGATCACATGCGGGTTCTGCGAGGTGGTATAGAGCGTATAGTCCTCGGTCGCGCGGGAATACTCCCCCACCGCCACACGCGGCTCCATCGGGTTGGCGACCAGGCGGTTGTTGACCAGATCCAGCGTGGTCACATGGGCCGCACCCGCAAAGACCTCATTGACCTTGGCGTCATCCGCCTCACCCAGCTGCCAGTCATAGCAGATGTTGTTCTTCAGATCGTCATGGACCAGCGTCGCGCCCTCTTGCGCGGCGGCCTTCATGTCGATCACGGCGGGCAGTTCCTCGATCTCGAGGTCAATCGCCTCGGCCGCATCACGCGCCTGTTCCAGGCTGTCGGCCACGATGGCGGCGATGGGATCGCCCACATGACGCACCTTGCCTTGGGCCAGAATGGGATGCGCGGGCTCCTGCATGGGCGCACCGTGCTTGTCCGTCACCTCCCAGCCGCAAGGCATGCCGCCCACGCCTTCGAAATCCTTGCCAGTGAACACCTTGACCACACCCGGCATGGCCTCGGCCGCCGAGGTATCAAGGCTGGTGATCCGGCCATGCGCGATATCCGAGCGCAGGAAATGAACATAGGCCTGTCCGGCCACGTTGATGTCGTCGGTGTAATTGCCTGCTCCGGTCAGAAAGCGCACGTCCTCGCGCCGCTTGGAACTGGCTCCGATGCCACTGTCTTTGGGCATTGCTTGTTCTCCTCCCTCGGGCCGCTTATTCGGCGGCGATGCTGCTGACGTCCTGGCCCGAAGCGGCCATGATCGCCTTGACGATGTTATGATAGCCCGTGCAGCGGCACAGGTTGCCTTCCAGATACTTGCGGATCTCTGCTTCCGTCGGGCGCGGATTGTCCTTCAGCAAAGCCGCCGCGCTCATCACCATGCCCGGCGTGCAGAAGCCGCATTGCAGACCGTGGTGATCCTGAAACGCCTGCTGGATCACGTTCAACGACCCATCCGGGCTGGACTGGCCTTCAATCGTGCCAACCTCAGCCCCATCCGCCTCAACTGCCAGCATGTTGCAAGACTTCACCGCCTCACCGTTCACATGCAC
>NZ_JBQFNM010000025.1:0-3769 GCF_056532675.1 Ruegeria sp. I1 | reverse complement strand
TGTGAGCCAGAAAAGATCAGACATGGTCACCGCTCGTTTTTCGAACCGTGAATCATGCACCAACGCGGAAATCAATGGGTCCTGACCCTAGCTTATTTTCAAATCGGGCCTTCGATTTGATAGCACCAAAATTTGTTAACTCGCTGGTAGCCTAAGCGTCAATCGCCAAAAGTGTGCGGCAGTTCCACGGAGAAAACTTCTAACTCTAGTGTTCATTTTTTTTGGCCTATCTATCTGTCTGATCTCACCAAGCTATTTGGATGATTGTCCTGCTCAAGTAGCTTTGGACCTATTTATAAACCAAATCGAATAAACGTACGCCTTACATCCGGACCTTGTCCCAACCAAGCAAGGAACACACTCTTCAGATGTCTGGAAATCCTTACTTTTTGTGTTTCACCCAACTGATCAGCGATCTGAGCTTGTTTACCAGTAAATGCAGGTAAGCTTGCCGCTATTTTACTTGGATTCGCAATAGGTTTTCCGGTAGTGGCATCAATGGCCTGCGCTGTGAAGCGGATACTATGAACTCCCGATACCGATAGGACCTTCCGCGCCTTATTCGACACTGCATGAAATCGCTCTACCACAATCGCCAAGGAAACAGGTCTCGAACCATTCATTTGCGAACTGGCATGTTTAGCGGCGTCTTCTATGATTGTAGCAACTTGCTTCTTACGATCACCAAACGGCTCGCCCTGCCAGAGGATGTCGGCATTCGCGGCTATGGAATTACTTTCTGAAACCGTGAGCATATTGGGGACGATTACTGAAATGGATTCTACACGCCAATCATTAGTTGCTTGTGCATCAAATCCTGTTTTGTATTGCGTCTGAAATACTCCGCCACACCCAGCGACAAACAGAAAACATGCCGCAAATCCTAGCCCACTTCGCATCTTAGTCTTAACCTGATTTCCTACCAACAGTTTCAGACAGTTAGATAAGTAGAGGTATTTATCCAAAGTAGGCGTTTCACTATTTGATACAGGCTTTCGTTAGCTAAAGTTCAACTCTAAGCATAACGGTGGACCAGTTCAGGTGGGGAGGCTCATGGACACTGCATGTGGAGGCAATGATGACTGGTGATAGGATCGAAATGTCCCGTCGCACCGACGACCGGATTGCTGCCATTACGCATGATGGCGTTTTTTACCGAGCTCGCAAAAGGTAGCAGGCAAAAGTTCATTTTAATTACTGGTTACCCTCGCGGTGAGAGTCACTGGCTCGCTTCGGCGGGTCATTCTTTACCGTTGCGCTGGCGTAGAGGTTTCTTTGATTACCCTTGGCACCTGGGGCCGTTGCCCCACGTGCCGGCGCTTATTTCACCCGTTGCGTCTGGCTGAGCCCGGCCCGTCACCTCTGCCAGTCGAAGAGGGCGGTGTGTTCCACCGATGAGCCTCTGTTCTATATCGCGCTCGTCATTCCGTTTTGGGAAGGCCATCAACTCGCGGGTCAGACCGAGAGTCTGATCGTGGATCTATCTCCATTGATCAGAAAGGTGGGATAGGTTCCTATGGCCGGCGTTTTGCGCCGTGGATTGGAGCAGGCCGACTACAGCATGCGCGAGCGACCTGCTCATCTACCCTGCCCGGCGCCAAACTTAATAGCGTTCTCTTGTTAGCCCCTGTTTTGCAAACGGCATTATGCGAGCATCCTTGATGATGAAAGTCAGTAGCTTCTGTATTAGGCACCGCGTTAGAATTTCAGCTCGTAATCGACACCCAGACTCGGGTTGACTGTCGCATCAACACCAGCACGGGCGCTGATCTTACCCACATTTAACCGCCGTGACACATCAGCAGCAACGGATAGGGTTGACAGCCCGTTTCCGCGCTCCCCGCTAATGCGGACTCCATACTGCCAGCCATTTGCTATTTCATTGAAGCTTTCGTATTCAAGCTTGGCCCCAATGCTACACGTATTGTCGAAGCTTCCCGACGAGGCGTAGCAGGCCACAACCGGGGTAAAGGCCAGAAGTGAAGCGCCTTTGTTCACCTCACGCTCGATCCTTAGTTCTGCAAAAAGCCGCGTGTTGGTCAGCGAGGCAAGCTCGACTAACCCCGATTCCGAGATGCTCTGGAACCGTGCAACCACATCCACATCTACCGAAGGTGAATAGGCATAGTCGATCCCGGCGCGCGGTACGAAACGATAGATTTCCCGTTCGATCTCGCCAGACAGGGCCACACCCGCAAACCCGGCAAAATAACTGTAATCGCCGGAAGCCGCGATCATGCCAAAGCTTCTTTGGAAATCGAGATCGAATTCGTGACGGCCGATGGCACCACCCAGATAGTAGTCGAGATACAGGCCATTGTTGAACCGGTTCGCGCCGAAGACACCGGCATTGAAACCAAAGCCATGGATTTCACCGTTTGCTGTGCTGGTCACGTCGCTGGTGCTTCCATAAATCCCGACGAAATAACCCTGCACCCTATTTTCGCTGACAAAGCGCTCGCGACGGTAGGAAACGTTCAGCAGGGTTTGCGACAGGCCGCTGTCTGTCTCAAGGAAGTTCAATGAGCCCTCGATGGTTTCCCACACATCGCGCGCGCAGTTGTAATTCTGGTGGAACAGCCCACCATCTACCGTCACGCCCGCGCCGTTCGCCTGTAGGTTGAAGGTATGGTCCCGGTCCTTTGTGTTTTTGCAGATGTCGTAGTGATCCAGCGCTTCGATCGGAACAAACTCTACCCGGCGATTGCGTGCCTTGCCCTGGGCCGTCGCGTTTGTGTCAATCGGACGGCTTTCGCCATACCCGCGTGCGCGAAACCCGACAGTGTCTACGCCACGGGACACCAGGGCCTGCAAAACCGCATCGACCCGCCGTTGGCTGAGCGCCAGATTATACGCATCCGATGCGTCGCTGTCGGTATGACCCGCAATTTCGAAGGTACTGCCTTCACAGCTTCCCAGAATCTCAGCGATCTCATCCAAAAAGGGGGCGCTTTCCTGTTTGATAATGGCTTTGTCGGTATCAAACAGGATTGGGTGTTTGTTCAGATAGTCGTTCACAGCAGCCGCACATTGCAGCGCGCCGCGCTGCCTTAAACGATCCAGCGCTCCGGAAGCAAAACCACGGGCCTGCTGGCTTTGCAATTCGACGGTTGTGTCGCGGTCGTCCTCAAGAATTGTAATCAGGTCCTCGGTAATCTTGTCGATCAGCGACGGGTTCGACACTTCCACACTGATATGCGCTGTGTCGCAATTTGTGAGGCTCAGTGTCTCGCAGATCTCGTAGGTGAACACATAAGTGCCCGCCGTTGTGCCAGGAGCGATCTCAATCTCCCCCGCCGCATTCATTGTCACCGAACCCGCCGCCGGGGTCACATCCAGGCCTAGCATTGTCACGCTGTCATTCGCCGTGCCCGAGATGCCCAGCGAGATATCCGCCGGATCCAGCACAGCGCCGTTCAGCGTGTCGTTGTCCAGAACCGAAGCGGTCGTCGCGCCGGTGATCCCATCCACCGCGTCAATAGCTAAAAACAACCCGGAAACAACTACATTATCCAACCCTAGAAACTCAACGTTAGAGCAATCCACCCCTGGCGTCCCACCAAAGTCAGCGAGGTCTCCAAACTCGAGCCCAATTGAAATAATGTCCAAATCGGCCAAAATTGCCGCAAAGTCAGTAGCGCTACCACCGGATGAAACGGTAAATCCCCCACCACCAAGCACTAGGGTCAGGACCCATTGATTTCCGCGTTGGTGCATGATTCACGGTTCGAAAAACGAGCGGTGACCATGTCTGATCTTTTCTGGCTCA
>NZ_JBQFNM010000024.1:0-3781 GCF_056532675.1 Ruegeria sp. I1 | reverse complement strand
GGTTAGTACCAGAAGCCAAGATAAACAAAATTTGAGTCGAGAGCCTCTACTATACACGTCAAATTGTTCATGAAAAAGAGGCTTAGCGGAACGTGTAGCTATCGATGTAATATTTGCAATATTGAATCTTATTGATAGGTCACGTGGGAGGTGAGGGGGTCTAAAACCTCCCACGTTATGTTTAGTCCGATTAATACCTGCGATCCAGGATGGTTTGAGTGAGTGACCGTTTAGCCGGTGCGCATCTAATCTAACCCGGGATCGGTATAATTGGAAAATTTGGAGTTTCATTTAATGAATTTACAATGTCTCATAGCTATCCACTGCTGGTCCTCAAGGTGGTTACACAGGTAAGCTTTGGTGACTAACGGTCGCATAAACGGCTAAACTTGGGATTTGTTGCGAAGTTTCTGAGTAAATGAAGAGTTTGCACCAATAGCACGACCTATGCCGCCAATTCTGATAACTGACGATACGAGTAGATTTTAGACGTCAACTGACCTTTGCGGATCATGCACGCGACTTCGAGGCCTGAAAGTGTGCGTATGCAGATCCAAAGGGCTTGAATCCAAGCACCCAGCGGGTTTGCCTTTGTGTGAGGCGACACATAGTTCTGCCACCAGCGACAGAACCTTTCCTTTTTCTGGCCTCACACCTTCCATCCATCGCCCAAACCGATTTCGTTGATCCTGACCTCCTTTCGGAAAAATCAGGGCTGATTTGCAGATCAGACGCCGTAGGCGCCTGTTCCTGCTGATCTGCCACGTGGCGAACGCGGAAGGGGGCGAGGCAATGCTATTCGACAGGGGTGGTGCGGCCCGCAGGCGCAGCTAAGGACACGGCCCTGTCTAATAGGGTTGCCCGAGGGGGAAGGCGGCGCTTTCCCCCTGACGGCCAGAGGCGTTTGTCTCGTCGAAATCCTGCTGGCCCACGAACAGAAGCAGCGGGGCGATACGCCCAGAGGCGCTAACTTAAGCGGACTGCAGTCCGGGATGAGAAAGCCCCTCTTCATTTGAGCAGTGGTTGTCATTAGCGTTTTGTCGGGTGAAGGTCGGGCAAGCAGCAATAATGACAAAACCGGTGTGATCAGTGTACAGCTTACTTTTCAACCAAATCACCCTGGACCAGAAGTGCCAAAATTTTGCTACGCGTGTAGGCAGCAGTGCAACTGCCGCAGATGCAATGATTTCGAGGCCATCAATCAGAGATCAGTCGTTTAAACTTGGGAATTTTCTATTGGCTCGGTGTCGCGCTTAACAGCGGCATGGCGTTATTCTTATGCCGAGCCACTAGGCGTTTCTGGCGCACGCGAGATGGAATCGGTCGCGCGGAAACTGGGACAAATCCTGGGCTTGTAATTTCAGGAAAGATTGTCTGCAGTTCTTCGAGCGCCTCTTGACTTACGGAGCGCAATGCCTCCGGTCCAGGGTAAAGACTTTCTGTTGGCGCACCTTCTGCGCAAATAACCTCATGCTGGTCAAAAACCAAATGGAAGTACTCAACGCATTCCATCCTTTCATCTATATAGATGCCGGGTAGTTCCGTCAGCCGAATTGCCGGAATGAGAACTTCATGCGTCCCAAACATCCGCTCTGCAATCTTCGACGATACAAGTATCCTGTGTTGACGTGATACCAGAAGATCGCGTTCGGGCAGACCATTACCCAATGCACCAGCAGTTATGCGGACAGGCCGTAAGTTCGGCGATTCGTCCAAGATTGTGGCTCCAAATCGCCTCCGAAGTACCATTAGTAGAATACAGAGGCTACCTTCAATGTTAGGTATGAGGTCGCCTTCACGGAGGCCCTGCACTTCCCTTAGCCCGTCGGCTGTCACAATACGCGTACCTCGGCAAAAACAAACCGGGCCGCCTTCGGTGACGTGCTGAAAAATCGGGTTGGGGTTTCCTTCTACGAACTGGATTGTATAAGTTGCAGCGCCTGGTGCTGTTGGAGGATCAACGTTGGTCGAGGTGATGCCAGTAGCGAGACCGTTTGTTGCCGTGATATTTGTTGTACCGCCGCCGATGTCATAAAAATCGAGAACATTGTCTGGGTCGGCACCGACATCTGTTAACGCATACGCTTCATAGACGATGCCAGCACCGTCCGGATCCGTCAAAAGAATAGGAAAATTATCGTTCGATATTACATAAAATGTCTTGCCCGTTGCCGGATCAACGGTCGCAACTACACCCGGATCAGCGAGATTGATCTCTATTCCGACGGTACCGTTGGCTTGATAAAAGGAGACAGTAAAATCAGCCGGGTCTTCTCCTGGGTTCAATGCCACTTCAAGGAATTCCGAAACTCCCGTACTGGCGGCGTACGCGTTCGAATAGTGAAGTTCACTGATGAATGCCAAGATGAGCCTCTTCCAAGCGCAAATGAAGCTTACCTAACCTGTTACATAAAACAACCGTACATAGAATACGCTCTCGACGCCGTGAAAGGGTATCTTGCATTTAGTCTCGCCCCCGTTCTTGGCGCAGGGGACGAAAAAAAGTATTATGCTTCGCTGAATCTCCACCTTCAGAAACGGATAAGTTCTTCAAGGTGGATTAACCATGGGCACCATTTGATAGGCTCTTCGTCTGGGCGGATCAAATAGCCTGTAGGCAACGTGATAACCCTTGCCTTTTTGCGAAGACCCAGAAAGATCGACTTAACCGCTTCAATCAAAAGTCGTTGAACCCGCCAAATTGACGGATTACGCCGTTTGGCACCCTGCTCCACAGGGGGGAGAGTCCCGCGCATTGCTGGACAAGGTATCGATCAACAGTGCAAATATCAGGTGGCTGTGGAGCCAGGCTTTTGCCAGATCGGTGCCCTTCGCCGGTAGGCGGTCTATATGAATGACTAACTTCAAACGCTTTAACGCCAGCTCGATTTGCCAGCGGGTGCGATAGAGCGCCAATACCTTGTCGGCATCACATACCTTTGGATCAAGCGATGTCACGATGATGACGAAGCCTGCCGCCTCAATGCTGCGCGGGTCGCCAACCCTGCGATTGCGATGTTGTTTATGTTTACCGCGCCTAACTTCGGCAGCTCTGGCATCCTCTGGCTTGGCACGAAGTCTCAACCGGGCGGACAGCAAACGCCCCTTGGTGCGGATGGCAACAGCAATATCAGCAGTTTGGTCGGGCTTTACCGTTTTCAGTGCGTCCAACAGGCTGAACGTATCGCCATTCGGGGAGGATAGGGAAAACGCGCGCCATCCCGAGCGGACAATGAAATCGACACCATTAAGTGGTGAACGTCCGCTTTGGAGAAGCTGCATCGCAGCATTTGGTTTCAACTTCAACGTCGGCTAATGGGATGTACCGGCTGCTTCACCAAGCAGGTTAGGCTTTGCCTGGTTCTGCGAGGTGGCGTTCTCAGAACACAAAGCCCACCGGAAGTGTATTGAAGCGCGATCATTCACCAGGCTGTTTAAAACCCTCAGCTAATTCTGCGATCTCTTTGCCCCAAGAATGCTGGAACTATTTCCGCCAGACCGGGGACAAGAACATGTGGATGGGGTCGGATCAGAGTGCCCTGAACAGGATGTCGACCTCTTTCTCGAGACAGTCCTAACGGAAAAGGTCGTGCAATCGCAGGCGCACCTGGCCTGTTAGTCCTTCTAACGATATTTGGTCGATCAGACGATATAATAGCGGTGGTAGAAAACGCGGTGCGCAGGTGTCATGCAGTTAGAACTGGCGGTCAGAGGTTTTATTCCCATACGTGGAAGCTAACTATAGGTCGCAAACTCGAAACGAACACAGACAACCAAGTAA
>NZ_JBQFNM010000023.1:0-5181 GCF_056532675.1 Ruegeria sp. I1 | reverse complement strand
TGTGAGCCAGAAAAGATCAGACATGGTCACCGCTCGTTTTTCGAACCGTGAATCATGCACCAACGCGGAAATCAATGGGTCCTGACCCTAAGCGAGAGAGTTGCATCCCGGCATGGATTTGATCCTTCGTTTGATGAAGCGAAGAGTCTGTCCAATGATGTTATTGAGATATGTTCGCCTCACCAGCTCGATCAGGATTGGGTGCCAAAGCTCTTGGGCATCTTGTTCATCGCCTTGATGCTAGCTGTGTTGGCCCCGATGTGTCGATGAAGATTATGCGTGGCAGCTCATTGACTTTGAGCGCGTGGGCAAGAACTTCGGCGGGGCGGCTTTGTTTCGACGCTTGATCACCCAGAATTCGAGCTTTCACCAAAAGGTGAATGCCAAAAGTCAACGTAGAAGATATTTGAATGGAGAGCCTCTCTCTGGCCCGCTATTTTCTTTAAGAAACAGAAACTTAGTGGTGCTATCTTCATACCAGAACACCCATCATGCCGATTTTATATCTTTAAATCATACTAATGGGTCACGTGGGAGAGGAGGGAGTCGAAAGCCTCCCACGTGACCATCAGTCCGATAGATTCAGTGAACACATACGAACCTTGACCGGATTTGAGTGAGCGGCCGTTTGGCCGGTGCGCGTCTCATGTAGCTCTGGTTCGGCATGGTCGACAAATTTGGTGTTTCATATTTTGAACCAACAACTGGTTTAGAACCATTTAACTTTGCGGTAGATGTGTTGTGCTTGAGTTTGTTTACGAGATCGTAGGGATGTATCGCAAACCTACGGATCGGTCATAACCATCCAAATACTGGGCATATCTATTCTGCGAACTCAGCAAACATCAGAATGCCGAACGGTTCCGTTGGACACGCGTATGGTCAGGTCCGATCAGCCTCGCATGACCGATGGGCTCTTGTTGCTCTAGTTCCGGTCTTTAGGATGCCCCAACCGGGTATCAACTTTTATTTTATGCACATCTTGAGTCGGTGTGATTAGTTTCTGAACAGAACGGGCTGCGAATTCTTCAAGGCTGGTTCCATTCAATCGTGCCCTTAAGGGCGTAGCCATCCCGAGCGTGACAACCCCGTGCATGAAACACCAGAGGGCCGCTGCGACCTCTATTTGTTGGGCTTTCGACAGGTTGGCATGTTTTGACCGCAGCGTTGCATCCAAGAGCTCGGATACTGGCTGTGCGAAAGGTTGAAGGGCTTCCTTGTGATCGCCAACCGTCGCCTCAGGTGAGAACATGAGTTGGTATAGCGCAGGATTTTCGTCAACAAAGGCCAAATACCCGACAATCAACTGATTTAAGTCAGGTTCGGATGTGTCTTTGGTGAGCGTGTCAAACAGACATTCAAAGCTACGTTGGCACAGACCCAGGATCAACGCCGAGCGATCTTCGAAATGGTGATAAGGCGCACCCGGGGAAACCCCTGCCTTACGAGCCAGCGCCCGCATCGAGATCATTTCGATTGGTTCGTTGGCGATCATCTCCTCGGCCGCGTCTAAAATGGCCGTTTTCAGGTCTCCGTGGTGATAGGTTTCCTTGCTCACTTACTACCTCCAAGTTGCTGGTCTTGACTCTTATTTGATCAATGATTAGTTGTAAAATGATCACTGATTAGATGAGGGTGAAATGACGCGTTCTATCTGTGCCATCACAGGAGCCACTGGAGGGATAGGGATTTCGCTGGCAAACAATGCCGCTGAGCAAGGTCATGACCTTGTACTTCATGGGCGTTCCCGGGATAAACTGGAAGTGTTGCGGGATGAGCTGTTAGAAAAGTTTGAAGATTGTTCCATCACCTTGGTGACTGGTGATCTTGATACCACCCGTGGCACGCAAGAGGTTGCTGAAGCTGTAGCCCGGGTTGCTCCGAAGCTAGACCTTCTGATCAACAATGCGGGTGTGTTGAAGGAGGGTGTAAACACCTCTCCTGACGGGTTGGACATACATATTCAGATCAACTTGATAGCGCCTTACATCATGATGAACATGCTTAGGCCCAATCTGTCCGCCGCGAAGGGAACCGTTATCAATGTCGCCTCTGGGGCAGTGCTTCGGGCCAAAGCCATATCTGCTGAAACCTTGGAACAGCCTGACACCTCGACAAAACTGTTTGGAGCTTATGCGCAATCCAAGTTAGCGATGGCAATCGCATCGCGCGAACTTGCCGTAACCTTCGCATCTGCTGGCATATTTGTCGTTGCAGTTGATCCCGGACCAACCAAGACGGACATGACTAGCGGCAACGGGATGCCTCGCGTGCTAAAACTAATCCGTCCATTCCTATACGCGTCAGTGGATCAAGGCGCCCGGAACATCTTTGCAGGTGCCGAAACAGCCGCACGGGTTCATCGCTCAGGCGCCTACATGACCAAAGGCGAGGAAAAGTACCTGCCTAGCTACGCCCAGACACCAGCCATCGCGAAGAAAATTATGGATTTCTGCGCTGTGCAAACCGGTATATCCGCTGATCAGCCCCAACTCTAATGCTTACGTTCATCACCAGAAAATGGAGGCGCCCATATACGTTCTCGTCTTCGTATTTGCCGGGCTTGGTAAGCTTGGATCGTCGCAGACCACACTCGTTTACATGAAGTCTTTCGCGCTGCCCGAAGCTCTGCTCGATCCGATCGTAATCTTTGAGTTCGGAGTTGGATTGTTGCTTGTTTTGGGCCTGTTCACGCGCCCAGTTGCATTCCTGCTAGCCAGGATTTCCATCGTGACGGTAGTGCGGTTCCTCGGAAGCGTCAGCAATCAGAGCCAACCTAACTTATTTCTCAAAACGTTGTCATTGCCAGCGGCTTGTTGATGTTGATTCAACACGAAACTCCGAGCCTTTCGGACGACCGACTTTTTGGCAAGCCGCTTCTTTCGTCTGTTGATGGAGCACCACATAGTGCCCACTGTAGATGGTCGGCATTTTCTAGCCTCCAATGGCATAGACTAGGATGGGTTCAACAGACGCATAAATTTAGTCAGATAAACAGTGAGATTTACCTAAATTGGGTGTTTCAATATCTCATACTCTCTTTCATTTGTAAGAAGTTCGTTCTGGGTACTACTTTGATATCAGCCAAGGGCGAGAGCTGTGCCTCTTTGTGATCAAAAGACACGTCAGCGAATACATCGGGCCCCTGCATCGGGGTGTAAGCCTACCCAACGCAAGTGCGGGTGTAACGAAATTTTCCAAAGTCAGCGCACCAAGGCTGACACAATTGTCAGTAAGTTGTATTAAGATTGACAAATATGTCAAGCAGCCATCTATTGGTTCGAAATGCGTGTCAGGGAGGAAACATTGATGAATGTGCTCGTAGTGGGCGCCGGTCCCGCAGGGCTGTTGTTTGCGATCCAGATGCGCCAGATGTTTCCGCGGACCAATGTTTGCGTCATTGAACGCAACCCGGAGGGCGCAACATATGGCTTCGGCGTGGCCATTCAGGATCGTGCATCGGCAAAGCTTCTGACTTACAACAAACCATTGTTCCAAAAGGTTTTGATGCATATGCACAGGTTTAAGGGGCAGGATATCACACTGGGTGACCAGTTGGTGAAGATCGATCGTGCCGACATTTCCGGTGCAGGGGCGATTGAGCGCATAGCCTTGCTGAAAATCCTGCGTGACCGTGCCAAAGTCGCGGGAGCCAATATCCAATACGAGACCGAGTTTGCCGCAGATCAAGACCTACAGGGATACGATCTTGTGGTCGCGGCGGACGGGGCAAACTCCGTTGTTCGTGATCAATTTGCCAAGGAATTTGGCACATGCAAATCCACTCTTGGAAATCGGTTTGCTTGGTATGGCACCAATGCCAACTTCGATGCACCTGGGCTTGTTTTCCGCAAGGTAGGTGATTGGGTTCTGGCGGCACATTTCTATCAGCACAGCGCTGAGGCATCTTCGTTCGTTGGAGAATGTGATGCCTTGTCCTGGGAGCGATACGGCTTCGGAGACCTGACCGACGTCGAACGGCGAGAGGTGTTCGAGGAGGTATTTGCGCCTGAACTTCAGGGCGAGAATCTGATCGAAAATCGATCAATCTGGCGCGCCTGGTCTACATGTACCAACGACCATTGGTGGTACAAAAAATTTGTGCTGATCGGTGATGCACGGCACGCCACACATCCTACAATTGGGTCCGGAACTCGCCTCGCATTCGATGATGCTCAAGCCCTTGTCGAGGCGCTCAATAATGATTGCAAACCACTGAGCGCGCGCCTTCAAGACTATGAAGCCACGCGCAGAAAGACCGCCGAAAAACTGATCTCTGCCATGGTATTAAGCTACGAGTGGTACGAGAGCATGCGCGAGCACATGAACCAGCATCCACTGGATTTTGTTCACAGTTACATGACACGCACTGGGCGCATTGACAATCAGATGCTTGGTTTTGCCCTTCCTGAATTCATGGGCCGTTACCTCGCCCATGTTCAAGAAAAGGCGTGAACTATACAAGGCAGACGAAAGGAGGCTGACCATGGTTGGCAAATTAACCGATTGTGGAAAGGGAGAGTCCTTGCACCTCAGACCGGACGAAACCTATTTCCCTGATCAAAATGATGAGGCGATGGGCGTAGTTCAAAAAAAGGTGTTAAGGCGAAATCTGCCGCCGATGTTGATGTGCAGCTCGCCCTACATGGCGTCGATCATTCAGCACGACCCACTTGGAAGCTCAAGGAAACAGTAGAGTTCTACCGTGACATCCTTGGTCTTCCAATGCCACATGCTATTGCCGTCCGGGGGTGGGGTCCGCCAGGTCATGAAGATTTCTTGCATTTCTTTTTTGATGTGGGTAACGGCACACTCATCGCGTTCTTCTACTATTTAGGGTCGGAGCAACCCGAATACTGCAAGCCAAGGATGCACCACTACTTCAACGCGACACACACCGCCTGGGCAGTGGACACCCATGAAGAACTCGAGCAATGGCGCGATACGCTTTTAGCGCGCAATGTGCTAGTCTCCTGCTTCACCAGACACGAGATCCTCGAGTCGATCTACTTCTTGGATCCGAACGGTTATCCAATTGAGGTGACGCGGCGCCTGCGTGATATTGCCCAACTTGATGCGGTAGATGCCGACCTAGGGTCAGGACTCATAGCCAGTATATGACGAGTGCTGCGAGTGCGATTGCGGACAAGAAGACCTTGGGGCACCTGTCGTAGCGGGTTG
>NZ_JBQFNM010000022.1:2500-6110 GCF_056532675.1 Ruegeria sp. I1 | reverse complement strand
TGGTTGCGGGAGCAGGATTTGAACCTGCGACCTTCAGGTTATGAGCCTGACGAGCTACCGGGCTGCTCCATCCCGCGACACTTTGCGTTGGTCTACCGCCTATTCGGCTACTTGAGACCGGGTAGTGTTCTTTTCATCGTATTAGAGAGATATGGGCTTTTACTAGGTTTGGCGGTGACCTACTCTCCCGGGGCTTAAGCCCAAGTACCATTGGCGCGGCAGTGCTTAACTTCCGGGTTCGGGATGGGACCGGGTGTTTCACTTGCGCTATGACCACCAAACCGAGGAAAAGCCCATGTCGACTTTCTTGCGACGCAAGAAAGCGACAGGTGGCAGGCAGCGTATTCGCGAAGCGAATGCGCGTTGCCACTCGGTTGTATAGTCAATCAACAGTGCCGTTTGCGTTGGCACGCGCTGTCCATGTTCAAGGTGTGTATGTCTTTGGTCTTGTCTTTCCATTACTGGATCAAATCAAGCCTATCGGGCGATTAGTACCGGTCAACTGAACGCATTACTGCGCTTACATCTCCGGCCTATTGACGTGGTGGTCTTCCACGGCCCTCAGGGAGACCTTGTTTTGAGGGGGGCTTCCCGCTTAGATGCCTTCAGCGGTTATCCTGTCCGATCATAGCTACCCAGCACTGCCGTTGGCACGACAACTGGTCCACCAGTGGATCGTTCACCCCGGTCCTCTCGTACTAGGGGCAACTCCTCTCAAGTCTCCTACACCCACGGCAGATAGGGACCGAACTGTCTCACGACGTTCTAAACCCAGCTCACGTACCTCTTTAAACGGCGAACAGCCGTACCCTTGGGACCTGCTCCAGCCCCAGGATGAGATGAGCCGACATCGAGGTGCCAAACACTGCCGTCGATATGGACTCTTGGGCAGTATCAGCCTGTTATCCCCGGCGTACCTTTTATCCGTTGAGCGATGGCCCTTCCACTCGGGACCACCGGATCACTATGGCCGTCTTTCGACTCTGCTCGACTTGTCAGTCTTGCAGTCAGGCTGGCTTCTGCCATTGCACTCAACGAGCGATTTCCGACCGCTCTGAGCCAACCTTCGCGCGCCTCCGTTACGCTTTAGGAGGCGACCGCCCCAGTCAAACTACCCGCCACGCAGGGTCCCGGATCCGGATAACGGACCGCGGTTAGACATCAAGAGTGCGAAGGGTGGTATCTCAAGGGAGGCTCCACGGATACTTGCGTTTCCGCTTCAAAGCCTACCACCTATCCTGCACATCACAATCCTGATGCCAGTGCGAAGCTGTAGTAAAGGTGCACGGGGTCTTTCCGTCTAACCGCGGGAAGCCTGCATCTTGACAGGCAATTCAATTTCGCTGAGTCGATGTTGGAGACAGCGGGGAAGTCGTTACGCCATTCGTGCAGGTCGGAACTTACCCGACAAGGAATTTCGCTACCTTAGGACCGTTATAGTTACGGCCGCCGTTTACCTGGGCTTCAATTCAAGGCTCTCACCTCTCCTTTTAACCTTCAGGCACCGGGCAGGCGTCAGACCCTATACGTCGTCTTGCGACTTCGCAGAGCCCTGTGTTTTTAATAAACAGTCGCCACCCCCTGGTTTGTGCCCCCAGCCCCTAGTTGCCTAGGAACCGGGCCTCCTTCTCGCGAACTTACGGAGGTATTTTGCCGAGTTCCTTCAACATCGTTCTCTCAAGCGCCTTGGTATGCTCTACCAGTCCACCTGTGTCGGTTTAGGGTACGGTCTGATGGAGGGCTATTTCCAGGAACCACTCAGCAGCCCAATCAATCCGATAAGATTGAACTACACCTGTGATCCGTCACATCCTCCTGGCCTAGGAATATTAACCTAGTTCCCATCGCCTACGCCTTTCGGCCTCGGCTTAGGGGCCGGCTTACCCTGCTCAGATTAGCTTTAAGCAGGAACCCTTGGACTTTCGGCGAGAGTGTCTCTCACACTCTTTGTCGCTACTCATGTCATCATTCTCACTAGTGATCTCTCCACGGGATCGCTCACGCGCCCGCTTCATCGAAAGCTCCAAATATCCTCCAAGGCGTTCCGAAGAACGCTAAAGAGGATAGGAACTATGTCACACTACGCTCTGCTACCGATGCTTACGCATCCCTAGACTTCGGCTCATGGCTTGAGCCCCGTTACATCTTCGCCGCAGGACAACTTATTTAGAC
Source organism: Ruegeria sp. I1 (assembly GCF_056532675.1). Classification (NCBI taxonomy): domain Bacteria; kingdom Pseudomonadati; phylum Pseudomonadota; class Alphaproteobacteria; order Rhodobacterales; family Roseobacteraceae; genus Ruegeria; species Ruegeria sp. I1. The sequence continues at coordinate 3,938 of NZ_JBQFNM010000022.1, read as the reverse complement.
CAGTGAGCTGTTACGCTATCTTTAAAGGATGGCTGCTTCTAAGCCAACCTCCTGGTTGTTTTGGTCGTCCCACCTGCTTTCCCACTTAGCCATGAATTGGGGGCCTTAGTCGTAGGTCAGGGTTGTTTCCCTCTCCACTACGGACGTTAGCATCCGCAGTGTGTCTGCCATCTAGTACTCCCGGGTATTCGGAGTTTGGTTAGGATCAGTAAGCCTGTGGGGCCCCATTACCCATCCAGTGCTCTACCCCCCGGGGTATTCGGATGACGCTCTACCTAAATAGATTTCGCAGAGAACCAGCTATCTCCGAGTTTGATTGGCCTTTCACCCCTAGGCACAGCTCATCCCGATCCTTTTCAACGGATGTGGGTTCGGTCCTCCAGTAAGTGTTACCTTACCTTCAACCTGGCCATGCCTAGATCACTCGGTTTCGGGTCTGATCCCACGAACTCATACGCCCTATTAAGACTCGCTTTCGCTACGCCTACACCTAACGGCTTAAGCTTGCTCGTGAGACCAAGTCGATGACCCATTATACAAAAGGTACGCCGTCAGATCTCGAGGATCCTCCGACTGATTGTAGGCGTTCGGTTTCAGGTACTGTTTCACTCCCCTCGTCGGGGTGCTTTTCACCTTTCCCTCACGGTACTGGTTCGCTATCGGTCAGCAAGGAGTACTTAGCCTTCGAAGGTGGTCCTCCGATCTTCAGACAGAATTTCACGTGTTCCGCCCTACTTAATACGTCCGTCAAAGCTTCCTATACGGGGCTGTCACCCGCTATGGCCATGCTTCCCAACATGTTCTAGTCACTTATCTGGCTCGGCTGGTCCCCGTTCGCTCGCCGCTACTAGGGGAGTATCAATTGATTTCCTTTCCTCCGGGTACTTAGATGTTTCAGTTCCCCGGGTTTGCTCTTAAAACCCTATGTATTCAGGTCTTAAGTACCTGTTTAAACCCCATATTGAGTATCAAAGATAACAATATGAAGCTTTCAGGTGGGTTGCCCCATTCAGAGATCCATGGATCAAAGCTTATTCTCAGCTCCCCATGGCTTATCGCAGAGTATCACGTCTTTCATCGCCTCTTGCTGCCAAGGCATTCACCAAACGCCCTTCTCGCGCTTGATTTGATCCAGAAAAAGAAAGACTTGACCATTTGTCCTACCGCCTATTCGGCTACTTGAGGACGTGAACCCTTTCGGCCTGTCGGCCTGCAGAGTTCGGTCAGATCGATCGTGATCATCCAGCTGGTAACTAAAGATGATCGTTCTTCTGAACCAAAAACATACATTTCCCGCCCCCGCCACTTGGACGAGGACAATTGAGCAACCCCATATGGTCTCCCAGCCGTGCAGCTGATCAACGCGGGTCGCTCGGGTTAGTATATTTGACTTGGACAACTCTGTTCGTTTCGATCGGGATACACGAGACAGGGCCGG
>NZ_JBQFNM010000021.1:0-6346 GCF_056532675.1 Ruegeria sp. I1 | reverse complement strand
TGTGAGCCAGAAAAGATCAGACATGGTCACCGCTCGTTTTTCGAACCGTGAATCATGCACCAACGCGGAAATCAATGGGTCCTGACCCTAGAACCCATTTCTTCATGGTTCTGACCTTCTACGTTCCTATTCAAAAAACTGATATGCGCCATTTTCGCAGATTTTGGTTAGAAGATGAGCAGTAACTCAGGGCTCCAAGCAGACATTCGAAGCTCTGCCCAAAAAGTATGGTTGGTGACGGTTGTATCGGTCTAAGATGCGGAGAAAAATCTGACCGAAGTCCAATACTCTGCCTACCGTGACACTGCCAAAAACGTCCCCGAATGCATGATGATGTCGAAATGCTGCATCCCCTTTTTCAGGTCGAAACTGACGGCATGCCCGGCTTTGCGTAGCAGTTCCGCGTATTCCCGGCTTTGGCGGATGAACTCGGGCGTGTCCCTTTCGGCCACGGTCACGTGGTAGCGCGGGCCGGGGCGGGGGAGGTGGCGGATGGGCGACAGGTCGTTCACCTCGACCGGGGTTAGTTGCAGCGGGTCGTTCACCGGGGTCAGGCTGATCGGTTCCAGATCATAAACCCCGCTTATCAGGATCACATCACGCACCCGTAACCCGGCGCGGGCCAGATCGTTGGCTGAACGTGCCATGACCATACTGGCCAGGTGCGCGCCTGCGCTGTGCCCTGATAAGGTGATCCGCGAGGGATCAAATCCAAGCGTTTCGGCCTGCGAGGCCAGCCACAACAACGCGTTGCTGCATTCTTCGACCATATCTCCGATGCGGGCGCCGGGGGCGAGCGTGTAGTTCAGCGTTGCAAAAGACTGTTCGGCTTCGATCAAGGCCGGGGCCATCATTGCCGACTCGCGCTGGCTGAGCGCCTGCCAGTATCCGCCATGAATGAACACATGCAGCGGCGCGCCAGCGCCTTTCGCCGGAAAGAAATCCAGAACCTGAGTTGGGCTTCCGCCATAGGCGAGGTTCTCTTGCACCGTCATTTGGGCCCGGTGTTGTGCACTCAGGGCGGCATAGCTGTTCAGATAGGGTGTGAGGTCGCCGCCAACCATAGAACTGGGGGAATACTCTTGCTCCAGCTCGGACTGGGTAAATCCGCGATACAGCATCACCTACTCCTGATCTGTGTACATTAACTCGGTACGTACATCGTAGAGATCATGGAAGAACCGCAAATCCAAGGCCTTGCGCAAGAAAGAAACGCCGCTGGACCCTCCGGTGCCGGGTTGGTTGCCGATCACCCGTTCAACCGCTGTGACATGATCGAAGCGCCAGCGCTGGAACAGCGATTCCACATCCATCAGCTTTTCTGCCAGCGCATACAGCTGCCAATACCGGTCGGTATCGCTGTACACCTGCGCCCAGATTTTCACGATGCGAGGGTCCCCCGAATAGGGCTGAGCATAATCGCGGTCCAACAGGTCTTGCGGAACGTCGAAGCCCTGGCGCGCAAGCATATGCAACACCTCATCATACAGCGACGGTTTTGTTAGCGCCGCGTTCAACTGTTTCATGACCTCGGGATCATGTTCATGAACCTTCAGGGTCGAAGCATCCTTGTTACCCAGAATGAATTCGATCTGGCGATACCCGTAGCTTTGAAAGCCGGACGAACTGCCAAGGGCCTGACGGAATGTCATGTAATCGGCAGGTGTCATGGTCAGCAGGGTTTCCCATGCTGTGATCAACTGCCGTTGAATGGCTTTGATCCGGTCGATGTTCTTCATCGCCGGGCCGAACTCATCCTGCTGCAAAAAGTGCCGTACTTCGACCAGTTGGTGATGCATCAGCTTCAGCCACAACTCGCTGACCTGATGGATGATGATGAACAGCATTTCATCGGGCTGGGCCGGGTCCTGAAACGTACGTTGCAGGTTCAGCAGGGTCTTGAGTTGCAGAAAGTCGCCATAGCTTTTGCGATGGGTTTCGGCGAAATCGGTGACCAGAGAGTCCTCAATCCCGCGCTCAAGATACCGGTCTTCATTGGCTTTGTCGCTCATGCTGCCTCCCCACCTGTGCTGTTTGCTACGTGTGTAGAGGCTGCGTTTGCAACTTTCCAGTGGTTCAAGTCCAGTCCAGAACAACCTTTCCGGATTGGCCCGATTTCATGGCTGCAAAGCCTTTGTCAAAGTCGTCCACGCCATAGCGATGGGTGATCACACGGCTGACATCCAAACCGTTCTGCAACATGGCAATCATTTTGTACCAGGTCTCAAACATCTCGCGCCCGTAGACACCCTTGATGGTAATGGCTTTGAATACGATCCGGGACCAATCGACCGGGGATTTGCCCGGGGGGATACCCAGCAGGGCAATCTTTCCGCCCATCACTAAGGCCTCGACCATCTGGTCCAATGCAATTTGCGAGCCCGACATCTCAAGCCCGACGTCAAAGCCCTGCTGCATGCCCAGTTCGGTGATGACATCCTGCAGGTCTTCTTTGGTGACATCGACAGTACGCAGGGTCGGCACCACGTGTTGGGCCAGGGTCAGGCGGTCGGGGTTGATATCAGTGATCACCACATGCCGGGCACCGGCGTGGCGGGCGACGGCGGCGGCCATGATACCGATTGGACCTGCGCCGGTGATAAGGACATCTTCACCCAGCAGATCGAAGCTAAGTGCGGTGTGAACGGCGTTGCCCAGCGGATCGAGGATCGCGCCGATTTCGTCCGGTACGTCCTCTGGCAAGGGTACAACGTTGAAGGCGGGCAATTTCAGATACTGCGCAAAGGCACCCTGTTCGTTTACGCCAATCCCGCGCGTTCCAGGGTCTAGGTGAAACTTGCCCGCGCGACTCTGGCGACTGTCAGTTCCGATCAGATGACCCTCACCCGAGCAACGTTGGCCGATCTCAAGTCCGGTTACGTTGCGCCCGATCTCGACGATCTCACCGGCGAATTCGTGGCCAGTGATCATGGGGACCGGTACGGTCTCGGCGGCCCAGTCGTCCCAATTCCAGATGTGAATATCTGTGCCGCAGATGCCGGTTTTGTTGATGCGGATCAGTACCTCGTCCGGTCTAATCTCGGGCACTGGGGCCTGCACCATCCACAACCCTTCCTCGGGCTTAGACTTCTCCAGTGCTTTCATCGTGTTGGGGCGCATCAGATCACTCCCAGGTCCTTGCCGACCTTGCCAAAGGCAGCCAAGGCGCGATCCAGCTCCTCGCGCGTCAGGGCCGCATTCATTTGCGTTCTGATCCGCGCTTGCCCGCGTGGGACAACCGGGAAGAAGAAGCCCGAGACATAGACGCCTTCCTCAAACAGCTTTGCTGCCATGTCCTGTGCCAGCTGAGCCTCACCCAGCATGACGGGGATGATCGGATGTTCCCCGGGCAGCAGATCAAACCCCAGATTCTCTAGCCCGGCGCGCCAGTACTTGGCGTTGCCGAACAGCTGGGCGCGCAGCATGTCACCTTCTTCGACCAGCCGGATCGCCTCTAGCCCGGCGGCGACGATGGAGGGCGGCAGCGAGTTTGAGAACAGATAGGGCCGCGCCCGCTGCCGCAGCAGGTCGATCACTGGTTGCGGCCCAGCGATATAGCCGCCGATTGCCCCCCCAAGTGCCTTACCCAAAGTTCCCGTCAGAATATCCACATCGACGCCGAAGTAATCTGGCGTACCAGCCCCGTTAGGCCCCATGAAACCGGTGGCGTGGCAGTCATCGACCATGACAATCGCATCGTATTTGTCGGCCAGTTCGCGGATTTTTAGTAGGTTGGCCAGATACCCATCCATCGAGAAAACGCCATCGGTGGCGATCATGATATGCCGCGCGCCGTCGTCACGGGCCTGTTTCAACCAGGCCTCCAGATCGTTCATGTCATTGTTTATGTAGCGATAGCGCTTGGCCTTGCACAACCGCACCCCGTCGATGATCGAGGCGTGGTTAAGACTGTCGGAGATGATAGCATCCTCGGGGCCCAGCAGTGGTTCGAACAGCCCTCCGTTTGCGTCAAAACAGGCAGCGAACAGGATCGCGTCGTCCTTGTTCAGGAACCCGGCCAGCTTCTGTTCCAACTCCTGGTGAATGTCCTGGGTGCCGCAGATGAACCGAACGGAGGCCATGCCAAAGCCTTTGGGCTCCATCGCATTGGTTGCTGCTTTGATCAGTGCGGGATGATCCGCCAGACCAAGGTAGTTATTGGCGCACAGGTTGATGACTTGACGGTCGCCCACCGTGATCTCACCGCCCTGTGGCGAGGTGATCATGCGTTCACGTTTATACAAGCCCTCGGATTCGATTTGCGCGAGTGTGTCCGTGATGTGAGATAAGAATGCATCTGCCATGGCGACCTCCGATCAACTGAGTCGCATATCTAGCATAACGGATACGTTTCCCAAATAGGGGAAATACAATATTCGGGAAAAATATCCGTGAAGACGGATTTTGCAGGTTAGGCGTTCTTGACGATCAAGAAGACGCGCGCTGCATCAATCGCAGAAATGCAATGCGCAATATCGGCGGCATACCGCGCGGTATCGCCTTGGCGCAGTTCGGAAACCGCGGCGCCAGAGGTGATACGGACAGCACCTTCAAGCACGGTCAGCTGTTCCCGTGCCCCCCGCGCATGCGGCTGGCTGTTCAGCGTTCCACCGGCTTCGAACTGGATGTCATAGACCTCATGCCCTCCGGCTTCCTCCGGAGGAGAGAGGATGCGGATGCGGCATTTCTCGCCCATATTGTCGATGCTGGGCACTTCGGCCTGACGCAAAACTTCGATCTGGTCGGTGTTGTTGGCATCGTCCAGAAGGCCCGCGAAATCGACCTGCAAGGCGCGGGTCAGATTCCACAGGGTCGAGATGGTGGGGCTGCTTTCGCCGCGTTCGATCTGGCTGACCATGGACCGCGAGACACCGCTGAGATTGGCCACGGCCTCAAGCGACAGACCTTTGGCGCGGCGCGCCTCTTTCAGGCGGGCGGGCAGGCGGGTCAGGATATCGTCAGTGTTTTCCGTCATGACGGAATCCATGCGTGTTGTGCGAGCGGATGTCAATTCTGACCGTGACGGGACGTCTTGCGCGACAGGGTCATTCAGCGGGTGCATAGTAAGTGCAAATTAAGGAGGATTGTCCCATGACCGATATCGTAATTCTCGACGGTGCGCGCACCGCAATTGGCACCTTTGGTGGTGCATTGGCCTCGACCGCGCCGATTGATCTGGCCACGGTGGCGACCGAAGCAGCGCTTGAGCGTTCGGGTGTTGAAGGTGCCCAGATCGGGACAGTTGTCTTTGGTCATGTAATCAATACCGAGCCGCGCGATATGTACCTGTCGCGGGTTGCAGCAATGCAGGCCGGGATCCCGAACGGGACACCTGCAATGAATGTGAACCGTCTGTGTGGTTCTGGTGCGCAGGCCATTGTGTCAGCGGTGCAGGCGCTGATGCTGGGAGATGCGGATTTTGCGGTAGCAGGCGGTGCCGAAAGCATGTCGCGCAGCCCCTATATCGTGCCTCAAGCGCGGTGGGGAGCGAAGATGGGTGACGTTTCTTCGCTGGACATGATGCTGGGCGCGCTGAACTGCCCATTCGGAACCGGCCATATGGGAGTTACCGCTGAAAACGTTGCGGATGAGCATCAGATCAGCCGTGAACAGATGGATGCGTTCGCCCTGAGCAGCCAGACCCGAGCGGCGGCTGCGATTGAGGCGGGATATTTCGAAAGCCAGATCGCGCCGGTTCAGGTCAAGGTTAAGCGGGACATGGTTGACTTTGTGGTGGACGAACACCCCAAAGCTACCACCGCCGAAGCGCTGGCTGGTCTGCGCCCGGTATTCAAGAAAGAGGGGCGCGTGACGGCAGGCAATGCCTCGGGCATCAATGACGGCGCGGCGGCGATGGTTCTGGCCACGGCAGATGCGGCGGAGAAGGCCGGGTTGAAGCCCAAGGCTCGGGTGTTGGGATATGCTCATGCGGGCGTCCGGCCCGAGGTCATGGGGATTGGCCCGGTTCCAGCGGTTCAGAACCTGTTGAAGAAGACCGGATTGTCAGCGGAAGACTTTGATGTGATCGAAAGCAACGAGGCCTTCGCTTCGCAGGCTTTGGCGGTCAATCAGGAACTTGGGCTCGACGCTGCGAAGGTGAACCCAAACGGTGGCGCGATCGCGCTGGGGCATCCGGTAGGTGCGACGGGTGCAATTATCACTTTGAAGACGCTGTACGAGCTGGAGCGCACGGGGGGGTCGAAAGGATTGATTACCATGTGCATCGGGGGCGGCCAGGGCATCGCCCTTGCCATTGAGCGGCTTTGATCTGAGATCGGGTTTGGGGGCTGTGTGCCCCCCCACCCTCGCCTGGCCCGTGACCCCCCCCCCCCCAATTTTATGTCAG
>NZ_JBQFNM010000020.1:0-13136 GCF_056532675.1 Ruegeria sp. I1 | reverse complement strand
GTGAGCCAGAAAAGATCAGACATGGTCACCGCTCGTTTTTCGAACCGTGAATCATGCACCAACGCGGAAATCAATGGGTCCTGACCCTAGTGAAACCACCGTAAGGATCAGCAGCTAATAGCTTTGAACCAGTTGTAAATTCATTAAATGAAACACCAAATTTCCCAGTTTGACCAACCCCAAGATACATAAGACGCGCGCTGACTAAGGGGTCGCTCATTTAAAACTGGTCGTGGTTCGCAAGCATCTATCGGACTAACCGTCACATGGAAGGCATTATTGAATACATGATGTATAGGCATCACCGAGGTAAGGGCTTGTTTGCAGAGCTGAAAACAACGACACTGGCGGCAGTGACCGCAGCAGCTATGCTGATCGGAAGCGGGCAAGCGTGGGCGCTTGATATTGAAGAGCGCCAAGAAAATTTTCTTGTTGGACCATGCACGTTTACTAAGCGAGCGTTCCAGAATCCAGTGGGATCGGGTAATATAGCTGCTTATATCCGGGTAGATTTCAACGGTCCGGTCCTTAACCCAGCTTCCTCAGCCAATCTTCCAACCACTTTAGGTACTACAATAACCGTCTCCGACTTGCAAAACTGCGGATTCGTAGATGCTGCAAATTTGGTATTGGATGGGATCCAAGGAACTTATCAGTCCGATGACTATTATGGTATTACGTTTCGAGCCACAGATCCTGCCGATGGTGTTTTAAAAAACTGGGAGGTTGCTTGGAGTGGTGTGAGCGGGACTAGGTTCATCAACACAGCGGTCCCGGCGGATATTACATCACCCACAGTCACCCTATCCGGCGGTCCTGCATTTCTGACCGGCACTGACCCCTTTACCGTGAGCGCGACCTTTGACGAAAGCGTCACGGGTTTTGATGACTTGGCAAACGACGTGACGGTGACCAACGGAACGGTCACCGCTATAACTGGCGGCCCTTCGGCCTACACACTGACTGTGATACCCACAAATGCAGGCAACGTGGAGATCGCAGTACCCGCCGCAGCTGCACAGGACGGCGAAAACAACGATAACACTGCATCCAACGTGCTGATCATCGGCGGCCAGGTCGTTGAGACCACCCAAGTGGCTATCGCGGGCTTCATGCTCGGCCGCGCCAACAGTCTGGCCTCCAACCAGCCGGGCCTAACCCGTTTTCTGATGGGCGAGGGCTGTGGGGCATTCAGCGCCAACGCCATAGAAGAGGCTGGTTCGATCAATAGCTGCGTGTCGCAAGGCAACGGCTGGGCGGATATCAGGAGTTCTTGGTCGGGAGATGGGTCCTACACGCTTGGCACGCTCGGAGCGCATGGTTTCGTGAACCCAAACCTGTTGATCGGAGGTATGGTCCATTTCGACTATGCCGATGACCCCACCAACAACGCTTCCGGTCATGGCTGGATGGTTGGCCCCTACTTCGTGGCAAAGCTCCTCGAGCAACCGCTCTACTTCGAGGGCCGCCTGCTCTATGGCCAGACTGACAACGACATCACCCCGTTCGGAATCTATTCCGACAGCTTCGAAACCGAACGCTGGCTGGTGCAACTGCGTGCTACAGGGGAGTACCAGGCCCAGAACACTACCCTGATGCCACTTTTGGACTTCACCTACACAGAAGACAGCCAGCAGGCCTATACCGACAGCCTGGGCAACACGATCCCTGGCCAGACTGTCAGCCTGATGCAGTTGAGCGCCGGTCTAGACTTCAGCCAACTCCTGCCCGTCTCGACTGGCACACTGGAACTGACAGGCGGTTTGTCCGGTGTTTATTCCTCCACAGACGGCGCGTCAGCCTCCCCTGAGTTCGAAAACTGGCGTGGGCGTACCCATCTGGGCCTGACCTATGACACAGACGCCAGAGCAACAATGAATGTTGGTGCATTCTACGACGGCATCGCCACCGACTTCCACAGCTACGGCGCAAACGTCGGCTTTGACTGGGAGTTCTGATCACATCTCTCACCGATCTCATTACACTCCCGAACACACCACAACCCCGCCCCAAGTTAACAGCTTGCCAAAACCTCAATTTTCGGAGATGAAACAAGACAAATAAGCCAAAAGGTATTCATTCTTATGAAGTATATTGTTTTCTCAGGGGTCGCGCCCACATTTGCGACTTCGATACCTCTGTTCAGCGGGATTAACCTAAACACTGATTCTTCGCGAGTTATCGCAACACAGAGTGAGAATAGTCTAGAATTTTCGGTGGCCACCTTTGATCCCAAGGATTCTGGTGCTCAATGGCCCTGTAATTGTGCAGGAAACCTTGCAAGCAGAACCAGTGATTACTCTGATTTTGTCCTGCGTGCAGCAGCCACAATAGCTTCTACAAGTAACCGAGATTTTCGTGACGATTTGGCACAATGTTCCAAGTGTTGATCCCGCAGATATTAACCCTGGATGAAGATTCAAGGAACATAGCCAATACATTCCTCTTCGGTTCTGATGAGTGGAATAAACAGTTTACGTTTCAAGCCCGACCTTCGGAGTTCTTTTCTCCCAACCCAGGTGACTTTGGCATTGTCAATCGCTCGATGGGAAGAAAAGAAACAAATTCCCCCCCGTTAAATAGTGCCAAGCGAATACACTCCTCTAATCGTCACGATAAGAGGGTGAAATGCGATGATTTCAATAGCCGCTCCAGATCGACGCCAAGTGACCTCGGCGTCCCAAAACGACGCGATCTAGGATCATGCCCTATCATCCGTCAACGATACAACTGCTGCGTGAGTCTTTCATATCTTGGGCATTTCCAGGTCGAGTGGCACGGAGAATGCGCATGACTACAGGGCTGAAAATTGGTCTCTACTCAATGGCCAGTGCAATACTACTACTGGGACTCGTAGCATTCTCAATGTGGCGTTCACATGTGGCAGAGAGAAATCTTGAAGTGATGAACTTTGCGCACTCAGAGTTGTCTGGTTACCTAGGGTTGTCCGCATCAATTTACAAACACTTTAAACATGCTCGAAGAGACTTGCTCGGTCCAGGTGCTTCTCTAACCTTTGATCTATACACGACACAAGAACAGATCGAGAGCTCACTGCTTAAAATCAGACAGCTTGAGTTTCAAGAAATGCAACTCAACTCAGAACAGACATTTGATGAGATCTCTGTTATCGAAGAAATTTCGCATGAAGTGCGTCTTGCATTTCAAGACATTCAACACGCGACTGGTTTGCTCGCCGCCGGAGACGAAGAAGAAGCCCGCATTGTTTTGAATGACAGCTTCACTCAAAGAATTGATGGCCGCGTAAGCAGTCTAATCGAACAGGTTGTCTCTCATGAGAAAGAGCAACTGGAAGCCGTTAGGCGAGATGCAAAACGTATCAATGAAGTTGCAATTACGATCACCGCAGCAATTGGTATTTTGACTTTGGTGATGTCGCTATCTCTGGCATATTACCTAGCATTCCGGCACCCTAAAAAGATTGCTGCACTCAATGACGGCATTTCGAAATTTGCCACCGGAGATCTAGATTTTCGAATTAGTGAAAGAGGGACCGACGAGTTTGCAAGAATGGCAGCAAATCTGAATAGTATGGCTGCTCAATTGAAACATGAGCGGTATGTTCGATCACAAATAACCAAAACCCTTGAAGAAACTGTTAAGAGTAGAACTGAAGAGCTTGAGAAGGCGAATCTGGAGTTGCGCACACGCGAACAGATGCGAACGCAATTCTTAACAGATATTGGGCACGAGCTTCGTACACCAGTCACAGTCATTCGTGGTGAAGCAGAAGTTTCTCGGCTTGGTCACGATCTTAGCTTTGAGGATCTTCAACGATCGATGTGTCGGATTGAGAAAGCCTCTGAAGAACTTGGAAAGTTCATAGAAGATGTATTTTACCTCGCTAGACAAAAGTCTGGCCTTGATAGAGCCGAGTTGATTGAGACAAACATTAATGATCTGTGTGATGAAGTTGTAAAACAAATGGCGCCGATGGTAATTCGGAATGGAGGTACGCTATCTTTCAATCCGACCACCGAAACCGCCCTTGCTTTGGTTGATGATACCAAGCTTCGGCGAGTCATCAGTATAGTAGTCAACAATGCCATCCAGCATAGTCACCCAGATGTCTCAATATCAATAACTGTTGATCAAGATAAAGGAAACTGGAAGATCGGTTGTCATGATAACGGCCCTGGTATCGCTGACGTTGATAAGCATATGGTATTTGATCGTTTCGTGCGAGGATCAACTGGGTCTTCTCATGGTTCAGGGATTGGATTGGCGCTCGCTCGGGCAATTGTAAACAGCCACGGGGGAAAGATCTGGATCGACCCTGACAAGCGTGATGGGACGAGCATGTACTTTACCGTTCCATCAATCCAATGATTGGGATTTGAATAAATTATCCGTTTTCAGAGCTTATGGCGTGGGCTCATGCCGGTCATCAGCGATACACGTTTCGCGCGATGGCATTTCATGAGCATGCGATTTTCCATAGGTTTTTAAGCGCATTCATCACGGCGCCGACGACCCCTTTTACGCAATGTGTCGTTCCAAACTTTCTGTTGCCGCTAGACACGGCGAGCGAAGCAACCTTTGCCTTAAACCTCCACTATCCTGATGATGACGGAAGCTTCGATCGGTTCACCACGACCACAGACTTCCGGACCGATTGGCAAGGCGTCTATATCAACCCAACCGATGTCATAATGTTTAGGAACTCAAGCAGGTATCCCGGGTCGGCTGGATACGGTGCGCAATTCCATGCTTTGCGAAGAATGGATCCGTTCCGCTTCGGCATGGCCTCCAGCTTGCGCCACGCCTTCCGCCACTCTTGCGCTCGGCGGGATCGCATTTTGGCCTTGAGCGGCCTCATCTGGCTGGTCCAAATTGATTGTTAGTGCATCGTCGGCCTTTGATCCATCGGGATGATGGTTTCAGGTGCTGGCGGGCGATAGCCCAGTACACTGTAGGGCCGCTTTGTTTTGTAGAGTCTCCACCATTGTTCGATCGTCCAGGCGAATGGGTGAGTGGCTCGGAGATTGCCGAAAATGCCGGTGTGTCTGCCGCGACCGTTTCCGAGACCTTCAAGGATCTTGAGCGCTGCGATTGGCTGGATGTGAGAGGGGAGGGGCCTGCGAAACGGCGTGGGCTGATCTGGCCAGATGTCCTCCTGGATGCCTGGCGTGACAGCATTCTGGCAAGCCGTGCGTCGAAGCGGAGCCGATACTACGTGCCGCGGATGAAACCCGAGGATTTGGCCCGCGAAATCAAGGGTGCGAACTACTACGACGATTTTGATCTGGAGTTTACCGGGCAGTTCGCTGCACAGGCATATGCGCCGTTTCTTTCAAATGTCTCCGACCTGACGGTGCGGGTCTTTGGTAAGCGGGCGCACGATTGGCTCATTTCCACTTTGGGTGCCCGCGAGGTTTCAGAGGGTGCAAACCTGGTAGTGATTGAAGAAAAACCCACCAAAGGTCGGCACAGGATGCACGACGAGAGGGAACGTATGCTTGCCTCGCCGCTGCAAGTCTATCTCGACCTTCTGGAAGATCATGGCCGTTCCAAGGAAATGGCAGAGCATCTGCGGTCACAGAAACTGGTATGGCAATGAAGAAACCGACGGCCATTCAAGGCTACAACCAAACTGTCACCGAGGCCTGTGAGCGCGTTCTGGTCACGCTGATCCGCCATTTGGGACCGTGGCGCGACTCCATCTTTCTCGTGGGTGGCCTGACGCCACGCTACCTCATCAAGGAACGCCCACCGGCGGTGCCTGTACATGCGGGAACCGGGGACGTTGATGTCGTTGTGGACATGAAACTGCTTGCTGATACCGAGGCCTACCGGACGCTTGAGGACAATATCAGGGCCATCGGGTTCAAGAGGTCGGAAAACGATCAGGGTAAAAAGCTCTCATGGCGCTGGCAGCAAGAGCTGGTCGACGGCACTGTACTGATACTCGAATTCCTGGCTGACGCCGGAGATGAGAGGGGTGGGGCGCTTCAGGAACTACCCTCGGAAGGTGCGGTTTCGGCGATCCACATTCCGCATTCAGCGATGGTGCTGGATCACCATGAGACCGTGGATATCACAGCCGAACTTCTGGACGATGGTGGCGTCACAACCGAGACAATCCGGCATGCTGATATTGTCAGTTTCTCCTGCCTCAAGGCTTTCGCCTTTGATCACCGGGGCGAACCCAAAGATGCGCATGACCTCTGCTATTGCCTAGAGCACTACAAAGGCGGAACGGAGGCGTTACGTTCTGCATTCGAAGCAGTACTGGCTGGCAAGCACGCAGAAACCGTCAAGGAGGCAATCGACATCCTCGCGCGGCGCTTTTGCGATGGCGACGGTTTTGAGGGCTATCAGAAAGATGGTCCAGTACAAACGGTCCGATTTGAGGGCGCAGAGAACTGGATGCCCGACAATCGGATCTTGCGGCAGCGTGACTTGAGCGCTGTTGTTCAGTATGCCATCGCACCGTTCATCTGATCCTGGTCCGGTGGGGTAGGGGGCTTACCGCTCTGAACTGCACCGTCTCATCCCCGTGCGAGCAAGGGGATCGCGAGTCTGGCGGACGCCGCCGTCTGCGCAATGGTCTGCCCGCTCCATTCGCTGACGCTCCCGTGTTGACCATGCATGGGCAGCTTTTTGAACTCGCCATTTCCTCCCGCGTCCCGCATGGGGACGAGACAATGGAGGACTATATGGCAAAGCCCGACATCTACACCCGCATCACCGAGAAGATCATTGCCGTTCTCGAAGCTGGCACCCGACCCTGGCACAAGCCTTGAAGCGCCGAGCACCTCGCCGGTCGCATCACCCGGCCCCTGCGCCACAACGGCATCGCCTACCGCGGCCTCAACATCTTCCTGCTCTGGTCAGCCCCTGTCGCCCATGGCTACGCCGCACAGATGTGGATGACCTATCAAACCGCTTAGCGACTATTTCGTCAAAGCCTTCAGGGAAACCTGACAGCGCGATTGCACATGCGCGGGCGACCATGGCTGCCAAAGGAAAAAAGCGAAATGTTCTCGGATGTGGGTCAGGACAACCATGTCCTTGCACTGGCCGTTTCGTTTTGCTCAGTCGGTAGCTTTCCGAACTCACCCTTCCTTTTGGATTATCACTTTTTCTGCCATTACGGCTATGGTCGGTTTGCTACGCTGCGCGGCTGCAAAAAAACCGGTTGTTGGTACATACCGCGGACGGGATGAGTGAAGCCAATCTAAACAAAGCAGGCGAAAGCTATTTTTCGTCATAGACGACCGAACTGACGCTATGAGAAATAGCGTTTCACAAGTGTTCGTTTTGGTTTTGATATCCGTAGCCAGCGTTTAATGGAGATCCTGGGCTTTTTCTGTTTCTGCTATACCTCAGATGAATGCGTTCTCAAATTTGCTCATCAGGCTTTATTGGCGTTCAAATGTCGATGTTCCGAGAGGTTGCACAACTCTGAATCCGATATGATTGGTTCCCAGACTTAACTCCGCGGGCTGCCGACCGGCGGGCCTGTAGCGCTGACAGAAGTTTGGAGCGCACAACCATGATCCGCCTTTGACAACACGCATGGGCCCTATCGTGGGGTTGGCATAGTGCTTTGCGATTTCTGTATCAGGGCCTGTCGGATCATGGCCTTCGGGCGCAAGGTGACGCGGCACCCACCAGTCTGAGACGTGCTCCCAGACGTTGCCCGCCATATCGTGAAGACCAAAACCGTTGGGCACATAGCTGGCGACGGGGGACGTCCCAGCGTGGCCATCATCAGCCAGATGCTCGTTGGGAAACCGACCCTGCCAGGTGTTGGCTTTCCAGCCCTGAGCCGGATCATATGCGTCGCCCCAAGTATAGTTGGCACCCTCAAGACCGCCGCGTGCGGCGTATTCCCATTCAGCCTCGGTCGGGAGGCGTCCGCCGGCCCATTGCGCATAGGTGGCAGCGTCTTCCGGCGACACCTGCACAACCGGATGATCGTCCATCCCGTCGATAGAACTGCCCGGCCCCGTAGGCTGTCGCCAGTTTGCACCGGGCACATAGCGCCACCATAGATTTGGGTTGTCGAGGTCGACATGTTGCGCAGGTTGGGCAAACACCATTGAACCGGGCACACGCAATGCGTCGGGCACATTGGGATGGCTCTCAGGGTCTAGGCCATTTTCGGCCGTCGTAACATACCCGGTGTCGGCCACAAACTCAGCGAATTGTGAATTGGTTACTTCAGTACGACTGATCCGGAACCCGGAGACCGTCACGTTTTGAACGGGCGTTTCTTCGGGGCGATACTTTTCGGAGCCCATAAGGAAGGAGCCGCCAGGGATATCGACAAACCCGTCATCGGTTGACCAACGCGCGTAGCCTATGGTTGCAATCAAACCCGCGATCACGACGGTCATAATGGACCTAGCTTTCCACACCATTTAACCCTTTCGTTTCTATCTACCCTTCGGGCTGGTCGCCCAAAACTCACCTTCAAAAACTCATTCAGATTTCCGGATCACAAGCAACCATGCACCGCAGAGGCCGAAACAGATCTCCAGAACCAAAAAAGTACTCATCAGCCAATGCGGGACGCCATCCAGCACGAGGCTAACGGAGCGCCCCGCAGCAAGCCCCAGCATGAACACGACTAAGCTCCACAACGCTGGGCCGGTGAGCGACGGTTTCACAGCACCGGCAATCCAAAAGGCGATCAGGGCAAGATACAGACCCATGATCGCGCGGAAAATATGGGTAAGGTTGATGGTCGAAACGTCAAAACCATAAAGTGCTGGCAAAACAACCTGTGGGTTTGCGCCGTAGCTTAAGGCAATCGGGAGCAAACCGATTGATGCGAAAGACAGGAAAACCCTTTCACGCGTCAGTGTTTTTGGCATCTCGCATGAAACTCCTTTGCGATTAGCGGATCAGAGACAGGTGAAACAGTCTGAAATCCCATGGTCTGTGAGGGGTTGACCTGAGCACCTTGTACCATGGATCAAATGGCAAGGCGGGACGACCGCCTTGCCAATCGGTGATGACTTACTGTGACATGCCACCTTCTGTCGAAACCTGTTCTTCGACATGCTTCTGATTGGTGATCTGCGAGCCACGGGGTGGAAATTCTGCAAAGGTGGCCAGATGACGCTGCACCAGCGCTGCGGCCGGACCAAAGGCCCACATCTTGTTGCCCATCCAGCGCGTGTACATGCCTGATTCCTCTGCCGCTTTTTCATAAGGATCGCGACGCAGGTTGAACAGAAGTGGCGCGTTCAGTTCCTCTTTTGGACCCGCCCAACCTTCTGTCTGGACCGTAAAATGCGCTTTCCAGTCGCCATACCGCACGGCCTGTAGATCCTGACCCTCGTAGTAGATGATTTCCTTGCGATTGCTGTCCGTTTCGCCGGTTAGGAAAGACACCTGATTGTAGCCGTCAAGGTGGACCTTATACCCCTCATACCCGTCGATCAGAGCCTCCGGCAGGTTGTCCGGCCCACCAGCGGCGGCTACCAGTGTCGGCATCCAGTCGAGGCCAGCAAAAATACCATTGCTTACGACGCCTTCAGGAACTTTGCCCGGCCAGCGGATGATCGCGGGAACGCGGAAACCGCCTTCCCATGTCGTGCCCTTTTCACCGTGGAAAGGAGTGGTGCCACCGTCAGGCCACGTCATTGTTTCGGGGCCATTGTCCGAGGTAAACACCACGATTGTATTGTCGGCTACGCCCAACGTGTCGAGGTGAGCCAGAACCTTACCCACATTGTCGTCCAGTTCTTTCATGACCACATCCTGCAGGCCACGACCGTCGCCCAGCATTGCCTCATATTCCGGGCTCAGATGGGTCCAGACATGGGCGCGGGCTGGTGCCATCCAGACAAAGAAGGGCGTATCGCTTTCCACAGCGCGATCGATGAAATCAATCGTATGGGCTGTAACTTCGTCATCCAATGTCTTTTGACGCTCAGGTGGGGCGGGTCCATCATCCACAATGCGCTGCTTGCCCACCAAACCCCACCGAGGGTCGACGGTTTCATCGACAGTGTCTGTCGCATAAGCGTGAATGATGTTGCGCGGCCCGAATGTGTTGTTGAAATCCGGGTCATCCGGCCAGTCAGGGTCTGAAGTGTATTCCATAGCGTTGAGGTGGTACAGCCATCCCCAATATTCATCGAACCCTTTGACAGTGGGCAGGAATTTATTCATATCGCCCAAGTGGTTTTTGCCGAATTGCCCGGTCGTATAACCAAGAGACTTCAACATGTTGGCCAATGTCGGGTCATCTTCGTTAAGGCCTTTTTCGTCATCCCCCGGCAGCCCGACAGTGTGCATGCCAGTGCGCATCGGGTACTGTCCGGTAATAAATGCGGACCGCCCGGCGGTGCAGCTGGGTTGCGCGTAATAATCGGTCATTCGCATCCCTTCGGATGCCAGTTGATCAAGGTTGGGCGTCTGGATGCTTTTGACGCCTTGATGATAGCTCCCCAGGCTCGCCCATCCGACGTCATCCGCCATGATGAACAAGATATTTGGTCTTTCCGTGTCGGCCCAAGCGGGCAAAACACCAGCAATTGCGGCAGCAGACGCGGCCGATACAAGTAAAGATCGAATGGGTTTCATTATGTCCTCTGTGCTGTTGGGGATAAACGGGAAACGAAAGTATACAAATTACTCTAGGGGTTACACCCTGGATGGCACAACAACGCTGGATGACAGTTTCAGTTTACGATTTCTAAGTATCAATTTTTGCAACCGGGATGAACCATGCTCAATGAAAACGCACTGACTGCTTTTTTGGCTTTGGCCAAAACAGGCAGCTTTCAACAAGCGGCGAAGGATATGGGTGTGTCCACTGCATCTCTCTCGCGCTATATCGCTCAGGCAGAAGAGGACGCGGGTTTTACCCTGTTTCACAGGAGCCGGAACAACAGTTCCCTCACCCGTATGGGCAAAGAGTTTTTACCTAATGCGCAACACTTACGACAGGAATTGGATCGCTATAATGTCCGGGTCACCGCCATCCGCGACAATGGCGTTGAAACGTTGCAGATCGGATGTGATCCGCTCACGACACGAACGATCATTGCTCCTGTTTTGAAATCCGTCCGCAAGTCGTTTCCTGATTTGCGTTTCAGAGTCCTCGTCAGCGCCTATGGCCGACCGTTAGACCTTATGCAAAGCGGTGCATTCGACGTATTTGTTGGCGATCTGACATACACGTCAACTGCCGAGGGTGTGGAGCTTAAAGTCATGGAAAAACAAAGCGTTTCGTTTCTCGCCCATCCATCTCATCCAATCCACAAAAAGGGCCCGTGCTCAATTGCCGATATCCTCGCACATACGTTTGCATCGCCCTATCTGCACAAGCACTGGAAAGCGAAGCTTGTCGAAGCGCTTGGCGGGGGTCAGGAGGCGGTAGATCTGGTTGGGAAACAACCCCAGATTGAAAGCGACGATTTTGCCTTTCTGACCAGCCTTTTGTCTGAACCGAATGTGATTGTTGGTGCGATGAAAGAGGATTTTCGAGAACTTCTAAGCGCTGAAATGATTAAGGAAATCGAAATGACCGCACCACTACCCTGGAATATTTGCGCGGCTAGAAAGGTGGGCAATCGTTCCGATGCCCTTGATGCATTTTGGCATGCCTTGAATAGCTTTGAGGCTCGCTGAGTTCGGTCTGCGTTCAAGGGTTCTTCATCTCGCTGAGAGTGAACTATCTGGTGTTGAGCACCCAAATTCAGGAGCTAGAACGCCAGGCCGAGAGGGAGATTGATCGCGGCATGAGCTGGGGGTTGTGAGGGTGCCGCCAAAAAAAACCCGCCCCGGCGAACAGACCGGGGCGAGGTGACGGTGCGTTCAGGAATGTAGTGCTATCCGTGAGTGGTGGTGTTAGAAGCGCATGCCGTAGTGGATGCCGAGGCCGACCTGCGGCTTGTCGCCGAAGGTTGACTGGCCGATCTGAGCGCGGCCCGAGAGAGTGCGGTCATTGCCCAGGTCATGCGCATAGCCTGCGCTCAGATAGCCACGGGTGTCCCGGCGTTCCAGCGCGCTGGATACCGCAAAGGCCTCCATACCCGGCATGTCCGAGGTGCCCGTCAGGACGGCGCGATCCGCACTCAGGTCATGATCGATGCCCAGGCCCAGAAGCAGGGTGCCCTGTTCGGAGACGGCATGTTCTGCATCGACCCCCAAAGTGAGTGTGGTGCGGTCCATCTCGAGCCGGTCATAGGTTGCGTTGAAATCGCCGCCGTGCTCGGCATAGCCATCGCGCGAGGTCAGGGAATGGGACAGCGACAGGCTTGGGGTGACCAGCCAGTCGTTTCGCAGGTCGAAGCCGTAGCCGAGCGTGGTGCGGGCGGAGAGGGTTTCTAGGTCAGCTTCCCCGCTGGAGATCAGGACGTTCTCGAGCCCGCGACCGCGGCTGAGGTCGCCGCTTTCTCGCCCCCAGCCGAGTGCGGCGGAGGCCTGCCAGCCGGTACGGGCCAGGCCGGTCTCGCTGTACTCGCTCCAGATGCTCAGGCCGAGTGTGGTGCCCATATCGAAGCCATTGGCGTCCAAATTGGTGCCGCCAAGGCTCAGCGTGCCGCCCAGGGTGGTCTGGTTGCTCAGGCCGTAACCATAGGTGAGCATGGCGGTAGTGCTTGTTCGGTCTCCGATATTCTGGTCTCCCGTAGCACCAGTGTTGGACAGCCAGCCGCCGACGCGCAGGCAGGCCTGCCCCACTTCGGCCAGGCAGGTCTCATCCAGCAGACGTTCGACAACAGACTGCTGCTGTGCCACCGCGACTTCGGTGTCATTGGCAAGTACCGGGAAGGACAGTATCAGGTTTTCCAGATCCTGCATCTGCGTCCGCCAGATGAACGCGCGAGTGCTCCCATCATCCGTATCTGATTCCCCCACGACGACCGTGCCATCCGCGCTGACGGCACTTGCGAAGCTATTCCCGCTATTATCGGCGCGCAGGGTTCCGAGGTCGAGCATGTCTGCGGTCGCGGTGTCCCACCGGAACGCGCGGAAGTTTCCATCATCCGTATCTGATTCCCCCACGACGACCGCGCCGTCCGCGCTGACTGCATAGGCTAAACTAAACCCGAGATTGTCGGCGCGCAGGGTTCCGAGGTCGAGCATGTCTGCGGTCGCGGTGTCCCATCGGAACGCGCGCGCACTTCCATCATCCGTTTCTGATTCCC
>NZ_JBQFNM010000019.1:0-15607 GCF_056532675.1 Ruegeria sp. I1 | reverse complement strand
CTGTGAGCCAGAAAAGATCAGACATGGTCACCGCTCGTTTTTCGAACCGTGAATCATGCACCAACGCGGAAATCAATGGGTCCTGACCCTAACCACCAAATATTATTAGCTCACTTTGAGGGCTAAATTTGTCATCAAATACATGTCAGTAGGGGCTTCTTGTTCTTGCGATGACGTTCTATAAGACATCTGACATCTTTGGACCTGCTTGGTATAAAGGCAGCTTGAGGTGGATCAAATTGTGGCTCTACTAGTTCAGGATAAAGTGCAGTTATTTCGGAGTAAGCCTCATCAGAAATAGACTTTAGCGCCTCTGGTCCGGTGTAAAGGCTTTCTGTCGGTGCGCCATTGGAATAAATGATTTGGTGCTGATCGAACAGGATATGGTAGTATTCTATTTCTTGGATATCATCTGCCACTTCTATACCTTCCAAGCTAGTAAGTTTTATTGCTGGGATCAGTACTTCATCAATGCCAAATATGCGTTCTACTATCATTGAGTTTATCAAAACCCTGTGCTGGCGAGAGACTATTAAATTGTTAATGGGAAGGTCGCAACCAAGCGCCTTAGCATTTATTCGAATTGGCCGTAGTTTTGGATTCGCTATCAAGTCGAAGGAATTAATCTTTATAGATCCGATCCAGCGCACTACTTCAGAAAATCCACCATAGGTGGTAACTCGGTCCCCGACTTTTAGCTCCTCAACAGCAATATCACGTCCGTCACTTTTTTTAATCAGTGTTCCAGCACCGAAACACACGATCGAAGAATATGGCACTGTACCATCAGCTCTGGTGGCCGTAAGTGTACGGTTGGTACTGTCGAATAACCAATCCGGTGCGGGAGATGTGAGAATAAACAGCTGCCTAACTGGATTTCCGGCGGTTTGCGAGAAAACCTCCGTCAGGGTGTATCTTTCGCCAGTGTCATTGTTTGTAAATCTAAAAACGGTTCGTGTACGGATGGTATCCCCAACGTCCAGCTCTGAAACAGTAGACGATACGATTTCTTGGTCGCCGTTTGTTTCGCTAGGTGGAGCCTGTTCAACGTCATCAAGAGTTGTGTCTCGGAAACCATCATCATCTCTTACGGTAACGGAACCAGCGAGCTCCAAACCCTCCGATCCTGAGATATCGACGATCCGAAAAATGTTAAAAGTGTAATCAGGCATTTCCTGGCCTCGTGTTCAGATTTGATACAAAAGAAGCCCTACCTAATCTATGAAACGTGCTCTGAAAGTCTATCGATTACCTTCTACGGTAAGACAACTCCTTCAACGCCGCGTCTGCTTTCCGATTCAGTGGCCTTCGTCACAACTGATCCTCTTTCCAAAACTACCCCTCTAAGATTCCATACGTGGGCATACATCTGGCAACACCGAGGCAAATTCTAGTTTGTGAGCTTGGGCGTCAAACTTGGGATTTCAATAAGTGAAACGGATAGAGCCGCGAGCCCTAATCGAGTAGTCCAGTTCAATTGTGGCTACATTGTGGATCTATTGTCGACCGTTTAGCAGACCTTTGAAGAGGTTACTTGACCGAACAAAGGCTTCACTGGTTTTATCGCGGTCTATGGCTTGGCACGGTTCCTGAACTGGGTGCAGAATGGTTACGGCTGTTTCCATGGGAAAGCATCAGATGCTTTCGTTGACGCATGATTGCTATGGCAAAGCTGACCGAATGAGAAGTAAGGTTTAAGCTTTCTTGGCGAACGGGCTGCGAGATTCGCACCAATTCGAACCTGAAGCTAATTCTGATAAACCAAGATCGACAGCCGAAATGACACACACTAGTCAATCTCACTTGATAACTTTGCTATTCCTTCGATTGCGGACGCCCGCGCCCGTTCGGGCCTGGGTCAGGCCATCGTAAGCCATTGCGTTGTCAAGAATATCGCACCTGCCTACGACGAACACCAATTCTTGTCTTGCCTCGACTCTTTACAAAGTAAGGCTGAAACCGCGCCATCTGCTCGTCGTCCAGCCGGAATGGATCGCTCATGTTGTACTCTAAATACTCTCGGGCATGAATCACCCACGCGGGATGGCGACGACTAAATTAATGGGTCTAATACCTGGCTAAGACCTTGCGGGATCGGTTGTCCGGAGCTTCCCGCAAGGTTAGTACTGTTGAGCTTACTGTGCCGCGAAATGGTCTTCGCGCAGGAGCATTTTGCCGTCTTCCTGCAAGACCCACAACTCATTCGAGATGATCCCACTTGCGATATTCATGCGCCATTGGGATGACACGCGGGCCGAGTTTGCGTTTAACACCTCAATGCGTGTGTTAAAGTATTCCACATCGGTAGCGCCCTTGCCGATCAAATCGGTCCAAAATGCCTCGATTTGCGCATGGCCGGTAAAGCGACCGAATGGGTTAGCCACCATCAGAGCATGAGGTTCATATAGAGCTGTGGCTGCCGCTGCATCTCCTGCGTTGAACGCATCGATCCAAGCTCGGCTGGACAGTTGCGTTGCCTTGCGCACCAGTTCGCGCCCTGCAATGTCTCGCAATGCTGCGGACAACCCACTAACGTCGCTAAACATGGGTAGATGACTTGTTGCCAAGGAGTAGACAAACTCGACTTCCTGAGCGCCATACATAGCCCTTTGATGTGATATTGGCAGCGCTCGATCTTCGGTGCACTCAACAAAATACCTCGGCACACTACCATAGTTTGCATCAGTCAGGTCCAAGGCTTCACTAAGTGGTCCGACCGGTTCAGCAACAAGATGCGGGCCAGCTGCGGAGAAGACATCTAATGGAACGTCGTGGCCTACTGCGCCATGCAAAGCATCTTCCTTGATTTTCACTGTTTTGCCATCAGCGGAGAATACCAGATTATTCAATGCTTCCGATGTGCTCACACCATCAATAGCATCCATGAATGCGGCACCATCTGGCAACATGAATGCGCAGACATATACAAGCGCATCAATTTTTTCAGGCCGCATCTCTGCCACTTGGCTGGCGACGACCCCGCCAAAGCTGTGCCCAACCAGAATTGTCGTCCCTGTTAGTGCATCAATCTCCTCGACGATGCGATCGACATAGGCCGTTAGCGTGGCATTCGATGGGTCGCTTTTGTTGCTGCCATGGGAAGGAAGATCCGGAGTGATGTATTCGGCTTCGGTGCCAAGATCTTGGGTCAGAGATTGCCATTGCCATCCGCCCATCCAAGCGGAGTGAACAAAGGTAAAATGCGGTTTCTCCGCCGCTAGTGCTGGAGAGGACAAGACAAGGGCAGCGACTGATGCGGACATTAGGGTTTTGAGTTTGGTCATTGTGGCATTCCTTTCAAATAATAAACCTCCCTGAAGTTAGGATCTTCTATTCGCCGGAAAAACATCTAGTATTAGTCATATTTGTACGATAAAATCGAACAATGATGGATTTATTCTCCCCTCAGTTACGGATATTTCTTGCAGTGGCCGAAGCTGGTTCCATTACCGCAGCCGCTGAACGGCTTGGCATGGCAAAATCCAGCGTCAGCCACCACCTCTCTTCGTTGGAAACGTTTTTGGGTATTTCTCTCATCCACCGGACAACCCGCCGAATGGCCCTGACCCACAAAGGCTTTCTCCTGCTAGAGCATACACAGTCTATGCGGTCTATTGCAGATACCGCTCTCAAACAGGTGCGCGCCAGTGAAACCGTGCCGACAGGTCCAATTCGGCTCACGGCACCCCATGCGATGGTTGCGAATGTCATCGCGCCAGCGATTCAACGTCTGATTCTTCGTTACCCTGATCTTGAACCATGTCTGATCTCGGATGACAGACGGCTGGATCTGCTGGATGAACGATTGGATCTGTCAATCACGGTTGGGGATTTGCCCGATAGCGCATTTCGTGCACAACGGGTCGGGACCCTGAATGACCTTCTCTGTGCCACTCCGAGGCTTGCAGCGAAAGCAGATCTAATACCAAGCCACACCGCAACACCCTCGGTGCTCACTTCGCCTTATATTGCCCATACCCGTCAGACATCTGCCCCCAAACACCGCTTGCGCCATGCAACATCTGGGCAAGAGATCGAAATCACCTGTCACCCAACGGTGACAATCAACACGGTCGAAGCCATGGCCTCGCTTACCCGGATCGGAGTGGGTGTTGCCGTGTTGCCGGATTTCCTCGTGAAAGCCGATTTGCAGTTGGGTACCCTCGTAGCCGTCCTGCCCGAATATAGATTTGCACCTAAGCCGGTTTTCGCGGTTCACCCTTATGAAGGAAATCCGCCCAAATCGGTGCGAGAACTGATTGTTGAGATCGCAAGATCTTTTGATTCTTGAAACGACGGACACATCGCTAAGGGGTGTATCCATTGTCTTTTCGAGTTGCAGCACTGGCACTAAGAAATAGGGATAACCTGGTGCAAAATCCCAAAGCTCTGAGCATGTAAATCCCGGCTGGTAGGGCGCCCAATCCTATGTCTGACGTCAGCGCCAATGGGACAGATGAAACAGGCAACCATCGGACTTCTGCTGATCGCATCCGCCACACTGACGGCCTGCGGTGACAGCATGACACAGACATCCGCGAATATCATGGGGATGCAATCGATCGCCGGCGTCCAGCGCGCGGCCAATACCGAGCCATCCAGCGCCGATCTGGCGATGAGCTACGGCCAGATCAACTCGGAGCCTTCGTCGCTCTATGCGGAGATCGAGACCATCAACAAGGCTGAGCGGGCTCGCGAGCGCAAAGCCAACTTCACTGGGGGCTTACTCAATGCTGGCTTGTCGGTCGTAGGAGCCGGAGCCTTGGCTAATGCGGGATCGGCGCAGGCCATTTCTAACGTGGGCACTGCAACAGCGGTCGCAGGCGCGGCCACAGATGGCTTGACATCCTCGGGCCCGGATGCCGGCACTTTCAATCGACAGTTTGCTTTGGCTGAACGCACATCCGTTTTGGAGCGCACCAAGGTGGTCAAAAAATGCTGAGAAAGGGTCGATTTTTAGGTCAGCAACACTGACTTATTTAACATAACAAGTCTTATGCGAGGCGTGTGTATCAGCGGATTTGAGCCTGACTTGAAGCCGCGACCCGCCCTCTGACTGAGATCAAAACGCGATGTCGCGGCATGTCCCTCCAAGAGGCTCCAACCCTCCCGGACCGCCGCACACGGAACGTGGGAATACGAAAATGCGCAACAGAGGACACACGCAACTTGTCAGAGGCGGCCAGACAACGCAACACTGGACGCGAATGGCCACGCAAGTGGTCAAATATAGCCTAACGGTCGCTCTCGCCGCCTTCCTCATCACCTTCTGTGTGCTTGTTTATAAGAACTACACCATGGCCGGTGTCCGCATGACGCTCGCCTATGGTCTGGCGGAATTTAACGTCGAAAAACGCGGCACAGAAGATCGCCAGCTTCAATATGTCGACGCTCAAAACCAACGCATCGTCCGGACTGCTGGTCAGATCTACTCCGATCAGGAGATGCGCCAGCTTTACGATATCTATTCGTACAACGCGCGACGTTTCATCTGGATTGCAATGGTTCCTGCGACCATAGCTTTCGTTGTCGTGTTCCTGATCTTTGTAATTGTCGGGCGGAGCCTGAAAGAAGAAGAGCACATTCGCGGGGCGCGTCTGGTTACATCCCGAGAACTCAAAGCCTGGTCTCGTGCCAAATGGAAATCATACGAGAAGAAGTTCGGGCGCGAGGTCAAAAAGGGACCGCGCTACACGCTGGCCGGCATCCCCTTCCCGCCCAATGCCGTTGAGGCCCAGATCGGCATAACCGGAACCGTTGGTGTCGGTAAGACCAATGCGATGCATGAGCTCCTGAATACTATTCGGGACGCCGGTGGCCGTGCCATCATCTATGACCGCATGGGCGGTCTCCTGCGTGATCACTACGATGCCGCGCACGATATCATCCTGAACCCGTTTGATGAGCGCTCTGTGGGCTGGTCGCCGTTTAATGAAGTGGTATCGGCCGCAGGATTTGCCCAGATCGCTGAAGTGATGATCCCCGACCATCCCGGCTCAAACGACAACTTCTGGACCCAGGCCGCACGCCTTGTATTTCAATACGCCGCCCGCGAATTGGCCAAATCCGGCAACACGACCAATGCCGATCTGCGCAGCGCCATCATGAACATCCCCTCTGATGAGTTGGCCGAGATTGTCGCGCCGACCCCCGGTGCGCATTTCTTTGGTGAAAACGTGGCTCGGACCTCAGCCTCGATCCGCGCCAACATGATCACGGAACTCCGGTTTCTCGAATTCCTGCGCGATGATGCTCAGTCATTTTCGATCCGGGATTGGATCGTGAACGATCGTCCTGGCTTTGTGTTCCTGACCGGTGATGCTGAGAAAGCGGCCGCAACCCGCAACGTGATCTCGACCGTCATGGAAGTTGCCGCAAACGCGCTTATGGCCACAGAGGAAAGCCGCGATCCCAAGGTATGGTTTTTTCTCGATGAGGTTCCGACACTCAACCGGCTCCCGTTCCTGCCAAAGAGCCTTGCGGAGATCCGCCAGTTCGGCGGCGCGTTCGTGGTGGGCTACCAGGTCTTTTCCCAGCTTGAGGACATCTACGGGCCCAAGGCCGCAGAAACTATTTCTGGTGTCCTGAACAACCGCGTCGTCTTCAACACGCCGGATTTCAACACCGCGCAACGATCGTCGTGCTCTCTTGGCGAAGAGGATGTGCTGGAAATGAACGAAAACCTGACTCTTGGCGCGCATGACACGCGCGACGGGGTCGGGATCATGGCCCGCAGAACGCAGCGCCCGATTGTGACAGCCGCAGAGATCCAATCGCTGCCGCAGTTTTATGCTTATTTCCGCGCCGCGTATGACGCGCCCACGGCCCGGGTGAAGTTCCATCTCGTCCCGACCGAGGCCAAAACGGACAAGTTCATCCCCTATCGCGGGACCGGATTTGACGAAGGCGGGATGAACGTCAGCGCCACCAATGCCGAGATCGACCAGGGGACATGTGTTGAATCGGGGTTTGCCTCTTTGCACCCGACGGAGCAACGCGCCGAATTCCTGTGCTGGGTTGAACGTGTTCGTCCCGATGGCAAACAAGGCATCGAAGATCCGGAACAGATCTCAGAGCGCGAATGGTACTGGCAACAGTTCGCGACCGGCCGCGTCCGGGGCTTGTCCGGTAAAGAGATCACGCCCCCGAACCCTCTATCCGGTTTTGCGGGCAACAGCGCGAAGTCGAAACGCGAAGCCGTCAGCCTCCCCTACCCCGACAAAGACGCCCAACCGGATCCGAAACCTGTTGCGCCTGAGCCCGAACCCGCCGCCGCAGACCCCAAACCTGAAAAGAAATCTCTGTCGCAGCTTGCCGATCCCGCCAACCGACGCCCCGTAAGCCACAAGAAACCTTCGACCTCGGATGCAGCGCCCGCGCGGAGCGCGCCTCTCAAGTCCAAGGTGGCCTCGTTACAGGCGCTAAACGCCTCTCTGTCGGAGGGACGGTGACATGTATCCAGCGGTTAATGAAGCGGGGCAGCTTTGGCGGTTGCCTCGGGAAAAGGTGATCTTTCTGGGTATCGACGGCGTTCTGCATGAACAGAATAGCGCCAGCTTTGAGAGGCTTTCTTTATTGGAAGGATTCTTGCGCCTTCATCCTCAGATATCGATCGTCATTGCCTCTCATTGGAGGCGCGCGCCTCGACCGATCCTTGAAGAGTTGTTTTCCGAAGACATCAGATCCCGTCTGTCTGGCTGTACGGCCAGTCCGGGCTTGTTCGCGCTTAGAAGCACAGAAATCCAGCTTTGGGCGCACCGCAACCGTGTCCGAGAGTTTATCGCGCTGGATTCACAACCCTCTCGCTTTCGCCGCGAATGGGAACATCAGCTCATCACCCAGTCTCCCTCTGGCCTGAGCCTTTATGAGGTTCGCCGCCTTCAGCACTGGGCAGAAAAATCCAAACTTTATGGAGGGCTTTCGGCATGATGTCCGTCTCGAATGTCTCCGCTGGTGCAGCTGCAAGCGGCTATTACAAAGAAGAAGGCTATTACCAGGCCGGGTCTCCTGAAGCAGAGAATGCCGCACAATGGTTTGGAAAAGCCGCAGAGGATGCGGGGCTCACGGGTAATGTAGAAGACACGCGCTTTGCCGAGGTTTTGGATGGTCAGGCGCCTGACGGTACAGAGTTGGGCCGGTACGTAGATGGTGAACGCAAGCACCGCGCCGGCCTCGATCTGACCTTTTCCGCATCAAAGACCGCATCGATCGCGGCGCTCGTAATCGGAGATGACCGCATCACCAAGGCGCATGACGCCGCTGTGCGTGCTGCCATGACGGTCGTTGAAGAACGATACATCAAGACCCGGTATCAGATGGACGGCGAAATGAAGACTGCAAATGCGGAAGGCATTATCGCTGGGATCTACCGCCACGACACCTCCCGCGCGCTTGATCCCAACCTTCATAGCCACGCCGTCATTGCCAACATGGTTCTGAATGAAAAGGGTGAATATACCGCCCTTCGGAACGAGGATATCTATAAGAACCAAAAGGTGATTACAGAGGTCTATCGCTCAGACTTTGAATCGCGGCTCAAAGACATGGGCATCGAAACCCAACGCGGCCGGTATGGCGAGGTCAACGTCGCCGGCATCTCACAAGAAGTGGTGGATGGGTTCTCCAAGCGTCGACAGGAAATACTCCGTGCCTTGGACGGCAAAGGTTTGGAGCACAACCCCAAGAATGCCGAAAACGCCACGCTTGCCACGCGAAACGCCAAGCACAAGGATGTCGATCGCGCCGAACTGCGCGCCGATTGGCGCAGAGAGGCCATCGAATTCGGACTGGACGAAAAGCAACTCGACCGTGGCCAGATCGGACCAGAGGCCCCTGCCCCTGTTCTCCGCGCCATTCGCGAGCCTTCAGAACGACCCGCCCAGGACCCTGTTGAAGCTGGCCGCGTGGCCGGAATTGTCGCCTGGGTCAAAGGGCTGATCGCATCACCCCAGCAGGAAGAGACGAAGGCTCCGGAAACACCTCATGCGCAGGCAGTCACCAAAGCCATCGCACATGTCAGCGAGAGACAGTCTGTTTATGAGCGCTCCGCTCTGACCGCCGCTGCTTTGCGCTTTGCGGACGGATCGTCGTTGGAAGAGGTTGATAAGGAGATCGATCGCCGGATTGAATCCGGAGGATTGTTTGCCAAAGGCGAGTATGGCGAGACGCTGACAGATCAAAAATCGGTCGCAATCGAAAGCTCGGTGCTCAACACATGGCGCAAATCCGAGAAAACCACCGCCCTGGATCTCTCCCCCGGTGGCCGGCGTTCGGCCCCACTCGATCTCCAGGCGGCACTGGCGCAGGAAAAGACGCTCACCGAAGGCCAACGCGGCGCGATTGAGACCTCTCTGACCGGTGAAGGGCGCTATGTCGGTGTACAGGGCTATGCCGGTACCGGTAAGACCTACATGGTACAGAAACTCACTGAACTGGCCGAACAAGCCGGATACCAGGTCAAAGGCTTTGCCCCCAGCCATCAGGCCGTACAGGAACTTGGGGCCGTCACCAGCGAAGCCTCCACGCTGGCCCGCGTCGTTGTGAGTGAACGCACCCATCCGCAACAGCACGATAACAGCAAATCCATCCTTCTGGTCGATGAAAGCTCGATGGTCTCAGCCCGCGATATGCGCAGCTTCATGGATTATGCCGAGCGCACCAATGCCGCCCGCGTCGTCTTTGTTGGTGATACCAGGCAGCTTGACGCCGTGAGTGCCGGCCAGCCCTTCGCGCAGCTTCAGGAGGCAGGCATGCGCACGGCCGTTATGGGCGACATTCAGCGCCAGCGAGACACAACGCTCCGGGATGCCGTTTATGATGCCGTGCGCGGTGATGCGGCCAGTGCGTTTAAGAAGCTGGATGACCACGTCCAGACTGCCGAGGATCCGCGCGCAGCCGCTGCCGAAACCTATCTGGCCCTCTCCCCGGAGGAGCGCAGCAATACCCGCGTTTTGACACTGACCAACGCGGCCCGGGCAGAGATCAATGAAACCGTCCGTGCTGGCCTCAAAGCTGAAGGCGCTCTGTCTCGGGACGGCACACAGATCAATGGCCTCACCGCGAAACCCATGACCGGTGTGGAACGTATCGAAGCTGCCAGCTATGCACCCGGAGACGTGGTTCAATCTGTCGTCAGTAGTTCCAGCGCCGGGCTCAAGAAGGAAACACCCTACCTGGTGCAATCTGTCGATTCCAAAACGAACACGCTCAGCCTGCAGAATGAAGCGGATGGGACGCGCCTCGATCTTCCTTTGTCAAAGACGGTCTCCGGTCGTGACCTGGGCGCCTCCCTTGTTGCCTATGTACCTGAGACCCGCGAACTCAGTGCTGGCGATGCCGTCCGTGTTCGGATCACTGACAAGCAGAATGACCTCGTAAATGGGGAACGCGCTGTTGTCACAAATACTGACGATGGAAAGATAGCCCTCGCGACCAAGGATGGGCGCTCAGTAGAGATCGATGCCAGCGGCCTTGGCGCGCGCGGTCTTGAGCATGACTATGCCGCCACCGCCCATTCGGTCCAGGGTGAAACCGTCGATCGGGTCATTGTTGCGATGAACGCCCGCGACCAGCTGGCCACGCAAAAATCCTTCTACGTAGAAATCAGCCGGGCACGTGATGAGGCGGTTCTGATCACGGACAACCCCGCTGCCCTGGCCAATAACATCACTGAGCGCAC
Organism: Ruegeria sp. I1; assembly: GCF_056532675.1. Classification (NCBI taxonomy): domain Bacteria; kingdom Pseudomonadati; phylum Pseudomonadota; class Alphaproteobacteria; order Rhodobacterales; family Roseobacteraceae; genus Ruegeria; species Ruegeria sp. I1. Next base: position 4,929 of record NZ_JBQFNM010000019.1, on the reverse strand, counting down.
CGGGGTCCGGATGACGGCGCTCGAAGCACAGGAACAATCCGCCTCTCAGGAAAGCCTCGACCCCACCTTGAAGGCGGTCAGCGCGTCCATTGAGCACCTGTCCGAACGCAACACGACTTACGAGAGATCAGAGCTTGCCATTGAAGCGCTGCGCCGGACTGACGGATCGGATATCAATGCCGTCGAAAAGGAGATCGATCGGCGCATTGATGAGGGTAGCCTGTTCGCCTCTGGCGATGACAAATCCACCCTGACCGACAAGGCATCCGTTCAGCTCGAAAGTTCGATCCTCATGACCTTCCATGCCACGAAGGAAACTTCCGGCGTCGAACTTCAACCCCATGCTGGCCGCGACGGACCCTCCGCGCTTTCCAAGAAACTTAGCGACAGCAAGACGCTCACCGATGGTCAGAAAGATGCCATCACGACATCCCTCACTGGCGAAGGACGGTATGTTGGTGTCCAGGGTTATGCCGGAACCGGCAAGACGTTCATGGTCGATCGCGTCGCCCATTATGCCGAACAAAGCGGCTATGAGGTCAAGGGGCTTGCCCCCAGCCATCAGGCCGTCCACGAACTTTCCTCCGTCCTCGGCTCGGCCGAAAAGCTCGCCAAGATCGTCACCCAGGAGCGGCACGATCCCAAGGATGTGGACAACAGCAAGACCATTCTGATTGTCGATGAATCCTCGATGATCGGCTCCAGGGACATGCGGACATTCATGAACTACGCGGAGCGCACGAACGTCGCCCGCGTCGTCTTCGTGGGCGACACACAGCAGCTCGACGCGGTTGCAGCCGGCCAGCCATTCGACCGTTTGCAAGAGGCTGGAATGCGCACGGCCATCATGGATGAGATCCGCAGGCAGCGCGACGACACCCTCCGCAGCACCGTCTATGACGCCATTCGTGGCGACGTGAAATCGGCGTTTCAGAAACTCGGCGGGAACGTCCAGGAGCACGAAAACCCGCGCCAGAAAGCCGCCGAAACATACCTTTCAATGAGCCCGGAAGAGCGCTCAGAAACCCGCGTTCTGACGCTCACAAACAAGGCCCGGGCAGACATCAATCAGGCTATCCGAGAGGGCCTGAAATCCGAGGGTCAGATCGAGGCCGCAGACCTCAAATATTCCGGTCTGAACAACCTCCGCCTGACCGATGCTGAGCGCGTTGATGCGCGCAATTACAGCCCCGGAAATGTGCTCCAATCGATGGTCACAAGCCCCGACCATGGGCTCAAAAAAGACGACACCTACTCCGTCCTGAATGTCGATGCCCCACGCAACCGGATCACCATTGTGAACCAGGAAACCCGCGAACAGAACATCCTCCCTCTTGGTGCCGTCCACAACAAGCGTGAGCTCGGGAAAAGCCTCGTGGTTTACGAGAAAGAGCAACGCGAGGTCGCTGTCGGAGACCAGGTTCGATTTCGCATCACTGATGAAAAGACCGGGGTGACGAACGGAATGCGGGGTCAAGTCACTGCAACCACAGGTAGAGCTATTGAGGCCGAGACGACTGACGGAACCTCCGTCAGCCTTCCCATCAACAGTCTCGCGGCACGCGGTGTAGAGCTTGATTATGCCGCCACGGCGCACGCTGTGCAGGGTGAAACCGTAGATCGTGTGATCGTTGCGATGGACTCGACCGAGAAGCTGGTCAGCCAGAAATCCTTCTACGTGGAGATCAGCCGTGCGCGGGATGAAGCCACCCTGATCACCGACGATAAGGACAAGCTGGTGAAGACCGTGGAGAAGGAAACCGGGATCCGCTCAGACGCCCTCGGAGCCTGGTTGGAAAGCCAGCGCGCAGACGAAGCTGAAGACCACAAGGACAAGGATCAAAACCGCGACCGCGACGCTGCCAAGGACGATCGGGACAAACCCGCCGACCGTGAAAAGGCTGAACCCGCGATCGGATACTTGCCGGGCCTCTTCGATGAAAACACCGAAGCGAAGATCCAGGAACTCGAAAAACAGGTTGAACTTATCAGAGACAGACAGAAGGAAATCACACGATGAACGACGCTCAACAAAAGGTACGCGTGGTCCTTGGACCAGTCGCCAGGCAACTGGTCGAAGGGTCTGAAGGCAACAGAGCAGAAGCCCTGGACCAGGCCATCCAAGACCTGATCCAGAAGTCAGAAGCCTCATCCAAGGCAGACCCTGAGATCGGCAACTTAAGCGCCGAGCTCACCTCATTGAAAACCATCATCGAGAACCAAAGCGCTGTCCTAAAGACGCTGCAAGAAGTGGTGATCCTTGAGCAACGCATGACCCGGATTTTCGTTGCCTCGATCCTCTCAGATGACAGCGAAGAACAACACCAGCTCTTGGAAATGGCCGCGGCCTCAGCCGAAGCTTTGATAGATCAAAGCGGCTTGATTACAGAACGAGAACGGGAGGCTCTTAAGAGCCGGGAACACGATGCAGAGGCCGCTATGCAGAGAGAACTGGACCGTGGTTCGTTGATCGCTGAACAGGACAAAGATCCGGAGTTGGAACTATGAAATCACCCGAAAAACAGCATGGCACGGAGCCTCAAAAATCACCGATTCTCGTGGCACGGACCCCATCAGCGTGGCACGGCCGTGGCACGGCCCGTGTCGGCGACACAAAAATCGTTAAAAAACAACGGCTTTCGGTCGCCGACAATGGCACGGGCGTGCCACGGCGTTTTAGCCATAAAAACAAGGGCCTTGCCCTTGTTTGCAGCTTGCTGCGTGGGGTGTGGACCTTCCATGAGGCCCATCGGGCCGAAATGGCACTTCTCTTGCCTTTCGCCCTCCGGAACGGGCTCTCCCTGCCCGCTTTCGGAACGGCGCAAGGCGCTTCTTCAACGCCCTCCGGCGTCCTTCGCAGCGTTCTATTTGGCGCTGCTCTAACGACCTGCTGTCTCTTCTTTCTGGGGTCAGTCTCAGCCTCCGCTGAAACCTCGACCGGGGGCTGGTCAAGCTCCGGCTCGTTCAGCGACACAGAGGCCCGCCAGATGCGCCAAAAGCTCGCCAAGGCACCCAAGGCCAACAGCGACGGTTGGGGCTCTCAGATCGCCTCTGAGGGCGTCGTGAGCGAGTGGGTTTCTCTCGACAAATTTGAGCGTGGCACGCCCGGTAAGAACCCGCCTCGGCTTGCCAGCTTCCGCTTGCCCAAAGGGACCGAGGTTGACCAGCTCTATGCGCTGATTGAATTTGCGGAATCTCCGAGGGCTGGCTATGACGCGATCCATCACAGCGCGAAGAAACTGACGGCCAAGCGTCCGACCCAGATGACCCTGGGCGAAATCAAAACGTGGATCAGAGCGACACCCGGCCAGCACCACGCCATAGGCCGGTTCCAGGTGATACCTTCAACCTTGGCCAGTCTCCAAAGACGCCTCCGGTTGCCTGACTCGGCTGTGTTCAACAAGTCCACTCAGAACAAGATGGCGGGTGTGCTTCTCTATGATGCGGGCTATCAGGATTTCGTTGCGGGCGACCTGACACTCTCTCGCTTCATGGACAACCTCGCTTTGATCTGGGCTGGCTTCCCGAAGGCCAATGGCAAATCCCACTACCATGGATATGCAGGCAACCGGGCCACGGTGACGCGGGCTTTCTTTGAAAAGCAGATGGTCAAGATATTCGGCGCCGATAATGACAAAGCGTCGTGATCTTCAGGCGCCGCAGATGACCTCGATGGGTTCAACACTCAACGACACTTCTTCTCGCGGCACTTGTCCTCGATCCGCTGATTCTCCGCCAAGCAACCTAAAGGCGAGTATGGGTTAAAGGACATGGCAATTAAACCCGGAACACTGTTGCAGACAATCTTGGATCAGAGCGTGTTCATCTCCTGCCGGTCGTGTGGGCATTCTGCTGTTTTGACTGTTGCCTCGATCCTGTCGCAGTGCAGCCCGGGCGTGACTGTCGCGGATGTCAGGCCCAAGTTCAAATGCACCAAATGCCGGAAGAAAGAGACTTCGGAATTCAGGTTGGCAACCGAGTGAACGTCTCTTACATGCTGTCCTGTAGGCCATCCCCTAGGCCAAAATCTGACAGGACAAACCCATGGACATTGAATGGCCAAAAACCATTCCGAGTGATCTTGAATCACATCTTGCAGTGGCATCTGAAACTGGCTGGCAATCTGCCCTTCGAAGCTGGTTGAGAACCCACCTTCTTGACCGGTTTGAAGAGTGGATTCCGCTGCTCAAAATCCGGCTTGAAGCGGCCTTTGAAAACACCAGCGCGGACCTTCCTTCAGCACCGGAATTCTGGCCCATTGTCAGGGCGTGGCTCATCCAGATTGGAGCCCGCCCACCGCAGTCATTATCCGCCCAACAGATCGGGTCTTAAACTCTTTCGATTGATTAGAACGCATGAGGGGATCAGAAAGGGGATGACTGATCCCCTCACGTTATCTGCGCATTGGAGAGGGGGTCTATCCATGCATCAGATTGGCTAGTTGGGTCACGTTGGGAGGAGAGGGTTACGTTCCTCCCAACGTGACGACCTGCCCGAAAGATCCTGTAAAATACATGCGAACCGTGGCCAGTTTGAGCGAGCGACCGTTTAGCCGGTGCACGTTTGGTGTACTTTGGTTTTGTAATGATCGACAATCACAGTGTTTCGTATGATGAAACATGTAAATATCTGACGCCAGCGCTCAAACGACAGGCCGTGCCGGGACTGCCGGAGCAAAGGAAGGGGCGACTTGTGCCGCCCGTCCTTGGTTTAGTCGTCGTCACCGCTCCGCTTTGGGAAGGCCACCATGTCGACACCAGGGAACATGTTGTACTTGACCTGGATCGATGTGATGTTGCCCTGCTCGTCGGTATGTACGAAAACGACGCCGCAGCGGTACCAGAAGTTTTTGCCATCTTTTTCGCCGGTTTTGACGTTCAGTTTCAGAGTTTGAGTTGCCATTGTTTGATCCTCGCCTTTGAGTGTGGC
>NZ_JBQFNM010000018.1:0-15958 GCF_056532675.1 Ruegeria sp. I1 | reverse complement strand
AGCAACCCGCTACGACAGGTGCCCCAAGGTCTTCTTGTCCGCAATCGCACTCGCAGCACTCGTCATATACTGGCTATGAGTCCTGACCCTAGTGCGTGATGTAAATGAACGTCAATCTCCCATGAAAGCTTCAACGCGTCTTCATCAAAGCGCCTCTTCCGAGACATCTATCATCTCTCGGGTGATACCAAAATAGTGCCGCAGTTGCTTGGGGCTAGGACAGTGATGTCACCGCCTAGGTTAAGTTTTTCTTGCCGTTTTGGAAGGGCAAGGCCGTCGTCAAAAATCCTATGCTTTCTACCCGTTTCGAAGCCCAAAGGCCTTTTTACGGTCGATCGGTCTAACTGCGACAGCAGTTCTTAGGTTGTGATCTCCAGACTTAGTATATTGGACGAAGAAGCACCTAGCTATTTCAAACACATATGCTACAAGCCCCTCAAATTTGCATCCGAGGAGTTATATGCGTCTACTTGTTATTGAAGACAATGAACAGATAGCAGAGTTTCTGTTGCGTGGTCTCCGTGCGGAGGGTTATGTGGTTGATTTCTGTAAAGACGGGAAAGCTGGACTTGAAAAGGCCGTTCAATCTGAATGGGATGCTGTCATACTTGATCTGATGTTGCCCGAAATGGATGGTCGCCAAGTCTGCAATGAGATTCGGATGCAAGGGAATCAGACGCCCATTATCATGTTGACAGCGCTAGATTCGTCAGAAGATGCGGTTACTGGCCTTAGAATGGGGGCTGATGACTACATGACGAAACCTTTTGCATTTGAAGAGTTGCTAGCAAGAATTCGTAACATAGTTGGTCGCAAATCAGGCGAGCAACTGACGTCACAGCAAAGAATACTGCAGGTCGAAGATTTACAGTTCAATCTTGATACCCTCTCTGTTAGCCGCGGCGATCGAATTATTGAACTTACATCGCTAGAATTTGCTCTGCTCGAATACCTCATGGAAGAACGTGACAAAGTACTAAGTCGTGCAAAAATTTTACAAAATGTCTGGTTAACATCGAACGATCCACTAACAAACGTTGTTGAGGTCTATGTGAGCAGATTGCGCAAAAAGATCGATGTAGGAACTGAAACGAAGCTAATACACAACATCCGTGGTCGTGGTTATTTCATTGGAATTCGGTAGGTCTGAACCGCTCCTGGTTTGCCGGAGGCTGATTTGTTTAAGTTACGCGGCCATGTCTGATCTTTCCAGAGCTGCGTAGAGGTTCGCTTCGGCTTCAGCTGGCGGGATATTTCCGATGGGTTCTAGTAGGCGGCGGTTGTTGAACCAGTCGACCCATTCGAGGGTGGCGTATTCTACGGCGTCGAAGCTGCGCCATGGGCCGCTGCGGTGGATGAGTTCGGTCTTGAACAGGCCGTTGATCGTTTCGGCCAGGGCATTGTCATACGACTCCCCGACGCTGCCGACTGATGGCTCTATGCCTGCTTCTGCCAACCGTTCGGTGTAGCGAATTGACAGGTATTGCGACCCGCGATCCTAATGATGCACCACGCCCGCCCCTGGCTGTCGCTGATGGACGACCTGCTCCAGCGAAGCCTGCATTGGCCATACGGCTCGCCAACCGACAATGCGACGGGCAAAGACATCGATGTCAAATGCCACATAAACGAAGCCCTGCCATGTGGCGATATAGGTGAAATCACTGACCCAAAGAACACTTGGCGCCGGGGCCTTGAACTCGCGGTTCACCTTGTCCAACGGGCACGTCTGGGACTTGTCCGGGATTGTCGTCTTCGGGCTCTTGCCTCGAATGACACCCTCCAGGCCCATATCCTTCATCAGCCGCGCCACCGTGCTGCGGACGACATCGATGCCTTCGCGGCGCATCTGATACCAGATCTTGCGCACGCCGTAGACCTTGTAGTTCTGTTCCCAGACCCGCTCGATCTCAGGCCGCAACGCCGCGTCGCGCTTAGCCCGATCGGACAGAAGATCAGGGTTCGCCCGCTTGGTCATGTGATCGTAGAAAGTAGACAGGGCAATCGGCAGGTGCCTGCAAATCGGCTCGATCCCGATGTCGTCGCGGTGTTCTTCAATGAAGGAGATCATGTCCTGGACCGGCAGTCGAGCTCCGCCTGAGCAAAATATGTCGACGCCTTGCGCAGGATCTCATTGGCCTGCTTCAGTTCGCGATTCTCGCGCTCCAGCGCCTTCAGCTTCTCGGCCATCTCGCTCGTCACGCCAGCACGCGCACCCCGATCCACTTCGGCCTTCTTGACCCATTCGTTCAGTGTCTGCGGTGCACAACCGATCTTCGATGAAATCGACAGGATCGCCAACCAGCGGCTCTCATGCTGCCCGGGATTGTCCAAAATCATGCGAACGGCACGCTCGCGCACTTCGGCGGAATACTTCTTCGTTGTCTCGCTCATGATGCTCCATCCTACTCAAGAATTGGAGCCTCCGGCAAACCCGGAGCGGTTCACACAAATTGATATTTTCTTCCGAACTGATTTCATCAGTCTTTTTCAGCTCGCTGGCACTGAAGTCGAGATTTTCGATGACGCGTGCGCAATCGACGATTTGTTCCGGGCGGGACGCCCTATTATGCACCGAGCCGGAGTCGGTCCCAGCATTCGTATTGTTTCAATAAGTGCAACTGCCAATTTGGCACCTACAAAAACTCCAAGCGATTATCACCTTCAAGAACTTAATGGGTCATCTAGACGCATACCAAAAAGTAGACTCAGAAATTTGCTGTACCAATCAAAGCCAATTCCCCGAATGCCCGGGTGCTAGAAGGGCCGAAATGGAACGCTAACCGGAGATATGAGTGTCATGCCGATCACAACACAAGTGAGCGCAATCTATCTAGGAAACCTCAGCACTATCATCGACCCAGTCGAGGGTAACGTTGATATGGAGGGAGCGGACACATCGCGCGGTCCTAATTCTATTTTCCAAAACCAGACTTTCGGAAGCGACACAGATCCTCTGCACGAAAAACTGGTTACTATCAATGCCACAAGTAATGATCCTACGGGCAAGCAAAATGCGCAAAGCTTGCATGTTGATGGGACTCAATACACTGACACCCTCGAATATAACTTGAATGATGGCAACGGAGTGGTTCAAAGTGAATTTGACGCCTATTTGCAGTGGGCCAACCCATCGACCGGTCCGCTAAGGAACCAGGTCATAGTCACATATGCTGATGGCTCCAGGCGATCTCGTGAGATTGATATCATTCAAGATGACCGTGGGAATTTGTTTCTTGTATTTGACGGCGATAGGGTAGGCGCGAATAATCAATTGAACTCGGGTGAAATTGTCAGCATTCAGTTCTCTGGGCGAGCTACAGCAATGGATGGCACCTCAAGTGTCAATCGTGAGGATTGGACCCCGACCGATTTGGCCTTTAATGGTACGCAAATACCTTGCTTTGTTAGAGGTACTAAAATCTTAACCATTCGCGGTCAAGTAGAAATAGAAAAACTGAAATCCGGTGATTTGGTTTGGACAGCTGACAAGGGCTATCAACCTATTCTTTGGATAGGATCTCATCTAGTTGAAGGAATTAGTGCTCAATCTGCGGATAGAGTAGCTCCTATTCTCGTGTCATCGGGAAGTATGGGGCAAGATATGCCGGAAAGTGATCTTCTGGTTTCACCACAACACCGATTGCTGATTTCCAGTACAATCGCCAAGAGAATGTTTGATGCACCGGAAAACTTGGCCGCTGCGAAGCATCTGACGAACCGGGCAGGAATATATGCGCTTTCACAAATGCAGGACGTTGAATACTTCCACATATTATTTGATGACCACGAAATTGTTTCCGCGAATGGTGCTCTTTGCGAAAGCCTATATCTTGGTCCCGAATCTCTAAAGTCATTGAGCGAAGTTAGCAGGCAGAAAATCTTCTCGTTGTTTCCAGACTGGGATCACACAAAGTCCGAATTGCCCCCAAATTTCTCGAAAGCACGCCGCTTCCTCGGCGGTGCTCAGGCGAAGAGACTTGTATTGAGGTCGGAAAAAAACTGTAAACCACTAGCTGAGATAAACTACACAAGTGTTTCAGAAAATAGTGGTATTCGCCGTGCTATATGATTTATTGGATACAAAACGAACTTGAATGGCTTGTTTTTTAGCAGATGACGAGCACTTCGGGTCAGGGCCCATTGATTTCCGGCGAGCGGCATGGTTCACGGTTCAAAAAAACGGGCGATGAACATGTCTGTTCTGACTAACAGAGGCGCAAATGGCGCGTCTTGAGCCCTTCTTTCCCAACTCTTGCGGTAAGCCTCGTATTGATGGCGGGCGGGTACTGAGTGAGATTATCTTATCAATCACAACGGCTTACGATGGCGAAATGCTCCCGCAGCCCATGGGGTCTGTAAGACCCTGTACAATCGTTGGAAACGGTGAAGCTACAAAGGCATCGTCACGCAGATGGTGATCGGGTTGGCCGCCAGTCACGGGGAAGAAAAGACAGTCATGATTGATGAGACTTATCTCAAAGCCCACCGAACAGCGACCAGTATGGGCATCAAAAAGTGGGGCGTAGGCGCCTGATTGACCGCACCAAGGGCGGCATGAACAGTGCCCGTCCGTTGAAACCGCCCTTTTGAGACTATGCGGTGCTTGTTGCGCTGCCTGGGCAGCGTAACGCCATGGGAGGAGTTCGTCGAGGCGTGTGATCTTGTGGTCGGCGATCTGAGCCAGAACCCATGTGAGCCAGGATTTTGGATCGACGTTGTTCAGTTTGGAGGTTTCGATGAGGGTGAAGGCGATGGCCATGGCTTTGCCGCCGCGCTCGGATCCTGCGAACATCCAGTTCTTTCGACCGATAGCCACGGGTTTGACAAGCGCGTTCGGCCGTATTGTTATCGAACTCCAGATGGCCGTTCTCAAGGTATGCTCGCGCCTTCGGCATCCGGCCAAGAGCGTAGCGGATGGCTTGTGTCAGTGGCGATTTGCCACGCACCTCTTTTTCCACTGCGTAGAGTTCCGCAGTCCGGCGGATCGCTTCTTCTGCGGTGGCATTGCCCTGGGATGCAAAGACATCGACAAACTTGCGTCGGACATGGGCCATGCACGCCATCTCATCCGTCTTGTTCGCTCCGAACAACCCCTTGAAGCCGGAATAGCCATCGGCATGAACCCAGCCCTTGTAGCCCGCGATGTGGCTGACCGGATGCGCGCCTTTGGCATCCCATTCGAAGTCTGCGCGGGTCCAGGTACCGTCGTTGCGCCCAGATTTGTCAAAGACAGGAATGTGCGGTGCGATCTCGTGGTCCACCAGCCAGCCCAGAAGTGGCCCGGTGCCATAAGCCGTGTCGGCGATCAGCCGTTCTGGATGCAGATCGAACTTGTCCTTTACCCGATCCAGCATGGTTTTGGTTGATCCGACCTCGGCTTGTCGGATGGCCCGTGTGGCTTCAACATCGACGATAACCCGTGATCCGTGTCGATCAGATAATTGTCAGAATAGCTAAATAATGCAGGGCCCTTGCGGGCTGCTGTCCACTGGCTGGCCGGATCGGAATGGGAGGTGAACTTAGGCTGCACCTCGCTGGCAGCACCGAATGCGGCTTCATCTAACGTGTCGAGATACTCGCGAACGGCGCGAGGGGCATCGGTCGGGTCGATGTCGGAAGCGCACAATTCTTCTTTGGGTGTCGAATTCTGTTTGTTGGCATCCGCCTCGATCAGGCTGGCATCAATTGCCAGGCGCTGGCCGCTTACCAGACCTTCTGCGATGCAACGCGCAACAGTCGTTTCGAACAGTTGACTCAGCAGCTCACTCTCACGGAACCGGCCATGCCGGTTTTTGGAGGACGTCGAATGGTCAGGCACGCGGTCAGTCAGATCGAGACGACAGAACCAGCGATAGGCTAGGTTCAAATGCACCTCTTCACAAAGCCACCGTTCGGATCGGATGCCGAAGCAATACCCCACCAGCAGCATACGGATCAGCAGTTCCGGATCGACGGATGGCCGACCGGTGTGGCTGTAGAAATCTGCGAGATAGGCGTGGATGCCATCCAGATCGACAAAGAGATCAATCGAGCGCAGCAGGTGGTCTTGGGGAACATGATCCTCAAGAGTGAATTCGTAGAAAAACGCCGCCTGCGCTTCCTGCTTCGGCCCCATCATCGCTCAGCCCTTCCATCCTCGGGGAAAATTGAATCAGCGACTTACCTCACGATCAAGTAAGAGTTTTTTAACGAAATACACCATTCGCAGCTATCCGCTTGTTGTGCAGCATCCAGCAGTTTGGGCTCTCTCGTTGAATCCGCCTCGCTCTGCGCGAACGGCAGCTGAGCCAAAACGCTTAGAGTGTCATTTCGCCCCGTACCGCAATGGACCCGATACCCCTAGGATATGGCTTAGTAACGTATCATGGTAGCAATGGTGAAATGGTCTAAGAAAACTGGACAGTAATCTAAATTGTGTCCCAGGGCTTTGAAGGGATACGAACACGGCAAAGCGCCGGAATTTTAAAGATCAATTCAAGGCCAAGGCGTCGTGGGAAAGGAGCGGTTTGGCGTTTTTGATATGCCGCTCGATGAGACGCTGCTGTCTTTTGGCCGGAGGAATTTCAACCGCCGCAGGCAATGCGTTCTGATGAAGCTCAGGAAAGATCGCCAATATCTCTTCACGAGCCTCTGGCGGCATCAACTCAAGTGCCTGCGGTCCGGGCAAAAGGCTTTCGGTTGGTGCGCCTTCGCAAAATATCACCTCATGGGCATCAAACAGGATGTGACAGTATTCGATCCCCTCAACCTCGGTGTCGACATAGATGCCCGGCATTTCAATCAGCTTGATCGCGGGGATCAACACCTCGGCGTGGCCAAACATCCGCTTGGCAATGGTTGAGGAAATCAGCAACCGATGCTGGCGCGAGACCAGAAGATCGCGATCTGGCAGGCCATGGCCAACGCTTCCTTTGGTGATGCGCACCGGGAACATTTTGGGATTTGCCACAAGCTGCGCCTTCGAGAACTTGCGCTTGCCGGTCCAGCGGATTGGTTTTGCCCCGTTACGGGTTTCGACAAGATCACCAGTGCGAATTTCCCCAATCTGTCTGGGCCCGTTCGTGGTTTGGATCAGGCTCATCGATGACAGGCAGACAAATGTCAAAGATCTCGCATTGGAGCGTATACTGATGCGGGTCAGCGTAACGCCAGGCGGGGGTACTGTTCCAGCCGGCAAGCCGCCTGGCCCATTACCAAGCGAGGCCAGGGTCACTGCGTTAGGGTTAAACCCATTGGGAATAAATGCGATGAAAAAGGCTTCTTCTGAATTCGTGATGATACCGTTGCCATTTAGGTCATACTCGAAAACAACGGCTGTATATGTGTTTCCATCTGACCCAGAGTAGGTCGAGATAACCTCCCAATAGATGAATTCGTCGAGAAAGGTCTGGGTTGGGTCAGTGGGGATGTCGTTGTTGCGATCGCCCGAAAAAACGCGCGCATTGGCCCCGTCGGAGACCGTAATCGTCGATGAGGTCGCTGACGCATCAATGGTCCATGTACCACTGGCACCCTGGGTCTGCTCGGTAGCCGACATACCTGTGATGTCAGTCAGAAAGTATCCTGTAAAGTTCAGTGGCATTCCCGATTATTGAACACTTCTGAGCGTAGTTCAAGCTACTCTTTTTGCCCCTGCCGATCAGGTTAGATTGCGTCGTTTTTTGGGCACACGTTCCCATGAAGAACAGTAACAGACTGCTTACCGCCTCATCAACAGCCAGAGCTCATGCGTCGGCCTCCGGTCGATGCCCCGGTCCTTCTCGACCTCCTTATCCTTTTCCTAATCGCGCTGGTTTTCATCTCCAGCTTCTCGCGCGGCTTGTTCAAAAAAACCCTCCATCGTGCCGTCCCTTGCTCAAACCACCGTTTCTTGACAGCTGACTCTGGTGCAACCGCAGCGATTTAGTACTTCGTCCCGCTTCCCGCCAATTCAAACGCCTTGCAGCGAATGTTCACTACATCGTGCGTTCTCCTTGTGTTCCTAGTAACCCCCATCTGCGCACGTTCGGGGCGGTTGGGCCTACTTCCAGGACACCGCATCAAAGTGCAATAAGCGCGCGCCAGGTGCGGGTTGCGATGCAATCGGTGGACACGAACACGGCCTGGCCATTTTGGGGCGAGGCACAGGATGTATTGCAAATTACGTCGGTGATCTCGCCGTGGCCCTGGTCGCATTAGGCGCAAAAGTCACCTGCTGAACCATTGATGGAAAAGAGCGCATTCTGGCAGTTGAAGACTTGCACACGCTTCCGGGCGATAGACCCCACATAGAACACACGCTCTCTGCAGGTGAGCGCATTCTGTCGGTGACAGTCCCGGATCACAACTGGACCTTCAGCACCTATGTTAAACTTCGCGACCGTGCGTCTTACGCCTTTGCCTTGTCCACCGCTGCGCTGTGTCTTCGGCTCGACGATGTGGGTTACATCACAGAGGCTTCTCTCACCTTAACATCTTGTTGATCGCCTTTATGCCGGCGGTGTTAGCTCCGCTCTTGTCGATTACAATCTTTTTCGGAAGGCCGTTGACCTTCAGCATCCGAGCGAAGAATTTGGTGGTGTTAGGTTCGTTTTGACGCTGTGAAAGCATGAAATCAAGCGTCTTGCCGTGCTTGTCGACAGCTCGATAGAGATAAACCCACGCTCCTTTCACCTTGATGTAAGTCTCGTCCATTCTCCAGGAACGGTCGCACAGTCCCTTTCGCCTGCGCGCAACATCGGCAATTGCACTAGCGTATTTTGTCACCCACCGGTTCAGCGTCGTGCGATCTACCGCAATCGTCCAGCATCATTAGGTTGTTTGCCAAAGCACTCTTCTCAAATGCGGTTCCAGCTAAAAAACATCATAGATAATAGTGGCGACAATGCAGTTGGCATTCGAGAAGTGAACAGAATTCTGTAGCGGTTCGGCTGTCCAGCCAAAGTACTAGCGATCAGGTCTAAATATTTGAACAGCATGATCGAACAGGATCACAGATTCATCAAACAACGCGTAAGGCGCATGTGCTGGTCCAAATCTTTCAGATCAGAATCAGCCACAATCGATTGCATTGCGGTAGCCAACATGATCCGCAATAGAAGCAATTCTCTAGGGACACGATTTGTGACTTTCGAGTGTTTGCTGAGATTACAGGATAGATGTGGCCATAAAGCCGCTAGCTCCGGCCGTTCCAAAAGTTTGTGCCACATCCAAGTTTATTCAATACAGACAGACCACTGTGCTCAAAAGGCCACAACGAACACCACAGAAATTGCACAAAGACCGATTCATTAACGCTATATGAATATAATATTAATCGTTCATATTCCCAAGATGAACGATGAACTAACCCGAGTTTCCTCGCCGTTCCAGCCGCTAAGTTGCGGATAGCAGGTCTTGCCAAACCCGGCAAGCCGGTGGGTTTTTAACGAGGGTTTATTTTGAAGCATAATCGAATTGTGCCTCATAGGCATGTGCCTGTTTGTGTAGCAAAGGGGTCGGCGTCTCGGTGTTTCTCCATATTGAACGCGTTGTTGCTGGAGTCACCGTTAACGCGAGAGGAACTGTCCGTACGGACAGGGCAGAATAAGACCGCTATTCACCGGGGTTTGCACATGCTTATCCAAATTGGATGGGTGCGCGCAACGTTGTGTGGTAAGCAGTATCTTATTACATCGTCCACAGAACTTTCATTTGCAAACGCAAGAATCCCGCTACCGGAACTAGACGCATTGCTCCCGCGCGTAGCAATGGCTTCCAAGAGATATGATGTGCATATAGACTTAGCGCTATTCTCAGAACCAGGCGTACTGTTAATCGAAGAGTCTACTGAAATAGGTATTGCAACTGGCTGCGAACCAGAGAGTTTTGCTTGGTCCAGTTTGTGTCACGCGGCATTGGCTCATATGAGCGCTAACCAACGTCAGCGACATATAGAGAAGTATGTTTCATCGGCATGCAATCTAGAGCGTCAGGAAATCTCTTCGCCGAAATTCGACGAACGGCTCAATCTGGTACGGGAGCTTGGGTTCGCCGAGGAGGAGAACTCCTGCACTGTTTCGTTTCCAATGCTAGTACAAAACAATAATGTGCTCGGTGGGATCGCAATCCGAAACAAGCTAGGATGCCGCAACAACTTGGTGGGCGTATCTCAGGATATTAGAAAGTTGATCTACGGAGACATATAATAGGGGAAAACGGTTCAGGTATTTGATTGCGTAGCCCCCTGTCCCTGGACCACGGATGCGGTGTTTCTCTGATGTTGTCGGCACCGGTGGGTGCATTTTGAACACCTGATGGAGGCGTGTGTGATTGGATTGCTTGTCAGTGATTGATGGCCATCTTTGCATGTTCGGTCGGTGTGAACCATTCAGCATGCAGAACTTCCTGACGCAGCGTCCCATTTAGACGCTTTTTGTCTCCGTTCTTCCAGAATGATCTTGGATAGATGCCATGTCCGTCGTCAGGGATTTTGGGACAGATGGCGGCCAGAGCTAAGAGAGGGAGTGACGCATCTGGTTGGATTGATTATGCGGCGGCTTTGCGGTGAAGTAAGCGGTGCGTTTCGATGGTCTTTCGTTTGATCCTTTCTCGTTGTTTTGAATGGGCTGGCCGCGTCGGAAGTAGACATCAGCGGGCGTGAGGTTTTGTAGGCTTTCGTGGTAGCCCGGTGATTGTAGTGATCGACGAAAACATCGATCTGCTGCTGAAGGTCACCGGGAAGATAGTAGTTTTCGAGCAAGATGCGGTTCTTCAAGGTCTGATGCCAGCGCTCGATCTTTCCCTGAGTTTGCGGATGGCATGGTGCCCCTCGGACATGATCGTTTTCCTGATCTTCCAGCCATTCAGCAAGTTCACCAGAGATGTAGCTGGACCCGTTGTCGCTGAGCAGCCGTGGGTTGTGGAAAACGGTCGCCTAGGCACAGCCCGAAGCCTGCAAAGCCCGATCCAGCGTATCGATGACATCGCTGGCCTTCATCGTCGTGCAGAGCTTCCAGGCGAAGATGTAGCGGCTGTAATCATCGAGGATGGTCGACAGATAGAGCCAGCCCCAGCCGATCACATTCAGATAGGTGAAGTTGGTCTGCCATAGCTGGTTCGGCCGTGTTGTCTTCTCGTGGAACTCATCTGTTGCCGACAGAACCACATAGGCTGGGCTAGTGATCAGGTTGTTAGGCTAGAGGATGCGATAGATCGAATCCTCTGACACGAAGTACTTTTCTGTGTCGGTAAAGCGAACAGCCAACTCACGCGGCGTCAGATTGCTTTACGTACGGGGAAAACAAGCACAGCAGACCGGCTCTTAAACTCTGTCGATTGATGGGAACGCATGAGGGGATCAGAAAAAGGGATGACTGACCCCCTCACGTTATCGGCACATTGGAGAAGGGTCTATCCATGCACCAGATTAGTTAGTTGGGTCACGTTGGGAGGAGAGAGGATTACGTTCCTCCCAACGTGACAGCCTGCCCGAAAGATCCGGTAAAATACATGCGAACCGTGGCCAGTTTGAGTGAGCGACCGTTTAGCCGGTGCACGTTTGGTGTACTTTGGTTTTGTAATGATCGACAATCACCGTGTTTCGTATGATGAAACATGTATCAAATAGTGAAACACCCAATTTGGGTAAATCGCACTGTTTATCTGACTAAATTTATGCGTCTGTTGAACCCATCCTAGAGATCAACATGCGGACACCAAACGTCGATAGATTCATACTCGTAATCCAGATCCAAAGTTAGCGGCACATCCCAGTTGGGTTGCTGGCTTGAAGCTGTACCGAACCTACGACTTTGATACGGCATCCCTAAGCATGGCGAGTGATGTTTCGATATCCTCGAAAATTTCCGGGATGCTAAGCGCAGGGTCGGCACTCAGCTCCTCTCGATCAGAAGCGGAAACAGTCTCAAGGCACATGGCGGCAAGTTGGTCGGCCAGTGTTTCCGCGTCCCATTCGCGTTCGTCATACCACCATGCTGACCAGTTGATCATGCCGATGATACCATGGGTCGCCACAGTCGGATTCCTAACAGAAAATACGCCAGCCACACAGCCTTGTTCGACCACTCCCCTGTGATAAAGGAACACGCGTTTCTTCAATGCTTTGCGCGCTTCGACAACTCTTTTTGGTAGGCTTTCGTCCCTCCGTACCAGGAGCTGGAAGTTATACTTTTTTCTAAAGATGAGCAACGCGCGTTCGCGGCAGAGGTCAGACAAACGCTCTATTGGAGAAGCG
Source organism: Ruegeria sp. I1 (assembly GCF_056532675.1). NCBI lineage: Bacteria > Pseudomonadati > Pseudomonadota > Alphaproteobacteria > Rhodobacterales > Roseobacteraceae > Ruegeria > Ruegeria sp. I1. Next base: position 3,741 of record NZ_JBQFNM010000018.1, on the reverse strand, counting down.
TATTCGCGGGTTTCTAAGGATTTCATAAGGAGGTCTACGTCGGTGGTAATATCTTCGACCAACTTGCTCATGATATCAACGCGGTCAGTGAAATGATAGTATAGCGACGGACGGCTCACTCCAATACGTTTTGCCAGTTCGCTCATCGAAATTCCTGCGCTGCCGCTTTGAGCCAAAACCTCTGAAACACTGCTCAGTAATTCTTGTTTCTGATTTGACACTTGAGGCGAACGTTGCTCATCGCTCATTGGCCTGCTCCTTCAGCTTGATGGCGCCTACACAACAATCTCTCTCGTGTTTCGTTTGCATCTATCTACTCAGAACTCTCACTACGTTAGCGCCAGCATAGATTCTTCTGGTAGGTCAGTAGGCTTCAAATCAGAGGAAACCACGCAGATGATCCCTGGATCGGCAGTGAACCTGAGCTGCCGATCCGAAACATAAGCTTTCGAGGTCAGATCGAGTGTCTTTTGCCTGTTTCTACTGACACGAATGCAGATGCTGATCTCATCTTCTGAGCAAAGCGACTTGACATGTACCATGGATAGATCGACTGCATGAGTTCCTAATCCTGCTGACCAGTTTTTGCGACCAAAGCTTGCATCAAAAAGGGCGTCTCTGGAGTCGTCGAAGGCCTCAAGCGTAAAACAGGTGAAGCAGCCAGTGCACACTACACCGGCCAAGTAACATTCATTCCAAAGCATCTTGTGTGTTACAACAAGATCTTTTGGCTTAGCCACCACTCTTACCTTCACTTTCAAGCAACTCTCGGATGATCTTACGCATCTTTACTTTATCCGGTTTGTTGATATTCGTGACCGGTATTTCTTCCATGATTTCTACACGTTCCGGCCATTTGTACTTTGCCAGTCCCGCCGTCTCAAGGAATGCACCAATTGTCTTTACAGTCAAAGGTAGTGCATTCTCAGTAAGGGTTAGCATTGCGCAAGCCCGCTCTCCAAACTTTCTGTCCGGCATGGCCACCAGAGCCGCAGCAACAACATCCGGGTGAGACATCATGGCACGCTCCACCTCGTGGCAGTTGATCTTCTCGCCACCCCGGTCGATTACGTCCTTCGTTCGCCCCTCAAATGCATAATAGAGGTCTCCCTCGAATACCTTTGCACGCATCAGGTCGCCGGTGCGATAATACCCGTCCGATGTGAATGATACGCGGTCAAGGTCGGGAGATTTATAGAAACCACGTATCGTATAGGGACCTTTCACCAGCAGTTCGCCGACTTCTCCGACCGGGAGATCCTCTTCAGTACCGGGTGAGACAATACGCACCTTGTCCAACTTCGAAATGGGGCGACCAACTGTTTCGTACCGTGCTGGTTTGGGGTCGCCTGTTTTTCCAAAGGTTAAAAAGCCTTCCGTCATCCCATAAAGTTGCAAACCTGTTACGTGCAGGTTGCGCTCCACTTCGGCGGCAGAGTTCATTGAGACCACAGCCCGTAACCGCCCCAGCGCATAGGCTCCGACCACACCCAGTAAAGTTAGTCGGTACTTCTTTGAAATCCCCAGTTTCTGGAATTTCTCAAGCAAGGGTCCGGCCACACCCATCAAGGTCGGGCGATATCGGATCAGCATTCTAAAAAACAGACGCGGGTTAATAGCGGGGGACACAAGATAAGTGCCGCCCGCAAGGATAATCGGCAGGGAAGCACAGCCCATATTTGCATTGTGCATCACAGGCGTTGGAAGCATGATAACATCCGTTTCGCGGTATTCATTAAAGGCTATGACTTGCTTCAGCTGATAAGCATATTCGTAGTTAAAGCGTGGGATGACTTTTGGCATGCCGGTACTACCGCCTGACAGCTGAAACAATGCAACCTGCAGCGGGTCACGATCCTGAGACGTGACATAGTCGCGTGCCTCCCTGACACTTTGGCGCTTTATCATCATTCTCATGTCATGCGCATTGGGCAAATTCGTGGGAACGGATCCGCGTACAACGATCGTGTGATCCATCGTCGAAATATCGTCCCGTATCTGCTTGGCAAAAACGCCGAAATCAAAGTTAGCATCATCCGTTGCAACGAAATGAATCTTAGCGTCACAGTGTTTACCCAAATAGCTAATTTCGGCAGTGCGGTGGGCTTGCAACGTACAAACCGGAATGACTTGGGCCTTGAAGCATGCCAGAAGACAGACGAACAGCTCATTGCAATTGGGCAGTTGGAAAATCGCCCGGTCTCCTTGCTCCAGCCCGAGTTTTTTGAGCGCCAGCGCCAATCGATCTGACCTGCGATCAAGCTGGGCACTAGTCATACCTCCCTCAGGACCGGCAAGAACCCGTCGCTTGGGGAACTTTTGTGCAGATGCCTTGAAGGCTTGCGCCAAGGTAGTCAGGGTAAATTCGCCCGCCTCCAGGTAAGACTTGAGCTCATCTTGCTGGGGGTAAACCACTCCCGAGATCGGCTCTCGAACGCTAAGTTGAACATCAACGTTCATGGGTCTGGAATCGGTTTTTCAGCCAGGTCCAACAGGCGTCCCAGGCAGATAAAAGGCCCTCTGCGGCACCGACAGAGACAGGACGGTTATGATGGCCACATGGCAACACGAGATGCTCCTTGTCATCGGCACAACTGGCGTCGAACTTCGTATTGAAATCCCGAGCAAAAACGGTGCTATCACCGCCACAACGGATGAGCAGTGTGGGGTGTATGACATCTGATCTGCATTTGATCATGGATGCATTCGAGCTAAGCCCCGACCAGTTCGAAAACCAGTTTTCGGTGGCGCAAAGCAAACCGGAACAGATGCGACCGCAGTAGGACGCATAAGGGTTGAGCCCTCTCAGCGATCCGTTTCGCAGTTCGGCGTCAGTCCGCCAGATATTGAAGATTGGCGCATGCATTGCAGCTATCCGATCCAGTGGCGAAGCTCTGCCTTCATTCACTTGCTCGCGCGCTGCCATACGCGCGGCGATCTGAACGCGGTCGACTGTATCGTTTTTTTCGCAATGCGCAACATTTGCTGTAAGATAAGTCTGGATGAACCACGGATTGCAGCGGCTTCGCGTTGGATGTTTGAATCCGTTGTGTGGCATGAATGGATACAACAAACTCGCAAGGATGCTGCAGGGTCACAACTATGCGAATTTCTTCTCGCGGACAAAGAAGGCCAAGTGCAGTGCTCTGTCCTGTGTTCAGGTGACGATGGTTTCCTGTTTTGCTGTCGACGGAAGCTTTTTGAAATCCCAATCAGCGCCGCGCAAACCGGCAGTTGCCGACTTCATTCTTGTGTTTCCAGCTTAGCTTTGACTAGCGGTTCGTGTTGACTAGGCGCACTTCCTCGCGCCCGAATTCCGCGATTTCACCATTCATACCGGCCGTGAACATACTGTACCAAAGTGCCGGCTTTAGGTTAAGTGCCTTGCGGTTGAAGACGAGCTGGGTGGGGCTTTCGATCTTGAAATAACCCATACCCATATCGGTGACCGTGCAGTCACTCATTTCTTTAGCAGCATCGGCGATGCCACGGAATTCATCCACGTCCAGTACAAATAGAGCAGGCATCAGTTTTTTCCTCTGTGGTAGCGTTCCACTAACTGTGCTTTGCGCCGCCAGACGGAATCGATGTCTCCCAAACACTTGCCCTCTTGTTTCAACTTTTCTTCCAGTTCGATTGCAGCAGTCATCGTTAGGGTCAGGACCCATTGATTTCCGCGTTGGTGCATGATTCACGGTTCGAAAAACGAGCGGTGACCATGTCTGATCTTTTCTGGCTCAC
>NZ_JBQFNM010000017.1:0-16731 GCF_056532675.1 Ruegeria sp. I1 | reverse complement strand
CAATGTCCAGGCGCTCGCGCATTTCGCGGAACGCAGCGCGGGCCTGACGGGCAGCATGGACCACAGCGCCACGTTCGGTGACAGGCTTGTATTCCCGGCCCTCCCGCTCGGCCATCGCCTTGGCCCGGCGTTCCATGGAATTGGCCGCTGGCCCCAGCTTCAGCTCGGGGTCGCGGTCCAGTTCCTCGGCAGAGAGTTGATCACCGCGCTCCAGCGCAGCCTCGCGCTGCGCTTCGAGCGACCGGTGATCCACACGCTCGGCCTCCCCTGCCCGCTCCAGCGCGCGGTTTTGCAACTCGGCCCAAAGCCCGCGCATCTGCTCAATCTCGACACCACCGGTCTTGGCGGAATCGAGAACGCGCGTCTTGGCCGTGAACCCGTCCGCTTCCAGCTTTCGGGTAGACGTCAGAACGTGGGCGTGATGGTTGCGCTGATCGCCCTCACGGTGCGGTTCATGGATCGCAACATCGACGGCCACGCCGTAGCGATTGACCAGCTCTTCGGCAAACTGGCGGGTGATCTGTGAGCGGTCTTCATCGCTGATCTCGGACGGCAGGGCCAGCTCCCACTCGCGGGCGGTAACGGAGTTGCGGCGGGTCTCGCTGGCCTCGACCTCGTTCCAGAGTTTCGAGCGATCCTGCGCCCAGGCCGGGGCATTGTCCGGGGTGACGATGAAGGTCTCCTTGATGCCCTGCTTGCGGGTGTAATCATGGACACGACCCTCACGCTGACATTCGATGCGCTCCCCGACACGATAGGCTGCCGCCGCCGTGGCAGAGCGACCGGCGCTGCGTTTGATCGTCTTCACAGAGAGGTGGAAGCTGGCCATGCGCCCTACCTCGTCCTGTGATGTGGACGGTCATATCGCGCGCTGCTGACCCCGGCCCATGTCTCGACTTGGGCCATCGGGTCAGCCGTCTTTTCCCCGTAGGCCCGCGCCCCATAACGCTGGGGCCGGAGGGGAAAAGACAGCCCGTCCGAAGCGAGCCAACGGCTCTCTGAGGCGCGGGCTTGCCAGTGAGTTGCCCCCAAATCCCCAGCCTCATGGGGGGCGGGATATGGGGACAATTCACTGGCGGTTTGCCACCGGCAAACCCGGTAAGGAAAGACAAGCCCGTGATTGTCATTCCGCGCAGCCCGCAAGCGCGGCACCCCCGGCAATCCAGCCCTGGCCACGGGGCACGGGATGCCGTCAGGGTGTCGTGATGCGGGACGCCATCCAACCGCGCAGGTTGGTTCTGGAGGGTTTGGGAGGGCGAAGGCCGCTCCCATTCCGGCGCGCATCGCGTCGGACGGAGTTCGCCATCGGCTGAGGCCCTGCCTCAAGAAGATCGCACGCAAATCTCGAAACCGCAGGTGGAGAGTTTGCATAAGTGCGCCCTTGTCCTTTACAGGCCTACGGGTAAGCGCTATCGCTGGTTGTTGCAAGAGATACGTTGCCACCTGCCCTTTTAAAAGACGGAACCCCGATTTGGCCGAGACTGAGCTTGAACGTGCTGAGAAACGCTATGCCCAGGCCAAGGCCCGTCTTCAGGGATTGCGCAACCGGGAAGCCACGCGAAAGCGCAAGCTCGACACGAGGCGCAAGGTGATCCTTGGAGGTGCGTTGCTCGATCTGGCGGAACGGGATAGCGGGGCCGCCGCGATGGTGGAACGGCTGGTGCGGAACCTCTCCCGTGATCAGGACCGGAAGGCGTTTGCGGAATGGGACGGTGCGGGGTCTGGCGGAGATGGCGCGTCCGCTGCTGGTGAGGGTGGCTCCCCTGCCCTGCCCTCTGATCCTGCCGGGTCCGCTTGATGCGATCTGTCATGCTCTTCATGGGTGGACTGGCCCGGTTCTTCTATCGCCTGATCGCGACACCCGTTTTGCTCGGATGGATGATCGGGCGCACAGCATTCGGTGCGATGGTCGGCTTCCTGATTGGGGGTGTCGTCGCGCTCTCAGCCTTTGGCCCTCCGCTTGGTCAATCTGCCTGGGAATGGGCGATCATTCTGCCGCCCACATTCATTGGCGCTGTCTTCGGATTTCAATACTGGCGCATGGTCTCTGGGGCCGATGACTTCTTCGGGCTGACCGGCAACAGTCACGGCTCTGCCCGCTTCGCCAGCCGCAAGGAGCTGAAGAAACACCAGGGCGGTGACGGCCTGCTGATCGGACGCAATCCCGGCACCGGACGGCTCCTGCGCTATGACGGACCTGCCCATCTGATCACCCTCGCCCCGACACGGGCGGGCAAGGGCGTCGGTACGGTGATCCCGAACCTGCTGGCAGTGGATCGCTCCGTCCTGGTCATCGACCCCAAGGGCGAGAACGCGCGGATCGCGGGCGCGGCCCGGCAACGCTTTGGCACGGTCCATGTCCTCGATCCGTTTGAAGTCAGCGGCCACCCTTCGGCTTGCTACAACCCGGTCGACCGGTTGACGCCCGACAGCCTCGATTTGGGCGAGGATGCTGCCTCCCTGACAGAGGCGCTGGTGATGGACCCGCCGGGACAGGTGACGGAAGCGCACTGGAACGAGGAGGCGAAAGCCATCCTCGGCGGGCTGATCATGTTCTGCGTCTGTCACGAGGACCGGGACCGCCGGTCATTAGCCACTGTACGGGAATACCTCACCCTGCCCCCGGATCGGCTGAAGGCGTTGCTGGAGCTGATGCAGGAGAGTGATGAAGCGGGCGGGTTGATTGCCCGCGCCGCCAATCGCTTCCTCGGCAAGGCGGACAGGGAAGCCGCCTCGGTCCTGTCGAACGCGCAGCGACACACGCATTTCCTGGACAGCCCGAGGATCGCCCGATGCCTGGCGCGCTCTGACTTCGCTTTCTCCGACCTGCGCCGCCAGATCACCTCAGTGTTTCTGGTGCTGCCACCCAACCGGATGGACGCCTACAGCCGCTGGCTGCGCCTTCTGGTCTCTCAGGCCCTTCAGGACATCGCACGGGACGCTGAGGTGTCAGCGACACCGGCAGCGGCCCCGACAGCCACCACAGGCGCTCAAAACGCCTCTCAGCGGCTCTCCACGCCCACGCTGTTCCTTCTGGACGAATTTGCTGCCCTGGGCCGTCTGGAGGCGGTAGAGCGTGCTATGGGGCTGATGGCGGGCTACGGGTTGCAGCTCTGGCCGATCTTGCAGGACATGAGTCAGCTCAAAGACCTTTATGGCGACCGGGCAAACACCTTCATCGCCAATGCCGGGGTGCAACAGGTCTTCGGGGTGAATGATTTCGAGACGGCGAAATGGCTGAGCCAGATGATCGGACAGGAAACCACGGGCTTTCAGACCGACAGCTTCAAGCCCGGCGACGGTCCCAGCTTCTCCAACCACCTCACGGGCCGCGATCTGCTGACCCCCGATGAAATCATGCAAATGCCGCCCCACATCCAGCTTCTGCGCATACAGGGCCAGCCCTCTGCACTGGCGCAAAAGCTGCGCTTCTACGCTGATCCCGAGTTCAAGGGGCTGTTCCAGCCGCAGGACCATTGATTTGAAAGTGACCCGCCATGTCTGACAACGCCGCCTCCCCTGCCCCGCTCTCTGATGGTGAGTTGCGCGAGACACTTGAACGTCTTGGCAACCTTGTCCTGGACATGAACGACTACGTTCAGGAACAGACCAAAGCAGTCAATCATGCGACGACAGCGGCAAATGAAGCACGGCGGGCTGCAAAGGCCACCCAAGATCAGACCGACCCTGACCAATATGCGGAATATGCGGTTGAAGTGATTGATGAGCGTCTCGAAGAACGAATGAAGGACATCAGACAGACGGCCAGTGATCTGCTCAAGGCGTCCAGCTACACCCGCGAGGTTCTCAGTAAAGCTGATCAGGATCGGACAGATGCACAACGCCAGCTTTGGGAACGTGAACAAAAGCTGGATCAGTTCAAAAGCCGTCTCCCATTGTTTGGTCTGGGTGCTGTCGTTTTGGCTCTAGCGATGACGGTGACGCTTCCTCGTTTCTTAGCCAGCTACGGTGCCTCATGCGGTGTCCTCGGCGGTGTCTGGACCACTACATCCAGCAACACGGATGTCTGCGCGTTCTATCGGGAGTGAGCTGGGTTTTGCTCGTTCTGGACAAGCCTGGCTGCGAAGGTGGGTGTTATATATGTGTTAGAATCTGTGTTACGCGTCTCCAAAATCCGTGTAGAGATTTGAAAAATATGAAATTTCCCTGCAGGCTGGTAACTGATAACACGAATCTTGGTAACTGAAATCCTGCTTTCGGTAACTGATAACACGAATCTTGACTGCGGTAACTAAAACCACGAATGTCGACTCATGGTAACTGATAACACGAATGCTCTCACTCCGCTCCTGCCGGATCGTCATCCGCAGCATGATCTGTTCATCTGTGATGTCGCTGATGCTGTCCTGAAGGACGTGATGCAGCACATGGAGCACCCGTTCTACTCACTCTCAAAAAAGCCAGAGACGACGATTAAGCGCTATGAGAATGGCGACAAATGGCTTCAGATCACGCCGAGCGTAAAGGGTCTGGCGACGATCTATGACAAGGATATTCTGATCTACTGCATCAGTCAGATCATGGCAAAGCTGAAGGAAGGCGAAGCCGTATCGCCCCGTGTCCGGATCAACTCCAGAGAGCTGCTTATCTTCACCAATCGGGGCACAAGTGGACGGGAATACCAGTCCCTGCTCGATGCCCTTGATCGCCTCGAAGGGACGCGGATCAGGACAAACATTGTCACTGGCGATGAAGAGCAAGTCGATGGCTTTGGCCTGATTGACGCTTCCTCGATCCGCCGAAAGCACGGTTTGGACGGGCGTCTCTTATGGTGTGAAGTGAAGCTGTCAGACTGGGTTTTCAACGCAATTCGGAATGAAGAGGTCCTGACCCTCCACCGGGACTACTTCCGCCTGCGCAAGCCTATTGAAAGACGGGTGTACGAGATCGCCCGGAAGCATTGCGGGCAGCAGAAAACTTGGCGCATCACGCTGGCTAAGTTGCTGCTTAAGACTGGGTCGCAAAGCCCACAGAAGCGCTTTCGGCAGATGATCCGGCAACTCGCAGAACATGACCATTTGCCGGATTACCATGTTACCTTTGAAGATGAAGCTGACATGGTGGTGTTCACTAATCGCGGCACAATGTCCCCTGCCCAGCTTGTTGAAGGCAGTATTCCACCGCTGCAGTCCGACACCTACGAAGAAGCGCGCCATGCAGCACCGGGTTGGGACGTTCGTTTCCTGGAGCGTGAGTGGCGCGACTGGTGTGTTGAGCCGCCCCGCAATGCCGACCGCGCTTTCATTGGGTTCTGCCGAAAGTGGTTCGAGAAGCGAGGCAGGCCTTGAGATTAAAAACCGGTAATGGAAATAAAACCGGTAATAGATTTAATTCAGGTGTTGGATTTAATTCCGGTGTGAGATATAAAACCGGTAATAAGAAAATGGCAGGATCGAGCAATGCCCGTCATCGTCATGGCAAGCCCCAAAGGCGGGGTTGGAAAATCAACATGCGCCGTTCTTTTGGCGTCTGAGTTCGCCCGTATGGGCGCGGATGTCACGGTGCTTGACTGTGACCCGAACAAGTCTCTTACCCGGTGGGCATCTCATGGTGCACCTTCCGGTGTGACCCTGAAGAGCGATGTTGGTCGGTCGGAGATCGTTCCGACCATCCGGCGCGCCGATGGAGACGGCAAGATCGTCATTGTGGACCTGGAAGGCGTTGCGTCCCAGCTCGTCAGCCGTGCCATCTCCCAGGCGGACCTGGTGATCGTCCCGATGCAACCGACAGCGCTCGACGCAGAGATTGGCTCAGAAGCACTGGCTCTTGTTCGCGAAGAGGAGGAAGCGCTTGGGCGGTCGATCCGGCATGCTGTGGTGCTGACCAAGACCAGCGCAGCCGTAAAGAGCCGCGTTCAGAAGGAGCTGGAAGGACAACTTAGTGGGGCAGGGATCGACGTGATTGAACCGTCACTCGTGGCCCGCGCAGCGTTTTCCGAACTCTTCGCATATGGCAGTGATCTGACTGCAATGATGAATGACCCTGAAATGGTCACGGGCGGAAAAGTGGATAAGGCACTGATCAACGCTCAAGCTTTCACGGAGGCGGTCTATGAACGGCTCAAATAGGCTCGCAGGTCTCAAAGCGCGCCCAAAAGATACATCCGTCGAACAGGTTCGACGTGTCGATGAAGTGGGGGAGGCGAGGGGCTTCCTTGACCGAACTCCGCGGAAGAAACCGGGCCGCAAACCAAGCCCACGCACGCACCAGCTACATCCCAAAGTTCTGCCGGAAGTGGGCGAAGCAATAACCTCTGAGGCCGAAGCACTTGGGATCACACAGGGACAACTCATAGAGCGGATGTGGGCAGCTTATCGCGGCTAACCGCTTTCTCGCTCACGTTTTCCCCAAATGTTCTTGCTTTTAGGGAATCTTAACGCCAGAGTGTCAGAAAAATTCCCAGATAAAGACAGAGCGGAACTGACCTGACATGACAGAATTTGAGATGCTGCTGACGCAGAGCGGCTGGTCCATGCCTGAAGCCGCCAAAGCTCTGGGATATTCCGAAGGCCATCTCTATCGCTGGAAGCGGGGTGAGGAAGTGCCGCGCGAAGCTGTAATGAAACTGCTTCGGATGGAAGTGCGATCAAGACAACGCCATGACAGTAACTCTTCATTCTCTTTCATTGATCTCTTTGCGGGGATCGGTGGCTTACGCAGAGCCATGGAAGGGGCAGGGGGTCGTTGTGTCTTCACATCAGAATGGGACCGTTTCGCCCAACAGACCTATCACGCCAACTTCCCGGACAATCGCCCCATCAAGGGAGATATCCGCGAAGTCGATCCCGAAGATATCCCTGATCATGATGTCCTTGTGGCCGGGTTTCCGTGCCAGCCGTTCTCGATCGCTGGTGTCTCCAAGAAGAACGCGCTCGGACGCGCGCATGGCTTCCTCGATGAAACCCAGGGCACGTTGTTTTTCGATGTGCTGCGCATCCTGATGCACCATCGCCCGGCAGCCTTCATGCTGGAAAACGTCAAGAATCTTAAAAGCCATGACAAGGGCCGGACGTTTGAAGTGATCCAGCGCGCTTTGACAGAGGATCTGGGGTACACGCTGCATACCCAGATCATCGACGCGGCAAACTTCGTGCCACAGCACCGGGAACGGATCGTTATGGTCGGCTTCCGGGAAGCCACGGACTTCAGCTTTGAAGAACTGCATTTGCCGGGGCGGCAGGGCAGGGGGATGCGGGATATCCTGCACCCAGAAAACGGGACAGAGGCCCCTGAGGGACATTACACGGTCGGAAGGGATGCGAAGGTCAGCGACAAGTATACACTCTCAGACAAGCTCTGGATGTACCTGCAGGACTACGCTGCCAAGCACCGGGCTAAAGGCAACGGGTTTGGGTATGGCCTCGTTGATGGCGACAGCATCGCGAGAACGCTGTCGGCACGCTATTACAAAGATGGCTCAGAAATCCTTGTCAGTCGTGGTAAAGGCAAAAACCCCCGCCGCCTGACACCCCGCGAATGCGCAAGGCTGATGGGATTTGATGACAGTTTCCGGATTCCGGTTTCGGATACTCAGGCCTACAAGCAGTTTGGGAATTCTGTGGCCGTGCCGGTCTTTACGGAAGTCGCCCGGCTAATGCAGCCGCACGTCCTGAAACTGATGGATCAGCCCCGGCTGCAAAAGGTTGGTTGACGTCCATTCTACTGAAGCCCGCCGCCGCAACATGGCGGCGATCCGGGGGAAGGATACAAAGCCCGAGCTGATGGTCCGGCGCGGGCTGCACGCCAAAGGGTTTCGCTACAGATTACAGGGCAGGGGCCTTCCCGGCAGACCTGACCTTGTTCTGCCAAAGTATCATGCGGTGATCTTCGTGCATGGTTGTTTCTGGCATCGGCATGACTGCCCTTTGTTTCGCTGGCCGCAAACCCGGCAGGATTTCTGGCGTGACAAGATCAACGGCAATGCCCGGCGTGATGGCGAGGCTGTCGGCCTCCTTCTCGACGTGGGCTGGAGAGTGGGTACCGTTTGGGAATGTGCCCTCAAAGGGCGCGGCAAACGACCTTTACCTGAAGTGATTGACTCCCTGACCCTCTGGCTGTCCTCTGACACAAAGCAGTTTTGTGTTGAAGGCCAATGGATTGACTGACCCTGTTGTTCGCATTCTCGATCAGATGGCAGCTCATGGAGCGACGCGTTTCTACGCCAAGCAGCTCGCCCCGAATGACAACTCCAAGAACCAAGTTTATCTCGGCGGCGGGTTTGGTGCGCTGAACATCATCCCGCATGGCGAGATCGAAGAAGACGGCAGTCAGGTCGCAGGGTCTGTGCGGGATCGTGCAAAAGCGCCGGTGGATTTCTGGTGGATGGATGAACAGAGCATATCACCTGCGCCGGATGCTCAGCTGATCCTCTACCCCAAATATCCCGAAGTGCGCATGTCCGGCTTTCTGCGCGGCGCTGCGCGCGCGCCAGCACCGCTGATGCGCTCACGCGATGAAGGGCGGGTTCTGTTCTTCGGCGTTTGCCCGGACGGGCGGGTTATCGGTCATGTTGTCGGCGGGGAAACGCCAGAAGCAGCAGCGCTGACTGACAAAGTGGACACGCTGGAAGCCTCCGGGGTCTTTCTTGATCTCCAATCGCTTCGGCAGAAGGGCGCAAGCTCCCGCCAGATGCTGCTCGATGCCTTGCGCCGTATACACGCCAAAGGCTGGGTGCCGTCACAAAAGATGGGCAAGAACGGGGTGGCTGCGCCCTACAATGCCCGGAATGGCGGTGGATACACCCTGGAGGCGGAACTTGGCATCTCGCCAAATGGGTATGCTGAACCAGACTATCTGGGCTGGGAGGTCAAACAGTACGGCGTGCGGGATTTTGTTAAGTATCTTGCGAAAAGTCCGGTCACGTTGATGACGCCGGAACCGACTGGCGGGCTGTATCGGGATGACGGTGTTGAGGCTTTCTTGCGCCGGTATGGCTACCCCGACAAGTCAGGCAAGGAAGGCCGGATAAATTTCGGGGGCGTCTATGCCAGTGGCCGGGATTTCCACGCCGATACAGGTCTGAAACTGGTTTTGGAGGGATTCGACCCTGATAAGGGCAAGATCACAGATGTGGACGGGAAGATCGTGCTGATCGACAGAGCAGATGTGGTTGCTGCCTCGTGGGGTTTCAAAGGCGTAATTGGTCACTGGAACCGGAAACATGCCAAGGCTGTCTATGTACCCTCCCTGATGCGTGCGCCGCCACCGGAATACAGCTACGGTTCACGCGTCGAGCTTTGTGAGGGAACGGATGTCCTGCTTCTGTTGCAGGCGCTGGCTTCAGGCGCGGTGTACTATGATCCTGGGATCAAGATGGAAAAAGCAGACACGCCTGCTCCTGTGCTCAAGCGGCGAAGCCAGTTTCGGGTGAAACACAGCCATCTCAGCGGGCTTTATCAAACCAGCCATCAGGAGCGATTAGCCTGATCCGCTGTCAGAGCCAGTGACCCATTTCGTCGTTACACCTGATAGCCATAGACGCTGTCACTCTTGGCGCTCGTTGAAGGTTTCAACGAGGAATGTAGCGATGGCTCCAGCGGTATTGACGGCTAAGCTAGCGTGACGAGGTGAGGGGCGAACCGGCAAACGACCGCCACGCCCATGGGAGTCTGATAATCGATTTCTCAATGTACCGATGCCGTTCACGAGATTCATGGCACCACCCAAGATCGCTTTTATCGGTTCTTCAGTGTGCTGGTTTGGCGCAAGGTTGAGCGCCTTCGCGGCTGTGCCGTAGAGCTTCGGCAAATCGTCTTTGTCAGAGTAGCTTTGGCCGCATTCATCGAGAATGCGTTTGCTTACGGTTTCTAGCAGCGTCCGCGCGATGGTTATAGCACCTTCAGGGTCTGATGTTCGCCGCTCCATTGCTTTCGTCCAAACGGTGTGCACGCCTTCGGCATCAAAGCTTTGAAGAATGTCTGATGACACGGCGTCCACGGGCGCGGTGTTTCGCCTCTCAAGATGATCAATTAGAGGCGTGAATGCACGACTGATGATCTCTCGTCGTTCGGCATACGATGGCGCTTCGTTCTTGATGAACGGCCAGAATGCGTCGAGGTTGCGATATGTGCGAACGAACTTTGGTAGCAAATCCCGCGTGTTTGGATCGGCCATAAAGTCACGTCGGAGCTGCACGTATATGCCGTTATCGCCAGCACCTCCCGTTGCTCTTGATGTTAGAATACCTTCCATCATTTCAGCGCGTTCGACGTTATCGTCGGGGATTTCGTCAAAGAAGCTCATGTCCTCACGCAGCCCTGCGCCGTGCTGCTTTCCATGCTGCCTTGCGAGGCACCCATTCCGCAGGACCAAGGTTTCGGCTTACCCCGCTCTTGCGCCCATGCACCGGTCCAGTGTCTTGTGGGCGGATGCTACAGAAGCGCGCAAAATGCGGCTCTGTACCTTTTGCAAGGTACTTCTTCAGCCCTTCGGCGTTATCAATTTGTTGAATCATGACAGTATCGTCTGGAATGGGTTGGCCATCATTTATTTTGACCAGCCATTTCCTGAGCGAGCCAGAGAAATGCATGAACTGATCGTGCGCGATGTGAACCATCCAGTGGATGTGATGTAGTCCTTTGTCTGCCTCGATCACCCAAGCATATGTCGGTGGGCCATTGCGTGTTATCTTGGCCCCTACTGGCTCATAGCTCGACCAGCGCTGAAATCGCTCGTTTCTCAGTTTGGCAAAGACATCAAAGATGTCGGTTTCATCACATCCAAGCTGCCAAAAATTGATAGTGACGTGCGTGTTGAAAGGCCGTCCCAGTGCTGTTGCTGTCCTCGGTGCATGCAGTAGGTTCGTGGCGGCTTTGCGCTTGATGTAATGCTGTAATGCCCGCAATGCGTGATTCCCTATTTTGTGGGTGTTAGGCGCACATATACTAGATGGTGCGCGGCCAGTCGGCAATGTACTCTCTTTGTTCTAGTCAGGCGCGCCGGACAGTCCGTTCACTGACTTTGAACAGACGTGCGATCTCCAAGATACTGCGGTGTTCCTCATCTCGCATACGGCGCACTTCGTCCTTTTGCGCAGCCGACAGAGCAGGTGGCCTGCCGCCGATCCGGCCGCGCTTACGAGCGGAAGCCAAACCCTCCTTGGTGCGTTCTGAAATCCTCTCCCGCTCGAATTGGGCGATGGATGCAAAGACATGGAACACTAGACGGCCAGCCGGCGTCGTCGTGTCGATGTCCTCAGCTAGAGATCGAAAACCGGCACCACGCCCTCGGATCGCCTCCACGATCTCAAGAAGGTCTTTCAAAGACCGAGCCAAGCGGTCGTATTTGGTGACAGTCACAACATCGCCGACGCGAAGTTGCTCCAGCATTCTGTCCAGCTCTGGCCGCGCGCGCTTTGATCCGCTGACCCTGTCAGAAAATACCTTCTCGGCACCGGCGTCCGAAAGAGCGTCGGTTTGTGAATCGAGGCTTTGTTCGTCAGTGCTAACACGGGCATATCCGATGATCATGGCAGCACCGCGATACGGTCCTCGATGAACCCGGCCACGTCCGCAGCACTGTGGTGTCGAGCGTCTACATAGCCATCGTGTCCAAAGATGCCTTCGACTTCGCCATCGTCCATTCGCACGAACATGATCCTATCGTGCTCACGGGCGTTGATAATCTCTCTCACAGCTCGAAACTCGATGCCGCACCAGTCTTTTAGCTGATAATCACCGCCTGCGAAGACCACCACCATGCGTGACCTGTCTCGATAGATGGCCTGAAGAAATGTATCGAGTGATGGTCGCGCGAGTTGCCCGGTATAGTTCTTGTCATAAAAGTACCGATCAGGGCCGAGAAGTCGTTCCAGATTTTTTGCAACCTCCTCGACATACGCTCTCGCCTCGCCCGGGAACGACAGGGCCACGTCGAACTGGTGATCCGCTAGGCTGATCCGTGGTCCCGCACGAGAAGCCCATCTGGGGAGAGTAATCCCTTTTCGATTCAGCTCCGCTGGAAGATCCACATCTTTCACGGCCCAATGGGTTCTGTTCATCTCCCATTTTCCGATATCAAGCTCGAAGGTCATCTCTTCAAGCTGTGTCGCTGTCAGAAAGTGACTGAGCGGATGTAGTTCATAGTCGACCCGAACTTCACTAGGGCGGACAGTCAGGTCGCGGATTAGGCCGAAATGCGGGTCAATCTGATTGAATGACTCGTAAGCGAAGATGCATGGCAACCGCCGCAAGTGGTCAACGGCTACCGCATCAAGGGAACCGTAACGTTCGTGTATTTCATCGCTGGTATATTCGCGGACACAACGGCTTCTCTCGATCTGCCACGGCTCTCCATCCCAAGCCTCGTCATTTGCGGAAACAAATAGGTTATACAAGCCCGGCCCTCTCATTACAGAACGCGCCGCCCATAGGAGTTGCGCTTGGACAAAAACCTGCCAAAACCAAGAAGGTTTTGCTAGGGGTTTTTGTCCGGGCTAAGCGTTTGATTCTAGGTGGGGTGGGGCAGTCGGCCAAAAACGGTCATTTTTGGCACACAGGTATTGTCATGGGGTTATTGGCACGAACTAGAGATAGCGTCGAACCTGCGCAGCATACTTGTCGAAATCAGAACCATACTGCGAGCGTAGCCACGGCTCTTCAGAAAACGGCGCAGCAGCCAAGACGATGATTGCAGCAAACCCTACCAGAATCGCCATAGGCGCGGCTGTGAGGGCCATCCATCCCAGTACCATTGCGATGTCTGCTACATACTGAGGATTGCGCGAGTAACGATAGAGACCGCCAGTTTGCAACGTGCCAACGGCTCCGCCAGTCTTATGAATGCCAAAGCCTGCGACTGCGCTCCAAACCACAATGTTTCCGATCACGATCAGCGGAATGCCAATTCCGAAGCGGAACCATCTTGGAAACGCCAGTTCACCCCAACCCAAAAGACCAAGCGCGATCAGAACACCGAAGAGCACAAAGGTAGGTACCCAGATCAAGATCGGCGTCAGAGCCGTATATCTGATGGGCGGCCACAGCCGTTGTGAAGGTCGCGCAATGGACCAAAGGATCGCGGCAAGCGTGCTCAGCGCGATCCCCAGCCCCACGATTGAAAGTCCCGTTTCCATCATGCTTCGGCATGATTATGCGTTGTGGCTTCGCGACGTTCTGCCAATGCTTGTCGAACGATCTGGAAGGAAGACGATAGGAACAGAGTTGCCATAACGGATGCGACGATCAGGTCAGGCCAACCGGTTGCCGTGCCCCAGACGCCCAGGGCTGCGAACATCACGGCCACATTGCCGATGGCGTCATTGCGGGAACAGAGCCAGACCGAGCGGACATTGGCATCACCGTCCTTGTAGCGCACCAGCAAAAGCACGCTCGCAAGATTGGTCAGCAGCGCAAAGAATCCGACGATGCCCATGATCTCCGCTTCCGGTACGCCGACATAGAAAATGCGGTAGACAGTCGAACCGAACACCCACAGACCCATCAGGAGCAAACTCAGACCCTTTGCCAAGGCTGCATTGGTGCGCGCACGGATCGAAGCCCCGATCACTGCAAGCGAAATTCCGTAGGTCAGCGCGTCCCCCAGAAAATCCAAGGCATCGGCTTGAAGCGCTTGCGACTTCGCGTAGTGACCGGCAGTCATCTCAACGACAAACATCGTCGCGTTCAGTGCAATGACGACCCAGAGCCGCCTTTTGTAGTCATCCGAAACGCCGTCGAACTTGGCGTCATGTCCGCAACATCCCGACATTGGAAAGCCCTTTTGAATCTGTCTTGAGCATAGTGTAGTGTCTCTAGTGACTAGAGGTTCAAGAGGTATTTTGATGTTTTCTATCGGGGAGCTTTCAAGGCGCACAAAGGTCAAGGTTCCGACCATCCGCTACTATGAAGAAATGGGCTTGCTCTCAGAGCCTGAACGGACCGAAGGCAATCAACGCCGCTACGATGCGGCAGGGCTGGAACGGTTGAGTTTCATTAAACACGCGCGCGATCTTGGCTTCTCGATTGAAGCGATCTCTGAACTGATCGAGCTTCAAGGCCATCCAGATCGTTCATGCCAAGCCGCGACAGATATTGCCGTCTCACAACTTTTCGATGTCAGGGCCAAGATCAAGCGGTTGAGGGCACTGGAAAAGGAACTGGTTCGTATTTCGAAGGGCTGCAACGGTGAAGGCGTGTCAGAAGACTGCTACGTGCTAGCTTCGCTTGCCGATCATCAGCTTTGCCGCCACGAACACTAACTGGCCAAAACTCAACCGTTTCTGACACCGGCAAAGATCAGCTAAGCGCAGC
The DNA here is from genome assembly GCF_056532675.1 of Ruegeria sp. I1. Lineage (NCBI taxonomy): Bacteria > Pseudomonadati > Pseudomonadota > Alphaproteobacteria > Rhodobacterales > Roseobacteraceae > Ruegeria > Ruegeria sp. I1. The sequence goes on along the minus strand of NZ_JBQFNM010000017.1, from coordinate 2,461 downwards.
AGGACTCGCCTTCTTGGATTGGCGGACACGGCACCGTCGCGTAGGAACAGTAAACGCAACAGTCTCCTTCGAGCGGCTTCAGGACTGTGTTGCAAGCCTTGCACTCATAGAACCACTGGCAGGCATCCGTTGGCATCGTCTCCGTCTCAACATGACCGCATGAGGGGCAAGTGAGAGTGGATTCCAGAACTATTTTTGCTTCTTCTGTCGCCATAGCGCGTACCCCGTCAGAATGAGAAAACCTGCAAGCATCGGCAGCAAAACTGCATCGTTGTAGAGGACACCAAGCAGGCCGGTCATGCCAAGCGCGGTCAGAACCACTGGTAGGAGCGGTGTAAAGCAGCACAATGCCGCCAACACAGTTCCGGCTAGTCCGACGACAAGAAGTTTGCTCTTCATCGCGTTGATCTCCACAAATCCCACATAAACCGCTGTGCGGACGCCTCCCAAAGTGGTGATGATGCTGCGATCAGGAAGGCGACTGATGCTAGGCTAACCCAGATGATTGAAGACCGTCTGCGTGAGGTGCATGGATGCACCCGCAACACGCGATACCATGCCCAAGCTAGCGCGACAGCAATCCCAGCTAGTATGAAAACGCGGTAGGCGATGAACGGTCCAAGCATCGTGAGCCATGCGCCGCCCAACCCTAGGATCGACAATCCAATCGGAAGCACACAACAGGAGGCCGACAAAAGGGCCAGCAACGTTGCGACTGGCATAGCTAGTCGCATCGCAAAGCCTTCTTTGCTGGCAGATTCTTGGGTGTCCACTGCGTCCATAATGTATATCTACTTCCTGTAGTCACTACAGGAGCAAGCGAAATGTTCACTATTGGGAAGGCGTCTGAACGAAGTGGCGTGAACGTAGAAACGATCCGTTATTACGAGCGCGAAGGCATCGTTCCAAAGCCGGGCAGATCGTCGGGCGGGCGCAGACTCTACTCTGCAGATGACATTGCGCGGCTACGCTTCGTTAGGCGCTGCCGAGATTTGGGCTTTCCGGTCACTATCATCCGTACATTCCTGTCCTTTGCAGCTGAGGATGTACGATCTTGTGGTGAGGTGAAGAATCTGGCTGAAAGCCATCTAGCTGATATCGACGCCAAGATAGACAACCTCATACGGCTCCGCGATGCGCTTCAAAGCCTTTCGAGGAACTGCGAGGACGGTAGCGTTGCCTGTCCAATGCTCGATGCGCTTATGAAAGATGGCTTTGCTGAGGGGCGGACACAGCCTTCTTTCTGACAAGGGGCTGTCTGCCCCCTGCCCTTCGGGCATTCCCCCGAGGATACTTATGGCAAGATGAAAATCAGTCTGGAAACATGACTGCGACCAGCTCGTCCACATGAATGGCTTTCATGCCCGCGTCGCGCGGCCCTTCGATGTCAGCGCGCGGCGTATCGCCGACAAACAGCACCCTGTCCGGTGCAACACACAAACCGTCCAGTACCTTCGCGTAGATTTCAGGTTCCGGTTTGATCGCGCCAACCTTGCACGAAAACACCTCAACATCAGGACGATCGGGCAATTTGCCTTGCAAGGTCTGCACGTAGTCGCTGGCAAGGTTGGAACAAACGGCCAAGCGCAACCCCCTGGCACGCAGCCGCGCCCAAATATCCGCCAAGTCAGGCCGCATCTCGACCGATAGCATTTCGCCAAGCTGCCGGTTCAAAACATCAAGCAAAACATAAGGATCAACTTCGACACCAAGCGCCTTTGGCCAATCGGTGAAGGGCCGGTCTTCCCGCATAAGCCGGTGTTTCAGCTCGCGCCGCTTGTCCGGTGTCAGAGCCTTGAACAGCGGTCGGAACGCCTGCTGTTTATCCTTAATCTCGACCAGCGTTCCAAAGGCGTCAAAACACACCTCCTCTATCCCGTCGAAAACTGGCGGCTGATCAGTGGCTGAGGCCGGGGTCACGGTCTATCTCCCTGTCAATCTCGCGCTCGTTCTCGACTTCCTGATCCTTCTCCTGGTCGCGCTCGTCCTCGATCTCCAGCTTTTCGCGCGGCTTGTTCAACACGTCCTTCAGACGCTCATTCACAGACGGCTTGCGCGCCTCGCGCCCCTTGTCGTCGCCAAGCTCCAGATCACTGTGACCGTCCAACTTGTGAACCGTCGCCTGGCCATCACGGCCCGCGTCTTTCTCCATGATCTCTTTCAAGCGGTCTCGCGTGTAATTGCGGCCTTCCGGCTTCGGCGCGTCGGCCCGGTCCTCTGACCGGCCAACCACCCGCGCCAGCCTCTCCCGGAAATCCTCCCCTGGTCGTCCCGCTTCGCGGTCTTTTGCAGCCGCCGCCCTGAGTGCGGCCAGACCGGCAGATACACGCCCCTGCCCCGCATCCCGCTCGGCCCCGTAGGTCTCCCGCGCAATGTCCAGGCGCTCGCGCATTTCGCGGAACGCAGCGCGGGCCTGACGGGCAGCATGGACCACAGCGCCACGTTCGGTGACAGGCTTGTA
>NZ_JBQFNM010000016.1:0-20302 GCF_056532675.1 Ruegeria sp. I1 | reverse complement strand
CCGCCGAATTGTGCTCTCGCAGCGAAAGTCCGGTTCGGTGAAGCTGCAATGCGGGGATGCGTGACCCGATGAACGGCTGGTAAGGGCCGTCTGCGTGATCAGCTGGCTGCCGGGTAGGGGCCTGTGCTGCAGCAGCACCGAGGTCCGCTTTGAGCCCATACCTCCCAACTTTCTGCGGTGAAGCGAATGTCGGCTTCTATAGTAGCGGCCTGGACGCCCTCACGAGTGGTTGCGCAGGCTTGATGCAAAAGATGCGAGAATGATCCCTGACACAAGCTCATTGTTCGGCGCGGTCTTTTCCAAGCAATGAAGCGAGATGGCGACTTCTGGCAACGGCGGCAGGCCAACCTGGCCATCAACGATCTGCAAAGATGTCGGAATGCAGGACGCTTCCATGACGCCCAGTGTTGAACCGTCGAGAAGAGCGCGCTCGATCAACCCGATGCTGCGGGTGGAGTAGGCGACACGCCACGTTCTGTCTGTCCGTTTGAGCGCGTCCATTGCAACCACTCGGCTTGCGCAGTCATGGGGCCAAAGTGCCAGCGACAGGCTGGCCTCGGGATCATCCGTATAGCCTGGTGCGGCCGCCCAGTGGAGCGGCTCGTAGCATATGATCTGTCCAGACACTGAGGCGGGTGTATGGACCCCAATCGCGATATCAAGTTCACCGCTACCGAGTGCCCGGAGCAAATCCGGCGTGTTCTCACAAACAACCTCGATCTGAAGTCGTGGATGCTGCGCGCCGATAATCGAAAGTATTTTTGGCAGCACGAGAGTTGCGTAGTCGTCCGGCGCACCGATCCGAACGCGGCCCTCAGCCTCCGGATGCCGAAGCTGTGAAAGCGCCGCATCGTTGGCGAGCAGAATACGTTTCGCGTAGACCTTCAGCGCTTCCCCGGTTGGGGTGATTGCGACCGATTGGCGTGTCCGCTCGAAGAGCGGCTTGCCCACGATCTCTTCCAGACGCTTGATCTGAAGACTGACGGCGGACTGGGTCCGCGAGACCGATTGTGCGGCCTTGGTGAAGTTCAGGTGGGCCGCAACCGCCATGAACGACCGCAACAGGTCGATTTCCAGATCACGCTGCATAGCTGATATTTCCATTTCTCATCAATGTAAGAAATATAATTCGTTTTTTGCATAACTGAAAGAGTGATACCTCGGGTCCAGATTTGGTGCGTACACAGCCTCATGACTGAGAGAGGGACGACACCGGCCAACACTGGGAAGGTATCAGAACATGAATGAGGCAAACGCACGCCTGGACCTTGCCGCCGTCCATCGGATTTTCGCACTGGAAGGTTTGAATGAAGGGACCTGGACACATTTCAGTTGCAAGATCGGAGGCGGTGAACAATACCTCGTCACCCCCGGCTCCACCTACTTTTCAATCGTTTCTGCCAGCTCCCTGCTCTTGTATGGCGAGGATGGTGAATTGATCTCCGGCGACGGGGAGGCGAACCATGACGCTTTGCCGATCCATCTTCCGATTTATAACGCGCGGCCAGACGTTGGCTGCATCCTGCACTTCCACTCTCCGCACGCGACAGCGTTGACAGTTCTCGAAGACATGCGCTTCGACACCCGATTGAGCCAAACAGCAGCCTACTTTCATGGGAAGGTCAGATATCTGATGACCTACGCTGTGCCGCGCACCAACACGGCTGAAGGTGAAGAAATGGCAGAGGCTCTCGGCACAAAGAAGGTTCTTTTCATGAAGAACCACGGCGTCCTGATCGCCGCATCATCTCTCGCCGAAGCATCGGTATCGGCCTACCAGCTTGAGCGGGCCTGCCAAATACAGCTTCTCGCAACAGCGACTGGGACTGGGACCGAACGTATGAGCGAGAAATTCGCCGAGATGCTGGCCCAGGAAGAGTGCAACGGCGAACCCGGTTATCTGGACGGCATGAAGCGCCTCCTTGAGCGGACACAGCCGGATTTCAGGGAGTAGGACAGCGACATGGATGATCTTAAAGAACTGTTTGCCGAGAACAGGCCAACGACACTTACCTTCGATTGCTACGGAACGCTCGTCGATTGGGAGGGCGGAGCCGCCAAGGCGCTGCGAAAAATCTACGGTTTTGCAGACAAGCTCGTATCCGACGATCTGCTGATAGACCTGTTCCTGGAGTTGGATGCGCTTGTCATTCGCGAAGGGATGTTTCCCTACAGTGCAGTCCTCCAGAATGTTGCGGATCGCATCGCCGAGAAGCTGCTCGGAAGCTCGACCCCGGAACTCAGCAAGGCCTTCCCGCAATCCCTCCCAACATGGCCAATCTTCGCGGAAACCAATGCAGCTCTAACGCAGCTCGCAAAGCACTTTCGCCTGGCGATTATCTCGAATGTCGATGACGATCTGATCGCTGGGACGCTGGCCCAGATCAACGCGCCTTTTGATGAGGTCATCACCTCTCAACAAACTTCAAGCTACAAGCCGAACAAGCTGATTTTTGAGACTGCCCTGCGCAAACTAGAAGAGCCACCGGGCCGTATCATCCATATCGCCGAAGGTCTCGGTGAGGCGCGCCCCACCACCGCGTTGGGCATGAAGAGTATCTGGGTGGAACGCTCAAAGCGGTCCAATGACGGCAGCAAAGCCATCCCACATGCCACAGCGCCAAATCTCATGGCCATTGTCGAGGCCTCGCAGTCCAGCCTCGTGTCAACCCGTCAAGTCAAAGCAGGTAAATGATGATAGATATTGAAAGAATCCGCGCCGAAACTCCCGGCTGCAAGCATGTTCTACACTTCAACAGCGCCGGGTCTTCACTGATGCCCGCGCCCGTTTTCGATGCGTTGCAGCGCGTCCTGCGCGACGAGAACGAGTTTGGCGGCTATGAGGCGGAACGGCGCGCTCAGAATGACATCCAGGCCTTCTACACCGAGTTTGCCGGTCTGCTGAACGCCGATCCCGAAGAAATCGCCTATATCGAGAACGCAACGCGGGCCTGGGATATGGTTTTCTACGGGCTGAACCTGAAACCGGGTGACAGGGTGATCACCCACGAGTCCGAATACGCGTCCAATTACCTCGCCTTCTTGCAACAGTCTCGGCGTCTCGGATTCGAAATTGATCTGGTGCCGTCTGATCCTTCCGGCCAGATCGACGTGGAAGCGTTGGACGGCATGATCAGACCGAAAACGAAGCTCATCGCAATCACCCATGTCCCAACTCAAGGGGGGCTGGTGAACCCCGCTGCCGAAGTCGGGCAGATCGCCAAGAAGCATGGCGTTCTCTACTTGCTTGATGCCTGCCAGTCTGTTGGTCAGCTTCAAGTCGATGTTGCAGAGATTGGATGCGACATGCTTTCCGGTACGGGGCGCAAATTTTTGCGCGGTCCAAGAGGGACCGGGTTCCTCTATGTTCGAAAGGAAATCCTCGACCAAATCGACCCACCATTTGTTGATCTACACTCTGCAACCTGGACCGAAACAAACGGATACGAGCTTGCGGACGGCGCGAGGCGTTTTCAGAACTGGGAAAGCTTTGTCGCGGGTCGCGTTGGTTTGATGGAAGCGGTGCGGTATGCGCGTGCGGAGGGGATGTCTCACATTGAGGACCGCGTAACCAAGCTCGCGCAGGACCTGCGGGACGCGCTGTCAACGGTGAATGGCGTTTCCGTGCATGACGTGGGGCAAAAGAAATCCGGGATCATCACATTCACCAAAGACGGTATCGAATCCAAAGCAATCGCCGAAAGTCTTCGCGATCAAGGGATCAACGTGTCCGTCGCGCCAGTCACCGGAGCCAGACTGGACTTCGAAGCCCGCAACCTTCCGGCAATGGTCCGGGCGTCCGTGCATTACTTCAACACGCATGATGAGATTACTCGTTTTGTCGATGCGGTGAAGGTGATTTGCTGAAAGCGGAGGTTTACTCTTGAAGTTCAAACGGCAGCAAAGTCCGCACTTGAGACCTTGGCCACTATCGAAATCGAACGGGTGCAGCGAACGGCGGCTATGCGGGCTGCCACCGTAGAAATTCAGGTGGGTGGTGAATGTCTCTTATGGGCCGTTTGAACCTGTTGCCTCACGCATCTGCCATATGCTGAACCAGCGAGGTCAACTGTCTGTCGCCATGACCCTCATCCCAGGCCGCTTTTGTGCGGTCATGCATCATACGGATGAAATCTGAAGGAGCTTTCAGTGACTGGAAAGTTTTCATCGCATCCTCCTGCGCCAATGCGTAGACCTTCAGCGAGGCTTCGGCATTGTCGTAATCTTCGGTCGGAACAGTTCTGGCAAAGAGATCATGGTAGTCATTGACCAATTTGATCGTGGCCGGGAGTTGGTCGGCATAAACCTGCATCGGGATGCCTGCTTTCTGGCAGACAAGTGCACCGTAGATCATGCCGAACATGAACCCCTGCCGAACCGTGAAGAGGCCGGCAAAGAGCGCGGCAAGTGCCGCCGGTTTCTCTCCAACATGGGCGGATTTTCCACCCAATTCTCTGATGATGCTGCCATAACGGTCCCAGGCTCCGGCACTGCCAACCGTGAGGATTGTGGTTTCGTCACCGCCAATGCCAGAAGGGTAGGCATTGATCATGCCCAGCATGTAACCAGCTCCCTGTCTCTCCAGGAGGGCGACCAGTCTATCGGCATCCGAGGTATCGCCCGTGCTCATGTCGCAGATGGTTTTGCCCTTTAGCGAAACACTCAGCCCGTTGACCAGTTCAACAGTTTCCTTGTGGCTCTTGATACAGATGATGACAAAATCAGACGCCGCAATGGCATCGTCTGGTGAAGAGCAGATCCTTGCGCCGAGTTCAGCGAAGACCTCTGCCTTTTCCGACGTGCGGTTCCAAACACTGATGTCGTGGCCTGCCTTGAGCAGGCAATGCGCCAGCGCTGATCCCATGTTGCCCAGCCCCAATACAGCAAGTTTCATGATGATTGCCTCCTGTGTACGCCAATAAATTCCTGCACCAGCATGCGTCGGCACCGGGAGATCACATAGTTGTAAATTTTTCTATATTGTTAGATGGTCTTACTTATGGATTGGCGCACGCTTCCCTCGTTGACATCTCTCAGAGCCTTCGCCGCCGCCGCTGAGTCGCGAAATCTGACCCGGGCAGCAGAGGCACTGAACGTGACCCATTCCGCAGTCAGCCAGCAAATCCGCGGGCTCGAACAACATCTCGGCACCCGGCTTATCACCCGTACCCGGCATGGCATATCTCTGACATCACAAGGCGAATTCCTGTCCGCTGGCCTGCTTGAAGCCTTTGCTGCTATGGCCTCCGTGACCGAAAGTGTCTCGAGTGCAGAGGCGGTTCGGCCGTTGTTGGTCAGTGCGACCCCGATGTTTTCAAGCGCGTTCCTCATGCCGCGCCTTACGACGTTCATTGACGAGTTCCCCGGTATCGAATTGAGGATCGATTCAACGATCCAGGCTGTCGACCTCAAGCCGGGCGGAATTGATATGGCCATCCGATACGGAACAGGTCGCTGGCCAGGGCTTGTCTCGCAGATGCTGCTGCCAGGCTGTCTGACGGTCGTTGCGTCCCGCGAACTGATCGGAGACCGGGTTCTGACAGCCCCTGCAGAATTGCTTGAGTTTCCTCTTCTTCAAGAACAGGCGTCGGTCGAGTTTGATCTGTGGCTGGAAAAGGTCGGAGTTCCGCCCGACGCGGATCGGAGAGTGGTTCGCATGCCGGGCAACATGCTGCTGGATGGTATCCGCCAAGGTGACGGTATCGGAGCGACGGTACCGGCCTTTATCTCTGAAGAGTTGAAGTCCGGACGACTGGTGGCGCTGTTTGATGATCCAATTCCGCAGATCGGCTACTACCTTGTCACACTGCCGGGTCCGGTTCGGCCAGCGGCAAAGCTGTTCATGCAATGGCTTTCGAAATCAATCACTGAATATGAGAAAAGCCTGTACCGATGGACGCCCGCTCACTTGCTTTAGGCGGTAACGAACACCGGCTAGAGTTGAATGGGGTCTGATCTTGAAAGATAACGACCGGATAATGCTGCGCTATCGATGAACGTCCGCTTAGAGGAAGTCAGAACGCCGGATATTAGAACGGATGAATGTCGGCTATCCCCGCCAACATGAACTTGCAGTGGCGTTGCGGGAAATCGGACGGGTCGAGCGGACACTCTTCATCATTGACTGGGTGCTTGACGCAGACATGCAGCGCAGGGCGCAGATCGGCCTCAACAAGGGCGAGGCACACCACGCCTTGAAGAACGCTCTCCGCATCGGGCGGCAGGGTGAAATCCGTGACCGGACTTCAGAGGGACAGCACTATCGCATGGCTGGCCTGAACTTGCTGGCTGCGATCGTCATCTACTGGAATACCAAGCATCTTGGAAACGCTGTTACCGAGCGTCGCCGTGAAGGTTTGAACTGCTCTCCAAGCCTGCTGGCGCATATCTCGCCACTCGGATGGGCCCACATACTTCTGACCGGCGAATACAGGTGGCCCAAAACGTGATCAGGCAGTCTTAGCGTAGGATCCTGCCCCCTCCGGCATCAGACCCCAAATATGCACGCTCGGTCCAGTTGGGCCTTGTACGGCGCATTGAATGGGTGCCATAGGCGCTCGCTTCTAGACCTATTGACGTGACCCAGTCGCGTACGATCCTCGCGTACTGGCGTGTTGATATGTGCAGGCGCTCGTGAAATCTGCCTGGCCAAAGATACTCTGACCCGACCATGAGCTCATCCTCCATCCATTTCTCAACGGAAGCACGCGTACCCTCGCAAATCTCAAAGCGCACTGGTTTCTGGGTTTTGCTCTGCAGAACGGAGGCGCGCTCCTTGATCTGACCCGAGGCCATGACGTCAACAACTTTCATCTTTACCAGATCGCAGCCGCGAAGCTTGTTGTCGATCGCCATATTGAACAATGCAAGGTCGCGATGGTTTTCGGCGATTTCAAGGCGAACCCGGATCACCCAGACATGCTTTGGCTTCAGCGGACGCTTTTGGCCGACGATCCGTCCCTTGTTCCAGGCTGGGCGAAGCGCACGAATTGCAGGTAGGTTTGGGGTTGGTTCCATGACCGATCCTCCGATCCACCGCATGCCACCCCATCGTCAGTTCGCTGACGAGGCACTGTACTACACTTCTCGCGATATTGAAAAATACCGAATATTGGTATAAATGTGCCTCAGGAGGCAAACATGGCAAAGAACACTTCAATGTCCCTGGGGGATCATTTCGCCGGCTTCATCGAGACTCAAGTCAGCAACGGGCGCTACGGCTCAGCGAGCGACGTCGTACGGGCAGGCCTGCGGCTGCTCGAGGAGCATGAAACCAGAGTCCAGGCGCTGAAGGGCGCATTGATCGCTGGTGAAGACTCGGGTGAACCGCGTGCTTTTGATCGCGAGGTCTTTCAAGAACGCATGTACGAGAAGAACGACATCTGATGTCTCGGAGATATGTGCTTTCGCCGATGGCGGAAGCTGACCTCGAGGGGATCTGGATTTATACGGCGCAAGAATGGTCCACCGCGCATGCCGAGAGTTATACCAACGACATTATCGACGTGTTTGAAAGCATCGCGACGGGGAAGAAGGTGGGCAGACCAGCTTTGGTCCGCGAGGGATATCTCAAGGCACTGATCGGCAGTCATGCGATTTACTATCAAGTCCGAGGCGAAGTGATCGCGATCATCAGAATCCTGCATCAAAGCATGGATGTGGACCGGCATTTGTAGCCTCCACGAACGGCCGCTTTCCGGGCTGCAACGCCAGCATCCGAGCACAGCGTTGTGAGTCCGGTTTGGGCCGAGTAACTCACGGAAGAAAGGGTAGGGACCCATACTGCGGGGCTTCCGAGGTCTGCTATTTTCCCTTGAGCACTTCACCAACCAAGTGGTTCATAGCTTTTTTGTAAGTCACTGGGTCGCCATCATAGGCGATCTCAAGAGCGGCGCGATCAAACGCGGCCGACAACAAATTAGTCAAAGCATTGATCTGTTTTGGTGAATGTTCAGGAAGAGCCCGCGAAAGCCCTTCTCGAAGTTCTTCTGTTCCATTGGCTCGAGTCAACGCGACAGCAACACTATGCCCTAATACCGCTGGTGCCTCTTCCATCAGAAGGCGCACCCGACCTGGAACCAAAATCGCATCAAAAAAGGCATTCGATCCTGCCACCATGGCCTGTTCGGGATCGGCCACATTGCGCGTTTCCTGGTCAATATGGTGTGAGACCGCTTTGGCCTCCTCTTCTGCGACGGCGCGGAAAAGGTCAGCCTTGTCCTTGAAATGATGATACAGCGCGCCGCGGGTTACGCTGGCCTTACGTACGATGTCTGGGGTTGCAGTATCGGCAAATCCCGAATCCACAAACAGTTCTCGGGCAGCCACTATGAGTTTGGCACGCGTTTCCGCGCGCCGGTCTGCCTGGCTGCGTCGGGCGGGTTTTTCTAAGGGCAAGATTAATGGCTCCGAATATCACTACATGCACCTTACATACATCTTGCATGTATTTGCAAATCCACGATACATACGCAATGCATGTAAGTGAAGGAGATCGAAAATGCGTGTTACTCAATATTACCCAGTCATTCAGTCGGAAACGGTTTCTGAGACGGCAGAGTTCTACAAACGTCACTTTGGCTTCCGCGCTGCGTTTGAGGCAGATTGGTATGTGCATCTACAAAGTGAAGTGGATCCGTCGGTCAATCTCGCGGTCGTCCAGTCGGACCACGAGACGATCCCAGAGGTTTCCCGCGGTGCGTCTAAAGGCATGATCCTCAACTTTGAAGTTGAGGATGTCGACAAGGTGGACGAACGGCTTCGGTCGGAAGGAGTTCCGGTGGCAAAGTCACTTGTGAGCGAGCCGTTTGGCCAACGCCATGCGATTTATCGTGATCCGAACGGGGTACTGATTGATGTTATCACTCAGATCCCACCCTCAGAGGAATTCCTGTCTCAATATGCAGCCGACGCGGTACCGATGTGATTCAGGGTGCCGGATGGCCAGGTTGAGTACGACAAGCGCCGCAACCGAATCGAGATCATGTTTGGCAGGCTCAAGGATTGGCGCCGTGTGGCAACCCGCTACGACAGGTGCTCGAAGGTCTTCCTCTCAGCGATCACTCTCGCAGCAGTCGTTATCTATTGGTTATGAGTCCCGAGCCTAAATATTTGGGACTCGATCACTCACGCCGCTGCAAAGTATAGTCAATTGATCATCTGGTTAATGTAGTCTGCGAACACGATGACTTGGACCCCACGTCGAACGTCTGCAAGGCACTACATAGCGTCGCCAAAATTCATCTGACGTTCATCAGAAGAATATCAGCGTTTCATCCGAGCAAGCTATCTTGTTCTACCAAGATAGAAAAACTTGGCTCTCAAGGAACATTCGTAGTTAAAAGGATATCTTTGTTGTTAGATCGACGCGAGGCGGCGACGTGCAGAAAAAGGACATTCAACCATATATACTGCTCGTTAGTTTTTGCCCTTATCCTGATAATCGGCATTGGTTTATCGACGAAGGCCTCTGCACAGACAGCAAGCTTTCGCTCTGTCGATACAAATTCCGATGGCGTGCTCAGTTTCAACGAACTCGTGGCTGCATTCGGGGAAGCAGGCGCACGTAGGTTGATTGAGGATATCGACCGAAATGGCGACAACCGGATTTCAAACAGAGAGCTGCGGCAAAGCTCGAACGACAAGAATGATGATCGAAACGGACGCGGAGGAGAGCGAGACGACGACCGTGATGACGACGAAGGAGATGATAACGGCGATGACAATAATGGGGATGATGGAGGCGATGACGATTGATCGTCGGCAAGCCATTGCCAAAGGATCTGTTGCAAACTTTTCGCTGTTGATGACGTCAGATGCCGCGGGTGAATGACTTTCGGTAAAATAAGTCGAAAGTCAGTTCATGTTTTCCTTCAAAGGCGCGCAATATCCGAAGGATGTGATCCTGTTCGCGGTGTTTTTCTATGTCCGATACGGTGTGTCTTACCGGGATTTGGAAGAAATCATGGCCGAGCGCGGTGTTTCAGTGGACCACACCACGCTAAACCGATGGGTAACACGGTATTCTGGTGCAATCGCTAAGGCAGCACGTCGCCGCAAAGGGCCATGTGACCGTTCGTGGAGAATGGACGAAACTTACATCAAAGTTAAAGGCGCGTGGGTCTACCTCTATCGAGCGGTCGATAAACACGGCAAGACCCTTGATTTCATGCTTTCACGGCGTCGCAACAAACCAGCTGCCACCAAGTTCTTCGCCAGGATGATGGAGACCAATGGATTGCCGAGGAAGATTGTGATCGACAAGAGCGGTGCCAACACCGCTGGCATCAAGGCCATCAACAAAATGCTCAGCGGCTTTGGCTGCCCGATCCCAATTGAGATGGTAAGGCGGAAATACTTGAACAACATCGTGGAACAGGACCACCGTTTCATCAAGAGACGCACGAGGCCAATGCTGGGGTTCAAGGCCTTTGCTTCAGCGGCGGCAACGCTCGACGGAATTGAAGTCGCGCACATGATCCGCAAGGGTCAAATCACCCCCGGACTCTGCCCATTTCAGCAGTTCGCTGAGCTCGCTACCTGAGGCACAAACGATTGCTGAAACAACTCAACGGGCTCAGATCTTTGCAACAAAACCCACTATTTTGGCCATCAAACTCATAGCAGCAAGTGAGTTTCGTAGCCACTTGCCAAGACGAATGCGACCTTAACGTGCTGCATGGAGCAATGACAGCAAGAATTAAGCTCGGTTTTTGAAGAATGAGCCTAAGGCAAGAAATAGAAATTCTCTGATTAACAGTTAGATTTGATCCGCGCTCAGTCAGCTTGAAATCCAAGCCACCAATCTCTTGAACCACGTTTTGCATTGCTACACTCTCAGCGACTTTTATGATTTGCTCGTCCGATGGTCGTCTCCTTAGACCTAAGGTCAATGCCCGTCGCAGACTTCCTTTCAGGATCAGGGGCTGGTGAGTGAGAACGCCGACGGATCGGCGCAAGCTTCCGGGTGTCAGTTCGAAAATGTCTTTGCCGTCCAGTTTTAACGACACAACTCCACGCGATGCGTTGCCAAGCAGTGCGATTTCGATTTGATCCATTAACGTGCTGGAAATGACGGCCTGTGCCCCTGGGGGTATTTTCAACGCGGGACCATGCGTGGTATTGATCTCAACAGATACGGGTTCTCTGCGCAGACGAGCTTTTGTGCTTCGGGATGCCGCCAACGGGCGGTTCAAAGCCCGTGATAGATTTTCGTAGGCTACACGGTATTTCGCGGCATGATCGCTGGACGTCATCGCATTGCGCAAAGGCCGAATCATCAGCCCCAGAGCAGCCAAGCCGGCCGCGATTGTTCCTGTAGACAGGCCACCAGTTCCGCCGATTACCATGATCAAGCTCGCAGCGATCGCGGCTGAAAACTCTGGCACGGTCTTTCGGATCTCGCTCAGACCCCGGCGCGCGCAGGCCGCATCGGCCACGCGATCTGCCCGGCGGTCCAGCGACTTCATCTCGATGTTGCGCCGTCCCAGTGCAGATAGCCTTGGCGCTATCGGTAGGCGCTCGGTGACATCTGCTGCCAGCCGCGCCCGCAGTTTTCGCCATTGGCGGTGCGCGTCCAGAAGTTTGCGTTGTGTCAGCGCCGCCCAAAGCGCCGAGGGCAGGATCGCGCAGACCGCCACCCAGACAAACCGCTGATCAAGGTAGATCAACACAGCCGTCGCAGCGGGCAGCAGGATTGCAGCCTGAACAAGCCGGGGTAAGCCAAGGCCAGGCCAGTCCTGCAATGCCGACAGGTCTCCGGTAAAGCGCAGGACATGGTAACCCATGCGCCTTTGGTCTAGATCGCGTTGATCGCTGCGGCTTGCGTGATCAAACAGCTTCAGACGGACGTCTTTGGTGTAGTTCTGGCCCAACCGTTCTGCGAGTGCCCTGAAGGTCAGTTGCATCAGCGCGCCGAATAGCCCTGCCACTCCGATGACTGCAATCGGAAGAACGGGCAGGTCCGATCCAGCATGCAAGGCGACAAAGACCGTGCGCGTTGCAATAGCCACCGCTGCAAGAGCGGTGGCCTGTGTAAGGGTAGCAAACAGAATCCAGATAAACAGGCGACGTCTTTGACCCCCAAACAGTCCCGGGGGGGTCATGCGGCGTGCCGGGCCCGCTCGATCCCGGCGCGTGCGGCCAATGTGTTTGCATAGGCCGGATCAAGAAGCTGACTGCGTGTCAGGACCTGAACACCCGTGGCGGTTTGTGCCTCTTCGACCGCCATGGGCGAACATGACAGCATCCCTGTCAGTGCGATCGGGCGAATTCCGTTTCGGCCCAGCTCGGCTACGCCCCCTGCGGCTGCGACCGGATCGGCGCAGGCAAACAGGTACTTCGAGAACCGGTCGCGAACGGAGGCGTCCGCCAGCAGGGCGGCTGTTTCGCGCTGAAAGATGCCATCCGCCAGCTCCATCACCGCGATATCGCAGCCGAGGGATTCTGACTCGCCCAGAAGCGTATCAATGCCCGCAACGATGCGCGGCATGGGTTCCAGATAGGTAGTGACCATACCTGCGTCGGTAAAATCGGCCACAAAAGACGCACCGGCATCGACAAAAGAGTTGTAGTCTCCAAACGCGCCGGTCCCGGTGCCTTTCAGCACGGCCACCTGCCACCCAGCTTTGGTCAGACCATGGGCCAGGGCCGCTGTTGCGGTTGTCTTGCCCGAGTTCATCGCGGTGCCAACCACACAGATCACGGGGATCTGCGCCGGTCTAGTGCGCTTGGGCAGGGCGAAATCACTGGTGTTCAGAACAGCGCCGTCTTTTGATGTGATCCGTCCCAACGGCTGAATACGGGTAGGGGGCTTAATGCGCTCATTGCGGTGTACCATACGGCCAAGACAGCCTCCGCCTGCGAGCATGTCGCTGCCCTTTTTGTCGATCTCAGCCAGCCCTTCGAATTGATCGGGCGCGTATCGCGCGCCGCAGGGCAGCACAACAAGATCACCGGGATATAGGGTCGAAGGTCGCCCCGCAGGTAGCTGGATACGTCGATGGTTGCCAATGGATGTGACACGACCAAGGATCAGGTCCCCCGGTTGCGATCGCGCAAAATCCTGACGTAACCCTTTAGCCAGGTTTTGATCTATGCGTCTGGTCGCAAAACACCATTTTGCGCTCATGAAGTGATGGTTTCCCACAGTTAAACTCCTGTTTTCTAGAGATTCAAGATTCGCAGACAAGTTTCGTTAATCCGGCTTCGGCGCAGTCGGCGAAGCTGTGTGCGCAATTGGGAATTTCCGTCAGTGACAGATCAGGGACGATCCCCCGCGCCTCGGCGCCGGCGCGAAAGGCCTTGCAATAATGCCGTGCACGCGCCAACCGGTTACGGCCTTGTGAATCGTCGACATCCGGCCCTTTTCGAAGGGCATCATCCCGATGATGATCCTCGGTACCCACATAGACCCGAAGCTTCAGTTCAAGGTAATTCCGCAACTGATTATGGGCCAGCGCAGGAAAGTTCATCTTCAGAGGCTTTTCGGTCGCAGCCAAACCCATGGGAAAGGTTTGCGTGAAGTCCGGCAAGCAATACCAACCAGCAGCAGCAATATGCAGACTGGCCACCCGTTGTGGGTAAAGCATAGCAAATCGGTGCGCGAGTTGCGCGCCGCCGGAATACCCGAACAAGTCGACCTTGCTTGTTTTCGCAACGCCCATTTGCTCAACTAGCGCGAGCATTGCAAGAAGCGAGCGATCTGGTCGGTAGCCGCCAACGCGCTGAAAATGGGGCCAGTGGTCTTTTGAGAACAGGGGCGTGATCAGAACCTGCCCCTTGGCCTCACAATGGGTGCTGAAAGCTTTGGCAATCCCAGCCGCATTCCGCGAAATCCCATGCAGCGCCAACAGAGGCGGGGTGTCAGGGGCAGGGATACTCGGGATGTGCACATCGGCGGACAGTGTGCGCCGTCCTAGCCGGACCGAAAATCTGGTAGCTGTCATCGGTCCGTTGACAGGTGTAACATCCATTGCGGTATCGAACATCAATTCAGCTCCTGATTGTTTGTCGTCTTGTTGGGACAACGAAGTTGGTTAAAATCTATTCCAACTTTTTTTGAGAAATTTGTTTCCGGTTCGGTCCGACAACGCTGCATCGAATTCAAACGATGCAAGTCTTTATTTTTTCTCTTCGAGCATATGGAATAGTTCTCTTTATCATCCGTTGTCATAGGACATGACGCGAAGCAGGAGTGACGGCATGACGGATCGGTTCCGTAAAGATCTGGTAGCGCTGGTGCCAAAATTGCGCCGGTTTGCGCTTTCGCTGGCGGGCAACCAACCGGACGCCGATGATTTGGTGCAGTCGGCCTGTGTGAAAGCGCTAAAAAATGCCGCCCAGTTTCGTGAGGGGACGCGTATGGACAGCTGGATGTACCGCATTGTCCAAACCCTCTGGATTGATGAGCGCAGACGCGCCAAATCGCGAGGTGCGCCGGTAGATCCCGAGCTCGCGGGTCTGAGCGATGAAGGTCGCTCAGCGCGTCTGCCCGAGGATCGGATGATGCTCGACATGGCAAGAAGCGCTATGGGTGTGTTGCCCGAAAAACAGCGTGTTGTGCTCTCTCTCGTCGCGATCGAAGGGTTGAGTTACAAAGAGGTCGCAGATGTACTCGATGTGCCCGTCGGCACGGTTATGAGCCGTTTGTCACGGGCCAGAGACGCTCTGCTGCCGCAGTTGGGGATGACGAAAGGGCCGATGCAATGAGCGCAAAAACTACAATGGACCCTTCCCGTCTTGCAGCTTTTGCGGATGGGGAGCTTTCACCCGAAGAAGCCGCCGCTGTTGTCATGCATTTGGCGGATCACCCTGAGGATCAGGCCTATGTCAATAATCTCGTGGCCACAAACGAAGCCCTTTTGCAGGCATTCAGCGATCCGCTGGATGAGCCCGTGCCCCGAGAGATCAAGAATGTGATTACGGGTGAGGCGCAGACAGCCAAGATCATAACTTTTCGCAAACGACCCGCTGTGTGGATAAGCACCGCAGTCGCGGCGACGTTGGCATTTGCCGTAATTACTGTTCCCGATCTGCTTCAGCCGGTCGCTGGACCCAACTTGGCCTTAGGACCGATCGAGAACGGTTCAAACTTAGCAGCGGCATTGAACCGGCTGCCGTCCGGCGTGCCCGAGCCGTCAGGGATGGATCAGGAGTTGATGATTCTCGCGACTTTGCCGATTGCAGACGGCTTTTGCCGGGAGTTTGAAATCATCAACCGCGCAGAGCAACGCATTGACCTCGGCATTGCATGCATCACCAACGACAACTGGGTGGTGGAAGTGACAATGTCAGAACCGCTGTCCGCGTCAGGCACCGATGATGGGTTTGTCACAGCAAGCGGTGCTGAAGTGCAGGGGTTGATGCCGTTTCTGGATCGGCTGGGGGCAGGTAGCACACTCGCCCCCGCCGCTGAGGCGGACCTAATCACAAACGGCTGGATCCGTTAAGGTTCTCTGCTAGCACAGCGAAGCAGCATTCAGCAGCCCATGACCGAACACGTCGTCGGCCCCGGGCGCGCCCAGGTCTTGTGCGGCGTTTCTCAGACGTTCGCGCACCTGATCCGGCGATAACGTTTCATCTTGCGACAGCATGATTGCGACCGCCGCAGTAACAAAGGGAACCGCAAAAGATGTTCCCGACTTCAGGCGCGCGCCACGAATGGATGTGGCTGACAGCATGTTGACGCCTGGTGCGGTTATGTCGATATGAGACCCGCGCTGCGCTTTCCGGTAGATACGTGCGCGCGCATCCACGGCTGTCACGGCAAGTACTGTGTCAAAGGCTGCGGGATATCTCGGCTCGCCGGATGGGCCTTCATTGCCCGCCGCCGCCACCAGAACGATCCCATCTTGTTCCACCATCTGATTGACGATGTTCTCCAACAGACTGTTTTTGGGGCCGGTCAAAGACAGGTTGACGACGCGTACGCCACGGGCTTTCAACGCATCTAGCCCGCGCAACACCGAGATTACGTCAGCGCGTTCATCCGATCCACTTCGCGCAAACGCATCCACTGCTATGACTTCTGCACCATGAATCAGTCCGGGAACCCGGCTGTCGATGTCTCCGATCAAAAGCGATGCAACTGCGGTCCCGTGGATCGCTTTGGAAGACGAAAGGCTTTGATCGGCAAGTTGAATCAGCTCTAGCTGCGCACCCGCCATGATTTCGTGTTCCGCATTTATACCGGTATCGATCATCCCCACTGGAACCCATACAGGACAGGTCGCTTGAACGTAGTCAGCACTTGGCCATTTGATCATCTCCCAGGCCGGGCAGTTTTCATGCAAACAAGCGTCTGATGACGCAACATGTGTTTCGCTTTCTTCAGAGCGGTAGTAGTGATTGAAATCAGCCGTACCACCAGAAGGCAGCGAGCGAACGCGATCTCGGGCCGCATCCAGATCCAGTCCGCCGGGTGTGGTCAGCCGAGTCAAGACTCGATCCGAGGCTTCAAGGGTTTCCGTTTCGGAAATCGCAAAGCCCTCAGAAAGAAGCTGTTCCAGGTCTTCGGCGGATGCATCTGCGACAACTATTTCAAATGGCGCTTGCGTAGGAAGTAAAACGGGTGCCGGCGTCGCCACCGGTTGTTGCGACTGAGTTGCACGCGGTCGGTTCGTTAACCTTCTGATTAGGTTGTCGAATGGGTTGTCTCCGGAGGTACTCCGCCCGTTTCCGCGTCGACTATTCCCGTCGTCGTCGTCTCTGTCATCATCATCATCATCATCATCATCATCGTCGTCGTCATCGTCGTCCGCCCAAGCAATAGAAAGGAATGGCGATTGCCACTCCATTGGCACTGCGAGTTGTAGGGCGAACATCAAGATGAGTACTAAGCTGACCTTAGAAAACTGCTTCGCTATCTTTTTCATCTGAGTGTCCAATACAACTTTGGGTGATCTAAGAAAACAACGCTGCGCATGGGGTTTTATTCCATATCTTTGAGCGACGTGGCCATGACAATTTGCGGGTTCAGCGCATGTCGCGGTGCCCATTGACTCTGGGCACCGATAAGCACGCACTATTGACGCGCAGAGACTCGTGTCGAACTTACCCGAGTTGATCCGTTTGACAGGCCCAACATTCCATTGATTATGTGTGCATGACCAAAGCTCAACGACCGCCAAAGCCAAAACCCATTCCTTACACCCCGGAGCCGAACCGCTATGAGCGAATGGTTTATCGGCGATCTGGGCGGTCGGGCGTGAAGCTTCCTGTTATCAGCTTGGGCCTGTGGCATAATTTCGGTGCGGACTCGACGCACGAAAACAAGCGAGCAATGTGTCGGACCGCGTTCGACCATGGGATCACTCATTTTGATCTGGCGAACAACTACGGTCCACCACCCGGATCGGCAGAAGAGGCATTTGGCGAAATCCTAAGAACTGATTTCGCGGGCTACAGGGATGAATTGATCATTTCCTCCAAAGCAGGCTACGACATGTGGCCGGGACCTTACGGAGAATGGGGGTCGCGCAAGTACATGATTGCGTCCTGTGACCAATCAATCGCGCGCATGGGGCTTGATTATGTCGACATCTTTTATTCCCACCGCTTTGACCCCGACACCCCGCTCGAAGAGACGATGGGCGCGTTGGATCATATCGTACGGTCGGGTCGCGCGCTCTACGCAGGTATCTCGAGCTACAACTCCCAACGCACACGCGAGGCGGTGAAGATTCTCAACGACCTTGGGACACCCTGCCTGATTCACCAGCCTTCTTACAATCTGCTTAACCGTTGGGTGGAGCGGGACGGTTTGCTCGAGACCCTTGACGATCTTGGGGTAGGATCGATTGCCTTCACGCCCCTGGCACAAGGCATTCTTACGTCGAAATACCTGCGCGATATCCCGGATGGCAGCCGTGCTACACAAGGAAAGTCGCTGCTCGATCGCATGATTAACGAGCGATCTCTGGCAAGTGTCCGTGCTCTGAACGACATAGCCGAAGCTCGTGGTCAGACTCTGGCGCAAATGGCTCTGGCCTGGGTGCTCAGAGGTGAGCGCGTGACGACCGCACTTATCGGCGCGTCCCGGCCGGAACAGATCGTCGACTGCGCAGGCGTTGTTGATAATCTCGACTTCAGTTCTGACGAGTTGAAAAAAATCGATGAAATCAGTTCGGAAGAAGATATCAATTTGTGGGCACGATCTTCAGAAACAGAATGACCAACCTTAGAAGCGCAAAAGTCCGAGACTATTGGCGGCTTAAGCTTCTGCAACTCGGCTAACTAACTATCTAGACTGACCAGCCCATAGCCGACGTTGAGAGTCTATCTCAGATGTTACGATCGTACCCGATTGGCGTTCACTCGCTGCATGGAGGAACTCTGGATTTCGTGATATTTACACATCGGGGGTCAAACCTGCCTTTCAAGTCCTCAAACGGAATAGCCGCTTTTCGAATTAGTAAATTTTGACGCGGGCAGATCACTACGATTGGACGTTGGTGGAAGATCGTTGCCATTCGATCAGATGAAGAAGCTTGCAATATAAAGCCCGCAATCTAAACTTAAGGCAGAAATTGCGAAACCTTGAAACCTCTAGGGGACGCCGGACCAATCGCACGCATAAGTGAAATCCACTATTCGAACGCGCACGCCAGCAACACCGGTGTCGGAGAGTTCTTCGAAGTCGCGCTCTCTCCGGGGGAGGACCCGGCAGACTTCTTTGTTTCTACTTACAATCAGAACGGATCGGTAAACCTCGATATCCCGCTTAATGATCCGGGCATTGCAGTGAGCTTTGACGCAGCATCTGGTGAAACGATCTACCTTATCTCGGGTGCGACATATGGTTTTTTGCTGACTGATCCGAATGGTGGCGCAAACAACAATGAAGCCGTAGCGCTTACGGATGTAAGTGGTCCAACTAACGTCGTTATTGATTTTTACGATATTGGAGGTGGCACCAGCGGAATACAGGCAACTAACGGTGCTGCAGCTGGTGCGACATCAACGAACCTCGCCGGGAATTTCGGTTTTTCTATACAATTTAATCAGCCTAATCCTAACACGCCGGTTTTTGCGACTACTTCACCTGGGTCAGCACAGGTTGTTTGTTTCGCGGCAGGGACGTTGATCGAAACACCATCTGGTGATTGCCGTGTTGATGACATGTCTGTTGGTGATCTGGTCAAGACAGTTGATCGGGGCGCCCAGCCGATTAGGATGATTGTTAGTCGCTGCCTCAGCTTTCCTGATTGTGACTCAGAGCTGAAACCAATTGAACTCAAACCTGGATCGCTGGGTAATGGTCTGCCTCGGCGTACTTTGTGTGTGTCTCCGCAGCACCGCATTCTTGTTTGCGACGGTGCAGCGCAAGAAGCCTTCGGACTGAGCGAATGCCTTGTGCCAGCAAAAGCCCTCACCCATTTGCCTGGAATTCGTAAGAAAATCGGCTGCAAATGCGTCACCTACTTTCATTTGGTGTTCGATAGACATGAAATTGTGTTCTCTGAAGGCGCGCCGACAGAAAGCATGTTCCCTGGGCCCATGGCACGTCAAAGTCTTCCAAGCCAATGCCAGCGAGAACTGTCTACAATCTTCCCAAACCTCGATATTCGCTTACCGCAACCTGCTAGGCCGTTAATTGGTGCCGGGAAAGCGCAAAGAGCAATATCGCGAGATGGCTTTCTGGCACCACAAGCTGTCGGCAACACTGGAAGCTGAAGCCCACACCAGAAGGTCAGAGGGCTCTGCCCAAGAAGGGGTCTGCTCCGGTAAGGGGCAGGACAGTACATTAACTCGTTGGTTGTCGGATTGACCACCTGTACTCGTCGATCAAAAGAATATGCGCCCATCCGAGCAGCGAGTTTCCCGTTGTGATAAAATCTGTTGTTTTGACACCTTGGCCTATATAGAAAAAGCAGTCCCGAAGGACGGTCTTGTGCGTGCTGTGAGTTTTGATCGGCTTTACACCTGACCCGGCATTGTACCTGATTTATTCAGGGGCGGCCTAAGACACCCACCTTGAAGAGTTACGAGACTTCATTTCATTCATAAAGCGTTCTTTAAACTCAGCATTCTTATTCGTGGATGTTTTCTTGATGGGTGATTTGGTCTTTATCCCAATCAAACGCGATAAGTTGAAGAATGACTGGGTCGCTGTCGTATGGTCAGCGGTCTGGAACCCAACAAGCTCCGAAACCCGAGCGACTTCCACTTCTGGATTCTTAACAATATCTTCGTAGTTTAGCCGCAGTGGACTAGGGTCAGGACCCATTGATTTCCGCGTTGGTGCATGATTCACGGTTCGAAAAACGAGCGGTGACCATGTCTGATCTTTTCTGGCTCACAG
>NZ_JBQFNM010000015.1:0-26403 GCF_056532675.1 Ruegeria sp. I1 | reverse complement strand
GGCTGGCTGCCCCCCCATCGCGCGATGGCATGATTCCCCCCCGAGGATATTTTTGGCCAGATGAAGCAAGTGGGCTGAACCTAGCCAAGCGCCATGATCAGAAGAACACTGACGGCCCCGAGGACGGCGCCGAACAGGGTAGTGAGGATGCCGCGCAGAAGGCCTGAATCTTTGGGCTCTTCTTTTTGGGTTTGTGCGATGAGCGCGTTTTCCACCAGTGCAGGCAGGCGTGGGCCGAATCTGGCCAGAACCAGAGCGGTTTTCCCAAAATCCCGCAGCGCGGCGCGTGGGCCGATTGAGCGTTTGATATAGTCCTCGACCACGGGGCGGGCGACTTCCCAGATATTCATATGTGGATCGAGTGAACGGGCGACGCCTTCGACGACAACCATAGTGCGCTGCAGCAGGATCAGCTCGGTCCGGGTTTCCATGCCGAAGCGTTCGGTGACTTCAAATAAGTAGCTTAGCAGCCGACCCATCGAAATATGCGTAGCGTCCATGCCGAAAATTGGTTCGCCGACTGCGCGCAAGGCGCGGGCGAATTCGTCGACATCCCGGTCGGCGGGGACATATCCGGCTTCAAAATGAACCTCGGCGACCCGCTTGTAATCGCGGCGGATGAAGCCAAACAGGATCTCGGCATAAACCCGGCGGGTGTATTCGTCGATATGGCCCATGATACCGTAGTCATAGGCGATGATATCGCTGTTGGCAGCGACCTTCAGGTTGCCTTGATGCATATCGGCGTGGAAGTAGCCGTCGCGCAGCGCGTGCAACAAGAACAGTCGCAGCACCCGTTCCGCCAGATCACGGCGGTTGTGGCCTGCGGCGTCCAGCGCGTTATTGTCGCCAAGTGGTATGCCATCCGCCCAGCTGAGCGTCATCACACGGCGGGCGGATAGGGACCACACCACCGGCGGTAGCCAGAACCCGGCATCATCTTTTGTGTTGGCGGCGTATTCTGAAGCGGCGGCGCTTTCGAGGCGCAGGTCTAGCTCACCGCGCACGACGCCGTCGAAATGTTCGATCACCTCCATCGGGCGCAGACGACGTGCGCCCGGGGCAAAGAGTTGAACGATACGGGCAGCGAAATAGAACGCATCCACATCCTTGCGGAAGGCGCGTTCGATGCCGGGGCGCAGGACTTTGACCGCCACATCTTCACCTGAGGTGACCAGCTTGGCCTTGTGAACCTGCGCAATGGATGCAGCGGCAATGGGGTCGCTGAATTCGCTGAAGATGTCACTGACGGGTTGCCCGAGTTCCTTTTCCACCTCAGCTATGGCCTCAGATTTGGAGAAGGGGGGGAGCTTGTCCTGCAAGACGCGCAATTGCTCGGCCAGTTCATCGCCGACCACGTCGGGGCGGGTCGAGAGCACCTGCCCGAACTTGATATAGGCCGGGCCAAGTGCGGTCAGGGCGCGCGTCGCAGGGGGCATATCCGGATCGCCCTTGTAGCCAAGCCATTGAAAGGGCTTGCCAAGAGCGTGGGCCACGAAGCGCAACGATCTGGGGGCTTCAAACGCATCCAGCACCACGTTCATGGCGCCGGTGCGTTCCAGTGTGGCACCTGTTCGGATCAGGCGAATGATGTTGTGCGGGCCGCGCATTTAGATTTTCCAGCCGGAATGCAAGGCGGCGATCCCCATGCTCAGGTTACGATATTTGGCGTTTTCGAACCCAGCACTGCGGACCATGCCCAGGAATGTCTCCTGATCGGGGAAGTTGCGGATCGATTCCACGAGGTACTGATAGCTGTCGTAGTCATTGGCGATCAACTTGCCCATGCGGGGGATGACGTTGAAGCTGTAGAGGTCATAAAGCTTCTGCAGCCCGTCATTGGGCAATTGACTAAACTCCAGCACCATCAGGCGCCCGCCCGGTTTCAAAACGCGATACGCTTCGTTCAGGGCCTCTTGCGGGCGGGTGACGTTTCGGATGCCGAAGGAGATAGTGTAAACATCGAAAGTGTTGTCTTCGAACGGAAGCGACATCGCATCGCCCACCACCCAGTCCAGACTTTCAGACATCTGATCCGCCTCGGCCCGTTGGCGGCCTTCGATCAGCATCGATTCGGTCAGGTCCAGAACGGTGGCGTGGCCATGGCCGGCACGTTTAAGGAAGCGGAAGGAAATGTCTCCGGTGCCCCCGGCCACATCCAGCAAGCGCTGACCCGGACGGGGCGCGAGCCAATCCATCATCGCATCTTTCCAGATCCGGTGAATGCCCATCGACATGACATCATTCATCACATCGTATTTCGAGGCGACGGAACTGAACACGCCTTGCACACGCTCTGCCTTGTCTGTCTCGCGCACAGTTTCGAACCCGAAATGAGTGGTGTTGTCGTTGATGTCAGACATTTGCCTTGCCGTTTGTCGAATTTCGCTTCTGTTATAGGGCCATGAGAAGCGGGCACAATGCGGCCCTTTGGTATAGGAGCCATGTAATGCCCGAGTTGCCCGAGGTCGAGACTGTAAGGCGCGGCCTTACTCCGGCGATGGAAGGCGTTGTGATCGCGCGGGCGGATGTGAACCGCCCTGACCTGCGCTGGCCTTTTCCGGACCGCATGGCGGAGCGTCTGACCGGGCAAAGGGTTGAGCGGTTGCGGCGGCGGTCAAAGTATATACTGGCCGATCTCAGCAGTGGTGAGACCCTTCTGGTGCATCTGGGCATGTCGGGTCGGATGACGATGTCAGGCGATCCGTTGGGCCAGTTCTTGCACGAGCACCCCTCGGCGCAGAAACATGATCATGTTGTGTTCCATATGGCCAACGGTGCGCGCGTGACATTCAATGATCCGCGCCGCTTTGGGGCGATGGATCTGTTGCCAACGGCGACGGCCGACGATCACAAGCTGTTGTCTGTTCTGGGGCCGGAGCCCTTGGGCAATGATTTTCACGAACAGCACTTGATTGATGCGTTCAAGGGGAAGAATACGCCGGTGAAATCGGCGCTTCTGGATCAGGGAATCGTTGCCGGGCTTGGCAATATTTATGTCTGCGAGGCGCTTTATCGGGGTCGAGTCTCGCCACGTCGCAAAGCTGGGCAGATTTCTAAGCCACGAATTGCAGCTTTGGTGCCGATCATCCGGGAGGTGCTTCAGGATGCAATTGATGCTGGCGGGTCGTCGTTGCGGGATTTCCGCCAAGCTGATGGAGAGCTTGGATATTTTCAGCACAGCTTTGATGTTTACGGGCGTGAAGATGAACCCTGCCGCACCGAAGGATGCGGCGCATTGATCAAGAGAATCACCCAGTCCGGTCGCTCATCCTTCTATTGTGCGCAATGCCAAAGATAACTTGATCCAAGTTTTTCGCGTGATAAGGAATCGTACTTGAACGGAACAACCGGAAGCTAAACCTTATGGCTTTTGAGACGATCATCGTCGAAATCGAAGACCACGTCGGGCTGATCAAGCTGGATAGACCAGACGCGATGAATGCGCTGAACACCCAATTGGTGAGCGAACTCTGCGACGCATTGGAAGAGGCGGACCAGAACGACAAGGTGCGCTGCATTGTGATCACCGGCTCGGACAAAGCATTTGCTGCAGGTGCGGACATCAAGGAGATGTCCGAGATGAGCTTTGTTGATGTGCTTAGCACGGATCTTTTTGCTTCGGTCAACGAACGCGTTTCGGCCATTCGCAAGCCAATCATCGCGGCCGTGGCAGGTTATGCGCTGGGCGGTGGATGTGAACTGGCCATGATGTGCGATTTCATCATCGCAGCCGATACAGCCAAATTCGGCCAGCCCGAGATCAATCTGGGTGTGATTGCTGGCATTGGTGGCACACAGCGCCTGACGCGGTTTGTCGGCAAATCCAAGGCCATGGACATGAACCTGACAGGTCGTTTCATGGACGCGGAAGAAGCCGAACGCTCGGGTCTTGTAAGCCGAGTTGTCCCAGCAAAAAAGCTGATGGAAGAAGCCATGGGTGCAGCGCAGAAGATCGCTGAGAAATCGCTGCTGACGGCCGCTGCGGCCAAGGAAGCGGTGAACCGCAGCTACGAGCTGCCGCTGAGCGAAGGTCTGTTGTTCGAGCGTCGCGTGTTCCATTCGATGTTCGCCACCGAAGATCAGAAAGAAGGCATGGCGGCGTTTCTGGAAAAACGTGCTGCGCAATTCCGCGATAAGTAAGGTCGCAACAAAGACCCCGCGAAAGGCAGGCTTCGGCCTGCTTGTTTGTTGGGCGCGCAGGGTAAGAATCGGCTTGGCAAACCTGTAAAACTTGGGTAGAGACCGCCGTCATACATGCGCGTGCGGCCCGCCTGGCCCGATTCACACTCGTGATTTCTGATCCGGTGCGGATATATCCGTGGCGCGCAACCCAAGATAACCGTACCGAACAAAGGTCAAGAAACACATGGCTAACTCGCCCCAGGCAAAGAAGCGCGCGCGTCAGAACGAAAAGCGTTTCGCTGTAAACAAAGCGCGTCGTTCGCGCATCCGCACCTATCTGCGCAAAGTCGAAGAAGCAATCGAATCCGGTGACAAGGACGCAGCCACCGCAGCCCTGCGCGCGGCGCAGCCCGAGCTGATGCGCGGCGTCACCAAGGGTGTCTTCCACAAGAATACTGCATCCCGTAAAATGTCGCGCCTGTCAGCGCGCGTCAAAGCACTGGGTTAAACCTGCTGCATGACCTTAGGTCATGTCAGAAAGGCTGAACCAAATTCAAAGGCGTCGCTAAGTGCGGCGCCTTTTTTCCTGTTGCCGGAATGCCGCGTCCTCACGAAACCGAGAGATTCTTTCGCTGAAAGAGCCGAGTCAATATCAGAGTTTCGTTGCCGTGCCCTATGCCGTCTTGCTACCACTGATTCAGCGATTCACTCGCTTGGGGGGACAGGCTGTTTCCGCGATCATACTGACGGGCATCAGGACGATTGCGGGGTTGGCGTCGATGACCGGCTTTGTCCGGGCTGCCGATTTGCCACGGACCTTGGGCTAACCAATGGTTCTGGCTCTGTCTAGAAAATGTGTGTGCTACCTGCGACCCGGTTCACCGGACGGTTAATTATTGCCAGCCGACTGAACCAGAGCGTCGTTGCACTCCGGTGACGACCTCGTCGAACCATACGGTTTGACGCACCTGACCCTTTTGCTTGGTGAATCCCTAAGCCGGGAAACCGGTTCCGTATGAATAAGGCCGACAGGCCAATAAAGAATGGGATGCGTGAGGCGCTGAATGACACAAGAGAAATGGGGACTACTGCGTAACAAGTTGATTAAGGTAATTGGCCGGAACAACTACACGACCTGGATTGAACCTCTGACATTTGAAGAGTTGCAAGATGGTGTCGCGGTGTTTTCTGCGCCTACCAATTTCATGGGCAACTATGTCAGTCAGAATTTTGCCGACCTGATATTGTACGAGCTGAATACCTCGGGAGAGTCAGTCCAGCGTTTGGATTTCCGCGTTGCCGCAAATACTCCCGCGCGTCCGAACCCGGTCGCGAAACCGGTGGTCGAAGAGGCAGCAGCTGAGACTGCCACCGCCCCTGTAGCGCCGCGCTCAGAGGCCGCGCAAGAGGCGTTGGATTCGATGCAAGCCGCGCCTCTTGATCCGCGTTTCACCTTTGACAGTTTCGTGGTGGGCAAGCCCAACGAGCTGGCACATGCCGCTGCTCGCCGCGTGTCAGAAGGCGGTCCCGTCACATTCAATCCGCTGGTTCTGTATGGGGGCGTTGGTCTGGGTAAGACACACCTGATGCATGCCATCGCATGGGAGCTAAAAACCAAACATCCTGAGTTGAACGTCCTCTATCTGTCGGCAGAACAGTTCATGTATCGTTTCGTGCAGGCCCTGCGCGAACGCCGGATGATGGACTTCAAACATCTGTTCCGCTCGGTCGATGTGCTTATGGTGGACGATGTGCAATTCATCGCGGGCAAGGATTCCACTCAAGAAGAGTTCTTTCATACCTTCAATGCGCTGGTAGACCAGAACAAACAGATCATCATCTCGGCTGACCGCGCACCGGGTGAGATCAAGGATCTGGAAGACCGGGTAAAGTCGCGCCTGCAATGTGGATTGGTTGTCGATCTACACCCGACCGATTACGAGCTGCGTCTGGGCATCCTTCAGAACAAGGTTCAACAGCATATCAGCACTTATCCTGATCTGGTGATTGCGGATGGGGTGCTGGAGTTTCTGGCGCATCGCATTTCGACCAATGTGCGCGTGCTAGAAGGCGCACTGACCCGTCTGTTCGCTTTCGCCTCGCTGGTCGGGCGTGAGATCGACATGGAACTGACACAGGATTGTCTGGCTGACGTGCTGCGCGCCTCGGAACGCAAAATCACGGTCGAAGAGATTCAACGCAAAGTGTCCGACTATTACAACATCCGTTTGTCGGACATCATTGGCCCTAAACGGCTGCGCTCGTACGCGCGCCCGCGTCAGGTGGCGATGTATCTATGCAAGCAATTGACCAGTCGGTCTTTGCCCGAAATCGGGCGCCGGTTTGGAGGGCGCGACCACACCACGGTTATGCATGGTGTGAAGCGGATCGAAGAATTGAAAGTCACCGATGGCCAGATCGCGGAAGACGTTGAAATGCTGCGCCGCGCGCTGGAAGCCTGAGGTCTAAGGCATAACCTGTCAACGATGCCTCGGATGTGATGTCCGGGGCGTTTTCTTGTGCGGTATTGCCCACGGTCGCGCGTGAACTGTACTTGGCGGCGCACGCGCCCCTTGACCGAATGGGTTTTCCGACCCAGAAATCCGTAAAAAATCCTTGTGCCTCAGGGTGGAACCGCTAACGTGCCAGTCCCGCCCATTTCGGCACGCAAGTCAGAGGAATTAAGGGTATGAAGATCAGCATCGAACGCGGCACCCTTCTCAAGGCCGTTTCACAGGCCCAATCTGTTGTCGAACGCCGGAATACGATCCCGATACTGGCCAATGTGCTGATCGAGGCCGAAGGGGATCAGGTTCAGTTCCGCGCCACCGATCTGGATATCGAGGTTGTCGACAAAGCCCCCGCACAGGTCGAGAAGGCCGGCGCGACGACGGTGGCTGCGACAACGTTGCATGAAATTGTACGCAAACTGCCTGATGGTGCTCTGGTTACCTTGACAGCCGACAGTGCCGCAGGTCGTTTGACGGTTGAGGCCGGGCGGTCGAATTTCTCGCTGGCGACCTTGCCGAAAGAGGATTTTCCGGTGATGGCCTCGTCGGAATACGCTTCAAACTTTACCGCGTCGGCGGCCCTGCTGCGCCGGCTGTTTGATAAATCGAAGTTTGCCATTTCGACAGAAGAAACCCGGTATTATCTTAACGGTGTTTATATGCATGTGGCGGATGGGGCTGAGGGTGGCAAAGTGCTGCGCTGTGTGGCCACCGATGGCCACCGTCTGGCGCGTATTGATGCGGATCTGCCCGATGGCGCTGCGGATTTGCCGGGCGTGATTGTGCCCCGCAAAACAGTGGGCGAGCTGCGAAAGCTGCTGGAAGATGACGAGATGGATATCGCAGTTTCAGTCAGTGAAACCAAAGTCCGTTTTGCAACACCCGATATCACTCTGACCTCAAAAGTGATTGATGGCACCTTCCCCGACTACACACGCGTTATTCCGCAAGGGAACACCCGCAAGCTTGAGGTAGACGCCGCCGAATTTGCGCAGGCCGTAGATCGTGTGGCTACAGTCTCCTCTGAGCGGTCACGCGCGGTGAAGCTTCAGCTGGACGGGGACAAGCTGATACTGTCGGTCAATGCACCTGATAGTGGTGCGGCTGAGGAAGAATTGGCCGTGGCTTATGGTGATGAACGGCTAGAGATCGGGTTCAACGCAAAATATCTGCTAGAGATCGCGTCTCAGGTCGATCGCGAAAACGCGGTGTTCATGTTCAATTCGGCGGGCGACCCGACCCTAATGCGCGAAGGCAATGACCAGAGCGCGGTTTATGTTGTCATGCCGATGCGCGTCTGATCGCGCTGGCGCGCGATGCCTCCGGCGGAGGTATTTTTGAACAGAAGAAGGGAGGGGTCATGGGATTGGCCCTGACCGAGCTTACGGTCTCGCATTTTCGGTCTCACAAATTGGCGCGGTTGTCTTTGGATGGGCGCCCGGTGGCCATTCATGGGCCGAACGGGGCCGGGAAGACCAATATCCTTGAAGCGGTGTCTCTGTTTTCGCCCGGTCGCGGGATGCGGCGGGCCAGTGCGGCGGAGATGACCAGGCGACCCGAGGCCTTGGGCTGGAAACTGTCCGGCCTGCTGAGTGCGCAGGGCGGGGGGTATGAGATCGAGACATGGTCCGAAGGCGGCGCGGCGCGCCAGGTTCGCATTGACGATAAGGCTTCCAGTCAGATTGATCTGGGCAAACTCGCGCGCTTGGTGTGGTTGATCCCGTCTATGGATCGGCTGTGGATCGAAGGAGCTGAGGGGCGGCGGCGGTTTCTGGACCGCATCGCGCTAAGCTTTGATCCCGCGCATGCCGAAGCGTCGTTAACCTATGAGAAAGCCATGCGTGAGCGGAACCGGCTGCTGAAAGACCAGGTTCGGGATGCCCATTGGTACACGGCCTTGGAAGGTCAGATGGCCGAGACAGGGTATCGGATCCATTCGGCGCGTCTTGCAGCATTGGATCATTTGCGTGCCGCACAGGAACAGTCCGAGACGGCGTTTCCTTCAGCCGACTTGGAGTTGATTCAAACGGAAGGTGCGATGCCCGAGACTGCGGATGATCTGCGCGAGGCGCTGAGCGAAAGCCGTTTCCGCGATCTTGCAGCAGGGCGAACTCTGGTCGGGCCGCATCGCTCGGACCTGTATGGGGTGTTCGCTGCCAAAGGGGTTCCGGCCAAGGATTGTTCCACGGGTGAGCAGAAGGCGTTGCTGGTGTCCCTGATCCTGTCAAACGCACGGGCGCTGGCGGGAATGGTTGGCGCGCCGCCGATTGTGTTGCTGGATGAGGTGGCTGCACATTTGGATGCCGGGCGACGCGCGGCGCTCTATGATGAGATCTGTGCGCTGGGCGCTCAGGCCTGGATGACGGGCACCGGGCCTGAGCTGTTTGCGGAATTGGGCGACCGGGCCCAAACGCTGGTTGTTACCGAAGGCGATGAGGGCTCGGTCGTGTCGGCTTAGGCCGGTTCGCTGACTTTGCGTTCCCACAAGAAGCCACGCATGACCTGATCGACCGGAGTTTTGGCCATGTGGTTGACGTAGTTCGACATGGTTTTCTGCGCCAGACCCAGAACAACATCCAGAACGGCGCGGTGCGAATAACCAGCGTCAAAGAACGCCTGCAGCTGTTCTTCGGTCGGGTTGCCTCGGGTTTCCATCACTTGCAGAGTGAAGGTGCGCAGCGCTTCTAGCTTGGCTGTCGGTAGCGGGGTTTCGTTGCGCAGGGCCTCGGTGATTTCGTCCGAAACCTTCATCATTTTGGCGATGCCGGTATGAGCGGGGACACAGTAGTGGCACTCATTCTCAACGTTGATGGTCTGCCAGACGACGGTTTTCTCGTCGTTGTCGAAGTCGGTCTGCATAAAGAGACCGTGCAGAACCTGATAGCCTTCCAGATGCTGCGGGCTTTCTGCCATCACCTTGTGCAGACCGGGCAGCCGGCCAAAGGCGGCTTGCGATTTCTTCAACAGCGGTTTGGATCCCTCTGGGGCGGATTCGAGGTCGTGAGACGGGAAGTTGGCCATGTCAAAACTCCTGATTTCTGGCGCGATGAGTCGTATTTAGGGTTTCTTGAGCGATCACTCAAGTATATATTTGAGCAAGCACTCAAGAATTGGTGATCCAATGCCCCGCAAACCCGCATATGACCGAGACGCGCTGATCGCGCAGGCGCGTGATATCTTCTGGCGTCACGGCTGGGCGGGGACGTCGCTGAAGGACCTTGAGCGCGAGTTGAAGCTGAAGCCGGGCAGTTTCTATGCGGCGTTTGGCTCGAAAGATGCCCTATATGCGCTGGCGCTAGAGCGCTACGCGCAAGACGGGGTTGCCAGTATGCTTGCCTTGGCTGAGGAGCTGGGGCCGCTCGGGGCGCTCAAGGCGCAGCCCTATCGCGTGATTGCTGCCTCTGACCTGCCGACCAAAGCTTGTATGCTGGCCAAGACCTACGCCGAGTTGCAGGCAAAGGATCACGATTTGGCCGGTCAGGCGGGCGCGCATATGATCGCAATGAAATCCTGTTTCGCAGACCTGTTTCGCCGCGCCCAAAAGGCCGGAGAGATAAGCTCAGATCACGATCCCGAACGCCTTGCTGCGCGCTATCAGTCGGACCTTCTGGGCCTGCGATTGACGGCCGAACGGGACGACGTCAACGCAGCCGAAATTGCAGATGATATCGCGGCAGACCTCGATCAGCTTTGATCCGCAGATAAATCGGATCTCAACCACAAAATCTTGGGGTAGCGCGTGACATTCCCCACCAGAAAACGTATAAGTTACCAAAATAATATAGGTACTAACGGCATGTCCGAAGACGCACAGGCACCCCAGGAATACGGCGCAGATTCCATCAAAGTTCTCAAAGGCTTAGAGGCAGTTCGCAAACGTCCCGGTATGTATATCGGGGATACGGATGATGGCTCAGGGTTGCACCATATGGTGTACGAGGTCGTTGATAACGGAATTGACGAGGCTCTGGCCGATCACGCCGATCATGTGACCGTGAAAATCCACGCCGATTCCAGCGTCTCGGTCAGTGACAACGGCCGTGGCATCCCGGTGGATATTCACCCCGAAGAGGGCGTCTCGGCGGCCGAGGTCATCATGACCCAGCTGCACGCGGGCGGTAAGTTCGACAGCAACTCGTACAAGGTGTCGGGCGGCCTGCACGGCGTGGGCGTTTCGGTTGTAAATGCTCTTTCCGAATGGCTGGAGCTGCGCATCTGGCGCGCGGGCAAAGAGCACGTAGCGCGTTTTGAGCGTGGCGAGACCGCTGAGCACCTGAAAGTCGTCGGTGAATGCGGCGACCGCACCGGGACCGAGGTGCGCTTTCTGGCCTCGACCGATACGTTCTCGAACCTCGAATACTCGTTTGAGACGCTGGAGAAGCGCCTGCGTGAGCTGGCCTTCCTGAACTCGGGCGTGCGCATCATCCTGATCGACGAACGCCCTGCCGAACGGCTGGAGACCGAACTGTTCTATGAGGGTGGCGTCAAGGAATTCGTCAAATACCTCGACCGGTCCAAGACCCCGGCAATGCCCGAACCGATCTATATCAAGGGCGAGCGGGACGATATTGGCGTCGAAATCGCGATGTGGTGGAATGACAGCTACCACGAGACGGTTCTGCCCTTTACCAACAATATCCCGCAGCGGGATGGCGGGACCCATGTGGCGGGTTTCCGGGGCGCTCTGACCCGGACGATCAACAACTATGCCCAGTCAAGCGGGATCGCGAAGAAGGAAAAGGTTAGCTTCACCGGCGACGATGCGCGCGAAGGTCTGACCTGTGTGTTGTCGGTCAAAGTGCCTGACCCGAAATTCTCGTCCCAGACCAAAGACAAGCTGGTTTCGTCCGAAGTACGACCTGCGGTTGAGGGCTTGATGAACGAAAAGCTGGCCGAGTGGTTCGAGGAAAACCCGAACGAGGCCAAAGGGATCGTCGGTAAGATCATCGAGGCCGCATTGGCCCGTGAAGCGGCCCGAAAGGCGCGTGAACTGACCCGACGCAAGACGGCGATGGATGTGAACTATCTGGCCGGGAAGTTGAAAGACTGTTCCGAGAAAGACCCGTCCAAAACCGAAGTCTTCCTCGTCGAGGGTGACTCGGCGGGTGGCTCGGCCCAGACCGGTCGCGATCGTCTGACTCAGGCCGTTCTGCCCCTGCGCGGGAAAATCCTGAACGTCGAACGCGCGCGGTTTGACCGGATGCTTTCTTCTCAGGAGATCGGGAACCTCGTCATGGCGCTGGGCACCGGCATCGGACGCGATGAGTTCAACATCGAAAAGCTGCGCTACCACAAGATCGTCATCATGACTGATGCGGATGTCGATGGCGCGCATATCCGGACACTGTTGCTGACCTTCTTCTACCGTCAGATGCCGGAATTGATTGAAGGTGGATACCTCTACATCGCACAGCCTCCGCTCTATAAGGTTTCACGTGGTAAATCAGAGGTTTACCTGAAGGACCAGGCAGCGCTGGATGACTATCTGATAAATCAGGGGGTCGAGGGTGCTGTTCTGAAGCTGGGCTCGGGCGAGGAAATCGTCGCTCAGGACCTGACCCGCGTCGTCGACGAAGCGCGCCAGTTGAAACGCGTGCTGGACGCCTTCCCAACCCACTACCCGCGCCACATTCTGGAACAGGCCGCCGTGGCCGGTGCCTTTGTGCCCGGTGCTGTCGATGCCGACTTGCAAGGCGTGGCCGACAAGGTTGCCGCCCGCCTTGACCTGATCGCGCTGGAATATGAACGTGGCTGGCAGGGCCGGATCACGCAGGATCACGGCATCCGCCTGGCCCGTATCTTGCGTGGTGTCGAAGAGGTGCGCACACTAGACGGCCCGATGCTGCGCTCGGGTGAGGCGCGTAAAACCGGCAGCTTCACGCAAAGTCTGCAGGAGATTTATAACACCCCTGCCACGTTGGTCCGCCGTGATCGCAGTCAGGACATCCATGGCCCGCTGGACCTCTTGCGGGCCATTCTGGAAGAGGGCGAAAAGGGTCTATCGCTGCAACGCTATAAGGGTCTGGGAGAGATGAACCCGGATCAGCTGTGGGAAACCACGCTGGACCCGGACGCCCGGACGCTGTTGCAGGTGCGCGTGGATGACATGGTCGAAGCGGATGATCTGTTTACTAAGCTGATGGGCGACGTGGTCGAGCCCCGCCGCGAGTTCATCCAACAGAACGCTTTGAGTGTGGAAAACCTGGATTTCTAAGGCGTCGTGTGGGCAGGATCGGTTTCTGCCCCTTGGCCTGTGTTGATTGAATCTGACGCGGCGCGCTGCCTCAGGTCTTTGTACATATAGGTGGTAGGCTCCAGCGTGGGTTCAAACGGGTTGCGGCAATAGTTTGGGATTTCTCCGGCGATCTGAAAACCTATGCTCTGGTAGAGCAGTTTCGATGGGTCAGTGCTGCGCGTGTCCAGAACCAAGAGGGTACGGCCAAGTTCGCGCGATCGGTCCATAAGCGCGCCCATGAGCACCCGCGCCAAACCGCGCCGCCTTGCGTTCGGGTGAACCAGAAGCTTGGCAACATCGGCACGATGCGGCTGATTTGGCATGTTGGCGGGGATCAGTTGGACCGTACCCAAAATGCGGCCAGCATCGTAAGCTACAAACAGGTCCAGCGCGTGTAGGTCCGGCCGCACTCGATTGTGCCAATAGCTGCGCGCGTCTTCCATCGAGAAGGGTAGAACGAATCCGATGCTCGCTCCGGTATGGACACACGCGTGCAGAATATCGGAAAGGTCATCGACTGCGTCATCGAAATAATCGTCCGAGAGTCGTGTGATCATATCAGTACCAGAATATAGCGCGCGCCGCGCGCTGCCGTGGTTTCAAATCGCGTCGGGCCAGACAGGTGATAGCGCAGGCAATCCCCGCCGCTCAGCTCGTGCGTGGTGCTATCCACCGTGAGTGTCATCACTCCGTCCAGTACAATCAGATGATGTTCCTGACCTGGTTTTAGCGGGGCTTCATAGCGGATCACGGTGTCGCGTGGCAGGTGGCACTCCAGCACTTCGCCACTCAGCCCGGTGGACGGGGGTGAGACGGATCGGCGCGTATAGCCGGTTTCCGGATCGCTCCACTCTGTTTGCCTTTCAAGTGGAACTTTGGGGTCGAAACTGTCTTCGACCATCATCAGCAAGCGCGACATGGGCAGGCCGTAGGCGTTGCATAAACGGCCTAGGTTTTCAGCCGTTGGGCTGACGTCACCCTTTTCCATGCGCGACAGGGTTGCCCGGCTGATGCCGCTGTGTCCGGCCAGTTGATCCAATGACCAGCCACGGCCTTGGCGTAGCTCACTTAGTCGGGTTGCTAGGCGGGTTGAGAGGGAATCCAGCATTGTCCATATAGTAGAAATATTCTCGATAATGAGAAGAGTTGCAGAAATATATAGATATAGCAACGAAAAAGGGCGCAGAAAATCTGCGCCCTTTGCAATCTACCAGAGATCAGTTGGTTTACTTCCAACCAGCTTCGTTAAAGATCTTTTGTGCTTCTGGTACGTTTTTCGCAACGGCAGACAGGTCAACGTCGTCGCCCTTGAAGTCACCCAGTTCTGAAACCGAAGCCGAAATGGCAACGCCTTCAACCGCCGGATATTCGTCGTTACCGGCAGAGAAGTACTGCTGCGCCTGATCGCTTGCCAGATACTCAAGGAACATGATGGCGTTTTCCTTGTTCGGAGCGTTTGCCGCAACGCCACCACCGGAGAGGTTCATATGCGCGCCATTGCCGTCCTGATCCGGGAAGACCCAGCCGATCATGTCACGCTCGGCGGATACACCATCCACGTCTTTGCGAATGGCACGGGCGAAGTAGTAGGTGTTGGACATCGCGATGTCACACTCACCTGAAACGATCCCGCGCAGCTGGTCGGTGTCCCCGCCTTGGGGATCGCGTGCGAAGTTCGCAACAACGCCTTCGGCCCAGTCTTTCGCGGCATCTGCACTAGCATGCTCGATGATCGCGGCCAGAATGGTCTGGCTGTACACGTTGGTGCCGGAACGGATGCAGACCTGACCCTTGTATTTCGGGTCGGCCAGATCGGCGTAGGTTTGCGGCGGTTCGCTGACGTCGTTCTTGTCATAGAACAGGATGCGTGCACGCTGTGAGAAGCCAAACCACTGGTTGTCGCTGTCTTGCAGGTTCGACGGGATACGCTCTTCCAGAACTGCACTGTCAATCGATTGCAGAACACCTGCATTCTTGGCGCGTTCCAGGCGCGAAGTGTCAACGGTCAGCAGGATGTCTGCTGGCGAGTTTGCACCTTCGGCTTCCATACGCGCGATCAGTTCGTCGGCCTTGCCTTCGATGCGGTTGATCTTGATGCCGGTCGCTTCTTCGAAGTCGGAATAGAGGCGTTCATCGGTATCGTAGTGGCGCGACGAATAGAGGTTCAGTTCACCGTCTGCAGCGGCGGAGGTGGCAATCAGCGCTGTCATGGCTGCGGCGATACAGGTCGAGGATTTCAGCATAGTGTCTCCCAACATTGAAATTCTTGGCGGATCATAATCCGACTGAAATTGTCAATTAAACGATTCTGGGTAAGATGCAAGAAAATCCGACTAAAATAGTTGGTCACATGGTCGCGGGTTCGACCCATCAGATCATTGGTTTACCTGTCGGGGATTCTCAGGAGATGGACACAGACCTCAGTGCGCTGTTTGCTGATGCAGTGCCGCGGGTGTAGATTTCAGAAATGACCTACCGTCTGGAGAACGCCACCAAAGAATGGGTTGGGCAGATCGCAAGGATCTGGGAAACCGGCTGGCATGACGCGCATGCTGATATCGTGCCTTCCCGCCTTCGTGCACTGCGTACTAAAGATAGTTTTTTGGAGCGCACGATGGAGAACCTTCTGGATACCCGGATTGCTGTCAACGGTTCCAAACTGCTTGGGATCTGCATGATAAAAGAGGACGAGCTATATCAGATGTATGTGTCGCAACAGGCGCGGGGTTCAGGTGTCGCTCAAGCGCTTATTAAAGACGCCGAAAGCCGGATCAAGGCTGCCGGTCACAAAATGGCTTGGCTGGCCTGCGCAATGGGCAACGAACGCGCAAGCCGGTTCTATGAGAAGACAGGTTGGGTCAAAGCTGGGCAGCGGGTTGTGAATCTCGACACCTCGGAAGGCGCGTTCCCAATGGAAGTGTGGCGTTTTGAGAAACAGATGACGGCCGGATTGGATGAATAGTTCAGGCAGCAAGTGGCGTTTCAAAACAAAAAAACCGCGCTCAACGGCGCGGTTTCTTCGAAATCTATAAGCGCGGTTCTCAGCCCTGGCGAGCTTTGAACTTGCGCTGCGTCTTGTTGATCACGTAGACGCGGCCTTTGCGACGCACAATCCGGCAATCGCGGTGCCGATTCTTGAGCGAGCGGAGCGAGTTCTTGACCTTCATGGTCTGTCTCCAATCTGCGGCGCCTTCATCAAAGACGTGGCCAGCGCCTGGGTTAGTCGGGGTCCCGGAAACCGGAACAGTGAAACGATGGTGGGCGGTACAAGGATCGAACTTGTGACCCCTTCGATGTCAACGAAGTGCTCTACCGCTGAGCTAACCGCCCACGTTCCCGTCACGATGCCTACCCCATAACGAAATGGGGCGCGGATCACCGCGCCGGTAGCGGGGTCTATAAAAGGAGTCGTTCAGGGGTTCAAGGGGTTTGGTAGAACAAATTTCCGGTCTATGTTGGGCAACAGCAATGGAGGGGCTATGGCGAACGCAGCCTTTATACTGGACATTCCCGTGAACCGCAGTTCGAGTGTGGTGTTTTCGTCGCCTCATAGCGGGCGGGACTATCCGCAGGCGCTGCTGGACCGTTCGGTTCTAAGCCCAAAGGCGATTCGATCTTCTGAGGATGCCTTTGTAGATCAACTGTTTACGCCGGCCTCCGAATTTGGAGCGCCATTGATCCGTGCCGCTATGCCTCGCGCCTATCTGGATTTGAATCGCAGCGCAGAGGAACTTGATCCCGCATTGATCAGCGGCGCGCGCCGCCAGGGGCACAATCCGCGCGTCGCGTCCGGACTGGGGGTGATTCCCCGCGTCGTGGCCAATGGTCGGGCCATTTATCGGGGCAAGCTGACCATGGATGAGGCGCGATTGCGGATCGATACCTATTGGCGGCCTTATCACGCGCGGCTGAAATCACTTCTGGCCGAGTCGCATGAAATGTTCGGGCAGGCCATCCTGATCGATTGCCATTCGATGCCGCATGAGGCCATCGCCGGGGCAGCGCATGAGAACCGCCCCGAGATTGTTCTGGGCGATCGATTTGGCGCGTCTGCTTCCGGCCAGATCGTCGATCAGATTGAAGCCGCCTTTGCCGCAGCGGGTCTGAACGTAGCGCGTAACGCGCCCTTTGCTGGTGCTTATGTTACTCAGACTTATGGTCGGCCTGGTCGCCAGCAGCATGCCATCCAGATCGAGATTGATCGCGCTCTTTATATGGACGAGGATAAGATCGCCCCCAACGCAAACTTTATGGCTTTCAGCAAATTACTGCGTCAGGTCATTGCCGAGATTACCAGTGTCGGCGCACGGCCTCAGCGGCTGGCGGCCGAATAGACCTCAGCGCAGGGCGCGGCCCTTGACGATGGCGTCGGTGCCAAAGCGTTCACGAATTTTGTCCGTTGCGCGCTCGGCCTGCGACCGGCGTGTGGCATCGGGGTCCAGCAAATCGCCTGAAATGTCAGCCTGATCTGCTGGGCACAGATCTGAAAGCCCACAACCCAACAGCCGATAAGGACCCTCATCCCCGACCTGATCAAACAGACCGCGCGCGGTGCGGTAAATCCGGTCCGCGATCTGGGTTGGATCGCGCAGCGAGACCCGACGGGTTATGATCTTGTGGTTGGCTTTCTTGAGTTTCAGTGTCACGACCCGCCCGGCCAAATCCTTTGCTTTGGCCCGGTCGGACACTTTCAACGCCATGCGCCAGATATGTCCGTCCAGAATATCGATGCTGGCTGTATCTTCAAAAAACGTAGTCTCGTTGCTTATTGATTTCATCGGTTCATGCGCCGACACGCGCCGCTTGTCCCGACCTCGTGCCAGATGCCACAGGCGATACCCCATCGAACCAAACCGGGCCGTCAACGCCTCCTGATCCCAGCGCAGCAGATCGGAGAAGCTGCGAATTCCGGCGCGTTCCAGCGATTCCTGCGCCGCTGGCCCGATGCCCCAGATCAGACGCACAGGTTTGTCATGCAGAAACTCGGCTGTCTCGGCTTTTCCGATCACCGAAAACCCGCGCGGCTTATCGAGGTCCGAGGCGACCTTGGCCAGAAATTTGTTATGGCTCAATCCGATTGAACCTGTCAGGCCCAGCTCATCCTTCATGCGTTTGACAAGTCGAGCCAGCATGACTGCAGGTGGCGCGCCATGCAGGCGTTCGGTGCCGGACAGGTCCATGAATGCCTCGTCCAAAGACAAAGGTTCCACAACTGGCGTCAATTCGTCCATCATCTTGCGAATTTCGCGCGATACTTCGACATAAACCGACATACGCGGCCGGATTATCTCCGCGTCGGGGCACAGTTGCAGGGCTTTGAACATCGGCATTGCCGAGCGCACGCCCCGGATACGCGCCACGTAACATGCGGTCGACACCACGCCTCGCTTTCCGCCACCGATGATGACGGATTTATCCGCAAGTTCCGGATTGTCGCGCTTTTCGACCGAGGCATAGAAAGCATCGCAGTCCATATGCGCAATGGACAGGTCAAACAGCTCCGGATGCGACGTGAGACGCGGGCTGCCGCAAGAGGGGCAACGCGTTTCATTGTTAACTGTGGTCAGGCAATCTCGGCAAAGACCGGGCATACGCGTCCTCGGGTGCTCCGCGAATGGATCAGGTGTTCTTTATATCACCGATTGATGGCGATCAAAGGGCTGACATCTTGCCCGGTTTTCGAAAAGAAGACCCCCCGCGCGTGAGCGGGGGGAGGTAACGAACCTCAGGAAGAAACGGTTCGTTGGGGAGTATTACGCCCCCAAGACTCACCGAAATCGCAATATTTAGATAGTTTCTAACCGTCGGGCCCAAAACTTGCCGTTAGCTGTGTGTATTTTGGACAACAGCGTGAGTTCGACCGAAGCGCTCAAAAATTGACGTAAGGTCAAGTTAATGAACGGAATTGTTGATCCAAACTGGATTCGATTCCCAGGGGCGCCTAGTGGCGTGTCAAAGAATTTAATTCGTTAAGCACAGCCTGGGCGGCAGCTTTTGGGTCGTCCGCTTGGTAGATCGGGCGCCCGACAACGATGTGATCGGCCCCATCCCCAATTGCGCTGGCGGGTGTGGCAACCCGCTTTTGATCCCCCAAGGCGGCGCCCGCAGGTCGCACGCCGGGAGTGACGATCAGGCGGCCTTCGGCCTGCGGCAAGGCGCGGATCAGGGCGGCCTCTTGCGGGCTGGCGATGACACCATCCGCCCCGGCCTCCAATGCCCTGACCGCACGTTCGACGACCAGGTCCTGCACGTCGCCCGCTTTCAGCAGGCTAGCATCCAGATCAGCGCGGTTCAGCGAGGTTAGGATGGTTACCGCCAAAATCTTCATGTCCTTGCCCGAGGCCCCTTCCTTTGCTGCGCGCACCACATGCGGGTCGCCGTGAACAGTCAAGAAATCCAGATCAAATTGCGCCAGCCCCCGCACGGCGTTTTCGACCGTGTTGCCGATGTCGAACAGCTTCATGTCCAGAAAGATGCGCTTGCCGTGGTCCTGTTTCAGCTCATTGGCCAAAGCCAGCCCGCCACCGGTCAGCATCCCCAATCCGATCTTGTAAAAAGACACGCTGTCGCCCAGCCTTTCGGCCATGGCGAGCCCTTGCAGGGCGTTCGGAACATCAAGGGCTACGATCAGGCGGTCATCGGACATAGTGGGGCGCTCCTTTTTGGCAAACGTCTGCGTCCTAACGGTTTCGGACGCGGCTGTCCATCTGCGATACCGGGCGCGCCGGGTTTCATTCTGTGCTAACCTGTCTGGCATAGAACACGCGAATTCAATGTAAGGGACAGAATATGAAGAAACTGGTTTTGCTGAGTGTGCTTGTTGCGCTGGTGGCATGTGATGAAACCCCGCCTGATGCGCCAGAGGTCGGGGCGGCCCCTGCACCCACAACGGACGACCTTCGCCTGGTGGGTGGATATCGGTCAGAAGATGACTGGTGCCAGTTGACCGGAGAGACCGCGTTTACCATCGATTTTCTTGATCACACGGCGGATCTTGTGTCCTGCCCAACCGGCAGCGCAGCGGCGCAATCGTTGGTGGATGAAACCGGGGCTGTTCAGGTGGCAGAAACCGGCGGGTATACTGTTTATACAATCCAGCGAGAGTAGCGATTTCTGCGGTTCAGCCTCTTGAACCTGCAAAGATATCTCCCAGATTGAATGTGAGGCCCAGATCGACGCGTGCCGCCAAGCGGGCGCATCATACCGGGGCGCTTTTAGAAGGAGAATGCTATGGACTTGAACAAGTTCACCGAGCGGGCACGTGGATTCGTGCAAGCGGCGCAAACTATTGCATTGCGCGAAGGGCACCAGAGGCTGGAACCCACACACATATTAAAGGCATTGATGGATGACGATCAGGGGCTGGCGAGCAACCTGATCACACGTGCGGGCGGCGCGCCCAACCGCGTGGTGGAGGCACTAGACGCTGCGATGGGAAAAATCCCTAAAGTCAGCGGTGACGCGAGTCAGATTTACATGGACGGCCAGACCGCCAAGGTTCTGGACGAGGCCACCAAGATCGCCACCAAGGCGGGCGATAGCTTTGTGCCGGTAGAACGCGTGCTGATGGCGCTGTGCATGGTGAAATCCAAAGCCAAAGAGGCGTTGGAAGCCGGTGCTGTTTCCGCCCAGAAACTGAACGAAGCGATCAACGACATCCGTAAGGGCCGCACCGCGGACACCGCGTCGGCGGAAGAGGGCTATGACGCGCTCAAGAAATATGCGCGCGATCTGACTGAGGCTGCGGCTGAAGGCAAGATCGATCCGATCATCGGTCGGGATGAAGAAATCCGCCGCTCAATGCAGGTTCTGTCGCGCCGTACCAAGAACAACCCGGTTCTGATCGGGGAACCCGGCGTTGGTAAAACCGCGATTGCCGAGGGCATGGCCCTGCGCATCGTCAACGGCGATGTGCCGGAATCGCTGAAGGACAAGAAACTGCTGGCGCTCGACATGGGTGCGCTGATCGCTGGTGCAAAATATCGTGGTGAATTCGAAGAACGCCTCAAGGCCGTTCTGACCGAAGTGACCGAGGCCGCGGGTGAAATCATCCTGTTCATCGACGAGATGCACACTCTGGTTGGAGCCGGTAAATCCGACGGCGCGATGGATGCCGCCAACCTGATCAAGCCTGCGCTGGCTCGGGGTGAGTTGCATTGTATTGGCGCAACCACGCTGGATGAGTATCGCAAATACGTCGAAAAAGACGCAGCCCTTGCGCGCCGGTTCCAGCCCGTTGTCGTGGCTGAACCAACTGTCGAGGATACGATCAGCATTCTGCGCGGCATCAAAGAAAAGTACGAGTTGCACCACGGCGTGCGTATCTCGGACTCGGCGCTGGTGTCGGCGGCAACCTTGTCGCATCGCTATATCACCGACCGGTTCCTGCCCGACAAGGCCATCGATCTGGTTGATGAGGCGGCGTCACGGTTGCGGATGGAGGTGGATTCCAAGCCCGAGGAACTCGATCAGTTGGATCGCCAGATTCTGCAGATGCAGATCGAGGAAGAGGCGTTGAAGCTGGAGGATGACGCGGCCTCCAAGGATCGCCTGGAAACCTTGCAAAAGGATCTCGCCGATCTGCAGGAGCAGTCCGCCGAGATGACGGCGCAATGGCAGGCCGAACGCGATAAACTCGCGGGCGCGCGCGACTTGAAGGAACAACTCGACAAAGCGCGGGCTGAT
This sequence comes from Ruegeria sp. I1, assembly GCF_056532675.1. Classification (NCBI taxonomy): domain Bacteria; kingdom Pseudomonadati; phylum Pseudomonadota; class Alphaproteobacteria; order Rhodobacterales; family Roseobacteraceae; genus Ruegeria; species Ruegeria sp. I1. The sequence continues at coordinate 4,848 of NZ_JBQFNM010000015.1, read as the reverse complement.
CTGGAAATCGCTAAGCGGGAAGGCAACCTCGCCAAGGCGGGTGAGCTGTCCTATGGCGTCATTCCAGAGCTTGAGAAAAAGCTGACGGAAGCCGAAAACGCCGAAAGCAACGCCATGATGGCCGAGGAAACGGTGCGCCCGGAACAGATCGCTTCGGTGGTCGAGCGCTGGACCGGTATTCCGACCTCTAAAATGCTGGAAGGCGAGCGCGAGAAACTGCTGCGGATGGAAGACGATCTGCATTCCCGCGTGATTGGTCAGGATGCCGCCGTAACCGCCGTCGCCAACGCCGTGCGCCGCGCGCGTGCGGGTCTGAATGACGAGAACCGCCCGTTGGGCTCGTTCCTGTTCCTCGGCCCGACCGGCGTGGGTAAAACCGAACTGACCAAGGCCGTGGCCAACTTCCTCTTTGACGACGACAATGCGATGGTCCGCATCGACATGTCCGAGTTCATGGAGAAACACGCGGTTGCCCGTCTGATCGGTGCCCCTCCGGGCTATGTCGGTTATGACGAAGGCGGTGTGCTGACCGAAGCCGTGCGGCGCAGGCCCTATCAGGTCGTGCTGTTCGATGAGGTCGAAAAGGCGCACCCGGATGTGTTCAACGTGCTGTTGCAGGTTCTGGACGATGGTGTGCTGACCGATGGTCAGGGCCGTACCGTGGACTTCAAGCAGACGCTGATCATCCTTACGTCGAACCTTGGCTCTCAGGCGCTGAGCCAACTGCCCGAAGGGGCCGACAGCGCGCAGGCGCGGCGGGACGTGATGGATGCGGTTCGGGCGCATTTCCGGCCCGAGTTCCTGAACCGTCTGGACGAGACCATCATCTTCGACCGGCTCAAACGCGCCGATATGGATGGCATCGTCGATATCCAGATGGCGCGTCTGCAAAAACGTCTGGCTGCCCGCAAGATCGAACTCGCGCTGGATGATGGGGCCAAAGAATGGCTGGCGAACGAAGGCTATGACCCAGTCTTTGGCGCGCGTCCCTTGAAGCGTGTGATCCAACGTGCCCTGCAGAACCCGTTGGCCGAAGCGTTGCTGGCAGGTGAGATCAAGGATGGCGAAACCGTCCCGGTCTCAGCCGGAACCGATGGTTTGATCATTGGTGATCGGCTGGGCACATCTGAACGGCCTAGGCCGGATGATGCCGTGGTGCATTAATCAAACCTAAATCAACAGAAAGACCCGCTGCGTGAGCGGGTCTTTTTTATTGCTCCTTGCGCTTTTGAATGCCTGACCTTTAGCGCCCGACTGGGGTGTGAGGTATCGTTGTGAACCCATCAGGCCATGGTCTGCCGAGGTGCCGGCAACGTCTGTCCAGCGCGGTAGCTTTGCTCTAGTAGTGCTTCGCGACGCTGTTTCGATCCTGTTGATCCATAGAGCATTTCCAGCTTACGGGGCGAAAACCCGAAATACCCAAAGGTGCCTTGTGTCCAGAGTGTCTCTATCGCGTTCAGATATCCGGCGTCTTCCATTTCGTCGGACCTTGCCCCAGCAGGTATCAGCAAGACCCCTGATCTGGGCCGTTGTAACGACGTTTCGCGTTCATCCAGTTGATCATAGGCCCAACCCCAAGACCAGACGCGATCAACCCAACCCTTCATCATCGACGGCATCCCCCACCAAAAAAGTGGAAACGCGAGGCAGATGGCATCCGCGCGCGAGATCCGCGCTTGCTCGGATCTAATATCTGCGAGTGGCGCGGATGCTTTGTCCCCCGCGATGTCCGCCATGGACCAACGCGGATCGAAGCCCTCGGCATGCAGGTCAGCAAATTCAGTTGTGTGACCAGCTGCATTGGCCCCATCCATGAACATCTGTGCTGCGGCGGCGGTAAATGAGTTGGGATCTGGATGATCGACGACGGTCAGCACGTGCATGAACGGGACTTTCTGTTGAAATTGGTCTTCCAAAGGCACTGTGATTGCTCAAGGTACCTTTAGGTCAAGCACAAAACTGGCAGCTGAGCGGATCATCGCAACAAAGGCTCTCCGACAAGGCGAGCCTCTGATATGGTATTTTAATTGTCGTCCTCAAACCAACGCAAATATCCGCGCGGGCCCTCCTGTGCCGCCTTTGTGTTTCGGCGCGCCGATAACAAGCGTGGCCCCTGCAGCGGGGACGCGGTCAAGGTTGGCCAAGCATTCGATCCCGAACCGGCCCGAAGGCAGCCAGGCGTAGTGAGTGGCGAAATCGGCGGACATGCCATGGTCCAGCGACAGTGTATCCACCGCAATTGACCGCGCGCCCGTGTCTTCCATCAGCATCTGCGCAGCCTCGACATGGAAACCGGGATAGTGCTGCGCCTCGCCATCGAAGTTACGGAACTCATCCGTTGCGGTTTTGCTGGCCCAGCCAGAATGCATGGCGACGCAGGCACCATCCGGAATGTCTCCGTTCGCGGCGATCCAGGCTTTTAGGTCATCCGGAGTGACGCGGGTGTCGGCATCCTCGGCAGCGCGTGCGGCGATATCCACCACGCACAAAGGCGCAACCAGATCACTAACAGGGATTTCGTCGACCGATGTGCCATCCGCCGAGAAATGCAGCGGCGCATCTATATGTGTCCCGGTGTGCTCGTTGATCGACAGGTTGAATAGGTTAAACCCATGGTCGGCGAAGTTAAACGCCTGCTCAGCCGAGATGCCGGGCTCCCCGCCCCAAGTTGGGAAATCGGGGCTGAGCGTATGGGTCATATCCTCAACCCCGCCATGACCTGCAGCCAAAGCTGCCGGCGCGCTTAGTCCGGTTGCAGCTGCGGCCACGCCTGTGGCTGCCGCGGCTTTGAAGAAGTTTCGTCGCGACAGCATTTTGTCTTTGACGGCATTCATTACGCAGATGTCACACATATGAAGTCTCCCAGTCAGCATTCTCAGTCATTCATCGCAGATCGGACTGCGACTCGCTTACTATACTCAAATGTGACCAACTAACCTCAATCTTATGCGATGGAGTGTCGGGCAGGGGCGAAAGTTACAGCGACTTCGCTCAATCGTGACGCTTGTTTCCTTGGCGCTGTGCTATCAGGGCACTACGTCACACATGACGCTGATACAGGACGGAGACCCAAATGGCGCATCGCTGGACCAACACTTTGACACATGCCGATGTCACCCCTCGGGCGGCATTTCTGAACCGGCGGCAACTGATGGCCGGGTTGGCAGGTGTCGGGCTGGCTTCAATGGCGCGGCCCGCAGCGGCGCAAGAAGCCCTTGAGCCCAATACTTGGGAAGAGATCACCAGCTACAATAATTTCTACGAATTCGGGACCCGCAAGGACGACCCGGCCAAATACGCGCATATGCTGGTGACCGAACCCTGGAGCATTCAGATTGACGGTCTGGTCGACCGTCCTGGCGAATACGGGTTTCAGGACATTCTGTCCGAGATGACGATCGAAGAACGCATCTATCGATTCCGCTGTGTCGAGGCTTGGTCAATGGTTATCCCCTGGAATGGTTTCGAATTGGCGGACCTTTTGAACATGGCAGGTGTGCAGGAGGGCGCAAAATACGTGGCGTTCGAAACCGCCTATCGCCCCGATGAAATGCCCGGTACTCAATTCCCGATCCTGGACTGGCCCTACAGAGAAGGTTTGCGTCTGGACGAGGCGATGCATCCGCTGACGATCATGGCGACTGGCATTTATGACCGGCCGATTCCAAACCAGAACGGCGCGCCTTTGCGACTGGTTGTGCCGTGGAAATACGGGTTCAAATCCATCAAGTCGATTGTGAAAATCACCCTCACCGAAGATGAGCCGCCCACCAGTTGGAACATGTCCGCGCCACGTGAATATGGGTTTTACAGTAACGTGAATCCGAATGTGGATCACCCGCGCTGGTCGCAGGGTTCGGAACGTCAGATTGGCGGCGGGCTATTTTCCAAACGTATCCCGACGCTCATGTTCAACGGATATGAGGATGAGGTGGCTGGTCTGTATGAAGGTATGGACCTGCAAGAATTCTACTGATCAGATGCAGGCAATAAATCAGATACTACGCAAGATCCCCATCTGGACGATTTATGCGCTTGGGGCGCTTCCTGCCCCCTGGTTTCTGTATCTGGCCCTGACTGGCGGATTGGGGGTTGAGCCGATCAAGGCGCTGGAACATGAGTTGGGCGAACTCGCCCTTCAGCTTCTGATCCTTGGTCTGGCCGTTACGCCTTTGCGTCAACACTTTGGTCTGAACTTGATCAAGTTCCGCCGGGCGATTGGGGTTTTAGCCTTTGCTTATGTCACGCTCCATTTGCTGGTCTGGCTGGTGTTGGACGTTCAACTGCCCAGCCAGATATGGGCCGACATCATCAAGCGCCCCTATATTACGGTCGGCATGGCCGGGTTTCTTCTGTTGCTGCCTTTGGCCATGACGTCAAACAGCTGGTCGGTGCGCCGTTTGGGTTCGCGCTGGCGTAAGTTGCACAAGCTGGTCTATCCGGCAGTCCTGTTGGGTGGGGTGCATTATATCATGATTGCAAAGGGCTTTCAGCTCGGACCGCTGCTGTACCTTCTGGTGATTGTCGGCCTTTTGGTTTTGCGATTGCCAATGTCAGGGCTGCTGTCTCGTACAAGGCAAGCCGATTCCGCCTGAGTTTAACCTGAGTCTGTGGGTAACCTCGTGCATAACGCGTGTTTGGTGTTGATCCCGGTTAGAAGGCACAGAGTATTGTGCTTTTATCTTACGTTTGAATTTCATTAAGTAATTGTATTAATTTAATAAAACTTGGCGCCTCAGTTTTTTAATGGATTTCTGAATTTTCTGCTTGCGGCCCTGATCGCTAGACCTTAGAACCCCCTTCACCGGCGGCGCTGAGGTTGTTGCTGGGATGCTAGAGATGGCGGAG
>NZ_JBQFNM010000014.1:0-30268 GCF_056532675.1 Ruegeria sp. I1 | reverse complement strand
CACCGCGCTCGGCCATGATTTCTTCCAAATCCCGGTAAGACACACCGTATCGGACATAGAAAAACACCGCGAACAGGATCACATCCTTCGGGTATTGCGCGCCTTTGAAGGAAATCATGAACTGACTTTCGACTGATTTTACCGAAAGTCATTCACCCGAAGCATCTGACCTCGTCAACAGCCAAAAGTTTGCAACAGATCCATAGCCCCTGCCCCAGAACACTCCAAATGGGATCTGTCGCAAAATTCTTTGACAGCTGCATAGACGGAACTGGAGAGGCGATTATCCCGCCAGCTGGATAAACTGCTGAAACGGACGGAGGCCTGGCGTGAATTGACCTTTGCGGATCATGTTGACCAATTCTATACCTGCCAGAACAGATGCGGCTGAAGCAAAGGATTTGAAACCGAGCATTGGCCTAATCCGTCGTTTGATGAATCGATGGTCTTGTTCGATGATATTATTGAGGTACTTCCGCCTAACCATCTCAATCGGTATTGGGCAACCAAAGCCTTTCAGCATCTTGTTTATTGCTTTGATGCCGGCGGTGTTGGCCCCGCTTTTGTCGATGACGATCTTATACGGCAGCCCGTTGACTTCGAGCGCGCGGGCAAAAAACTTCGTTGCCGCAGCTTTGTTTCGGCGCTTGGACAGCATGAAATCAAGCGTTTTGCCGAACTTGTCGATCGCGCGATAGAGATACACCCACTCACCCTTCACTTTCACATACGTCTCATCCATACGCCAAGAACGATCCACAGCGCGCTTTCGATGTCGCGCGGCTTCAGCCACGAGCCCGGCATATTTGTCTACCCATCGGTTCAGCGTGGCATGATCCAGATCAACGCCGCGTTCCGCCATGATTTCTTCCAGATCCCGGTATGAAACACCGTAGCGGAGGTAGAAGAAAACCGCGTGCAAAATAACGTCTTTCGGAAAATGCGCGCCTTTGAATGAGATTGTCACGGCCTGCTCCTGTCATGTCCGAGCACGCGTTAACAGAACTGAGTTCGATCTGACAGCTGGGAACAAAGTTTGCGACAAAACCCTCGACAAATCCCTATGAAATATGAACGTATGCGTGCCCATTTCACGCTTATGCGCTTAATTTGGTATTTTTGCTCTTTACATTGGCCACGCTACTAAATCTCTATTACATGTGATAAGTATCCCTTATCAAGTATATTGAGATTAGACCAAATTTGGCGCAGAATGGGTGCATGAAGCCCCCTGCCCCATACCTCCCCGCCGCCGCCCCTGCCCTCTCGGACACAGATCAGGAGGCGCTCACTGATCTTTACGTGCGCGGCACACCGGAAAACACGCTGCGGGCGTATGAACGGGATCTGCTTTATGTCACCGCCTGGAAGTCTGCGCGATTCGCAGCGACGCTGGACTGGCCGGAATCTGAGGCCACCGCCCTCGCCTTCATTCTCGATCACGCCCGTGATCTGAATGACGCATCAGAAACGGATGTGGCGCGCGAAACCGCAGAAGCGCTGATTGCTCAGGGGCTGCGCAAGTCCCTCGCCTGCCCGGCCCCGTCGACGCTGGACCGGCGCATCGCCTCCTGGCTGGCCTTTCATCGAATGAAGAACCTGACCAGCCCTTTCGGCGCGCCGCAGGTGAAGCAGGCCCGGTCCAAAGCGCGCCGCGCTGCCGCCCGTCCCCCTGCCCCCAAATCGCAGCACCCGATTACCCGTGATGTGCTCGAGCAGTTGCTGACCACCTGCCGCGGATCGCGACGGGATTGCCGCGACCGTGCCATCTTGATGCTGGGCTGGGCCTCCGGTGGTAGACGGCGATCGGAGATCACCGGGTTGATGTTTGAAGACGTCTCGCTGAAGGAATTCGACGAGAAAGGCTTGGTCTGGATCTCACTGCTGGAAAGCAAAACGACAACCAAAGGTGAAACGCCGCGGCTGGTTCTGAAGAGCCGCGCAGCCCAGGCGCTGTTCCATTGGATAGAGGTTGGACAGATAAAGAGCGGGCCACTGTTCAGACCAGTCTCAAAAGCGGATCGTGTGCTGAAACGTCGGCTTTCGCCTGATGCTATCTATCAGATCGTTAAACATCGCCTCCGGTTGGCAGGGTTGCCGGAGGACTTCGCCTCGCCGCACGGTTTGCGTTCTGGGTTCCTAACCCAAGCCGCACTGGACGGCGCCCCAATCCAGGCTGCCATGCGCCTCTCGCTGCACCGCTCCATGGCCCAGGCGCAGAAATACTATGATGACGTCGATATTGCTGAGAACCCGGCCGCAGACCTGTTGGGGTGAGCACTTACTGATTGTTTTTAGAAACCCCTTCCTGAGGGATGCTCTGACCGCAACGCCTACGTCTTGTTTTCAGCTGCGTCTGTCAACGTGGCCAGCGCGGAAACATGTCGCGGCAGATCACAGCGGGAATGCAGGATATCGATTATGATCACGCTATCCGGCTGGTCCAGGTAGACCAGAAAGTGCTCCCCTGCCCTTACATATCTGAGATCAACCGCGTCCTCGACCAATATGGAACAGCTACGGCTGGCCGCAGTGCCCTCCGTGATGGCCTGACAGCGCGCTATCAGTTCTTGTTCATAAAGATCGGCTTGATGCTGTCCAAACTTGTCGATGGTCCATCGGGCAATCTCCACCAGGCTGGCTTCAGCGCGGCGTGTTAGTCGAAAGGGTCTGATCACGCCTTGGCTCGTGCCCTTGCAAAGGCACGACGGATCGCATCCGGACCGCTACCTTCTGCCAGATCTCCAGCCTGAGCCTGGGCCAAACCCTCCTGCAGGCCTTGTTTGAGAGACACTAGGCCCGCTTCTTCCCGCTCCAGAAGCCGAAGGCCGGCGCGCAACGCTTCACTGGCGTTCTGATAGCGGCCGGAAGCAACCAGATTCTGCACCAGTTGATCCTGAGATTCTGTAAGAACCACATTGCGCGTTACCATGGCATAAGCCTCCTCCTTGGCAATATATGCCAACAAGACTGTCGATTCAACGATTTGGGAACCCATAATCGCTAATTCGAGCAAGCTGGTTTTATAGACGCCAAAGGGGCGTGAACACACGGATCGTGTCTGCGATCCCTTATGAATCCAACGACAGTAGCGACTGCGCCAATAGCCGCGCCGTGCAAGCACAGCTTCACTAGATTGAAGACAGTTCCCTTCTCCGTCGTAACATAAAGGAACACAATACTCTAAACCCCACCTCTCCCTGCATGCTATTTCTTGGGCGATCGGCCAACGGCTGACTCTAGCCGGAGTGTCCGCGGGTTTTGCCTCTCCGCACGCGCTGCGCTCGGGGTATCTGACCCAGGCCGCCATGCCCTCTTCACTGCATCGTCCTCCCGTACTGGCGCAAAAGTACTATTGCGACGCCGATATCGCGAAAAACTCGGTAACGAATTCGTTGGCGGGAAAACTTGACCAATCAGATCAATTAGCTTCCTGCCCTTTCCAATTGCGCGATGTGCGCCTTAAACCGTTCGGCCTTCACTCCAATTACATGCTAGAAGTGCTCTACTCAAAGCGGAACTTTTGGAGGAGTTTTATTGGAATGCCTTCGCATGCCTCCGTTAAAACTTCATCGACTGAAAGAACCCTTGATCACGCTCAACAGGGTTTACAACTGTAAACCACCCTGCTCTCATGCAAAGCGTATGTAGTCCTCCGTGTTGGAAAACCTACAATATAGGCGAAAATCCTTGACTTAGCGCAATGAATCACGGCTGTTTGTCTCAAGTGGCGCAAAAATGACCACATTCTTTAATTTGAGGCAACTACATGATTCCCGTGACACCACTTGTGGCAGAAAGACCATCGGCACTCGCCACGGAAATATCTGAAAGATTAAACTCGGCTATCCGAGAACATCTACTTGCTGCATTTGCCCCCGACAACACCAAATCACTGCGAAATTTTGCAGCGCCAGAAGCTGCTGAACTCTTAGGAGTCTCAGGTCAATTCATGCGCAAAGTTCACGCAGAGGGAACCATTCCTGAGCCGCATGACGTACGCAGCGGTAGGCGTTACTATACTGCCAAAGAACTTTGGGAGGCTCGCGAAACGCTTGAGAAAACCTCACGCAAAAAAGGTCGCTATGTCCCTCGCCGGACTGAAGGAGAAAAGCTCCAAGTCTGGCAATTGATGAACTTCAAAGGCGGCAGCAGCAAGAGCACCACAACAATTCACTTGGCTCACTATTTTTCGCTTCGCGGTTACCGTGTACTGGCTGTTGATCTGGATCCTCAAGGCTCACTTACATCCATGTGCGGCATCAGCCCGGAAATAGAGTTTGACGGGCTGACGATTTACGATGCTATTCGATATGAAGATCCGGTAGATATGGCAGACGTCGTGCTTCCGACATACTTCCCCGGTCTCTCTGTGGCTCCGTCACGGCTTGTTCTTTCCGAATTTGAGACAGAATCTGCCGTTCACTCCAACCCGGACCATCCGTTCTTTACGAGAATACGGAATGCCTTGGCCCAGGTAGAAGGCGATTTTGACCTTGTTCTGATTGATAGCCCACCTCAACTCGGATTCTTGACAATAGCCGGGATGGCCGCCGCCAGTTCATTGCTTGTGCCACTGACACCTTCGATGCTGGACGTGTCTTCGACGGCTCAATTTCTCGAACTCGCTGGTGCTTACATGGCAGTCATTGAAGATGCCGGCGCTACGCTCGAATACGACAACTTCAAATTCCTGATAACGCGCGATGAGCCGACAGACGTACCGTCTCAACAACTGGCTTCGTTCATGCGAGCACTGTTTCAGGATCGCGTTATGTCAGCTACTGCCCTCAAAAGCACCGCAATCAGTGACGCCACAATGCTCAAACAATCAATTTACGAGGTCGTGCGGTCGGAAATGACACGCGCAACTTATGATCGGGCAAAGAACTCAATGGATGCGATCGGCTCTGAGGTAGAACAAATGATCCATCAAGCATGGGGACGCAGCTAATGGCTAGAAAATCGCTTCAGGAGATGTCTGGGATCGCAAACACCATCGCGCGCTCTAGCCCCAAGGCCATCGATAAAGCCCCAAAACCCAATGCCCCTGCACTTGGTGCGCTTCAGGGCTCTCTTGCCGCAATCAGGGAAATTGACCCTGCTCTGATCGACGATTGGGGCCCAGCCGATAGGCTTGGTGAGTTTACAGCTGTAAACACTGACGAAGAAGACGATAGCTTTGAAAGCTTGATGTCGAGTATCCAAGACGGTGGCCAACAAGTACCCATTCTTGTCAGAAAATCGAAATCCGACGGCCGATACGAGGCTATTTATGGGAGGAGGAGGCTCAAAGCTTGTCGTGAACTCGGTATTAAAGTCCGCGCCAATGTTCAGGATATCGACGATGCTTCAGCGCTTCTCGCCAAGGGGCTTGAGAATGCTGCGAGGCGCAATCTTTCCTTCTACGAGAAAGCACGTTTCGCCGAGGCGATCCTGACTTCCGGGCATGACTCTGCAACGGTGCGGCAAGTATTGAACCTTTCGAAATCAGGGCTGTCTCACCTTACAAAAGTTACGCAACATGTTCCTGCAAAGATTGGTGACATGATCGGTGCAGCCCCAAAATCTGGCCGCCCAAAATGGACCGTGCTTGCAGAACACTTCGTTGCAGGCAAGCTGGCGGAAGATGAAGCGGCCAACCTGCTTGCAACCATTGAGCCATCGATGTCGTCAGATGATCGGCTGGAAATGCTCCTAAAAGCAGCTGCCAAACGTGGTGCACGACACAGAGAAGGTGCAGCCGAAGTAAGCCCAATTGAAGGCGTTACAATCAAATCCACCAACGGATCACTAACTGTTTCGGTCAAAAGGACCGGAGCTAACGCTGGCTTCGCCAGCTGGTTGGACAAAAACATGGCTGAAATCATCAAGCGCTCACACGCTGAGTTTACAGCTGTAAACACCGAAAAAAAGGACTGAGGACGAGCAGAAAGGAGGAAGGCAAACAAACAAAACCCCCGAAACCGGAGCTTCGAGGGCTGCTGCGCAAAGCGCAATTCTTAGATTAGACACCTGGAATCTAGCAGCACCCGAATCGCCACACAAGAAAAAACGCTCCTGAGCGAACGGGTAATTTTTGTCTGCCGATAGATAGTCATGAAAACAGTAGCAGTATTGGCTCCAAGTGGAGCAGCCTTGTCGGGAACGGCAGGGCAGGGGAGTAATACGCCCAAAAAATGGATACTTCTTCGCGCCGTTGAAGAGGCCAGAGAACCTCTTGGGTTGAAATCCACAACTCTCAATGTCCTGAGAGCCATGATTTCTTTTGTGGGCGGTGATCAGATTACTGCGGACCAAGATGATCATCACATCTGCTTCGCTTCCAACGCGGCGATCGCCAAACGGACGCATGTCAGCGTGCAGACAGTTGAGCGTCATATCTCAACGCTGGTTGGGCTTGGCCTTGTCCGCCGCGTCATGAGCGCAAACGGTAAGCGATGGGCGCGCCGGGATCGACAGGGCAGGGTGGTCACCGCAACTGGACTCTCCTTGATGCCCTTGTCTGAACGGCACCCTGAGTTCATCCAGGAGGCTCAGAGACATGCTGATCGAGTTTTGGAGTTCACTATACTCCGCGACAAGGTTTCCTCCGCTCTGGCACGCCTCAGGGACCTCGTAGCAAATGACACCTCGATCTCTGATTTGATGACCACCGTACGCAATGCTCTGCGTCGCAAACCAGATGCGAAAGTACTCAGCGAACTGCTGGCAGAAATCTCTGTGGAAATCTCCGAGATAACACAGACAGATACAGAAAATTTGAGGGACAGTGACAATGAAATTGAGGGGCACAAAGAGGACTCTTTGAATCCTGAAGTTAAGAAAGAAAAACTTTCTCAGATTCAGGTTTCTCCAGACCAAATGGAGCAAAGTTTTCCACGCCTATGCTCAGAACTACGCTTTGCAAAAGATCAGCACCACTGTGATCGGCTTATGGATGATATCGCCGAGTATCTACGGCTTGGCCAAACCTGGTATGCAATGAAATCAACGTTTGGCCCAGCTATTCGCTTCATCGTTCTCGGGTACATCTTTCAGCGTGCTGAGAACATACAGTCTCCAGGGGCTTATCTGATTTCACTACTGTCCAAGATCGAAAAGGGGGAACTATCTCCAAAGGCAATGCTGTCACGAACCTCCAATGCTACGTAAATTTGGGGAAAGAGGATGAGATTTACCATTTTCAGATTACACATCCAATCGATGATCGGATTGAAGAGTTTGAAAAAGGTGAGCAATAGGATTGACCTCTATAAATCACGAATCCATAAATAGTGAGCTATAGAAAGGGAGCTTATACCTCACGATGTGGAACTGGCAGTACGCTGATTGGCCGACGTTTCGTTACGATGCCACAAGACTCGAACCATACGAGCAACAGTTCCTGTTGTCCTCAGGCGAAGTTCTTGGAGCGGTTCATCATGTGAACGCGTCGGATCGAGATCAATTGCGTATCGACTTGCTAAGTGAAGAAGCGATGAAGACCAGCGCGATCGAAGGTGAGATGCTGGATCGTCTCAGCGTGCAATCTTCCTTGCGTCGGCATCTTGGACTGGCTCCCGACAGCTATCCATCCAAACCGCGCGAGCAGGGCGTTTCTGAAATGATGGTGGATGTTTATTCCAATTATTCGGAACCACTGTCACACGACACCCTGTTTCGGTGGCATGACATGCTTCTCTCCCATGACAGGCATCTGGAAACGATTGGATCATACCGGAGCCATGAGGATGCGATGCAAATCGTTTCAGGCAGGTTCGACCACCCAAAGGTGCATTTCGAAGCGCCACCTTCGCGTCAGGTTCCTTCTGAAATGGACCAGTTCGTGACCTGGTTCAACCGGACCGCACCGGATGGTCCCGAACCATTGCGCGCACTGATCCGGGCCGGATTGAGCCATCTGTACTTCGAGAGCATTCACCCTTTTGAAGATGGCAATGGCCGGTTGGGCAGGGCGCTGGCTGAAAAGTCCCTGGCGCAAAACATTGGCCAGCCAAGTCTGATTGCTCTTGCTTTCACGATCGAGCGAGAGCGGAAGGCTTACTACGACCAACTTGAACGCCATCAAAGGACACTTGACGTCACACCATGGCTCGTTTGGTTTGCCGAGACCGTTCTTACTGCACAGCAAGTGACTCTTGAGCGGGTTGGGTTCTTCATATCCAAGACGCATTTCTATGACCGGCATCGTGATCAATTCAGCGCCCGCCAAGGCAAGGTAATCGCCCGGATGTTCAAGGCTGGACCGGATGGGTTCAAAGGCGGATTGAGCGCCGAGAACTATATCTCGATCACGGGAACGTCCCGCGCCACGGCGACGCGCGATCTCCAGGATCTGGTCGAGAAGGGCGCTCTGACCCGAACGGGTGAACTCCGATACACGCGATATTGGTTAAAGCTGGATCGGGACGGGTAGGGGGCTGAAATACGGCACGAAGGGCCGGGAAGCCGGCATTCGCTGCGAGTGCGAGATCGCATCTGAGAACTCAAGAGAGCGGACGTTCATCACAGATGATAGTAATTTTCTACTTTGCAAACGGAACGAATGGCGTCATCGGTCCTTTGTTTGATGAAGAGCACATCGCAGGGTATGAAAGTGGCTGAGGAAAATATGAGATCGATCAACTATGCATACGATGAGTTTTGTCGTGCGCTTCGTCGATTGCCAGAGGCTATCGTCGGCTTTTCGAGTTTGGCTAAGGTCGACCTCGATGAAGCAGTTGGCAACCTCGATAGTGCCGTCTATCAAGTCCTTTCCTGTTATCACAGTCTTGCTGACGCATCGCGGGATACATACGACTGGATGGACCATCCGGGCGCTAGAACCCTAATCGGTATTCGAAACGCGCGACATCACAATCTTGGATCACGGATTCGCGGTTTCGTTTCCATGGCTTTCAGAGGGCAAATCAGCAGTACTCAAAGCTATTGGATCGTGGCTTATCAGCCGGAAAGCCAAAGCAGTCTGCCACACTATCTACCGGATCTTGTCGAGTTTTTGGAGCACAAGGACAACCGACTTTCGAAGAAACGGGCTTCTGAAATTTTGGACTATTTACAGGTCCGCGAGACTGTCGATCACTTCAAGTCTCGAGGTATCGAACCAACAAATCTGTTCTTCAACTTAATGCCAATAGTCAGCAATGGAGCCAAAATAGCCATCGATGAGATGCGATCTGACTTAGAGGTTCTATCTTACGATGGAGAGGTCTATCTGGATCACTTCCCCTCGATTGACTACATCGACATGGCTTCTGGTTTGTATGGCTGTCTGCCCTCGACACTTGCAGGTAAGCCCTACGGAGATCCTTCGTGAAATGGTTCTCCACAAACGGACACACTGGCACTACACCTCACGGTAGATGTGCCTGCTCTTGCAGGCGCCAATCGCTCGAAGTCGCTGCCTGGATCAGCATTTGGCATGCTGGTTGAAACGCATGTCAAACAGCAATTATCTAGGTTTGAGCGGCGGGAGATGTAGGTTGACCCTAGATAAGCCCCTAAATTAATTGGTAGAATTTTGACATTTCATAGGCCGTAAGTCTACGGCTAACTCAACTTGCGCAAATGAAATGTTTCCGTTTTTGTCTCTCGAGGTGTAGAGTAAACCAAAACAGAGTTGTCATCATGGCCCGCAGCGACCTTCTTATATCTCTTGTAAGCGCCGGAGTGTCAGGCGATCAAAAAAAGCTGCGCTCAGCAACTGAAGCGTTGATTGCCGAGGAACGGGCAAAAAATCACAATATTCTTGCCGACCGCATAGAGCGAACGTTGTCCAGCATTCCCGTTGCCGCACCGGCTTTGCTGACTTCTAGGAAGCCGGCAGGGGACGAAAAAGAGGCGATTTTAGAGGTTGAAGCTAGGGTTCAACTAGATGAGCTGATGCTTTCTCTTCCGGTGCGTGAGAATGGCCGACAGCTAATAGAAGAGCACATGCGCGCCGATGTGTTGCGCGCACATGGGTTTGAACCGAGGCACCGGGTACTATTGTCTGGACCGCCAGGCAACGGGAAGACCTCTTTTGCAGAGTCCATTGCGGAAGCATTGGGGCTTCCTTTCTTCGTAGTTCGCTATGATGCTTTGATTGGCAGTTACCTTGGAGAGACAAATGCACGGCTGCGGAAATTATTCGACTATGTCCACACACGACCATGTGTTCTATTCTTTGACGAGTTTGACGCTATCGGCAAAGAACGTGGGGACGACCACGAAACTGGTGAAATTAAGCGTGTTGTTTCGTTCTTGTTGATGCAACTCGATCAGCTGCCCAGTTATGTTTTGACTATTGCGGCGACCAATCATGCTGAATTATTGGACAAAGCAGTTTGGCGAAGGTTTCAAATCCGCTCAGAATTTCCAGCGCCTAGCGCAAGCCAAATTAGAGTTTTCCTAGAGCAAATCCTAGGGCAATGGCCGGAACGCCCCAAATTAAGCTCGGCTACGTTATCTAAGAAGCTTAGAGATTCCAGCTTTTCAGAAATAATCGATTTTTGTCAAAATGTTCGGCGGAGACAAATACTTGGGTTGGGTGAAATCTCGGTCGACACTGCCCTTAAGGTTGAGTTAGAACTTTGGGATAGTAGAGTAAAACCAAAGGTAATTGATGCCGACGAATTTGGACATGCCGCTCCTGAGGCTAAAGGCAGGGCGCGCGCAAAGAAGGCAACCCGGTAATTCACAGTTTGTGCCTCCACCGGAAGCATTTGACCAAAGTAGGCAAGTTCAGCGGATAGGCCCTAAGTTCGATCAATTGGCGACACTTATGGATGCTTCCTCCAAGGGCTTGGAGCTTCGATCAGACCCTACAGCTCTCGCACCAGAAAGGCTTCTCGTTTTCGAAGTTCGTGGGGCAATATCAAGTTTTGCAAATGCTATTCGAAACGTTCCGGGCTTGGAGTTGATCGACGAAGAGGCCTTTCCAGAAGACGACGACGACAAAAGCCCCGCCGCCTATTTGCTTGTTCCTAACGACGCCGCATTGAGACAAATTTTGAGCTTGTGGCGCCGTTGGGTAAACGGTCAAAGCATGGCCACGGGATTTACGCCTTGGCGGGACGTTTTCAACACTCTTCGAGATATTAGAGCCTGGGGGCCTCAAGATCGGATATCAGAGCCCGAGCGGAATATACTTAAGGAAGAGATTCAAGGCCGCGCCGACACTGATCTAGTTTCAATTGAGATCGAACTCGTTTTTCGACGCAATGGTGATTGGTCCGAAACCTCAGTTTCACAGTCAATTGTTGGAGTTGGAGGTAGAGTTATTTCTCGGGCGCGGATAGATGACATCCACTATCATGCAATTTTGGCTGAATTGCCAGTTCAGGCCATCCGCGGGATCATTGAGCTGGATCAGGGTAGTATAGGTGGTCTTGAACCTATTCAGCATATTCGCCCTCAAAGTCTCGCGACTGAAGCTGGAATATCCGACGTCGAGGCAGCCACAGAAGCGAATGTTGAAGGTGAGTTTGGTGAACCCATTTTGGCATTAATCGACGGTGTCCCTGTACAGCGACATCCTTTGCTAGCGAAACATGTAGTTGTTGATGATGTCTTTGAGCTAGAATCGAGTTCACCAGTGGACGGTCGTTCACATGGCACAGCAATGGCCTCACTGATTGTTCATGGCGATCAAAATAGTACCGAGGCACCAATCCGCCGAAAAGTAATCTCGGTTCCCGTCCTTGGTGGAAACGATCGATTTCCTCCAAACCAATTGGTTGTTGATCTGATATATCGGGCCATCTTGGCATTGAGGGAGGGTTCAGAACCGTCCGGACGTTTCGTTACGATTGTGAACATATCGTTAGGAAATAAGCGTCGCCAATTTCATGGTCAACTCTCACCATGGGCACGCTTGCTAGACCGCCTTGCTTACAGGCTAGGTATTTTGTTTCTAGTAAGTGCGGGAAATATTGCTGATGAATTCACCGTGGAGGGGTTTGCCACCAGAACAGCCCTCGAGGATGCCGATGAGCTTGAGCGGTCCTCAGCGATACTCAAATCAATGGATGCTCTGAAGGCAGAGCGACGGCTCCTCTCGCCCGGGGAGACAGTCAATGGCATCACAATTGGGGCTCGGAATTTCGACTGGGTACCAGTGGCAGAACGAGGGTCTGCATCTGTCAACATTGAGCCATATTCAGGGCTGGTTCTTGCAAATCCTTCAAGCGCAATGGGCCCTGGCTTTGCAAAGTCAGTAAAGCCAGACCTACTTTATCCCGGCTCACGCGAATTATTGAATGTAGTTGGTTCTGGTTCTGGTGCACTTCAAGTTAAACCTCCTCAACGCGCAATCCGCGCATCAGGCCTAAAAGTTGCTGCACCGCCAAGAAGTGGCTTAGAGGCCGCAATGGGCTACACAAATGGGACAAGCGCTGCGGCCGCGCTTGCTTCACGAACCGCGCATAGAATCCATGATGCTTTAGAAGATGAGTACGGGCAGGAATTTTTAGAAATTTCAAGCTTGCAGCGCGCAACTTTGTTGAAGGCACTACTAGTGCACCCAGCATCATGGGATAAGCGAACCGCCGCGCTAATTAAGCAGACTGTTGGGCCTTCTGATGGTCGCCAGCATGTTAAGCAAAAAGACAATATTCGACGCTTCCTTGGTTACGGTTCCTACGACTTGGACGACGCTGTCTCCTGCGCATCTGATAGGGCGACTTTTTGGGCGATTGGCGAAGTTGGCCCCGACCAAGTTGTGCCAGTTTCAGTGCCAATTCCCTCCGCTTTTGGCGGGAGGGCTCTGCATCATTCAATTTCTGCAACTCTGGCATGGATGACGCCGGTTAATGCGGGACGTCAGGGATATCGTACAGTGCGCCTTAAACTAACTGAGCCAACATGGCTTGGTTCATTGGCTTTAGGTGGTTGTTCTGACCAACCAGATCAAAATCAAATGAACCGTGGAACAATTGCTTCACGGCGATGGTCCGGAGATAATGCCGCCGTGGTTGGCGACAATGAAACTGTTGATTTTGAAGTTTCAAGAATGCCCGATACAGGATCAGAAGCTTCAGGGGCAATAACTTTCGCTTTAGCGGTCACGATATCTATGCCAACCGTAAATGAGATTTACGAACAAGTTAAAGAACGGGTCAGACCTGAGTTGCGACAGCGCCTCTAGGCGGACCAATCTAGGTGAATGTCCACTATGTGGACTGCAGCTGCAGCATTGCGAAGGTAGGCCTAATGTCGGCTCCGGGCCGTCTGCGTAATCAGTTGACAGCGGGGCAGGGGCCTGTGCTGCAACAGCACCGAGGTCTGGAATGGAGTACGAAGTAGACCCAAAGCAAACTATCAGGGCAGCGTCAGTCGACTTTTGCTCAGCCACTGTCACCGAAGTGCATAAGTGCCATCTGCGCTATCGGCTCGCCCCACTCTTGCACAAAATGCCCAGCCTCCTCCATAATCATCGGTTCCGGACAGCCTTGGATAATCTGGCGCAGCTGGTTCATCACTGGGACGCCCAGAACCGGATCCTTCGCTCCGATTGCCATGAAGCTTTCTCCGTCCCATTCAGATTGCCAGAACTTTCTGGCACGCTTTGCTGTGTCGATACCGTCCATCCCTGGCTCAATCATCACCATTTGTGGAAAGCGACGAACGCCTGCCTTGTAGCGTTGGTCTGGGAACGGCGCTTCATAGGCTTGCGCTTCTGACTCAGTTAGATGTGGACAGGCCCGTTTCATCAATGCGCTGCAATCCAAGTCGGGCCGGCTTGCCACATAACCTTTCCAGCTTTTGAAACCTTTTCCGAGATCGTCTCCGACCGGGATTGCCGTATTCATGACGATCAATCGGGAATACCGGTCGCGTTGATCCATAGGCAATGTCAGCCCCAGGATGCCGCCCCAGTCTTGCACAACCAAGGTGATGTTCTGAAGATCCAGTTTCTCTACGAAGGCAAGCATCATCCTTCGGTGAAAATCAAAGGTATAGATCGCGTCGTTGGTAGGTTTGTCAGACCTGCCAAATCCCAACCAGTCGGGCACAACCACCCGCGCACCAGAGTTCGAAAAAATGGGTATCATGCGACGATACAGGTAGGCCCAAGTTGGCTCTCCTGGCAGGCACAAGAACGTTCGGCATGCATCGTCTGCGCCTTCATCCACATAATGCACCCGAAGACCTTCATAACCCGGCAGGTCATCGACGTAATTCGCGGCATATGCATAACCGGGCAGGTTCACGAAACGATCATCCGATGTTCTCAAATAGTTGTCAACGGCAGTACGATTTCCGGCCACAGGGCGGCGCAAAACCCGGCCATGTGAGGTGTGACTGGCGCCTTGGCGCGCGCGCTTTCCAATTAGCTGGCGTGTGCCGAGGCGCCTTGGTCCGTCAGGACCAATCAGAGTTGCATATTAAGAGTTGTCTTTGAACTGTTTTGCCCTGCTTTGCGCCAGGCGGTAGCTGTCGCCGTTCATCTCGAGGATGCTGACATGATGGGTCAATCGGTCGAGCAATGCGCCGGTCAGGCGTTCTGAGCCGAAGGTTTCCGTCCACTCATCGAACGGCAGGTTCGATGTGATCAGGATCGAGCCGCGTTCGTATCGCTGCGAGATCAACTCGAACAGCAGCTCTGCACCGGTTTTGCTGAGGGGCACGAAGCCCAGTTCGTCGATGATCAAGAGTTTCTGCTTCACCAGTTGCTTTTGAAGGCGCAGGAGCTGTCGCTCGTCGCGGGCCTCCATGAGTTCATGGACGATGGCGGACGCCGTGGTAAAGCGGACGGTCAGCCCCTTCTGGCAGGCGGCCAATCCAAGAGCGAGCGCCACGTGGGTCTTGCCGGTACCGCTGGGGCCGAGGGCAATGACGTTCTCGCAGCGGTCGATCCATTCGCACCGAGCCAGTTCCAGCACCTGGATCTTGTTGAGGGCCGGGATCGCGGTGAAGTCGAAGCTGTCGAGGCTCTTGGTGGCCGGGAATCTCGCCGCCTTGATCCGCCGCTCGATCATGCGCCGTTCCCGGTCGATCAACTCGAGTTCGACCAGCCGGACCAGGAACTGGACATGATCGCGCCCCTCGGCGGCGCACAGCCTGGCCTGCTTGTCATATTCCCTCAGGAAGGTCGGCAGCTTCAGCTTCTTCAATTGATAGTTCAGCAGGATCTGCGGTGCGTCGGTCATGCCGAGGTGCCCTGCGTCAGGCACAGGTAGCTGGCCGGCGACGTCGTCGCCACCTTGGCCCGCGGCAGGTACGGATAGACATCGAGATCGAGCCTCGGCGGTCGGCGCTCGACGCGACACAACACCAGGTGCTTCACGGCGTCGAAGCTGATGGCACCCATCTGGAGGGCGGTTCGTACCGCGGCGTGAACCTCCTCCATCTCAAAGCTTTCGAGAAGCCGCAGAACCTGCACGTACTCACGCCGCCCAGCCTTCAAAAGACGGGCTTCCATCAGGCGCTGCAGAGTGGCGAATGCTTTGGGCAGTTCCCATCCTGCCAGCGGTGCCGCCTGCTCGAAGGCGCCGATCTTCTTCTCCAACAATGGCAAGTAGTGGATCGGATCGAAGACCATGTCTTCGCGGTCGTAGCTGCGGACATGCCGTGCGATGATCTCGCCGCCGCAGCCGATCACCACTCGGTCGACGTAGCCGCGGATCCAGACATCGCGGTGTCCGTAGGTGACCGGCGCGGAATAGTCGTTGGTCTTGTAGCGCACGAGGGCAAGAGAGCTGACACGGCCCGTAGCCTGGTCGCAGGCCTCGAAGGGCGCCATTGGCAGCGACGCCATTGCCTCAAGGTCGCGCTGGAGCCTATCGCCAACCGTCTCGCTGTGGCCGCGCAGCGTGTCCGTCTGGCGGTTCCGGCATTGTTCCTCGAGCCAGTCGTTGAAGGCATCCCAGGTTGGGAAGTTCGGGATCGGAACCATGAAGTTGCGCCGCGCATAGCCGACCAGACCTTCGACGGATCCTTTGTCGTTGCCTTTTCCAGGACGCCCATAGCGATCCCGGATCACGTAGTGAGACAAGAACTCGCTGAAGAGCTTTGCCCGCTTGCGCGTCCCATCCGGTCGGATGCGGGCCACCAGGCAGCGATCGTTGTCGTAGAGCACCGACAGGGGGACGCGACCGAAGAACGCGAAGGCGTGAACGTGACCATCCATCCATGCCTCGGCAGTTGCCGCGGGATAGGCGCGAACATAACAGGCATCGCTGTGCGGCAAATCCAGTGCAAAGAAATGGGCTTTCTGTTCGACCCCGCCGATCAGAACTGTCGCTTCGCCGAAATCGGCCTGTGCATGACCGGGTGCATGCTGGAGCGGCACGAACATCTCGCGGCTGCGGCGCCCATGTTCCCGGACATAGTCTTTGATGATTGTGTAGCCGCCTTCAAAGCCATGCTCGTCACGAAGCCGTTCGAAAATCCGCTTGGCTGTATGGCGCTGCTTGCGCGGCCGCCCCCGGTCTTCCGAAAGCCATTGGTCAATAATCCCGGTGAACCCGTCCAACTTCGGGCCCCGGGTCCGTGCCGTCCGCCGGTAACCCGGCGGCACCGAAAACACGATCATCTTGTCAACGCTATCCCGTGAGATTCCGAAATCACGGGCAATAGCTCTCTTGCTCATGCCTTCGCGGAAATACGCATGGCGAACCTTCCGATAAAGTTCCACGGTGAAAATGCTCCCACCCTCCCTGAAACCAGAAAGGGCCAAAACTGGCCGGTTTTTACGCCGCCCGCAGCAAGGTCATCCCGCCGCTACTGTGGCCGAGTTTCGCACCGCCGTTCTCACAAATAGTCCAACTACAGAACTCCTCACCTCTTCATGTTATACCATCATGTCTACTAAGGTTTTCACCAGCATGCTGTGACGATCCAACGACCAATATGTCTGCGATCCAAGCATTGACGCGGCAAGGCGCGAAACTCGGCCATGTTAAGTGGTTGACGTTCGTTGGGCCTGTTGCGATTGACCGGCCCGGTGTCTTGGGTATCGAACACCTCAGGGCAGGTTTAAACCTTGGTGAATTCCATTCGGTAGACTACTTTTTCACCTGTCCTTGGGTCGATGCCGGGGGCACCGCTAATCACCAACCTGTCCCCCGCTAGCTTGAACGGACGAGACACATCGCCAGCCCATTTTGGGTTCCATGAGCCGTCTACATGGTGAATGACGCGATCCTCTTCTAGCGTGTAAGATGCAACGTAGGCGAGCATGTCATCGAACATCTGCGCCTTCTGCTTCATAGACCAGTCGTCTTTGCCCGGCATGGGTCGATCGCGGCGAAAGACGGTGGCCATCATTCGACCATCAGCATGATATGCGATGTACCCGATTGGCGCTGGCCCCAAGGCGTCGGTCGTCTCCCCAGTCTCGACCGAAGTGCGTGTCCAAGCGTCCATCTTCCAAGATCCGATCAAGTCACTTGCGTTTGCCACGGCGCCTCCTGCGAGCAATTGTTCATTCTAAATCATGGTACAACTCGCGAGGACGCAGACGCAATAAAGCCCTGCTTGTTCACTCAAGCTAAAGTTCGATGCTGTCTCTGGACACCTGGTTAATTGAATGGCTCAATCCAGAATGGCCGTATCGTCCTGCGTTCTGTGAGTTCGATCGGTGTCAAGTTTCGCGGTCGCAGCGAATGGCCGGTTCAACGGGCCGCGCCGCAGCATCTCGACCGGGTGGTGGAGGTCGGCTTTGGGCCGACCTTGAATGTGCAGATTCCTTTCCACGGGTGACGGTTCTAATATCTGTGTTCGGGTCTACAAAGGAAGTCGGCTGAGGCAGCATGCGTTCGAATAAGGGTTGTGCTAAAATCTACTCGAGTGTTTGGACGAGGTGAATCATGCCGACAGCCATTCTGAACGGCGCGAAAATTCACTACGAAGATACCGGTGGCGAAGGCGAGGCGGTCTTATTCTCGCATGGCCTTCTGTTCAGCGGGGCCATGTTTGAAACGCAGGTCGCTCACTTGAGGGACCGCTTTCGCTGCATCACGTACGACCATAGAGGTCAGGGACAAAGCAGTGTGACCGAAAGTGGTTATGATATCGACTCGCTGACCGCCGATGCCGCAGAACTCATCAGAAGCCTGGACGCGGCACCTTGCCATTTTGTCGGCCTAAGCATGGGTGGGTTCGTTGGCATGAGACTGGCAGCTCGTGAGCCAAGGCTTCTGAAATCGCTGACATTGCTTGAAACCAGCGCTGATCCTGAAGAGCCAAAAAACGCCCCCAAATATCGAGTATTGAACTTTGTAGCGCGATGGATCGGATTGTGGGCCGCCATCAATCAGGTCATGCCAATAATGTTCGGTCGCACATTTCTCGCCGATCCAGACCGCGCCGAAGAAAAGAAGCGGTGGTCGAAGGCAATTGTGAGCAGCAATCGGATCGGGATCACACGGGCGGTCAACGGAGTGATCAAAAGAGAAGGCTGCACAGAACTGCTTGGAAAAATAGAGGTTCCAGTCGGCATCGGCGTCGGAGACGAAGACATCGCGACAGTTCCGGAGAAATCAAATCGTATGCATCGAGCAATCGCAACCTCAGAATTGGTTGTTTTCAAGGGAGCAGGCCATTCCTCTTCGATTGAAACTCCGGATCAGGTTACGGCGTTGATAGAGCGTACAATTCAGAGAACCGTGAATTTGGGAGTAGGCTCTGTTGAGCAAATAGGTAAATAGAGGTTATCACCTTCGAGGAGTCAGCCAATCTTTGCTATTGCGGAGAAGGCATTTTTTGCTGCTCAGCCAACTAAGCTTACCATGCCTCGAGATTTCGAAGTTCTGGGGGCAGCATTATTATTTGTCGCGTTGTTATAGTACTTAGAGACTTGTTTGTCTTTGCGGCGACAGTTGCGGCGTTAATATGTCACCATGCCAAAGGTAACGACAACATCGGAAGACCTTGCAACTCAGATCATTGCTGCATTTGACGGCCTAGATCCACCTACTGATGATGAACTTCTTCACCCCGAATGTATGGATGACGTGGATATTCTTGAATTCTACGGCGGGGTCAAATGGCATGAGATGACCGATCAAATGATCGTATATGGATACGCGGCACCCACTGCTTTCAGCGCAAAAGCGTTTCAGTATTACTTGCCCGCGTATCTGCTATGGACTCTGCGAAATTCAGACAGCCCGGAATATGCGAGTGAGAGTATTCTTCTGGCACTCGACCCCGGCACATCAAAAGAAATGCTGCACGAGTTCCGGAAGTCCAAGTTCAACCAATTGACGCAGGCACAAAACGAGGCCGTGTTGAAGTTTCTGTACCATTTCAGCGATCATCCTGAGCTTGGTGAATATGCGGAAGACGCCTTGGTTAACTACTGGATTGAATAGAGTGTGTGGACACTGGGTCGATGGTTTTTACCTGTTTGATTGGGCTCTTCGCAGCGTTTTTTTGTCGAAACCGGTTTGCTGTTGTTGGTGACTGAGAATGAGCAATTGCAGCGACTATGTGGTGGATTTTGTGCGCTGTCACTTGGCCTTTTGCAATCTCGATTGCAGCAAATGGTTTGCTCGGAGGCCAGTAAAGAATTCGGTTTTCGATTATTCGTCGCTCCAACCAGCCGCATTTGTTCTTTATGCGAGCCATTGAAATGCCTTGAAGACAATCTGCCAGCGCCCTTGATCCTTCAGCAAAGTAAGCGTGTCGCAGAACCTTCGTTGTCCCCATTGGTCATGGACAACCGCGACCGCGGTTGCGCCGGAAACATTCAATGATTTGATTTCCCATTTCGGAACTGGACCCTCGTGATCGGGAGCAGCATCTGCACAGAAATCCGCGAACTCCTCTGCGCTATCCCACTGAAGTTCGCCATCGATTAGCCCTGACGACACAAATCTCGGATGGAAGGCCTCCATTAGAAGTGCCTTATCACCTCGATTGAAGCCGGTCACATACATGCCGATTACGGCCCGGATGTTCTCTTCATCATTGCCCATTTTCGCATCTCGTCGGCGTTTAGCAGCGACGCTGTCGTGTGGTCACAGCGCTTGATTGCCACCAAGCTAAGGTATCGCATCCTGCCGCCGTTACCAACATCGGCCCCGGTCCGCATCGCGGTCGTTTCTTGCAAAACTTCTAGTGTCTACTTGAGAACAAAGCTGCCATGTCCCGCATAGCTGTCATCGGTACGCTCGAAATGCTTCGACGACTACCCGCTCACTCTCAACCGGAGAGAGGCGATCAAAGTCGACTGAATGAGACATAAGGAAATGCTCAATCTGGGTTTTCTTCGGGATCATCCCCGTCTAGTCTTGAAACAAGAATTTGTGGAGTGGGCAGATTTGCGGAGTTTTGGACCGCATAAAACGAGTCTGACCATGATCAAGGTCCGCTTTGGTCCATCCATGTTTTGGCGGTGTCGCCTGGAACGGACAAGTAAAGCGATCCATCTTGTGAGAGCAGTGAGCCCTGATCGACATTTATCGATGCACTCGGGCCCGTTCGAGCAATTGACGCATTTCGCGGTCTTCAATGTCCAGTTCATTCAAGTGGTCGACGAGAGAATGGAGATAGTCGAAGTTCGAGCCAAGACCGCCTTCGGCTACTGCAATCATCTTCGCCGCCTCTTCTTGGTCGAGGTGCGGCACGTAGCGACGGTTGCTACGCTCCATAACGAATACCAGGGCTTCCACCGAACCTTGTGGTGTATCGACCTCTAGGAAACGCGGCTCATAAGCACCGGCAAACATTTCGCGATGCCACAGAAACTTAGTTTCCTGATCTACCAGGCCCTCCGCAATTCTGAAGACAACGCCGTCACATTGCCCGCCTTCATCCAAAGCGGCCATCAGCCCCGGACGGTCGTGGCTGCCACGCCCGCCTTCCAACCGCATACAGAAGCTGCGGTGCCAGCCCTGAAGAAGGCCGCGTCGGTATTCCGTTACATACACGGCTGGGTCCCAGATGAGCGAGCCATAGGCAAAAACCCAAAGGTCGGTCTTCATGCGATCGGCAAGAATCTCTTGCCGATTGGCCTCACGGTCTTCGTGGTCCATACGCCACCCTGGCGGCCAACCTTCTTCCAGCGCTTGTGCGTCTAGTTCAGCAAAACGTTCGGACCCGAACCGCATCTCGGACGTATCCGGCGACGTAATTCTTCCACGCAAAGCGGGCGCATGTCGAAATACATGATCTGGAAACGGCATTGAGCGCTCCTGAAGGAATATCGGGTTAGGGGCGACCATAAGACCGCCGATACAGGGTAGGAAGAGCTGATGGACTGGAAAACGCACCCGGATGTCGATCCAGCATCTTCAGCACGAAGGCCCGATCGAAAGCTGCGCAACGAACACTGGCAGGATTCATGCAATGTCAGTTCTTGTGCCCGGGCGCGGCCAGTTGTTGTTAACGGAAAAATTCCCTTTCAGCGATGGTGGTCAAAAGCTGATATCCAAATTAGGCTGTCCGATATCTCATTTGGAGGATCTCGAGGTGGCAAGCTCAATCATTGAAGATGATCTGACAATTGAAGGCGATCTCATCTCAAGTGCGGGAGGCATCGAGGTCAAAGGCCGTGTGGTTGGGGATGTCAGCGCTGAGACAATCACCGTTCAGGTTAGCGGATCGGTCGATGGTGCATTGTCAGCCAAGAAGATTGTTATTGAGGGTAAGCAAAAAGGCAGCCTGAAATGCGACGATCTGAAGATTGCGTCGAGCGCACAGATTCAGGCTGATGTATCGGCCAAGACGATGGCAACTGAAAGCGGCGCCCGGGTTGTGGGCAAGGTGAACATCATGGGCGGGCAGTAGGGCATGCCTGCTTGCAAGACTGCATGCCCGTCGGCCAACCTGATCTGATTGGCTGGCTGGTTCACTTTCGGTGATCTGACAATCCAAGCTCATCCCACATCCAGCCGAAATCATAGTCTGCAACAGGAGAGCCGGTCTGGCGCGCGCTGCGGTTTTCGGCTGTCTTCAGCCACTCAATGACTTTCTTTTTGCCCTTGGCATTGCGAACAGCCTGGCGCGGGGTCTTGCCATCCAGGGCCGGGATCGGCTGGTCAAGCGTGTCGCGGTAGTGGTGGTCGAGATGTTCGTGGGCAATCTGACGGGCAAGGGCAGGGGGGATGTCCTCTTCTTCTGCCACTCCACCTTCCAGGCTGTCCTCCGCCATCATCTGTTCGACGGTCTGTATTGATGTCAGCGGTGACATCACCAGATCTCCTAGGAGGTCCCGGACCAGGGCTTCGCCGCGTTCGGCGCGCGCTGCAGAATTTACAGACAGTGTGAGTGTCTTGCCTTTCAGTTTCAGGGACCCAAGCACAGAGGCCCCTGACATCGACTTGTCCAAAATGAGGCCGGTGCCGCGCTGTTTGCTGGACGGGGTGTCGACGGCAAGCCAGGTCCAGTCATTCCGACCTGAGACCACGAGTTCTGCAGACTGGGACAGTCTTTGCGAGACCTGGCTTTGCGTAACCTTGCCGGCGAGGGGGAAGCGCATGTCGTGAAAGAGCAGATCGTCGCCATCGCTGTTGCTGATTTGTGGTGGTTCCGGGTCCAGCAGGTTCGGCAGATGTGCGAAGAGCCAGGCATTGGTGAAGAGGGGTGCGGAACGGTGCAGCTGATCCTGTGTCAGTCTCAGTTCATCGTCGGGGTTCAATTTCAACACGGAGCGGAGCCCGTATTCAAAAAACGCGACGGTGTCCGGCTCGAAGGGAAGCAGCGCCCCCGAGATCACATAGTAATCCCCCTGCGGCACAACCCGAGCGGCGATGCGATCCCACTTATGCAGCATCTGCGTCGCGCTGTGTTCCCGAACGGTGACCGGCTCTTCGTCCGAAAGCACGTCGCGCAAGACCATGGATTTGCCGGGGTCTATCTCGCTCACCTCATAAAGGCTGACCGGTGCGTCCCGCAATCCTTTGATATAGGCGCGGGTCTGCGCACTTTCCACGGAACCGCTCCCTTTCAGATAAGCATCTGCAGCGTTTTCGGCGTCAGGTCCGAATGTCCTGCCCAGCAGGTCTTCCAGGCCACCGCCCCACAGGACCATTGGCCAGTCATCGCCCAGCAGGTCGCCCAAATCCTCGAAGTCGAGATCGAAGGCCTCGAGCGCTGGAAGAAAATGCTCGTCCAACACATCCGCGAGCCGCTCGTGCCAAATCTCGTCACGGGTGAGAAACCCGATGAGCCCGCCAAGATCGTGTTCCGTTGTCATCTTCGCGTTCTTCTCCCTATTCACCGGACAGGGGCGGTCTAGCGCAGATTGCGACCATCAGCCAGACCACAAACTGGGCTGATCAGCGTGACATGGATGGTCTCGTCGCGGCGAGTGCTATTTCGTTGGCTCGCGCCCAAAAAACTCTGCAAAAAGTTCTTCGGAGCGGCGTAGGCCTTCATCGGTCAGCACAACCGACTTTGCCTTCCCAACCGGGTTCAGGATCAATCCCTTTTGGTGCAGGCGGTCCAGCGCTCCCCAGTCAAAACCCTTCCACGCACGGCGCTCATCATGCAACGTCAACCAGAGCAGCGCCAGGACAGCCTCATCCACCTTGTTCTCATCTATGTCCATAGCCACAGCGGACGCCATCCTGACGGGGCTCGTCAACCCTGGGCCGGCGCATGGAGGGCTTGCAATAATCTTCAGCTCGCAAATGGTGTGATCGGATCGATAAGGCCGGGTGAAACCCGCGCCGCCTCACATCACGGGTATGAATCGCTCCCAGAGAATAGACATCGCAATGTCATTGGACAGCTGGGCTGTGCCCAGCAATAGTGAAGTCATGGAGCTGACAGCGCCTACACCTGTCCACCTGATCCATGTGGATCCGGACGTCAACATGGCTCGGTTCTATGGAATAGAGTTGCAGCCGACGCTGTTTGGTGAAGTGTCGGTCCTTCGCACCTGGGGACGTATTGGCACAAACGGGCAAGCCATGATGGTGACGTACGAAGACGAAGTCCAGGCTGCTGCCGCGCTCCGTAAACTTGAAAGACAAAAAAGTCGCCGAGGCTACGTCCCGGTCGATGAGTGATTTCGGGCTGCAATTTGTTTCCCTGGCAAATCCCGAGCCTTTTGGCTCGTGACCGAGCTCTAGGTTTCAGCCGGCATGCCGGCTTCCACCCAGAACACCCCGGCATGATCTCCCTGACGCAAAAGCCCCTGAACCGTCTCTTGCGAGCCGGGGCAGGGGCTTTGGGTCATGGTCGCTCCATGCCGCGGTGATCTGCCCGTTCGGGTGATGATCCCTTTTGCGCTCCCGCAGGATCGATGATCCTTTGGCCATTTTTGTTGGTCAGGCGGGATTTGGACAAGCCAAACGCCCCCCGACGGCAGGGGGAAGGCGCAGCCTCCCCCCTCGGACAAGACAAATAGACAAGACCGTGTCCTCGCGCGGGGCGCTGCGGGCCGCACCACTCTTGTCGATTTGTCCTGTCTCGCCCCTCTCCGCGTTCGCCACGGGGCAGGTTTTAGAGACGACGCCCTTTCAGGGCTCGGCTCAAAACCAGCACCAAAGGGGATCAACCCCGGCGGTCGCACACAAAAGGAGAGATGGTTTTGGACATTGAGACGACAAAAGACATCGAGAACGACACGAGCCTTCAGGCGGCAGAGATCGCAGCACAGAATGACCTGTTCCGGAAAGCCCTGATCGACCCAAATGCGGCGATTGAGATGCACTCCAAAGGCATTCAGGGACAGGTGTTTGTCACGCCCGGTGTGTCAGGCGAAGGGATGGAGTTCCAGACTGCGGCATTAACGGCTGTGGCATCGGATGACCAGTTCGATGAAGGCAATGACCCTTATGGCGATCACACATTTGGAACGGTGACGGTCAGCGGCCAGAAGCTGTTCTGGAAAGTCGATCTCTATGACACGGATTACACATACGGGTCCGACCGCCCGTTTGATCCGGCAGTGACGCGCCGTGTCCTGACCATCATGTGCCCCAGCGAATACTGAGACCAGCCCTGTCCCAACCGGACAGGGTCTGCATGCGCAACCCGCGCAGGAAAGGAGGTGAGTTAATGCCTGCAAAGATCATCGAACAGCGAACACGTGAAGCTGTGGAATTGCTCAAGAAGGGAGGCCTGTCTGCAAACATCGCGCTCCGCTTCTTGAAACAACACGCAGCCGCCTAAGCGGCCCCGCTCTACCCCGGAAGGGGTAGGGCACCCTTAACACAAAGCTAAACACTCAAACAAGGATTTGCCCCATGAGCAAAGTCGAAACATTCACCGCACCGGAAACCATCGAAACCGTTGCACTGTCCAATCTCTACCTGTCTGATCTGAATCCACGTCAGGAGGTTGCCGAGGAAGGTATCGCCCTGCTGGCCGACAGTCTGGTCATGTGCGGCCTGATCCAGAACCTCAGCGGCCTGCGCGATGCAGATGGAAAGGTCGCCATCGTCGCCGGTGGTCGCCGCCTGCGGGCTCTAAACATCGCCGTGACCGAACGCGCCGATCTTGCACAGGTTCCGGTGAAGGTCACCGACAACCCCTTTGTGGCCGAGCAGTGGGCCAATGCGGAAAACACCGCCCGCGAAGAACTGGACCCGGTAGACGAGGTCCGCGCCTATGGCAAGATGGCCGAGAAATCTCTGTCTGTTGCCAAGATCAGCAATGCGTTTGGCGTGACCGAAGCCCATGTGCGCCGCCGCCTTGCACTGTCAGGCTTGCCCGCCGCCGTTCTGGATGCGCTCAAGGCGGGTGAAATCAGCATGGGGCTGGCCAAGGCCATGACGGTTAGCACTGAGGACGAGAAAATTCTGGAGGTGCTGGAACAGGCCAAGGAGTGCCGATGGTTCAGCGAGCATGATGTCAAACAGGCTCTGACGTCTGAGGCAGTCAGCAGCACCAGCCGAAAAGCCGTGTTTGTCGGGCAGGAGGCTTATGTTGACGCAGGCGGCACGATCACCGCTGATCTTTTCGCCGATGAGACCCTGTTCAATGACGGCGAGATATTGGACCAACTGTTTAACGAAAAGCTGGCAGCAGAAGCAGAGAAGCTGCGAGAAGCGGATGGCTGGGACTGGGTGGAGACCCATGATGAGAGCTACATTCCCTATGGGTTCTCGCGGACAGAAGGCATGCACCGCCTGGACATGGTGAGCCGGCACTTCAGTGAAGAACAGGCTGAGCGGTATGACGAACTTGCCGAACTCTATGAGGGTGAAGGTCTGGATGCGGAGGGCGAAAAGGAACTTGCAGCGCTCGAGGACTATGCCACGCCGTTCTATTCCGACGATCAACGCAATC
The DNA here is from genome assembly GCF_056532675.1 of Ruegeria sp. I1. Classification (NCBI taxonomy): domain Bacteria; kingdom Pseudomonadati; phylum Pseudomonadota; class Alphaproteobacteria; order Rhodobacterales; family Roseobacteraceae; genus Ruegeria; species Ruegeria sp. I1. Next base: position 4,096 of record NZ_JBQFNM010000014.1, on the reverse strand, counting down.
TGTCCGGTGTGTTCCTCTATGTCGGCAACACTGGCGAGATCAAAACATCATCGGCTTACGTTGCGGCGGAACATGTGCAGGCTGCCATTGAGGCCGGTGTTCTGGCCACGGTCAAAGAGCCAGTAGCCAAAGAGACATCAAGACCGGCCCATTCGCAGAAGTTCATCGACGACATGGTGGCGATCCGGCTGGCGGCGGTTCAAACGGCTTTGCTGGACAAGCCTGATTATGTGTTGAGCCTGTTTGCCTACTCCGCCACCCCGGCGTCTGGTCTGACCAGCAACCTGTTTGGGTTTGGCTATGGCGGTGCCGAGCGGAACACGCCCCAGATCGACGACCAGTTCATCCTCGACCCGCGTCTTGGCGGGGAGCGGGATGCGGCGGCAGAGGCAGCTTATGACCAGTTCCAGGAAATGGCCGCACAAGGCAGTGTAGCGGCGTTCAAAGCGTTTCGCGCTCTGGGCAAAAAGACCCGCAATGGTGAGATCACAGCCTTTCTGGCCCGGCGGTTCCTGACCCAACGCCCGGAGTTCATGGCGGAGATCGAGGCTGTGATCGGATCGGACATCCGCGCGATCTGGACCCCCTCTGCTGAGAATTGCTTCAAACGGCTGAAAGGCTGGCAGCTGGATGATCTCTACAAGGACCTGCTGGACCTGCATGTCGACACGGACATGTTCAAAGCCTTCGCGAAATCCAAGAAAGGTGCGAAGAACGAGGCGCTGCACAAACTGTTCAATGACAATGCGCATCAGGCGGCATTGGGTGTGACCGAGGCACAGAAAGCCCTGATCGATACGTGGGTGCCGGATTGCTTCTGAACTCAACGGGGCAGGGCGCTTTGCGCCCTGCCTGTCAATCTCTGGCTTTGTTAGCCTCAATAATGGAAACTCAAAGTGGCATTGCGCGAACACTCCGTCGAGCATAGCTAACAGAGGTCGGTCACCCGGCTCATTCTCAAAAGCGATCACTTGATCAGAACGGATTTGGTAAGACCCATGGACACCTCATCAAACAAGCTCGAGAAAGCCGCCCGCCGCGTCTGGAAATCCGCGCAGATGTTTGTCGGGTTTCATACGGATCAGAAAGGCAAGCCGCGCGAACAGCCAAAGCTTTGGCCGCCAAAGAACGGAAGTGCTTCGATCCATAGTGACCCCAACGCGCAAGAGGCGATTGTTGTCGTCAAAGCCGCCGACGCGGAGGCCGCGCAGGATGTACAGATCAAGCTGCACCCGAACCGTATTGTTGTGCGCCGCGATGCGGATATGTGGTGGCAGGGTGTTGCCGTGGATGAGCATACCGTCACGGTTCGTATGGCCGACAACACTATCATCGAAATCCGCCATGACGGGTCGGTGAAACGCCGCTCGGCGGAGGATGAAACCCATGTTGAAGCCGATGGCAGTATCTTCAAGTTCACCGAATTTGCCGAGGCGCATATGACGGGTGACGGCGTTGAAATGACCCGCCGTACCGAGGATCGCATTGCCACGATCACAGCCGACGGTGTTGTCGATCGCGCGCGCAAGCGTTAGCCTGTATCCAATACCTCTAGACTTTCCTTTGGTTAAACTGTGGCCCGCTTCGGTGGGCCTCTTTCTTGGAGCGGCATCGCGCGGCCTCCGCCCATGTGCTGGTCCCGCCGACATCCGCGCGTGAGATAGGTCACGTGGGTTGTCGTGTTATCTCAGCCAAATCCACCCCGCCAAATTGAGTCCGGCTGATCACCTGTTCCGCACATGCGCGGACCAGGGCCGGACCGTCCGGTCTTTGGCCTCCGCCATTTGAAAAGGGCGACTTGCATCGCCAGCGAACCTTCATTCTTTGCCTCGAGGGTCATACCGATCCGGAAAGGCCACCCGCATTCGGGCCTGAGCGCTGCGCCCGTGATGGACCGAGGCGATGTTGCCGCCACATACAGTTTCCCTTTGTTCAGATGACCCGTGCGCAACGGTCTCAGAAAGTGTTGCCTGTTCACTTGGTCTGACAGTTTCAAACCCGTTGCCGAAGATGATCCTCGGCTGCCGTGTTTCTGAAGGGATGAACATAAGCGGGCAGTCGGGGAAGACGCGCGGTGCCCGGGCCGGGCACCGCGCTTCAACAAGGAATTTCCCCTGCGCCTGCGGCGCATTCCGCGCGGACCAAATTCCCTGCTGACATCCCCTTGATGCCCGCTTTTCCCATGTTCATCGAAACACGCCATAGCGAGGATCAAACAATGGCAACTCAAACTCTGAAACTGAACGTCAAGACCGGTGAGAAGGAAGGCAAGACTTTCTGGGATCGTTGCGGCGTCCTCTTCGTCAATACCGATGAGACAGGCAACATCACCTCGATCCAGGTCAAGCACAGCATGTTCCCCGGCGTCGAGATGGTGGCCTTCCCAAAGCGGAACGATGACGAGCCCGTCACCGAATGATGAAAGGGCAGGGCGGCGTAAGCCGCCCTTTCCCGTGCTCCGGCCAAAGAGCTGGACCACATTTGCGCCACGCGTGGCGCGCGGCCCAACAGCCGTGCATGGGCACCTTCCCACTGCAATGCGGCAGCCCTCGATCCTGCCACACCCGCCGCGCGGGGGGCGGGAAACTGTGCGCGCTGAGGCGCGCGAAAAATGCCATATTGAAATTGAACGTGCCGGTATGTGACGGGCGCTGTTCGGGCAGCCTACGCATTGCGTGATTGCCCTGCGCCAGTCCACCGGCACCCACGCCTGCTGGCTGGAAAAGGGGCGGGACCCTTTTCCCGGCGTGGAAATTGCCTCCAAGAGCAAAACTGTTCCGGGAGCAATTTGAGAAAATACGGATTTCTAAAATCACCCCCGGTTTCCTCTTGGAGAGTATGACAGGATAAAGTAGTTGTGTTACAAATCACAAATGCAACTAAAGATTGTTTGCAAATTGAGCGAGAGCAAAACTTCTGACACCACCGTCTTCTCCGTACGTTTGCCAGTGGATGCGCTGGAGCGTTTGGAGGCGGCTGTGACCGTGCTGGGTGCCAAGAGCCGCAACCAGATTATCCAACGACTGATCTATCGGCTTATCGGATATCTCGATCCCGACCCGGCCCTGGTGGAGCTCTGGCAGCAGCACTTGCGACAGGTTCAGGGCGGATACACCAACCTCAACCAGCTAGCGAAATCTGCCAAGCGCGGCTCGGTGATCTGGACGGATGATGACCGGCGCGACGTCGAAAATCTCCATCGCGCGATCATCCAGCACCGGCAAGACCTGAAGGCGATGATCACTGCCGCTCGCCGAAACCGAGAGCCGGACTCCGCCATTCGCCGGATCTTGCGCGACGACGATTGGACACCTGAAGAATGAATGCCGCTGCCCGTGATCTGACAGCAGGAGACTTCCTGGAACTTGCGTTCCGCGAGGCTCAGAAAGGTGTCGATCGTTCTAAGCAGATCACTCAGCAGCTGCAGACTGCTAAGCGCATGAAGTTCATGCTTTCGCGGGCCTCATCCATCAAGGCGCGGCTGGGTGCCGTTGTTGGAAAGCCCGAGGCAGTTGTGAAACACGTCCGCAAAGGTGGGGTGAAAAACGCGCATGAGCTGCGCCGCCAGATCAACTATCTGACCGTCCGCGCAGAGGGTGTATTGGACATCCGAGACAATGGCGTGACGCCACTCGATGCGGATCAGGTCAGTGATTTGATCGAGACCTGGGCCGAGGATTTCAACGGGAAAACCAACTACGGTTACACCCGTCACATGATCGTGTCTTTCCCTGAAGGCACCTATCCGGACGCCGCTCATGAGGCCGGCTTGGAGTTCGCGGATCGGCTATTTGGCGGCGGTGATTTTGGCGATACCTGGGACTATCTGACCGTGTTCCACAACGACACTGACAACCCCCATGTCCACATCGTTGTGAACAACCGAGGCGTCGAACATGGGCAGTGGCTTGCTATGGGTATGAGCAGCGAAATGAACATCGACGTTCAGCGCTCAATCCAGGTTGAGGTTGCCGAAGGATACGGAATTGAGCTGACCGCGACGACCCGTCTTGAACGGGGGTTGCGGCAACACTGATATCCTCAAAGCATGGTATGCTGAGGTTTGGGAACAGGGAAATACCGATGCGATCGATCA
>NZ_JBQFNM010000013.1:0-64398 GCF_056532675.1 Ruegeria sp. I1 | reverse complement strand
CTGATTAAGTCGGCTCTGCCGACTGGTGGGCGGCAGTTGCTCTGAAAGAGCAATGAGAGCCCACTCGGTTGAACAAAAGAAGGCCGTCCCAAACAGGGGCGGCCTTTTCTGTTTCTCGGCCTGAGATGGGGTTTCTTTGCGCTGACAAGTCGGAAAGAACTCTCGCAAGCGTCAACTGATCTGAAGTTAGATCCCGTGATCGGATTACTTGCATGATGACATTGCGGATGTCACAAACATCGATGTGCAGGGGAGAGAAGGCCTACGATGGAAGCAATATTCGCGCTCCTGTTCCTAGCTTTGGTACTTTGGCTGATCTGGCAATTGTTTGCGCTGGTGGGTGATATGGCAGAACGGCGGGGACAAGATCGACTGCTTTGGCAATTGGCAGCTCTGTTTATCAACCCGTTTGGAGCAATTATATTACTTTGGCTTTTCGTTTCTGTCCGAGAAAATCCTTAGATGTTCTGTCACGTTACTGGTGGATCGATTTTGGATTTGTACCGATTGTTGGGTTTTAGAGTTACAAGATGCTGAAATTTACGTTTGATACAAACTGTTTGATCGACGTGGAATTGAGCCGAGCCGGTAGTATTTCAATATTGGCAATAGTTACTGCCCATAGAAAACGGCGTTGTGAAGCTGCATTTGTCGCCGTTAGTGCCTCGGAAAAACAAGAGGGCGATTACTACTTGAATTCATATAGAGAGTTTGAGGAGAGACTGGCTCGATTAGGCTTCAACGATATACCGCATATCTTGGGCATGGCGTACTCTGACATTAGCTATTTTGATCACGCGCTGATTGCAGGTGCAGATATGCTTGAAAGGGAACGACAGTTTCACAATGAACTGTTTGCAAATATCGATTTCAAGTCGTCGGAGTACATTGCAAGATTGTCTCCATGTTCTGATGATAAGTTGAACAAGTATCGTAAGAAATGGCGCAACGCTTGGTGTGATAGGCAAATGATCTGGGCGCATGAACATCACAAGCGAGATATATTCGTTACTAGCGACAAGAACTTCGAAAAAAAGCTCTCAGGAAAGCTCGGATTTGAGCACTTGAAGATATGTTCGCCGGATGAGGCCGCTGCTATGCTCTGATAAGCAGGTGAGCGTTCCATTTCCCCCTTGCCAAACCCCACCAACCCCACTAATACGCGCGAGTTCTCGATAAGAACGTCAAGGCGGGGTGATTCCCGCCTTTTGGGTTCGAAGAGGGTTGGCGATGCGCGTCTGTCCTCCTCTCAACCTCAACGCCTGATAAAAGGCTGTTAATATGCAAAGCCAAAACATCCGTATTCGGCTGAAGGCATTTGACTATCGCGTTCTGGATGCCAGCACGCAAGAGATCGTCAACACTGCCAAGCGGACCGGCGCGAACGTGCGCGGCCCGATCCCGCTGCCGAACAAGATTGAGAAGTTCACGGTTCTCCGTGGCCCTCACGTTGACAAGAAATCCCGCGACCAGTTCGAGATCCGCACGCACAAGCGTCTCTTGGACATCGTTGATCCGACCCCCCAGACCGTTGACGCGCTGATGAAGCTCGACCTCGCAGCTGGTGTGGACGTCGAGATCAAGCTGCAGTCGTAAGATCGGAGGGTATAGATTATGCGCTCTGGTATTATCGCAAAAAAAGTTGGCATGACCCGCCTGTTCATGGAAGACGGCAAACAGATCCCTGTAACCGTTCTTCACCTGGACAACCTGCAGGTTGTTGCACAGCGTACCGCTGACAAAGACGGCTACACAGCCGTTCAGCTGGGCGCCGGTGCTGCCAAGGCAAAACGCACCTCGAAAGCCATGCGCGGTCACTATGCCGCTGCGAAGGTTGAGCCCAAGCGTAAGCTGGCCGAGTTCCGCGTCTCCGAAGATGGCCTGATTGATGTGGGCGCCGAGATTTCGGCAGAACACTTCCTGGAAGGTCAGAAGGTTGACGTTTCGGGCACCTCGATCGGCAAAGGCTTTGCCGGTGCGATGAAGCGCTGGAACTTTGGTGGTCTGCGCGCCTCGCACGGTGTGTCGATCAGCCACCGTTCGCACGGTTCGACCGGTCAGTGTCAGGACCCGGGCAAGGTTTTCAAAGGCAAGAAGATGGCCGGTCACATGGGTGCTGCCCGTGTTACCACCCAGAACCTGGAAGTTGTCAAAACCGACGCCGACCGGAACCTGGTCTTCATCAAAGGCGCCGTTCCCGGACCGAAATCGGGCTGGGTCACCGTCAAGGACGCCGTGAAGAAGAAAGCACCGGAAGGCCTGCCTTTCCCGGCTGCTGTGAAATCGGCTGCAACCGAAGCACCTGCGGAAGAAGCGCCCGCGGAAGGTGGTGAAGCATGAAACTTGATGTAATCAAACTGGACGGCGGCAAAGCCGGCGACATCGAGCTGAACGCCGATCTGTTCGGCCTCGAGCCGCGCGCGGACATCCTGCACCGTGTGGTCCGTTGGCAGCGCAACAACGCGCAGGCCGGCACTCACAAGGTAAAGACCCGCTCGGAAACCAGCTACTCGACCAAGAAGATCTATCGCCAGAAGGGCACCGGTGGCGCACGCCATGGTGACCGTAACGCGCCGATCTTCCGTGGTGGTGGTATCTACAAAGGCCCCGTCGTGCGTTCGCACGGCCACGACCTGCCGAAAAAGTTCCGCAAGCTTGGCCTGCGCCACGCTCTGTCGGCAAAAGCCAAGGCAGGTGAACTGGTCGTAATCGAGAACGCCGAAGCCGAAGGCAAGACCGCCGCTCTGGCCAAACAGGTTGCAAACCTGGGCTGGAAACGCGCTCTGGTCATCGACGGCGCGACCGTGAACGAAGGGTTCCTGAAAGCGTCCAAGAACATCGAAGGCCTGGATATCCTGCCGTCGATGGGCGCAAACGTCTATGACATCCTCAAGCGTGACACCCTGGTGCTCACCAAAGCGGCTGTCGAAGCACTGGAGGCTCGTCTGAAATGAGCGCGAAGGCAGAACACTACGACGTGATCCGCAAGCCGATCATCACCGAAAAGTCGACCATGGCGTCCGAAAACGGCGCGGTTGTCTTTGAAGTGGCGATCGACAGCAACAAGCCGCAGATCAAAGAGGCCGTTGAGGCGCTGTTTGGCGTGAAGGTCAAGGCGGTGAACACCACCGTGACCAAAGGCAAGGTCAAGCGGTTCCGCGGCCAGCTGGGCCGTCGGAAAGACGTCAAAAAAGCATATGTGACCCTGGAAGAGGGTAACACCATCGACGTGAGCACCGGTCTCTGACCGAACCCGTCTTTGGAGAGAGATAAAGGCCCCCGCGCAAGCGGGGGTTTTTTTACGATATTATCTCTCGAAATTTCTGGTGAAGAATTTCACCTAGAGCCTCTTCTTCAAGCTTAGACTTTGCTTCTAGTAGCTTTCTGAAATCATCATCTGTTAGAACCAAGATGTAAGCTTGGCCGCCTTTTGCTAAATCCCGCTGACGTTCTAAAAGACGGTCTCTGTCTTGCACTTCGCGGCAAGTGATAATTCCGAAACGGCCTCTGTTATTGTCGAAGCGTCCCAACAATTGGTCGACCTCTGGGTTGGCAATGTCTTTTGTATAATTCTTGCACTCGACAACAACCATGGTAGCGGCGGTATTGTTTGCATCCCTTCGATGAGCAAAAAAACCGTTGTTTGCAGCGTTGGTGAATACAATATCGATACGTTTTCGACCTTGGTTTATTTCCCATTCCTTGTGAGGTTGAATGAGGTCTGGGTAAAAACAAACAGTTAACGCGTGCATGGCCCAGATGTGGTAAGCGTCTGCACCTTTCATTCCGGCTGGAATTTTTTCGAGCTCGGCTATCAGATCTATGCAGGATTGAGAAACAGACTGATCGGTGTCACTTGTGTTGACCATAATTCGGGCTTCACTGCTTGCTAAGCGTTTGTACAGGTCCAGCAAACAAGGATTTTGGGCAACCAAGTCAGTTATTAGCTTCTTAGACTTAGGATGCTTTTCCCGTACGTCTTTTTTGTAGACCTTAGGCTTGCCCTTCAAAAGTGATACCAAACTACTGTTGGCTTGAATGTGCTCCGAGACCAAAAAATCGGTAATATGTTTATTGTAAAACTCTTGGCTATCAAGCGACAGCCGTTTTCTAACTATATACTTTGGGATCAGGAGCACTGGTGCGTCTTCTATGAATGGAAGGTCTACGTACTGGCTTCGCCAATTGCGGAGGTTGGCATCCCAAAGTGGAGGCCCATTATACTGATTTGTAGGAATGTTATATAGTGCGCACTGCTCTTGGGTGTATTGCACTAAGCGCTCTCTAATGACGTTGGTGGTCAGGTCAGAAATCTTGTCACGATCCACATGCTCAACGAACAAGGCCATTTCTGAAAGATCGGATAGTAGACCCGATTGAAAGGCAGCGCTGTTTTTGATAGCTGCGATTAGCTGGCGTGACTGTTTTTGCCCTACTCCTTTGCCTTGCGGTTTGGCTGAGGAGACTCCAAGGTAGGTTTCGTAGGGCTCATGCAGGTGAGACATCAAGTTCCGTGCCCTGAGGTCGTCTCCTGCTCTAAGCGCATCCAAAACTTCAACAAAGAACGCTCTAATGAGATTCGAAGCTTCCGCAGACCAAACATCGTTTCTAATTTCAATGGCGTAGGGGTCTACGTAAACGGGTGTGTCAAAGTCTGTACTGATATCGACAAAATCTAGTTGAGATTGTGGAGCATTAATTTTGAAATACTCAGAGAATTTTGGCACAAATGTTCCTTTCAACTTGGTTGTGCCGAAAGCTATCTACTCATTTTTGGATTGCAATAGGTGTCTTTGTGACACCTTTAGCTTGCCTTCAAATCTCGTCAGTCAGGTTGGCCGCTAATTTTGAAGTATGTCTTGAGATGCCTGTTGGTACTTAAATTTGGTGTAAAGCACCTAGAGCGCTATAGACACCCACCTCCAACCCTGTTACACGCTCCCAATCTTGCGGCCTCGGATTCGTTCCGGGGCCTCTGATATTTGTAACCGGGGACCTTCGGGGCCCTATACCCTTGGCACCTACGGGGGCCTATCACATAGCGGGGAAATCCCCGCACTTGCTAAACGGAAGACAGAAAGCATGGCACTCAAGTCGTACAAGCCGACGACGCCGGGCCAGCGCGGGCTGGTGCTGATCGACCGTTCGGAGCTTTGGAAAGGACGTCCGGTCAAGTCTCTCACTGAGGGTTTGACCAAATCGGGCGGCCGGAACAACACCGGACGGATCACTTCACGCCGCCGCGGCGGTGGCGCAAAGCGTCTCTACCGGATCGTTGACTTCAAACGGAACAAATTTGATGTCGCGGCAACCGTCGAGCGGATCGAATATGACCCGAACCGGACCGCATTCATCGCACTGGTAAAATACGAAGACGGCGAGCAGGCATATATCCTGGCTCCGCAGCGTCTGGCTGTTGGTGACAAAGTCGTGGCATCCGCCAAGGCAGACATCAAGCCGGGCAACGCAATGCCGTTCTCGGGCATGCCCATTGGTACCATCGTCCACAACATCGAGATGAAGCCTGGCAAAGGCGGTCAGATCGCACGTGCGGCCGGTACTTACGCTCAGTTCGTTGGTCGCGATGGCGGCTACGCTCAGATCCGTCTGAGCTCGGGTGAGCTGCGCATGGTTCGTCAGGAATGCATGGCCACCATCGGTGCCGTGTCCAACCCCGACAACTCGAACCAAAACCTCGGTAAAGCCGGTCGTATGCGCCACAAGGGCGTGCGTCCGTCGGTTCGTGGTGTTGCAATGAACCCGATCGATCACCCGCATGGTGGTGGTGAAGGTCGTACCTCGGGTGGCCGTACACCGGTTACACCGTGGGGTAAGGACACCAAGGGTAAGCGTACCCGCAACAAGAACAAAGCGTCCCAGAAGCTGATCATCCGCTCGCGGCACGCCAAGAAGAAGGGACGTTAATCTATGTCTCGCTCTGTTTGGAAGGGTCCTTTCGTCGATGCTTACGTGCTGAAAAAAGCCGAAGCAGCGCGCGAGTCGGGCCGCAACGAAGTCATCAAAATCTGGTCGCGTCGTTCCACCATTCTGCCCCAGTTCGTGGGTCTGACATTTGGTGTGTACAACGGCCAGAAGCACATTCCCGTCAACGTCTCGGAAGACATGATTGGTCAGAAGTTCGGTGAGTACTCGCCGACCCGTACCTATTATGGCCACGCCGCAGACAAAAAAGCGAAGCGGAAGTAAGTCATGGGCAAGGAAAAGAACCCCCGCCGCGTGGCTGAAAACGAAGCAATGGCGAAAACCCGCATGCTTCGCACCAGCCCGCAAAAACTGAATCTGGTTGCGCAAATGATCCGCGGCAAGAAAGTTGAGAAGGCTCTGACCGACCTGACTTTCAGCAACAAGCGTGTCGCGCAGGACGTCAAGAAGTGCCTGCAGTCCGCAATCGCGAATGCCGAAAACAACCACAACCTGGACGTTGACGAGCTGATCGTCGCCGAAGCATGGGTTGGCAAGAACCTGGTCATGAAACGCGGTCGCCCGCGTGCCCGTGGCCGTTTCGGCAAGATCATGAAGCCGTTCTCGGAGATCACCATCAAGGTGCGTCAAGTTGAGGAGCAAGCCTAATGGGTCATAAAGTAAATCCGATCGGCATGCGCCTGCAGGTCAACCGCACCTGGGACAGCCGCTGGTACGCCGACACCAAGGACTACGGTGATCTTCTGCTGGAAGACCTCAAGATCCGTGAGTTCATCAACAAAGAGTGCAAGCAGGCCGGTGTTGCCCGTGTGATCATCGAACGTCCGCACAAAAAGTGCCGCGTTACGATCCACACAGCTCGTCCCGGTGTCATCATCGGCAAGAAAGGTGCAGACATCGAAGTTCTGCGCAAAAAGCTTGCTCGTATGACCGACAGCGAACTGCACCTAAACATCGTCGAAGTGCGCAAGCCCGAGCTTGACGCGCAGCTGGTTGCCGAGTCCATCGCTCAGCAGCTGGAACGTCGTGTTTCGTTCCGTCGCGCAATGAAGCGCTCGGTTCAGAACGCCATGCGCATGGGCGCCCTGGGTATTCGGGTGAACGTCGCTGGTCGTCTGGGCGGCGCTGAAATCGCACGGACCGAGTGGTACCGCGAAGGCCGCGTGCCTCTGCACACCCTGCGCGCCGACATCGATTACGCACATGCCGAAGCGATGACCCCTTACGGGATCATCGGGATCAAGGTCTGGATCTTCAAAGGTGAGATCATGGAGCATGATCCACAGGCACGTGACCGTAAAGCACAGGAACTCCAGGACGGCCCTGCACCTCGTGGTGCTGGTGGCGGTCGTCGCTAAGGAGGGAAAGATATGCTTCAACCAAAGCGTACTAAATTCCGCAAGATGCACAAAGGCCGGATCAAGGGTCTCGCCAAAGGCGGCTCTGATCTGAACTTTGGCACTTACGGCCTGAAAGCTCTTGAGCCTGAGCGTGTAACCGCACGCCAGATCGAAGCTGCACGTCGTGCCATGACGCGTCACATGAAGCGTCAGGGCCGCGTCTGGATCCGCATCTTCCCCGACACTCCGGTCACGGCTAAGCCGATCGAAGTTCGCATGGGTAAAGGTAAAGGTTCGGTCGACCGCTGGGCCTGCAAAGTCAAGCCTGGCCGCGTGATGTTCGAGATCGACGGCGTCAATGACGACATCGCCCGCGAGGCCCTGCGCCTGGCCGCGATGAAGCTGCCGATCAAGACTCGCGTCGTGGTTCGCGAAGACTGGTAAGCGATTGGGGTATCCCCGTTCGTGACAAGATTGACCCCCGTCGGGATACCGGCGGGGGTTCTCCGTTTGAAGACCACTCAGTTGATAACTACCTAAGACATAGTCAAAAAATAGTTTCTCGGTCGAGGCTTCACCGCATATGTCACTAGGCACAGTTCTGGCGGAAACGGTAATTTTGGGCGTGGTAACCCTAGCTGCAATCACCTTGAGCTTCTTTGTTCATAGTAAAGTCCTGAAACTGTTTTTGCGCTATGGCGGTATCTATTTTGGCTTAGCGTTGAACCTGAGCTGGCTGTTTGCGGCCGACTGTAAAACAGACAAGTTTCTATACTACCGTTGTAGTGTCCTTCCGCAAACCATTGCAGAGATATTCAGCCACATGAACGTTATTAACATGGTGGCTTATCTTTTCTGGGCGCCGCCCATCCTTGTTCTGCTCCTCCTGTGGGAGCTAAAGGTCAGATTGTCCAAGTGACTGAATATGGGTGGCGATGGGGTCTCGCAGCCAAAGAAACGTCTGGATTTTGTCTCTCGCAGTTAGTGATCGATTTGGATAAGAACGCGCTCATGCCACAGATTGAATCGCTCTTCGTCACCCGCCTGTATCGTGCCTCTTTGTCCGAATTCGACCCCAAGATCGACGCGGGTGAGTTGGAAAGCTCTTGTCTTGTCATCGCCGAGGATGATGAGGCCGGGCAGGAATGGTGTGAGGAGAACGGCTATCCCGGTTATACCAGCTATGCCTCGCTGACCGATCTGCCCTGGCGGTTTCCGATCTTCGCCGATCTGGTCAAGGCCCTGGATCAGCACGTGGCCGCCTTTGCAAAGGACCTGGAGTTCGATCTGGGCGAGGGCGAGTTGAAGCTGGAAGACCTGTGGATCAACATCCTGCCGGAGGGCGGCATGCATTCCAGCCACTTACACCCGCACAGCGTGATCTCGGGCACGACTTATGTGGCCATGCCCGAAGGTGCGAGTGCATTAAAACTGGAAGACCCCCGCTCAGGCCGCATGATGGCTGCACCAACGCGGATGAAGGGCGGGCGGCGCGATTTGCAGCCGTTCATCTATATGAAGCCGAAAGTTGGAGATGTGCTTCTATGGGAAAGCTGGCTGCGCCATGAGGTGCCGATGAACATGGCGGAAGAAGAGCGTATTTCAGTGAGTTTTAACTACAAGTGGGAGTGAGCTTGTAAATCTCCTGAAGAAAACCGCGCGGTTCTGGAGTATTATCATTTCAATCTGAATTGATCGGAGAACACCATGCCGAAAACCGCACTCGTCACCGGCGCATCTTCGGGAATTGGTCGTGAAATAGCCCGATATCACGCGTCGCAAGGCGGAAATGTCATTATCACTGCGCGGCGTGCCGACGTGTTAGACGCTTTGAAGGTAGAGCTTGAAGCTGCCTACAGTATTACTGTCACTGCAATTGCGCTCGATCTGGGCGCACAAAGTGGGGCAGAAAAACTATATGAGGTTGTCAACGCCGAGGGTCTGAAGGTTGATTATCTTATCAACAATGCCGGGTTTGGCGGGCACGGTGCCTTTCTTAATCGTGATCTTTCAGAGGACCTGAGCATGATCCGCCTGAACGTTGAAGCGCTTGTCTCCCTGTGTCACTTGTTTGGCAGGGATATGGTTAGCAGTGGCGGCGGCAAGATACTAAATGTCAGTTCGACCGCGGCGTATGTGCCGGGTCCGCTGCAAGCCACTTATTTTGCCACGAAGGCCTATGTTTCTAGTTTCAGTCAGGCTTTGGCCGATGAACTGAAAGACAAAGGTGTCTCCGTTACAGCCCTGGAACCCGGCTATGTGGCAACTGAGTTCGCCGCTTCAGCTGATCTTGAGGGTACTAAACTCGTATCCCAGAAAGGGGCAACTGCTGAAGCTGTCGCCAAGTTTGGCTATGACGCCATGATTGATGGAAAGCTGGCCGTGATAAATGACAGGACTCTCGCATTTATGACGGGCTGGATCATTCCATTCCTGCCACGCAGGACTCGTCTGAAGATGGTTCGGAAGATGCAGGAGAAAGGGACCTGAACAGAAGGTCGTTCTGGTTTGAATCAAACTGGATTGCCCGAGCGGAGCTAATTCGCGGTGCTGCTTTCGGCTATTGCCAAAATTTGTCGGAAGCCGCTTGCAAAGACAGTGCCAAACTTTCCCTTGCCACCCATCCCCCAAACCCTTATACGGCGGCATCCTACGATCTCCCGGCGTTGTCGGGCGATTCGTATGTCTATCATTCATCCACCAGGTCAAAGGTGACCCGTGTACGGGGCCTTCTGGTGTTTTGAGCAAAGGAAAAAGGCGATGAACGCCCAAGAACTGCGTGACAAGACCCCGGACCAGCTCCGCGAGGAACTGGCCAACCTGAAGAAAGAAAGCTTTAACCTGCGCTTTCAACAGGCCACCGGTCAGCTGGAAAGCACAGCCGGCATCAAAGCGGCCCGCCGCAACGCTGCCCGTGTCAAAACCATTCTGAACGAAAAGGCCGCTGCTGCGGCATCCGAGGAGTAATCAGATGCCCAAGCGTATCCTGTCCGGCACCGTAACCAGCGACGCCAACGAACAGACCGTAACCGTATCCGTCGAGCGCCGCTTTACGCATCCGGTTCTGAAGAAAACCATCCGTAAGTCCAAGAAATACCGGGCTCACGATGAAAAGAACGCCTTCAAGGTCGGCGACACAGTCCGCATCATCGAATGCGCGCCGAAATCGAAGACGAAACGTTGGGAGGTTCTGGAGGCGTAAGCCCCCAGGATTTTCCATTTGTCGAAACCCTGGGGGATTTAACTAGACCAGCCCCCACAGGTCGGGAGAAACCACATGATCCAGATGCAGACCAATCTGGATGTCGCTGACAACTCCGGCGCACGCCGAGTTCAGTGCATCAAGGTCCTGGGTGGTTCCAAGCGTAAATACGCCTCCGTCGGCGACATCATTGTCGTCTCGGTGAAGGAAGCCATCCCGCGCGGCCGCGTGAAGAAAGGTGACGTCCGTAAGGCCGTCGTCGTACGCACCGCCAAGGAAGTCCGTCGCGAAGACGGCACCGCGATCCGTTTTGATCGGAACGCCGCCGTCATCCTGAACAACAACAACGAGCCGATCGGTACCCGTATCTTTGGCCCCGTTGTGCGTGAACTGCGCGGCAAGAACTTCATGAAAATCATCTCGCTGGCGCCGGAGGTGCTGTAATCATGGCTGCTAAACTCCGCAAAGGCGACAAGGTCGTCGTGCTGGCCGGTAAGGACAAGGGCAAAGAGGGAACCATTTCCTCGGTTGACCCGAAAGCCGGCAAAGCTGTTGTCGAAGGCATCAACATTGCCATCCGTCACACCCGTCAGTCGCAAGCTTCGCAAGGTGGTCGTCTGCCTCAGGCAAACCCGATCCAGCTATCGAACCTGGCACTGCTGGACAAAAACGGCAAAGCAACCCGCGTTGGCTTCCGCATGGAAGGCGACAAGAAGGTGCGCTTCGCCAAGACCACAGGGGACGTGATCGATGCTTGATAACGCAACCTATACCCCGCGTCTGAAGGCTCAGTACGCTGAAACCATCCGTGCCGCTCTGAAAGAAGAGTTCGGCTACAAGAACGACATGCAGCTGCCCAAGCTGGAAAAAATCGTTCTGAACATCGGTTGTGGTGCTGAGGCGGTCAAAGACTCGAAGAAAGCGAAAGCTGCTGTCGAGGATCTGACTGCGATTGCCGGTCAGCAGGCCGTTGCAACCAAGGCAAAGAAGTCGATCGCGGGTTTCCGTGTTCGTGAGGACATGCCGCTGGGTGCGAAAGTAACCCTGCGCGGTGACCGGATGTACGAATTCCTGGATCGTCTGATCACGATCGCGATGCCGCGTATTCGTGACTTCCGCGGTGTGAAACCGTCTTTTGATGGTCAGGGCAACTTTGCCATGGGCATGAAAGAGCACATCGTGTTCCCGGAAATCGACTTCGACAAGGTCGACGAGGTCTGGGGCCTGGATATCGTAATTGCCACCACAGCGAAAACCGACGCTGAAGCTAAGGCATTGTTGAAAGCGTTCAACATGCCGTTCAACGCATAAGCGCCGGGAGGATTGAGACATGGCTAAAAAAGCAATGATCGAACGCGAGAAGAAGCGCGAACGCCTGGTGGCCAAATATGCCGCAAAGCGTGCCGAGCTGAAAGAAATCGCGAATGACGAGAGCAAGCCGATGGAAGAGCGTTTCAAAGCGCGTCTGAAACTGGCGAAACTGCCGCGCAACAGCTCGGCTACCCGTCTTCACAACCGTTGTCAGCTGACCGGTCGTCCCCACGCTTACTACCGTAAGCTGAAGGTCAGCCGTATCGCGCTGCGCGAGCTGGGTTCTGCTGGTCAGATCCCCGGCATGGTGAAATCGAGCTGGTAAGGGAGACATAGATATGAATGATCCTATCGGCGATATGCTCACCCGTATCCGCAACGCGCAAATGCGCGGCAAGTCCACCGTTTCCACCCCGGCGTCCAAGCTGCGCGGTTGGGTTCTGGACGTGCTGGCGGACGAAGGCTACATCCGTGGCTATGAAAAGACGACCGGTGAAAACGGTCATCCGGCCATCGAAATCAGCCTGAAATACTACGAAGGCACCCCTGTTATTCGCGAACTGAAGCGGGTCTCGAAACCCGGTCGTCGCGTGTACATGGGCGTCAATGACATCCCGCAGGTCCGTCAGGGTCTGGGCGTGTCGATTGTCAGCACTCCGAAAGGTGTGATGTCGGACCAGAACGCACGCTCCAACAATGTTGGCGGCGAAGTGCTCTGCACCGTCTTCTAAGGAGGTCTGCAATGTCTCGTATTGGTAAAAAACCGGTCGAGCTGCCCAGCGGCGTTTCCGCCTCTGTGTCGGGTCAGACCATCGAAGTCAAAGGTCCGAAAGGCACCCGGAGCTTCACCGCGACTGATGACGTAACGCTGTCGGTCGAAGACAACGTTGTGCAGATCAACCCTCGTGGGATGTCCAAGCGCGCGCGCCAGCAGTGGGGCATGAGCCGCACCATGGTTGCCAACCTGGTAACCGGTGTGACCCAAGGCTTCAAAAAAGAGCTGGAGATCCAGGGTGTTGGTTACCGGGCGCAGATGCAGGGCAACACCCTGAAGCTGAACCTGGGTTACAGCCACGATGTTGATTTCACTGCTCCGGAAGGTGTCACCATCACCGCACCGAAGCAGACCGAGATCGTTGTGGAAGGTATCGACCAGCAGCAGGTGGGCGAAGTCGCGGCCAAAATCCGCGAATGGCGCCGTCCCGAGCCGTACAAAGGCAAGGGCATCCGCTATAAGGGCGAGTTCATCTTCCGCAAGGAAGGCAAGAAGAAGTAAGGACGCAAATAATGGCAAACAGCAAAAGAACCCTGTTTCTGAAGCGCCGCCTGCGCGTTCGGAACAAACTTCGCAAAGTCAACGCGGGCCGTGTACGCCTGTCGGTTCACCGTTCGAACAAGAACATCAGCGTTCAGCTGATCGACGACGTTCGTGGTGTGACCCTGGCATCGGCCTCGACCCTGGAAAAAGATCTGGGTGTTGTTGGCAAGAACAACGTCGAAGCGGCCACCAAAGTGGGCGCGGCCATCGCCGAGCGTGCCAAGAAGGCAGGCGTCGAAGAGGCCTATTTCGATCGTGGTGGCTTCCTGTTCCACGGCAAGGTGAAGGCAGTTGCCGACGCCGCGCGTGAAGGCGGTCTGAAGATCTAAGACCTTGCGGGTGGCTTCACGGCCACCCCGATGATCCGGGGGCCTCGGCAGCAGTCGGGGCTCACTTGGATTGAATAAAACGGCGTCGCAAGCGCCACATTGAGAAAAGGGATGCCAAATGGCAGAACGTGAAAACCGTCGGGGCCGTGGCCGCGACCGTGAGGAAGCACCGGAATTTGCAGATCGTCTGGTCGCAATCAACCGCGTGTCGAAAACCGTAAAAGGTGGTAAGCGCTTTGGCTTCGCCGCTCTGGTGGTTGTCGGCGATCAGAAAGGCCGCGTCGGCTTTGGTAAGGGTAAAGCGAAAGAAGTACCTGAAGCCATCCGTAAGGCGACTGAGCAAGCCAAGCGTCAGATGATCCGCGTGCAACTGCGCGAAGGTCGTACCCTGCACCACGACATCGAGGGCCGTCACGGCGCTGGTAAAGTGGTTATGCGCACCGCACCTGAAGGTACTGGTATCATCGCCGGTGGTCCGATGCGTGCCGTGTTCGAAATGCTGGGCGTAAAGGACGTTGTGTCCAAGTCGATCGGCTCGCAGAACCCGTACAACATGATCCGCGCCACCATCAACGGCCTGCAGAAAGAGCAGAGCCCGCGTTCGGTTGCACAGCGTCGTGGTAAGAAAGTTGCCGACATCCTGCCCAAGCGGGACGAAGCCCCTGCGGCCGAAGCGCCTGCTGAAGCCGAAGCGTAAGGAGTAGCGAGCAATGGCAAAAACCATCGTCGTCAAGCAAATCGGTTCCCCGATCCGCCGCCCCGCCGAACAGCGCGCAACCCTGATCGGTCTGGGCCTGAACAAAATGCACAAGACCCGTGAGCTGGAAGATACCCCTTCCGTCCGCGGCATGGTCAACAAGATCCCGCATCTGGTTGAGATCATCGAAGAGCGCGGCTAAGCGCGAGCTCATTGAAGAATTTGAAACGCCCTCGACATTGTCGGGGGCGTTTTTTTGTTCGCACTCTAGCTTGTTGAGGAACTCTTCTTCTAGCCCGGGCCTCCGAGGTGCCATGTTCTGATTGATTTGTATCAACGACCATTTGGATAGCGTTGGACTACCCAGCGCGTGTGACGCAGGAGGTTTTTTGAAATGAATGCGGATAGCACCGGTCAGATCGTATGGCATGACCTCTTCACGCCTGATCTGAGCGCTTCTGAGACGTTCTATGGCAGTGTAGCGTCGTGGGATTTCATCAAGGAAAGCACAGATGAATACGTCTGGGGCCAAGGGAAAGGGGAATTTACTCTTGCTCTTCTAAACGGGGAAGCCGGAAGCGGATTGACCGAAACTCCAACGGGCTTTGATGCCGGATGGCTTCCCTATTTCGAGGTTCCCGATGTTGATGAGTATTCAGGGCGTGCTGAGAAGCTGGGCGCACGTATAATTCGGCGACCCTTTGATGTGCCTGGGGTTGGGCGAAACTGCCTATTGGCGGACCCCAGGGGCGCCAGATTTGGCATCTCCGTTTCACAACACGAATACCCAATACCTACGCAGCAGTTTGCAGCAGAGGTTTATTCAGGCGGAGGCTCAGAGTTTCCAGTTGAATTCTACCAGGCGCTTTTTAATAGCACATATTCGAATACGGATGGCAGTGAGAGGGCCGCGCCAAGCCGGTGGCTTTCGCAATTTCTTGTGGTTACTTTGCCAGATATTGAGATGCGCGAAAGATGCGCCTGGCTGCCTGTGATCAAAGTGGTCGCAATCGAGAAGGCGGTTCGTGATGCTTTGACGCTTGGAGCGTCTGAAACGCGTGTTCGATCACGGCAAAGTGCTCAGCAGGTGCCGCGTGTGTTTCATGACCCGACGGGACTTTACTTTGCACTTCAGCAGGTGGGCCCAATTCTAGCAACAGGCTAGCGGCCTTCAAAAAACGCAGATGGCCATCGAGCTGATCAGCAGGTCAGCTGCAAGTTACGTGCCAAAACGAATAGCAACCAGGCTAGGAACAAGCCAACCAGCGAAAGTTATTCGCAACACGCATAGCGGCTAGACCAAAACGCGCGTTGTTAGCGGTATCGACTATGCCTATCTGAGCCTTGTCCACAAAGGAACAAATGGAAACAACCGGGGAATACGCCTCGGCACAGAAAGGAATAAGAATATGGCACATACAGCTACACTGACACATGGCGGCTTCAACCTGAGCGCCCGTTTCGCGAACCTGGTTGAGCGCGTTAAAGCAGCCCGCGCACGCGCGGCGGAATATCAGCGCACCTACTCAGAACTGCAGCGTCTCACCAACCGTGAGCTGGACGATATTGGCGTCCGCCGTTGCGACATCGCGGATATCGCGCGTGAGCATGCGTACTGCTCCTAACAATACCGCACCACTCACAAAGAAAGAGGCGCCATTCGAGCGCCTCTTTTGCATCGCGTTCTAATTAACAACAAACCTTGCATCAAAGGCCGCGACGCTGTAGAGCGCTCCGGTGGATTTCCGTTCACGAGAATCAAAATCAAGAAATGCCGTGGTTGGCCCATCACGCTTCGGGGGTCACATCCGGCTAAGGAGAAGCGAAATGAAACTGAATGAATTGCGCGACAACCCCGGCGCAAACCCGAAACGCACTCGCGTTGGCCGTGGTCCGGGTTCCGGAAAAGGTAAAATGGGTGGCCGTGGTATCAAAGGCCAGAAATCCCGTTCGGGTGTGGCCATCAATGGCTACGAAGGCGGCCAGATGCCCCTGTACCAGCGCCTGCCCAAGCGTGGTTTCAACAAACCGAACCGCAAGGCATTTGCTGTTATCAACTTGGGTCTGATCCAGAAGTTCATCGACGCCAAGAAGCTGGACGCCAAAGCCGCGATCACCGAAGACGTGCTTGTTGCATCCGGTCTGGTTCGCCGCAAATTGGATGGCGTGCGTGTTCTGGCCAAAGGTGAAATCACCGTGAAGGTGAACCTGGAAGTGACCGGTGCTTCGAAAACTGCCATCGAGGCAGTCGAAAAAGCGGGCGGTTCACTGAAAGTCACAAAAGCTGCTGCGGCAGAGTAAGCGCTTGTGAGCGGGCCAAGACCCGCTTACATAGACGTCAGAGTTTTCCAAGACGCCGTCCGAGCCGGAAAACGGTTCCGGGCGGCGTTTGCATAAGAGAGACCGATTTATGGTATCAGCAGCAGAACAAATGGCAGCCAACACAAGCTGGGCTGCTTTGGGCAAAGCCACCGATCTGCGCAACCGCATCCTGTTCACGCTGGGTTTGCTGATCGTCTATCGTCTGGGCACCTTTATCCCGGTGCCGGGGATTGACGGGCAAGCGCTGCGCGAATTCATGGAACAGGCGGGGCAAGGCATCGGCGGCATGGTTTCGATGTTCACCGGCGGGGCGCTGGGGCGGATGGGTATCTTTGCCCTCGGCATCATGCCCTACATCTCGGCTTCGATCATCGTGCAGCTGCTGACATCCATGGTTCCCGCGCTTGAGCAACTTAAGAAAGAGGGCGAGCAGGGGCGCAAGAAGATCAACCAATACACCCGTTTTGGTACCGTGGCGCTGGCCACCGTTCAGGCTTATGGACTGGCCGTATCGCTGGAATCGGGTGATCTGGCGACCGATCCGGGCCTGTTCTTCCGCATGTCCACCATGATCACGCTGGTTGGGGGCACCATGTTCCTGATGTGGCTGGGTGAACAGATCACAGCACGTGGCATCGGTAACGGTATCTCTCTGATCATCTTCGTCGGCATCATCGCCGAGGTTCCGGCTGCCCTGGCTCAGTTCTTTGCCTCGGGTCGTTCGGGCGCAATCAGCCCTGCTGTTATCGTTGGCGTGATTGTCATGGTGATCGCCGTGATCACCTTTGTCGTGTTTATGGAACGCGCCTTGCGCAAGATCCACATTCAGTATCCGCGTCGTCAGGCCGGTATGAAAGTGTATGAGGGCGGCTCCAGCCACCTTCCTGTCAAGGTCAACCCAGCGGGCGTGATCCCGGCCATTTTCGCAAGCTCGCTTCTGCTGCTGCCGGTCACCATCTCGACCTTCTCGGCGGGGGCCACCAACGGCCCGATCATGTCGTGGCTGCTGGCCAATTTTGGCCCGGGTCAGCCGCTCTATCTGCTGTTCTTTGCCGCGATGATCGTTTTCTTCGCCTATTTCTACACGTTCAATGTGTCGTTCAAACCGGATGATGTGGCGGACAACCTGAAGAAGCAAAACGGATTTGTGCCGGGTATACGCCCAGGCAAAAAGACCGCCGAGTATCTGGAATACGTGGTCAATCGCGTGCTGGTTCTAGGCTCGGCCTATTTGGCAGCGGTCTGTCTGCTGCCGGAGATTCTGCGGAACCAGTTTGCCATTCCGTTCTATTTTGGCGGCACCTCGGTTCTGATTATCGTCTCTGTGACCATGGATACCATCCAACAGGTACAGAGCCATCTTCTCGCGCACCAATACGAAGGTCTTATCGAAAAGTCCCAGTTGCGCGGTAAAAGCAAGAAACGCGGTAGGAAGGGACCCTCTCGTCGATGAACATTATTCTTCTTGGCCCCCCGGGGGCGGGTAAAGGGACGCAAGCCTCCCATCTGGTCAATACACGCGGCATGGTTCAGCTGAGCACCGGTGATATGCTGCGCGAAGCCAAAAGCAGCGGTACCGAAATGGGTAAGCGCGTAGCTGAAGTGATGGACAAGGGCGAACTGGTTACGGATGAGATCGTAATCGGCCTGATCCGAGAAAAGCTGGAGCAGGGTGCCGAAGGTGGTTTTATCTTCGATGGCTTTCCCCGGACCCTGGCGCAAGCAGATGCACTGGGCGCATTGCTGGCCGAGAAGGGTGAGACACTGGATTTCGTGATTGAGCTTCAGGTGGATGACGAAACGCTGGTTCAGCGCATCGTGGGTCGTGCCGAAGAAGCCCGCGCCGCCGGTCAGCCTGTTCGTGCAGATGACAACGAAGACAGCGTACGCATACGCCTGATGGAATACTACAAAAAGACCGCTCCGTTGATTGGCTACTATCACGCCAAGGGCGATTTGCGCCCGGTGGATGGTCTCGCGGATATCGGCGATGTCACAGCCTCAATCGAGGCCGTGCTGGGTTGATTGAATCAAGGGGCTTGACGGCCCCTTCAAAACCCCATATCGACCCACATCCCTATGGGAATCACAATCGCGTGCGGGATTCGTCCCTGTCGCATCTAATACCTCGTACAAATGCTGGACCCTCTGGCCTCACTGCCACGGTCAAGTGTTGTGAAAAAAGGTTCTGGAGCTACGGAACCGCAACAAAAAAGGAAAGTGAAACGTGGCACGTATTGCCGGCGTAAACATCCCGACTGCAAAGCGGGTACCAATCGCCCTCACATATATCACCGGTATCGGAAACACTTCGGCCAAAGCGATCTGCGAAGCCGTAGGCATTGAAGCGCATCGTCGCGTCAACGAACTGTCCGACGCCGAAGTTCTGGCCATCCGCGAGCACATCGATGCAAACTTCACCGTCGAAGGTGACCTGCGTCGTGAAGTTCAGATGAACGTCAAGCGCCTGATGGACCTGGGCTGCTATCGCGGTCTGCGTCACCGCCGCAACCTGCCGGTTCGCGGTCAGCGTACCCACACCAATGCTCGTACCCGCAAAGGCCCCGCAAAGGCCATTGCTGGTAAGAAGAAATAAGGGAGGGTCTGACTGATGGCACGTGACAAGACTCGCGTTAAGCGCAAAGAGCGTAAGAACATCGCATCGGGCGTTGCCCATGTGAACTCGACCTTCAACAACACTAAGATCCTGATCTCGGACGTACAGGGCAACGCCATCTCGTGGTCGTCTGCCGGTACCATGGGCTTCAAGGGATCGCGGAAATCGACACCCTACGCCGCTCAGATGGCTGCAGAAGACGCAGGCAAGAAGGCGCAGGAACATGGCGTCAAGACGCTGGAAGTCGAAGTTCAGGGCCCCGGTTCGGGTCGTGAATCGGCTCTGCGTGCGCTGGCTGCCGTGGGCTTCAACATCACGTCGATCCGCGACGTGACCCCAATCGCTCACAACGGCTGCCGCCCGCCGAAGCGCCGCCGCGTCTAAGCGATTTTGAATTCAGCTGGGGCTGCGTTTCTGCGCGGCCCCAGCATGTCATTTTGAACCTCGGGCGTCTGCACCTTGTTGGTCATGGGGCGCGGACAGGAATGGAGGGATTACATGATCCATAAGAATTGGGCAGAATTGATCAAGCCAACCCAGCTTGACGGCAAGCCGGGCAATGATCCCGCACGTCAGGCAACCCTGGTTGCTGAGCCGCTGGAGCGTGGCTTTGGTCTGACCCTGGGCAACGCGCTGCGCCGTGTTCTGATGAGCTCGCTGCAAGGCGCGGCCATCACCAGCGTTCAGATCGACAACGTCCTGCACGAGTTCAGCTCGGTTGCGGGCGTACGTGAAGACGTCACCGACATCATCCTGAACCTCAAAGGCGTGTCGCTGCGCATGGAAGTCGAAGGCCCCAAACGCCTGTCGATCAATGCCAAAGGCCCCGCAGTTGTCACCGCTGGCGACATCAGCGAAAGCGCCGGCATTGAGGTTCTGAACCGCGATCACGTCATCTGCCACCTGGACGATGGCGCCGATCTGTTCATGGAACTGACCGTCAACACCGGCAAAGGCTATGTCTCGGCTGAGAAGAACAAGCCCGAAGACGCACCCATCGGCCTGATCCCGATCGACGCGATCTATTCGCCGGTCAAAAAGGTTGCCTATGACGTTCAGCCCACCCGTGAAGGTCAGGTTCTGGACTATGACAAACTGACCCTGAAGATCGACACCGACGGTTCGATCACACCCGAGGACGCACTGGCCTTTGCCGCTCGTATTCTGCAGGACCAGCTGTCGATCTTCGTCAACTTCGACGAGCCGGAATCGGCTGGCCGCCAGGACGAAGACGATGGTCTGGAGTTCAACCCGCTGCTGCTGAAGAAAGTCGACGAGCTGGAGCTGTCGGTCCGTTCGGCAAACTGCCTGAAGAACGACAACATCGTTTACATCGGCGATTTGATCCAGAAAACCGAAGCCGAGATGCTGCGCACCCCGAACTTCGGCCGCAAGTCGCTGAACGAGATCAAAGAAGTGCTGTCCGGCATGGGTCTGCACCTCGGCATGGATGTCGAGGACTGGCCGCCCGACAACATCGAAGATCTGGCGAAGAAATTCGAAGACGCGTTCTAAGCGCGTCTTCCCCAATGCCCGGCCCGAATTGGGACTATCCGGGGATCATATGGGCACTTCCGCCCCAAGGAGAGCCGGTGACACGCATCGCCGGCCAGACAAAGCAAAACGCGAAAGAAGGAACTAGAAAATGCGTCACGCACGTGGTTACCGCCGCCTGAACCGTACTCATGAGCACCGCAAGGCTCTGTTTGCGAATATGGCTGGCTCGCTCATCGAGCATGAACAAATCAAAACAACTCTGCCCAAGGCAAAAGAACTGCGCCCGATCATCGAAAAGCTTGTCACTCTGGGTAAGCGCGGCGACCTGCACGCCCGTCGTCAGGCCGCCGCACAGCTGAAAGAAGACAAAGACGTCGCCAAGCTGTTCGAAGTTCTGGGCCCCCGCTACGCCGAGCGTCAGGGTGGTTACGTCCGTATCCTGAAAGCCGGCTTCCGCTATGGTGACATGGCCCCGATGGCGATCATCGAATTTGTTGATCGTGACGTCGACGCCAAAGGCGCAGCTGACAAAGCCCGCGTTGCCGCCGAAGAAGCTGCAGAAGAATAAGTCGATCCATCGATCTGACTGACAAACCCCTGCGTCCCGGACGTGGGGGTTTTCTTTTTCCCGGGGGCCGCCAAGGGTCCTGCGCTTGCAATACCGGCTGTCTGGCCGCATATCCTACGGGTCTCTGAAGATTGAGGTCGGAATGCTTCGCGCCACAGTATTAGCTTTCTCCATTTTGTCGGCATCCTTTGCCACGGCCGAAACACGGGTTCCGCAATCTCAGGCCGAAATCAGCCTGGGCTTCGCACCTGTTGTGAAACAGGCAGCCCCGGCGGTGGTGAACATTTATGCCAAGATCATTCGGCAGGGGCGCAGCAATTCCTTGTTCTCGGATCCGTTCTTTCAGGATTTCTTCGGCGGTGGATTTGGGGCGCCACAGCCGCGCGTGCAGAATTCTCTGGGTTCTGGCGTTATCCTATCTGGTGACGGGTATGTTGTGTCGAATTTCCATGTGGTGGGCTCGGCAACAGAAATCCGAGTGGTCACCACTGACCGGAGGGAGTTTTCAGCAACCGTTGTTCTGGGGCATGAGGAAAGCGACATCGCGATCCTGCGTCTTGAAGAGGCTGCCGATTTACCCCACCTGAGCTTGCGGGATTCCGATCAAGTTGAGGTGGGTGAACTGGCGTTGGCTATTGGTAACCCTTTCGGGGTTGGGCAGACCGTATCATCGGGCATAATCTCAGGGTTGGCCCGCACAGGCACGGCCACGGGTAACGCACGGGGCTATTTCATTCAGACCGACGCGGCGATCAATCCGGGCAACTCGGGCGGCGCGCTGATCGATGTGAATGGCGACCTGATCGGAATCAATACCTCGATTTTGACCCGGTCGGGTGGCTCGAACGGGATCGGATTTGCGATACCGGCCAATCTGGTGGCTGAATTCCTGCGGCAAGCGCAAGAAGGCAATGACAGTTTCATCAGCCCCTGGGCCGGGATAACCGGCCAGCACATGAGTGCCGATATCGCCGAGTCGTTGGGTCTAGCCATCCCATTGGGTGTCGTGATCTCACACCTGCATGAGCTTAGTCCTTTGGCAGAAGCCGGATTGAGGGTTGGCGATGTCGTGACCCATGTGGACGGGGATGAGGTGAACTCTCCCGCTGAAATGAAGTTCCGCATGGCCGTTGCGGGTGTTGGCGGGACATCGATCCTGACCCGGCTACGCGGCGATGAGAGTGCCGAGGTTGAAGTTGCGCTGATTCGGGCGCCCGAAACACCGGATGCGGAAGAGACCACTTTGAA
The DNA here is from genome assembly GCF_056532675.1 of Ruegeria sp. I1. Lineage (NCBI taxonomy): Bacteria > Pseudomonadati > Pseudomonadota > Alphaproteobacteria > Rhodobacterales > Roseobacteraceae > Ruegeria > Ruegeria sp. I1. Next base: position 42,006 of record NZ_JBQFNM010000013.1, on the reverse strand, counting down.
TGATACTACTGTGTTGCCCGAATTGACGATTGCACGGGTCAATCCAGCGGTGGCATCCGATCTGGGCTTGCGCATGTCGCAAACGGGAGTCGTTGTTGTTGACCCCGGCCTGTATGGTGCGCGTGCCGGTCTGCGCACCGGTGACATCTTGGGGGAAATCAACGGTGACAGGATTGAGCGCCCGCGCGATGCGGTTCGTGCCCTGACCGATCCCGGACGTCGGGTGCAAATCACGCTAGAGCGTGATGGGCGCTCTTTATCCTTGCGGTTCAGGCTCTAGGCGCATGAGCGATCTGTTCGATACTGCAGGTTCAGACCCCGCGTCGGCCAAGCACCGTCCGCTGGCAGACAGGCTGCGGCCGCAGACACTGGCCGAGGTCATTGGGCAGAAACAGGTGCTGGGACCGGAGGCGCCCCTTGGGGTGATGCTGACCTCAGGCAGCCTATCCAGCCTCATCTTCTGGGGGCCGCCGGGTGTTGGTAAGACAACGATTGCCCGATTGCTGGCGCAGGAAACCGACCTGCACTTTGTTCAGATCAGCGCAATATTCACCGGGGTTCCGGACCTGAAAAAGGTGTTCGAATCTGCCAAGATCCGGCGTCAGAATGGGCAGGGCACGTTGTTGTTCGTTGATGAGATTCATCGGTTCAACAAAGCCCAACAGGACGGGTTTCTGCCCCATATGGAGGATGGAACCATCCTGTTGGTTGGGGCAACGACCGAGAACCCTTCGTTCGAACTGAATGCCGCTGTGCTCAGCCGGTCTCAGGTGCTGGTGCTTGAGCGGCTGGGTTTGGCTGATTTGGAGCGGTTGACACAGCGCGCGGAAAAGGAACTGGGCAACGCGCTGCCTTTGACGCCCGCTGCGCGGGATGCGTTGCAGGAAATGGCAGACGGGGACGGGCGGGCCCTGCTGAACCTGATCGAACAGGTGGCCGCCTGGACGGTGGATGCACCGCTGGACCCGAATGCGCTGGCGACGCGCCTGATGCGCCGGGCGGCGAAATACGACAAATCGGGCGATGAGCATTATAATCTGATTTCGGCGTTGCATAAATCCGTGCGGGGCTCGGACCCGGACGCAGCGCTGTATTGGTTTGCCCGGATGCTGACAGGGGGCGAGGACCCGCGCTTCTTGGCGCGGCGCATCACCCGAATGGCGGTCGAAGATATCGGGCTGGCCGATCCACAGGCGCAGGCCGTTTGCCTGCAGTCTTGGGAAACCTACGAACGGCTCGGTTCACCCGAGGGTGAATTGGCGCTGGCGCAGGCGCTGGTCTATCTGGCGCTCGCACCAAAATCGAACGGGGCCTATGTGGGCTACAAGGCGGCGATGCGATTGGCCAAGAAAACCGGCAGCAGGCCACCGCCCAAACATATCCTGAATGCGCCGACATCACTTATGAAGGATCAGGGATACGGGGCTGGCTACGCTTATGATCATGACGCCGAGGATGGGTTTTCTGGCCAGAACTACTTTCCCGACGGCGTGGAGCGAGAGTCGCTTTATCAACCGGTCGAACGCGGGTTCGAGCGTGAGTTGAAGAAGCGGCTGGATTATTTCGCCAAGCTTCGGGCGCAGCGGAACAGCTAAGCGGGGCTTTATCGTTCCAAATTGGGCAGGATGTGTTGTGTTATCACGGCCACCGGCACGTTCCAGGCGTCTGGCTGATTGTAATTTCCGGCCTGAATTACGACCACAATGCCTTCGTTCGGCACGACGTTCAGCCGCTGCCCCCCGTTACCGAAACCTGCGATCCAGTTGGGCGGGTTACCCTGAGGGGCCAGCCACCATTGATAGCCATAGCGCAGATCACCCGTATCGGCATGGGCAGCGAAGCTTTGTGTCAGCCAGTCTTCGGACACAATCTGCTTGCCATTGTACTGCCCGCCATCGATCAGCATCTCGCCGATCCGGGCCAAATCGCGCGCGCTTAGTCGTAGGCCCGAGGCCGCCGAGGGCGTGCCATCAAAGCTGCGCACCCAATCCACCTGTGTGATGCCAAGCGGCGTAAACAGGTTGGCCTCTGCGAATTGAACGATATCCATACCGCTGCCGCGTGCGATCAATGCGCCCAAAACGGCTGTACTGCCGCCGGAATAAGTCCATTGTGTGCCGGGGGGTGCGACCATGGGGCGTGATAGGACATAGCGTATACGATCGTCTGAACGTTCCATCGCGATCTCCGAGTTTCTGGGGTCGCTGTAGGGCAGGCTCTCATTCCACTCCTGTCCCATCCGCATGGTCAGCACATCCCGGATGGTGATGGCGTCGCGTTCCGGGCTGCCCAGATCGGCATGTTCAGGGAATTGCGCCAGAAGGGGCGCATCGGGCGGTGGAACCAGGCCCTGATCCAGCGCGATGCCATATAACAGGCTGACGATGCTTTTGCTCACGGACCGCAGATCATGCAATTCCTCCGGCCCGAAGTCGCGTTTGCCCAACGGGCTGCCCCAACGTTCATCTAAGCCGGAAAAGTAGATCTCTGCCAGTGTGTCCCCCCGCTGCTGAACCAGCACGCCGTGCAGGCCGGTCAGCTTTCCGGCGTCAAAGGCTGTTTGCAGAGAATCCTCGATCTCACCGGCAGAGGCGACGGTTGCGACCAGGGTACTGGCGAAAACCAGGTGATACAATAAAGACAAAACAAAAACCCTTTGTGAAACATCTATGGATCATAGCTGGGTTGGTTGGTCAGCTTGGACAAGTCCCGGTGTTGCTGAAACTTGACATCCATGCCCACCCGCGCGACAGACCGCCCATGTTGATTTCGCTTTTACACAAGGCTTTGGCTGGCGCGACGGAAATGTTCCTGCAGCTGAACCCGGAAATGGGAATACGAGCATGAGCGGTGTTCAGATGATTACAATCGCAGAGGGTGACGGAGACCAACGGGTCGACCGTTGGCTGCGCCGTCTGTTTCCGCATGTCAGCCAGGGGCGCATCGAAAAGATGTGCCGCAAGGGTGAACTGCGCGTGGATGGCAGCCGCGCCAAGGCCTCGACTCGGCTGGAGGCTGGGCAGGTCGTGCGCGTGCCGCCTTTGCCTGATGCGGATCACAAACCGGTAGAGGTGAAACGGCGTGTGTCCGATGCAGATGCAAAGATGATCCAATCCTGCGTGATTTATCGCGACGATCACGTGCTGGCGCTTAACAAGCCGCATGGCCTGCCGGTGCAGGGCGGCAGCGGCCAGACGCGCCACGTGGACAGCCTTTCAGAAGCGTTGCGCTTTGGTTACGACGAAAACCCGCGTCTGGTGCATCGTCTGGACAAGGACACCTCGGGCGTTTTGCTGCTGGCCCGCACGCGCGAGGCCGCCAAGGGGCTGACTGCTGCGTTCCGCCACCGCGACACACGCAAGATCTATTGGGCTTTGGTTGCGGGGGTGCCGACGCCATATCTGGGCGAGATCAAGACGGGTCTGGTCAAGGCATCGGGCCATGGCAAGCAGGGTGAGGGAGAGAAGATGATCCCGGTCCATATGGGTGACATCGACAGCACACCTGGTGCGAAACGTGCCCACACGCTTTACGCCACGCTCTACCGTGTTGCAGGTCGTGCCGCCTGGGTCGCAATGGAGCCAATTACAGGCAGAACCCATCAACTGCGCGCACATATGGCTGCGATCGGGCATCCGATCATCGGAGACGGCAAATATGGCGGATCTGGTCAGGAGAACCTTGGTGATGGCTGGGGCGCGCAACTGGGTGGGATTATCAGCAAGAAACTGCATCTGCACGCACGCAGCGCGTCGTTCCAGCATCCAGTGACGCGCAAGCCGATCACAATCGAAGCACCATTGCCCGAGCATATGAAACACAGCTGGGACACGTTTGGCTGGACCGAGGATCTGGCCTTGGATGACCCGTTTGAGGAACTGCAATGAGCACACCCTTGCGGTTGGTGCTGTTCGATGTCGATGGCACTCTGGTCGACAGTCAGGGCAGCATCGTCCATTGCATGATCACGAGTTTTCAGGACGTTTCAGTCCCCGCTCCGTCGCGTGAGGCGATCCTGTCGATTGTGGGCCTATCGCTGCCGCAGGCGATTGCGCGGCTTGCGCCGGAGCAGTCCGACACGGTGCGGACGCAGTTGGTCGAGGGCTACAAGCAGGCCTTCCACGCGTATCGATTGAACCTTGGGGCGGCCAGTTCGCCGCTTTATCCCGGTGCGCGTGCGGCGATTGAGGCCCTGCATGCGGTGCCGGACATCCTGCTGGGTGTGGCGACGGGCAAGTCAAAGCGGGGATTGGATGCGTTGATCGAGGCGCATGGGCTCGAAGGGTATTTCGTCACGCGTCAGGTTGCAGATCATCACCCGTCGAAACCGCATCCATCGATGGTTCAGTCCGCCTTGGCCGAAACCGGGGTTGAGGCCGTGAATGCCGTGATGATCGGGGATACCAGCTATGACATGGATATGGCTGCCGCAGCAGGGGTGGCCGGGATCGGTGTCGATTGGGGCTACCATGATCGCTCTGCATTGAACGCGGCTGCCTGCGTTATTGAAACCTTCGACCAGATGCCTGAGGCGCTGGCCCATATCTGGAACTGACACATGAGCGATTGGAAACCGAAACGCTTTTGGACGCACAGTGCGGTGGTCAAGGTCGATGGTGGGCATACGGTTGAGCTGGATGGCCGCCGGGTCAAAACCCCTGCAAAACAGGCGTTGATCCTGCCCACAGAGGCCATGGCCAAGGAGATCGCCGCCGAATGGGACGCGCAAGAGAAAGAGTTGGATCCCGCCACCATGCCTTACACGCGTTCAGCCAATGCTGCAATTGATAAGGTTCGAACCCAGCATGGCGAAGTGGCTGCGATGTTGTCCGATTATGGGGATTCCGATCTGCTGTGCTATCGCGCAACGCATCCTCAGGCGCTGCAAGACCGTCAAGTGGCCGAATGGGACCCGGCCTTGGATTGGGCCGCTGAAACCCTGTCAGCCCGGTTGGTCCCGGTGTCAGGCGTCTTGCACAAACCGCAATCCGAAGACGCGCTGGCGCGGCTGCGGCAACGGGTTCATGGGATGGATGCGTTTCAATTGGCTGCATTCCATGACCTGGTGAGTCTGTCGGGATCGTTGATTCTGGGCTTTGCAGCTGCCTTGAATTGGCGCGAACCGGATGAGATTTGGCGCATTTCGCGTCTGGACGAAGACTGGCAGATCGAACAATGGGGCCATGATGACGAGGCCCACGCCGCAGCCGAGACCAAGAAAGCGGCCTTTCTGCATGCTAAATCCTTCTTTGATCTATCGTTTTGATCGCTCTCGGCTAAAAAACTGGCCGTGTTAACGCTGTCGTAGGGTGTGATAAATCGATTTCCATGATCGGGCACTTGACGTTTGTTTATGAATGCGACCAAACTCGTGCCCACTAAAGGGGAGACACCTTTGGGGTAACCTTACCGGCATCCACTTTGCCGGATAGAGCCGTCCCGCAAAGGGGCGGAAAATCAGGAAGAGGTAAAAATGAAAAAATCCGTAATCTTGGGCGCGGCAACAGTTGCCGGTCTGGCCGCAAGCGCTGCAGTGGCGGGTACTATCGATGACGTCAAGGCGCGCGGTACTCTGAACTGTGGTGTGACCACCGGTCTGGTTGGCTTTGCGGCACCAGATGCGAATGGCGAATGGAAAGGCTTTGACGTCTCGCTGTGCCGTGCGGTTGCAGCCGCAGTTCTGGGCGATGCCAGCGCTGTTGAATTCGTGCCGACCACCGGCAAGACGCGCTTTACCGCGCTTGCATCGGGTGAGATCGACATGCTGGCCCGTAACACCACTTGGACCTTCAGCCGCGACGTTGACCTGAAATTCGAATTCACCGGCGTGAACTACTATGACGGTCAGGGCTTCATGGTTCCCAAGGCATTGGGCGTCACTTCTGCCAAGGAATTGGACGGCGCAACCGTCTGTATCCAGACCGGCACCACAACCGAACTGAACCTGGCCGATTTCTTCCGCGCCAACAATATCAGCTACGAGCCGGTACCGATCGAAACCAATGCCGAAGCACAACAGCAGTATCTGGCTGGCGCATGTGACGTTTACACAACCGACGCTTCGGGCCTGGCCGCAACCCGCGCCACGTTCGAAAACCCCGGTGATCACGTCCTGCTGCCCGAAATCATCTCGAAAGAGCCGCTGGGCCCGCTGGTCCGTCACGGCGATCACGAGTGGGGCGATGTTGTCCGCTGGACCCTGAACGCGCTGGTTTCGGCTGAAGAGCTGGGCGTGACCTCGGCGAACATCGACGAGCTGGCAGCTGGCACCGACAACCCGGAAGTGAACCGTCTGCTGGGCACCGAAGGTACCCTGGGCGAGATGCTGGGTCTGGACGCACAGTGGGCCATGCGCGCCATCAAGGCGGACGGCAACTACGGCGAAGTGTTTGCCAAGAACATCGGTGAAGAAACTCCGATCGGTCTGGCACGCGGCCTGAACGCACAGTGGACCGAAGGCGGCCTGCTGTACTCGCCGCCTTTCCGCTAAGACATCCATGGGAAAGGGCGTGGGGAAACCTGCGCCCTTTTCTTTCATAACTGCTGCGGACGCTGCAGAGCGGGGAATACCTCGCCGGGGTTAAAAGTCCGCAAGCCACGGGGATTCCATATATGTCGACTATGACTGACCCACCGAAAGCTGATTTTCGGTTGTCGATGCTCATTAACGATACCCGCTACAGATCACTCACATTCCAGGTGATTGCGGCCATCGCTATTGCGCTATCCATTTGGTATCTGGGCAACAACCTGATCCAGAACCTTCGGGCCGCAGGGCTCAATATCTCATACACGTTCCTTGGCGATGCCGCCGGGTATGACATCAACCAGCGTCTGATCGAATATGACAGCCAGGCCTCGCATGGCCGTGCTGCTGTCGTTGGGATCCTGAACACGCTGCTGGTGGCCTTTCTGGCCTGTATCACGGCCACGGTATTCGGTGTGATCGCGGGTGTTTTGCGCCTGTCCAACAACTGGCTCGTTTCAAAACTGATGGCGGTGTATGTCGAGATTTTCCGGAACATTCCGGTTCTGATCTGGATCATCATCATTTTCACCATCATGACAGCCGTGCTGCCGGGGCCACGCGCCTTCCGGGGTGAAGATCCAACGTCGACGATGCTGTTTGACGCGTTTGCCTTCACCAACCGGGGTGTCTATGTTCCGCGGCCGGAATTCACGAATGCGTTGTTTGGCTCAACATTGCTAAGCTGGCTTCTGGTGATAGCGGGCCTTGTCGGGTCCTGGTTTGCCTCACGTGAGATTGAAAAACGCGCGGCGTTGAAGCAGGAACAAACAGGTGAACGACCGCAGACGCTTCTGGTGAAACTGGGCGTTTGGCTTGTTCCTTTTGTGGTTCTGATGGTCCTGATGGGGCTGACCTGGAATATTCCAGAGCTCAAGGGCTTTAACTTCAGTGGCGGTATCAAAGTTGGTGGTCCGCTGATCGCCCTATGGTTTGCCTTGTCGATCTACACCGGTGCCTTCATCGCCGAAAACGTGCGGGCGGGTATTCAGGCGATCAACAAAGGCCAGACCGAGGCCGCAGCGGCACTGGGTTTGCGCCCGGGTCGGATCATGAACCTTGTGGTTCTGCCTCAGGCCTTACGGGTGATCATCCCGCCGCTGATTTCGCAGTACCTCAACATCACCAAGAACTCGTCGCTGGCGATTGCCGTGGGTTACGCGGATATCACCGCAACCTTGGGCGGTATCACGCTGAACCAGACAGGTCGCGCGATCGAGTGCGTTCTGCTGCTGATGCTGTTCTACCTGACAGCCTCGTTGCTGATCTCGATGGTGATGAACCTCTACAACGCATCCGTCAAGTTGAAGGAGCGCTGAGCCATGGCTGATCAATCAACAAATCCGATCGCTTTCGTGGCAGACGGGAATATTCCTGAATCGCCACCTCCGGCCAACCAAACCGGCGCCGTCAAATGGCTGCGGGATAACCTGTTCTCGGGTGTTGCAAACACAGTCCTGACCGTTCTGTCGCTGATCCTGATCTACTTGTTGCTGAAGAACACTCTGCCGTGGATCCTGAACGGAGTCTGGAACGCGAACTCTCTGGCCGAATGCCGGGAGATTCTGGCGGGTAAGACAGGGGCGTGTTTCGCCGTTCTGACGGAACGCTGGCCGCAGCTGATCTATGGGTTCAAATACCCTGCTGATGCCTATTGGCGCCCAAATCTGGCGTTTGTGCTGATGCTGGTTGCATTCGCGCCTGTGCTGTTCTTCGACCTGCCGCGCAAGATGCTGATCTTTACCGGCCTCTATCCCTTCATTGCCTTCTGGCTGATCTGGGGCGGTACGATCCTGGCCCCGTTGGTGGCATTGGTCGGCTGTGTGGCCGCTGGCGCCGTGTTCCAGAAGTTCGGTAAGAACAGCTTTGCCGCTGGATTCTTTGGCGCCATCGTTGTCGCGTTGGTCGTCTGGAACGTGGGCGGGGCTCTGATCCCGGAAGGGGCGTCAGAGGATGCTTGGCTGACCTATGTGCCTAGCCGCGATCTGGGTGGCTTCATGCTGAATATGATGCTGGGCGTAACCTGCGTGTCCCTGTCGGTGCCGCTGGGCATTGCCTTGGCGCTGGGCCGTCAGTCCGATATGCCGCTGATCAAGTGGGTCTGTGTCATCTTCATCGAGTTTATCCGTGGCGTGCCTCTGATCACGCTGCTGTTTGTGGCTTCGGTGATGCTGGCCTACTTCTTCCCGCCTGACAGCACGGTCGATCTGTTCCTGCGCGTTGTGATCATGATCACCATGTTCTCAGCCGCCTACATCGCCGAGGTGATCCGCGGCGGTCTGGCAGCGCTTCCACGCGGACAGTACGAGGCAGCAGACAGCCTTGGTTTGGATTACCCTCAGGCGATGCGTCTGATCATCCTGCCGCAGGCTCTGAAGATCTCGATCCCCGGTATCGTGAACGTGGCCGTTGGTCTGTTCAAGGACACCACACTGGTTTCGGTCATCTCGATGTTCGACCTGGTGGGCATGATCCGGGGGCCCATCCTGGCGTCGACCGAATGGAACGGCGTCTATTGGGAGCTTCTGGGCTTTGCCGCGCTTCTGTTCTTCGTCGTCTGTTACGGCATCTCTCAATATTCTCAGTGGCTCGAGCGTCGCCTTGCCACAGATCATCGTTAAGGAGTTCAACACATGTCTGAACTTGCAGTAGAACGCGAAATCGACCGCTCGAAGATGCAGGTGAGCGACGAAGTCGCCATCGAAATCAACGGCATGAATAAGTGGTACGGGTCTTTCCACGTACTGCGTGACATCAATCTGACCGTCAACCAAGGCGAGCGGATCGTAATCGCGGGCCCGTCCGGTTCGGGCAAATCCACCCTGATCCGCTGCCTGAACGCGCTGGAGGAACACCAGCAGGGCAAGATCGTGGTGGACGGGATCGAACTGTCGAATGACCTGAAAAACATCGACAAAATCCGGTCCGAGGTTGGCATGGTGTTCCAGCACTTCAACCTGTTCCCGCACCTGACCATTCTGGAAAACTGCACGCTGGCTCCGATCTGGGTGCGTAAGACGCCCAAGAAAGAGGCCGAAGAGCGCGCGATGCATTTCCTTGAGAAGGTGAAGATCCCCGATCAGGCGCTGAAATATCCCGGTCAGCTTTCAGGAGGTCAGCAGCAGCGTGTGGCGATTGCACGCTCGCTCTGCATGATGCCACGGATCATGTTGTTCGATGAACCGACATCGGCGCTTGACCCTGAGATGATCAAAGAGGTGCTAGACACCATGATCGAGCTGGCCGAAGAAGGCATGACCATGCTGTGCGTGACCCACGAGATGGGCTTTGCCCGTCAGGTCGCCAACCGCGTGATCTTTATGGATGCTGGCCAGATTGTTGAGCAGAATGAACCGGAAGAGTTCTTCAACAATCCGCAGAGCGAACGGACCAAGCTGTTCCTGAGCCAGATTCTGGGGCACTGATCCCAGAGAAACGAATAGAGAAGGCGGGGTTTGACCCCGCCTTTTTTCATGCCAGAAGCTCGCGCGGGATCGTAAAGCCCAGAACCAACCCGCTGTTCCAATTCACTTGCGCCCAGTCATCGCTTTCAAAGCGGATCACTGTCGTCGCACAGGTTGGGTAGTCGTAGAAGCGCGGGTGATCCGCTGGCTGGCGAGTTATGCGGTTGGCAAAGTCGGCAATGCCGGGGTTGTGCCCTAGCATCAGAACGGTGGGCTCGGTGGCCCCGGATAGCGCGTCTAGCATATCCTCCGGGCTCGCGTGATAGAGCGTGCGCAGAAAACGCACCGTATCAGCTTGCAACCCCATCCGGTCCCAGGTTTCGCGCGTACGAGCTGCGGTGGAACAAAGCACCTCATCCGGCACCCAGCCATTGCTGCGCAGCCATTCGGCGATTGCCGGTGCGGATTTACGTCCACGTTTGTTCAAGGACCTGTCGTGATCCGGCAGCATTGGGCTGTCCCAACTGGATTTTGCATGGCGGGTCAGGATCAGCGTCAAGGTCATGACGGGTGAAATGCCTTCATATGATGGGCGGATTGTTCCGGGTCGCGCTTGGCCCCGGCATTGATCGGGCAGGACAGCCGCGCAAGACAGCCACCTGTCATACAGGTCTGGCCTTCAGGGGTGGAAAGGTGTTGGTGGCACGCATCCACATTGTAAAAGGTTTGATCGTTCAAGGCCCCCACCGGGCAGGTTTGCGCGCAAGGCGCAGGGCAGGTGGTGCAAGGAGATGTCCCTTCGGCTTTGGGGATGTCAAACTCCTGCACAAAATGCAGCGCGCCGCGAAATGAGATCATCATGCCCATAGTATCATGAACCAAGGCGCCAACAGGGCTACTGAAGGTTCGCCCGGATTTCAGTGCCCAATCGATGAATGGGGCATAGGGCGGGCCACCGAATGGGAAATGTGCCTGTGCCTGCATCTGCTGCGCCAATTGCCCAATCACGCGTAGAGACCAACTGTCTACCGGATCGTCGCCCTGCCATTCCGGCGCAGCTTTGAGCGTTGGCCAGAACTCTGGCCCCGCGCCCAGCAGGATCAACGTTCCCCCTTCAAGCTGCTTTGCGTCGGTCATATGCGGATGCAGTGCGCCCATGACAATCAGGCTGACCTGCTGCGCCGCGTGTTCAACGCGTTCATATGTGACCTCTGCGGAGTGTGCCTGGTCTGTCATATCCCCTCCGCGCTCAGATCAATCGGGCCGGATCAAAGACCCGGCACCGTGTTCGGTGAACAGCTCCAGCAGCACCGCATTAGGTGCGCGCCCATCCAGAATGACCACCGCGCGAACGCCACTGTGCAAAGCGTCTAGCGCCGTTTCGGTTTTGGGGATCATACCGCCTGCAATCGTGCCTTCGCGGGTCATTTCGCGGATTTGACCGGCTTTCAACTCGGTGACCACGTCACCGGCCGCGTTTTTAACACCAGATACGTCGGTCAGCAGCAACAGGCGATCCGCTTTCAGGGCAGAGGCGATAGCCCCGGCAGCTGTATCGCCATTGACGTTGAATGTCTCTCCGTCCGTGCCAGCGCCCAGCGGTGCGATGACCGGGATCACATCATGCGAGAACAGGTCGTGCAGGACCTTCGGGTTCATCTCGGATGGGGTGCCGACAAAGCCCAGTGAGGCATCTGTCTGCTCGCAAGTCATCAGGTTGGCGTCCTTGCCCGACAGGCCCACTGCGGTGCCGCCCTGACGGTTGATCGCTTGAACGATGCGTTTGTTGACCAGGCCAGACAGGACCATCTCAACCACCTCAACAGTGGCTTTGTCCGTGACACGTTTACCATTCACGAAGTCCGATTGGATATCCAACTGATCCAGCATCGCGTTGATCATTGGCCCGCCGCCATGCACGACGACCGGGTTCACACCTACCTGACGCATCAGCACAACGTCGCGGGCAAAGCTCTCCATCGCCTCATCACTGCCCATGGCGTGGCCGCCCAGCTTGATGACGACAATGGCGCCGTCATAGCGCTGCAGATACGGCAAGGCGCTGTTCAGGGTTGCAGCAGTGGCGATCCAGTCCCGGTTCATGTCTCGTGTCTTCATGGCTGTCAGTCCTCTGATCCACCCTGTTAGGGCGTTTGGACCGGGCTGCCAAGACCATACCGGGCAATTGCTGCAATCTGAGGCCGCGCCGGCTTGGCGCGGCCCGTGTTCAGCTCAGCTCATCGCGCGTTTCATCGCGGGAATGTTGCTGAGGATGAGCAAGTCAAAGGCAAGAACGGCCATTAGGGTCAAACCAACCAATGGGAAAGCCATGGCCGTGAACAACCCGATCAGAACAGCACCTTTCCAAAAGGGCAGTTCTGCCGGCATGGGTGGAGCGGCCAAACGGCCGGCTTTTTGCGGACGTCGCTTAACCCACATCACCACGCCCGAGACGCAGACAAAGATCACTGATAGGCAGAAAACCAGGTTCAGAACAAAGTTCCAAATGCCCATCAACCCCATATGCAACGGGATGCCAACAGCCATGGCCTTGCCCATCAGCGAATAGTCCGCATACTGCACATCGGCCAGGATTTTGCCTGTGTACTGATCCACATGTACGGTTCGATCGTTCACCGGGTCAGTTGAGTCACTGCTCATGCTGTCACGGTTCAGCGTCCAAACCCCCGCTTCCCCGCTGGGATAGGCCACCCGGAACCGCCCTGCCATGCCCAGAGCCGTGCCGAGTTCGACCAATGCGTCGATATCGACGCTTGCGCCCTCTGGCACGCCTGTGATCCCCACATCCGAACCCGAGGCGGGCATTGGGGTCTGTTCTAACACCCAAGGGACATCGTTCTGATGCCCATGGTTCATGCTGGCGTGGGTGTCGTCCGATAGCGGAACGTTGTCCCATTTCTCGGCGGGGAAACTGCTCCAGGGTTGGACAATCATGCCTCCCCAGACCCCGGCCCAAGATAGGCCCGAGATCAGGAATACGATCAGCAGAAACGACATCCAAAAGCCAACCATGGCGTGCAGTGACTTCCAAAGCGCACGACCGCGCGCCTTCAGGTTCGGGACAAGGGCGGCCCGTGTATTGCCACGAGGCCACCACAGATAAAGGCCGGTAAAGACCAGAACCAAACTTAGACCCGCAGCAATTTCAAGGATACGGTCGCCTGTGGTGCCGATCAAAAGGGTTGAATGGATATTGTCCGCCAAATCGTACCAACCCGCGCGGCGGTCCCAGACCTCGATCACCTGACCGGCATAGGGGTCGACGGCAACCATACGGTGCCCAGCTTCGGTCTTGATGCGGAACACGGTGGCCAGATTTTCTGCCTTGGGACCGATCCATTCCACGACCTGACCGGGCATTTCATTCAGCGCGACCTCGGCCTGTTGCGAGACGGGCAGGGCGTTGCCGTCAATCGTGACGCCGATCTTTTCGCCGTCACGTCCGTCAAACTGAGTGATAAACATCATCATCAAACCGGTCACGGCCAATATGATGAGGAATGGGATCACGAAAATCCCGGCGTAGAAGTGCCACCGCCATGCAGCGAAGTAAAATTTTTGCGCAATTGTATCCTGCGCTTGGGCCGTGCCCGGATTTTGGCTATCGATTGCCATTAGAAAATCTCCATATGCAGACATGCCCCGCATGCGTGGCACGCAGGGTGAACAAGTGTTTGCTGTTTCAGGAGATTTGGGGTGGCCCGCGGGCGTCGTAGCGCGTGTAGAAACCAGCGCTGCGATGGGTGAAGTCCGAATGATCCCAGCGAGACTGAATGTGGAAGTCTGCCGGAACGATCATGGTGATCCCGGGGATATCTACGCCAGCTGTCAGTCCAGCGAAGGGGCACATTGTCCGCGTGTCGCTATCGTCATGAACCGGTTCATCCGCGTCTAGGTCGACCCATTGTTCAACTGTGCCTTCTCCGGTGCAGAGCACCAGCAGGATCTTGCCGTCAATGTCCTGCGCTGGCATCCAACCCTGCGGGATTGCACCGGTTGTCAGCAGTGCAAGCACGGTCAGAGCGCCTATGGCACGCAGGATCAGGGTCATTCGAGATGTGCAATTATAGAGCGGAGTGTTGGGACACCGTCACCCTTCTCGGACGAGGTCAGCACAATCTCGGGGTAGGCTGCTGGATGTTTGGACAGGGCCGTGCGGACTTGATCCAGCACATTTTCCCGATCTTGTGCTTTGACCTTATCGGCCTTGGTCATCACGCATTGAAAAGTCACCGCGCTTGTGTCCAGCAGTTTCATGATCTCATCGTCGACGGGTTTTACCCCGTGGCGTGAATCGATCAGCACGAAAGCCCGGCGCAGGGTTTGCCGCCCGCTCAGATATTGCTTGAGCAGCCGCTGCCATTTCTCAACCACCTTGACCGGAGCGTTTGCGTAGCCATAGCCGGGAAGGTCGACCAGATACAGCTCGGGGCCTTGGGTGAAAAAGTTGATCTCTTGCGTGCGGCCGGGGGTGTTTGAGGCGCGCGCCAGACCCTTGGTCCCGGTCAGAGCGTTGATCAGGCTGGATTTGCCGACATTGGACCGCCCGGCAAAACAGACCTCAAGCCTGTCAGGGGCAGGCAGGCCGTTCATGGCAACGACGCCTTTGACGAATTCCGATGGGCCTGCAAACAGCTTGCGCCCGCGCTCCAGCGAAATTTCGTCTGGGTCTTCGGTTAGGGGAAAGGGCAGGGCGGTCATAGCACCTGCACCTTATCATCCAGGCTGATCCTGCCACCTTTGATCACCTCGGCATAGACGCCGAAATCTTGATGGCCCCAGCTGTTCAGAGCGCCCAGCGTGTCTGCATCCCGCTCGCCGGTTTCAGGATTGACTGTGGTGGCCATGCAGCGCACGATCCGTTCGCGCACATGCAGCACGGCCTCGCCAATCTGAACATCCTTGCCCAGCCAATCGAATTCTTCCCATAGGGGCAGACCATCGAACCAGATATTGCCGCGCCAGCGTGCGATCGACAAATCCTGCCCCAACTTCTGCGAAACCGCGCGGTGCGAAGCCATGTTGCACAGGCTGATCGAGGGGAAGTCACTGTCCGTCATGCCGCGACCGGGTACACGAATGATCCGCACCGAGGCGGCTCGGTCAGCAGGCATCAAAGGCTTCACCCAGTCCAGAAACACGTCTTGTTCGTTCTCAGGATCAAAGCGCAGATCGGGCCTGTCGGGATGGCTGAGGGCAAGGGTTTCCCCCTCAAGCTCAGCCGATATCGCCATCAGGCTGGGCGCTTTCGACCCACGGCTGAAATTGGCGCAGGGCACCCATTCTGATCCATCGGCTTTCGAGGCTTCATGCGCGACTGCCCAAACGCGATCCCCGGGCATTGTCTGCCCGGGGGTCAATGTCACGTCAGTCAGGCTCTCCCGCCCATGGCTTTTGATGGGGTGTCGCCATATGCAGGTTACGGTGCCGGTCATTTGTCATCCGTCTTTGGCGTTCGTTTGAAGCCCGATTTGATATTGCCGAACACATCCGGCGTATATCCCTGGCTGCGCATGATCAGATATTGCTGCGTGAAGGTTATGGTGTTGTTCGCGATCCAGTAGACGACCAGACCACTGGCAAACCCCCCCAGCATGAACATGAAGACCCATGGCATCCAGGCAAAGATCATCGCTTGGGTCGGGTCGGTTGGGGCCGGGTTCAGTTTCTGCTGCATCCACATCGAGATACCCAGTAGCAAGGGCAGGATACCGATGAAGATCAGTGCCATCAGGCTTTCGGGCGCAGGTGCGGCCCAAGGCAGCAGACCAAAGAAGTTGAAGATCGAGGTCGGATCAGGCGCGCTGAGGTCTTGGAACGGGCCGAACCATGGAGCCTGCCGCAGTTCGATGGTGACAAAGATCACCTTATAGAGCGAGAAGAAGATCGGGATCTGCATAAGGATCGGCAGACAGCCGGCAGCCGGGTTCACCTTTTCCTTCTTGTACAGCTCCATCATGCCCTGCTGCATTTTCTGGCGGTCGTCGCCAGCGGCTTCTTTCAGGGCCTCCATCTGCGGCTGCAGTTCTTTCATCTTCGCCATCGAGACATAGGATTTGAAGGCCAGCGGGAACAGGATCGCCTTGATGATCAAGGTCAAGCCGATGATTGACCAGCCCATATTGCCGATCAGCAGGTTAATGTTGTGCAGCAGCCAGAAGATCGGTTTAGTCAGGAAGGCAAACCAACCCCAATCGATGCTTTCGATGAATTTCTGCACGCCTTCGGCTTGGTACTCGCGAATGGTTTCCCACTCTTTTGCACCAGCAAACAGCCGCGTCGTGGTCTGTTCGGTCGTGCCCGGTGCGACTGCGATTGTCGGCAGCACCGTCTCGGTTTGGTAGATTTTGCGCCGAGCGTCGTATTTTGCGGCGGCCTTGAACGTCGCGCCTTCGGCAGGGATCAGGGTTGTCATCCAGTAGTGGTCTGTGAAACCAACCCAGCCACCCTCTTTCACCTGAAAGACTTCGGCCTGCGCGCGTTCGTTCGGATCGATGTCGAAATCGCGCACATCGCCGTAGTCGATCTCATCCAGCACGCCATCGGCCATGACCATGGCCCCTTCATGCAGGATGAAGAAGTTTTTCAAGCCCGGCAGATCGCCATCCTCGCCAATGCCATGGCGCGCCAGAATGCCGTAGGGGGCCATGCTGACTTCGGACGCGGTGGCGTTTTCGACGGATTGGGTCACCGAGAACATGTAGTTGTCGTCGACAGAAATGGTGCGGCGGAAGGTCAGCCCGTTGCCGTTCTCCCACGCCAACGTTACCGGGCTGTCCGGGCTCAGGGTTTCACCCTGTTCCAACGTCCACAAGGTGTTGGGGCCGGGGACGTCTTCGCCCGAAACGCCCGCGCCCGGCGCCCAGCCATACAGCGCGTAGTAGGCAGAGTTTGATCCAACCGGTGATAGCAGTTCAACAATCGGTGCGTCTTCTTCGATCGAGACCTTGTAATCTTTCAGGAACAGCTCATCGATACGTCCGCCCGACAGTGACAGGCTGCCTTTCAGGCGGGGCGTGTCGATTTCCACGCGCGGGGCCTGTTCTTCGGGTAGCGTGTCTTCGGCGGCGGCGGTTGCTTCACCTACTGTGCCACTTGCAGTTGCGCTGGGCGTCTGAATCTCGGCCTCATCTATTGCCGCGATCTCAGCATCCTCTGCCACAGTGCTTGGCTCCGGCGGGGGGAACAGGACGAACCAGACCAGGATCACCAGAAAGCTGAGCGCGGTTGCGAGGATGAGGTTCTTATTCTGATCGTCCATCTGGGACAGCCACCTTGAGCAGTGAAAGACACCCGCAGGGTTCAACAGAGTGCAGGCCCAAAGGTCAAGCGGAATCGGCTGTCAATTCGTCACGGATCATCCATATAGGGCTTAAAATCCGCCTTGTGATCCCGTTTGCCGGCCAATCTTCGGAACACCGTTGACCTTGTTGCGATGCGCGGCAATCCAATCCAGTGTTTTCTCGAACGGCATGGGTTTCCCAATGCCAAAGCCCTGAACATGGTTGCAACCAAGCTGTGCCATCAAGGCGTGTTCCCCTGGGGTTTCCACACCTTCGGCCAGGGTTTCAACCTTCAGGCGCTCCGCCATGGTCAGGATCGCGCTTGCAAGCTGTTGCTGGCTTGGGTCTTGATCGGATTTGGCAACAAAGGACCGGTCGATCTTGATCCGGGAGACCTGAAACCGCTTGATCGACGCGATTGAGGCATGTCCGGTGCCAAAATCGTCCAGATCAATACAGCATCCAAGCGCGGCCATGCTGGTGACATTCCGCGTGATTACGTCATCGGGTCTGCGGGAAAAAACAGTTTCCAGAATTTCAACCGCCAGCCTGTCTGGGGTGAGGTCGAATTGATCCATCTCCCATTTTAAGCGATCGATCAGGCCGGGGTCTCGCAGCTCATCCGATGAGAAATTAATGCCGATCCGCGGCACGATTACTCCGGCCCGATCCCAGTCACGCATGGCTTTGAACGCATGATGGCGGATGGTCTGTCCGAAACGTTCCATCATCTCGGCCTGTTCCGCAAAGGGCAGAAACACGTGCGGGCCCAATACGCCTTTTTGCGGATGCTCCCATCTTGCCAGCGCTTCAAACCCGGTGACCTTGCCGGTATCGGTAGAGATTTGAGGCTGAAACCATGGGCGGATTTCGCCGCTGTTCAGCGCGGTCTCGAACTCTTTTTTCAGATTGGTACGAATGCGCGACCGGCGGCGTGTATCCGACGAATAGGCGCGAATCGTGGATGGGCCATTCTGTTGCGCCTCGATCAAGGCGTTGTTGGCGGCGTCCTTCCACATTTCCGGGGTCCCGTTAGGTTCGCCTGAACTGAGGCAGAACCCTATGGAGCACGAGACATAGATGCCGGTGCCGTTCAGCGGTATCGGATCTTCGATGGCTGACTGAATGCGCCCCGCCATTTGTATACAGGCCTCAAGATCCAGGTGCTGCGCTGGGCGCAGAGCAATCAGAATCCTGTTGCCTGCCAACCGGGTTACAAAGTCCTGGCTGCGAATGACCGAGAGAATGCGATTGCAGACCTGCTCCGATATCAGGTTCGTCGCGGCCTCGCCATGCAGGTCAAGAAGCTGTGTGTAATCGTCGAGCGCAATGGCAATACAAGCGGACATTTCCCCGCTTTGTTTTGAACCTTGAAAGACCGCCTCCAACTCTGCATCGAAGCGGTCGTTGGTGAGAAGACCACCTGCTTGGTGAGTTCCAAACGTCCCACCAGCCTTTGACCCAAACCGGCCGACTGCCGCGGCGATCAACGGCAGGCCCAAAGCGGCGGCGACAAGCGCACGTTCACCCCCGATCCAGAACGCACCAAGGCTGAGTGCGGGAATGAAGGCGAGAGCAGATGGGGAGTTCAGCAGCGACGCGAGGCTACGCGACAGACGGTCAAAAGAAGGTAGGTTCCGCATCGGTTTCCAGGCCCTGAGAGATGATCACAGGCCCCGACCGTATGAAACCAATCTGAGTCAGCCGTTAACGCAGATGCGGAATTTCACCCAAATCTTCGGGTTTTTTGTCCGGATCCAAAGAAAGCCCTGCAAAATCGAACAGTTTGGGGTCCAGCAGGTGCGACGGTCGGGCATTAGTCAGGGCGCGGAACATGACCTGCCGCCGACCGGGGCTGTTCTTTTCCCATTGATCGAGAATTTGTTTGACCTGTTGGCGTTGCAACCCGTCCTGACTGCCGCACAGATCGCAGGGGATGATCGGGTAGCGCATTGCATTGGCAAATTTCTCGCAATCCGCTTCGGCCACATGGGCCAGTGGGCGAAAGACGAACAAATCACCCTCTTCATTGACCAGCTTGGGCGGCATAGTGGCCAAACGACCGCCATGGAACAGGTTCATGAAGAAGGTTTCCAAAATATCGTCACGGTGATGGCCCAGCACAACGGCTGAACACCCTTCTTCGCGTGCGATGCGATACAGGTTGCCGCGACGCAGGCGAGAACACAGCGCGCAATATGTACGGCCTTGCGGGACTTTATCGACTACGATCGAATAGGTATCCTGATATTCGATCCGGTGGGGTACATCCATGCGTTCCAAAAATTCAGGCAGGACGGTGGCGGGAAAACCGGGTTGCCCCTGATCCAGATTGCAGGCCAGCAGATCGACGGGCAGCAGGCCGCGCCATTTCAACTCATAAAGAACTGCAAGCAGGGTGTAGCTGTCTTTGCCTCCGGACAGGCAGACCAGCCACCGGGGCGGCTTGCCGTCCTTGTCATGGGCAGAGGGGTTCACCATCCCGTAGTGTTCAATGGCTTCACGGGTCTGGCGCACAATACGCTTGCGTAGTTTCTTGAACTCGGTGGTCGAGGGCGCGCCAGCGAAAAGCGGGTGGATATCATCTGCTTCGTCAAACATGGACCTGCCCTAAAGAGTTTGAGGAACCCCGGCAAGATAAATGCCAGGTTTTGAGCATCAGGTTTTGTCTTTACACGCCTGGCACTCTGGAACCGGATCGTACCCGTCGCCGCCCCAGGGATGGCACCGCCCGATTCTGCGCGCGGCCAGCCATGCCCCCTTAATCGCCCCGTGCTTTTCCAGCGCTTCCAGCGCATAGGCAGAACAAGTGGGTTGATAGCGGCAGTTGAAGCCAACCCAGGGGCTAAAGATCAACCGATACGCCCGGACGGGCAGGGCGATGATATGAGCCAGAAAGGTCATTTGCCCGTGCCATGGATTTTGCGCAGCGCGTATTTCAGATCGTTCAGCAGAGAGTCATAGGGGCAGGACCCGGTGACATCGGCGCGTCCGATCAGCACATAGTCCCACCCGTCATGACCTCGGGTGGGCAGAATGGCACGCGCTGCTTCGCGCAAGCGCCGTTTGGCGCGGTTTCGGGCGACAGCGTTGCCAACTTTCTTGGAACAGGTGAACCCAACCCGAATACCGGGTGCTTCGTCCGGCGCGCGCTTGCGGGCCTGTACCATCATCGACGATGTGCCTTGCCTGCGCGCGCGCGCGGCTTTCAGGAAATCAGGCCGGTTCTTAAGTGCAGTCAAAGATACTGGCGCGCAAACAGAAGCCGCCGGGGGCTTTTCCCGGGGGTGGTTCTTACCAACCTCAGGGGCCTCCGGCGGCGTCATGTTCAGTACCTGACAGGTCGAGCGGTTTACGCGCTCAGCGACTTGCGGCCACGTGCGCGGCGCGCGTTCAGGATTTTACGGCCGGCCTTGGTGGCCATGCGCGCGCGGAAACCGTGGCGGCGTTTGCGAACCAGGTTCGAAGGCTGATAGGTGCGTTTCATCGCTCCGTCTCCAATCTATAGCGGTGGGTGCGGCGCGGATTCGCCTGGCCCTAGTGTTCGAAGCCCGTCCTCTACTGCTAAGCGGGGGGTAAGTCAAACCCCAAGACAGGGGTTTTGACGCCTTTTGCAACAATTCTGTAACCGGGCCGTCGAAAAGGTTTCAGATTCCTGGTTTTGCACCCGAAACTCTCACATTCCCTGCCACATAGTTCAAGGCCGCGTGAGGGACCTGTCGTTTGGCGGTCGGGCAACGCATGTTGGGGTCAGAATGAAACAGATCAAGCCGGATGAGCCTATGAGTGAAACGACCCAGCCCCCGCGCAGCGGCGTTGCGCGCCATATTCCACTGCTGGTGATCCTTACGGTCGCAGCGCTGGGGTTCTTCACGCTTGGCGATTACCTCAGCTTTGAGACCTTGCGCGATAATCGTGAGGCGCTTCTGGCATGGCGGGATGCAAATTACTGGGCCATGGCCGGTGCCTTTATCGCAATCTACATCGTGATTGTGGCCTTCTCCTTGCCCGGTGCAGCCGTGGCTTCTATGACCGGTGGCTTCCTGTTTGGCTTGTTCGCGGGAACGGTTTTCAACGTTTTCGCGGCGACGATTGGCGCATCGGCGATTTTCCTGGCCGCCCGTTGGGGTTTGGGTGAATCACTGACCGCGCGGTTGGAATCCTCGGAAGGCACGGTCAAAAAGCTGAAAGACGGGCTGCGCGAGAACGAGATTTCTGTGCTGTTCCTCTTGCGGCTGGTTCCAGTTGTGCCTTTCTTTGTCGCCAATCTGGTGCCCGCATTGGTCGGCGTAAAGTTTCGTAACTTCCTGATCACCACAGCGCTGGGGATTATTCCGGGCGGGATCGTGTACACGTGGATCGGCGTCGGGCTGGGCGGTGTGTTTGATCGGGGTGAAACGCCTGATGTATCCCTTTTGTGGGAACCGTTTGTGATCGGCCCGATCATCGGTCTTTGTGTGCTGGCCGCGTTGCCAATTGTGATCAAAGCCCTGCGCGGCAAAAAGGACACCTGAACGCATGAAGAAAGTGAAGACGGATATCCTGGTGATCGGAGCCGGATCGGGCGGGTTGTCAGTTGCCGCAGGAGCTGCACAGATGGGGGCCGACGTGATCCTGCTGGAAGGCCACAAGATGGGTGGTGACTGCCTGAACTTTGGCTGCGTCCCGTCAAAGGCGCTGATCGCAAGTGGTAAAGCGGCTCACGCGCAGGGGCACGCCACGTCGTTTGGAGTGGCGAATGTTGTGCCTCAGGTCGACTATGGTGCAGCGAAAGATCACGTTCATGATGTAATCTCTCAGATCGAGCCGATGGACAGTCAGGAGCGGTTCGAGGGCTTTGGCGTGACAGTCATCCGAGAGTTTGGCACCTTCCTGTCGCCAACCGAGGTGCAGGCCGGGGACACCGTGATCACCGCGCGCCGTGTTGTGATTGCGACCGGGTCAATTCCGTTGGTCCCTCCGATCCCCGGTTTGGAAAATGTGCCGTATTATACCAACGAGACCGTTTTCGATCTGCGCGACAAACCGGACCATCTGCTGATCATCGGTGGAGGGCCTATCGGCATGGAAATGGCGCAAGCGCATATCCGGTTTGGCTGCAAAGTTACAGTGATCGAAGGCATGAAGGCGCTGAGCAAGGATGACCCTGAGGCTGCGGCCGTGGTTGTGGACACCTTGAGGGCAGAAGGCATCGATATCCGCGAGCAAGCCATGGTCGCTCAGATACGTGGTGAGGGCGGTAAGATCGAAGTTGTGACTGAGAACGGCGATATCATTTCAGGCACCCATCTGTTGATGGCTGCCGGGCGCAAGGCGAATGTGGATCGTCTGAACCTTGAGGCTGCTGGTATCGACCGAACACGCACCGGTATCCAGGTTGACGACGCTCTACGCACGACCAACCGCAAGGTTTATGCGATTGGCGATGTCGCAGGTGGGCTGCAATTTACTCATGTTGCAGGGTATCATGCTGGCATCATTATTCGGTCAGCTTTGTTCGGACTGCCCTCAAAAGCCAAAACAGCGCATATTCCTTGGGCAACCTATACCGACCCGGAACTCGCTCAGGTCGGTTTGACAGAGGTGCAAGCCCGCGAACAACATGGTGAGGCGATGGAAATTGCCCGGTTTGACTATCACCATAATGACCGCGCGATTTCTGAACGAAAGACCAAGGGTTTCATCAAGGTGATGGTCGTCAAAGGCCGCCCGGTTGGTGCAACAATCGTGGGACATCAGGCCGGAGAGTTGATCAACTTGTGGTCTCTGGCGCTGGCCAATAATCTCAAGATGGGTCAGATCGCCGCGATGGTTTCGCCTTATCCGACGATCGGAGAGCTTAACAAACGCGTCGCGGGTGCTTATTTCTCGCCGAGGCTGTTTGAGAATCAGACAGTTAAACGTGTGGTCAGGTTCGTCCAGCGCTGGATTCCCTGACACAAAGAAGGAGCGTCAATTGAACTCTCTGTCGGGCCGTTTCCTGATCTTGACGACGGTCTTCGTGATGCTGGCCGAAATCCTGATCTTTGTCCCGTCAATCGCGCGCTTCCGGGAAGACTTTCTGCTAAACCGGCTGGAGCGCGCACAGATCGCATCTCTGGCGCTATTGGCCGACGACATGCTTGCCGATGAGCTTGAGGCCGAACTGCTGGAAAACGCGGGTGTTTATAATGTCGTGCTCAGGCGTGATGAGGTTCGGCAGTTGATGCTGTCCTCACCCATCCCTGAGCAGATCACCAATACTTACGATCTGCGGGATGCAGGCCCCTGGATTCTGATCCGTGACGCGATGACCCGGATATTCACCGTCGAAAACGAAGTTATCCGTGTGATCGGCGAACCTGTCAAACGGGCTGGTTTGTTGATCGAAGTGACCATGGAAAGCGCGCCCTTGCGGATGGCGATGGTGGACTATGGTCTTCGAATCCTTGGCCTGTCATTCGTGATCTCGATCATAACGGCGTCGTTGTTGTTTCTCGCAGTACGTATTGTTCTTGTTCGTCCGATCAAAAGTGTTGTCGGCTATATGCAGCGCTATGCTAGCGCGCCCGAGGATGCGCGTGGCATCATCTCGCCAAGTTCGAAAGTGACCGAGCTGCGGGAGGCGGAAGAAGCCTTGCAGATGTTGCAAACGGACCTGACACAGGCGTTGAAACAGCGCGAACGATTGGCACAATTGGGTGGTGCCGTGGCTAAGGTCAGCCACGATTTGCGGAATATTCTGACGTCGGCGCAGCTTTTTACAGACCGGATTGAGGCGAGCGATGATCCGTTGGTCAAACGCATGGCGCCGAAGCTGGTCAACTCGATCACCCGAGCGGTTTCCCTGTGCGAAAGCACACTGGCTTTTGGCCGTGCAGAAGAACCCGCACCGACACTGTACATGGTCAAGGTTCGCGAAATTGCTGCGGACGTGGCTGCAAGCGAGCAATTGGCGGTGGCCGATGCCTGTGTCGAGATTGTGAACGAAGTACCGGACGACTTGGTCGCACGTGCCGACCCTGAGCAATTGTACCGAGTCATCATGAACCTTGTCCGCAATGCGCGACAGGCGCTGGTCGCCTCTGGAAAACCGGGTCGGATCGTCATCGTGGGGTGCGAGCTGGAGAGCACCTGGTGCATCGAAGTCAGCGATACAGGACCCGGCCTGCCGCCCAAAGCGCGTGAAAACCTGTTCACCCCGTTTGAGGGTGGTGTGCGTAAAGGCGGATCTGGCCTAGGTCTTGCAATTTCGCAGGAACTGGTGCGCGGCCATGGCGGGGATCTGGTGCTGAAAGACACCGGACCCGATGGAACGACCTTTGAAATAAGGCTGCCCCGCGGAGACGAGACTTTTTGAGGATTTTTTACAGAATCGACTTGCACGTCCACCGTGCCGGGTCTAAATAGCGCCTCACCAACGCGGACCGATAGCTCAGCTGGATAGAGTACTTGACTACGAATCAAGGGGTCGGGGGTTCGAATCCTCCTCGGTCCGCCACTTGGTGATATTCCAAAATCTTGGTGAGACGCACTAGGTTGTATAAACCTCTGTGTTTTATGGCCATAGCCACGCTGGTGGGTTTCATTGGATTTTATCCGATAGCACAAGTATGCTTTCATTGAGTGGTATATTTTGTGGTATTTTCATGTCCGCACTCGGCGGGAAGCTGACAAAGAAGCTGGTTGAGAATCTTGGCCCTGGTCGGCATGGTGACGGCTCTGGCTTGTACCTTGTTGTTGATCCATCGGGTGCACGGCGCTGGATCGTGCGTGTAACGGTCAAAGGACAGAAGAACCGCAAGGGCGCTCCGCTGCGCACGGATTTCGGGTTAGGTGGCGCTGATGTCGTCACACTAAACCAGGCTCGAGAAAGAGCCCTCGAATATCGACGCATGGCAAAGTCCGGGCTGAACCCGCGTTTCAACGCCCAGCGTGAAATCCCGACCTTTGAGGAACTCAGCCGACAAGTTCACATTGACCGCCTGCCAACATGGAAGAATGCCAAACACGGCCAGCAATGGCTCAACACCTTGCGCGACTATGCGTTCCCAAAGATCGGGCGCATGCCAGTCGACAGCATTGATCAGCCCGAAGTGTTGATGTGCCTGTCCCCCATCTGGACCGAGAAACACGAAACCGCAAAGCGACTGTCGCAGCGGATCAAGACGGTGCTCGATGTGGCAAAGTCCAAGGGCTTCCGCTCGGGCGAGAACCCGGTGACCGCTATCCGCGAAGGTAAAGTGCTGCCAACCGTCAAAGCCAAGGTCCAGCACCATGACGCGATGCCGTGGCAGGAAGTGTCCGCATTCTATGCCGAGCTACAGACCCGTTCAGCCATGGCCGCCAAGGCGCTGCAGTTCACCATTCTGACCGCCTGCCGAACCTCAGAGGTGCTAGAGATGAAGTGGCCCGAGGTTGATGTCGATGCGCGCCTGTGGACCATACCAGCGGAGCGCATGAAAGGTGGTCAGGTCCATCGCGTGCCTCTCACCGACGAAATGCTGGCCATTCTGGAACCGCTGCGCGCGCTGGCCTCTGACTATGTGTTCGAGGGGCAGAAGCGGCATCAGCCCCTGTCAAACATGTCCATGCTGATGCTGCTGCGCCGGATGCGACAGGATGGCGTTACCGTGCATGGCTTTCGCAGCTCGTTTCGAGATTGGGCGGCGGAAGCTGCAGGTGCACCACGCGAACTGGCAGAGGCGGCCTTGGCCCATCAGGTTGGGTCAGACGTGGAGCGGGCCTACGCGCGAACGGATTTGTTAGAAAGGCGACGGGAAATGATGAATACTTGGTGCAATTACGTATGTGAGCGCACAGAAAGGGCTTCGAACTGATGTTCAGCCCGATCGGCACAGTTAGCTTACTCGAATTAAGAGGGAAGTTTGGTGAAATACTCTCCTATTGGGAAAACAGAAACGTCTTTCATGAGATTTGTAGGGAACTAGGGTACGAATACGAAGATGTAGACGGGGTACCCTATCTTCGCGATCGGAGAGAACCTGATGGTTCCGTGTCTCCGGCGCCGACGCACTTTGGTGCGTCAGCCTTCGAATACGTTATAGAAGACGTTTTCAAGTTGTTTTTGTTTGGAACGGACCGATTTTATCTTTGTTCGCCGAGTGGTAAAAAAATGGTGGGCTCTAATCTGTTCCTTGAGCTCCTCGACTTGAATTATGAGGCAGAGGAGTTCCCAGAATTTATTAGAAACAACCACGACTCTCAGTGGATTTTCTTGGAGTACCCATCGTACCTAATTTCTGCGAAAAGCTGGGACAGATTTTCCAAAGAATTTTTGATCGAGAACGACCTGATTGATCCCGACTATGTTCTGCCAATTGCTGAGAGGGTCAGATCGTTTGAAGGTTGGAGCCTGTGCGTTGTAGAGGATGATATACCAAAAACGGCACAGGATTGCTTGTCCTTGGTGGCATTCAATCGGGAGAAAAGACCAACCTCTAAACGAGGCAGACCATCATTGGAAAAAGCAAGAGCCGCCTTCGCCGCGATGGGGAACGACAAAGGATCGTTGTCTTGGACGCAAGTCCAAAACCGACTAGAGAACCAGACCGGGCAGCGGCCTTCACCTAAAACACTTCGAGACTGGCGCGACGCGGCGTCGAATCCCCCCGGGAAAAAATAGGGGGAAGACTGGGGCCAAACTTTTCATTTTTCCCCGACTAGCTCGTTAGGGGAAAATGGTTCCAATTTAGTGCCATCGCAACTGATCCAAGAGGATTTCAACGATGGCAAACGTCTTCAATGACGACCGGGTCTATTTCCCAGAAGACCCTGAAATGCAATTGCTGGGAAACCGCGAAAAGCTGGCTCAATAGCGCCACCGCATGTGTGGTCCGGCCTTTATCCGCATAGGTCGGCGGATCGCCTATCACGGCGCCGATCTGAACGCCTGGCTGACGGCCCGGCGCACCGATCCCAACAACGAGGCTGCATAATGAAAAACCCCAACTCCAAGCGTGGAGATGGGGCTTTTCCAGTGACATCAACTGCCACCCTAGCAAGTCCAGTTGATGCCACAGGATGCCCTGTGCCGACAAGACAAAACGAACGCCGGTACTACTGGTCGCCCCTGAGCCACTCGGTGGAACGGGTGATCGTGCGGAAAGGACGGATTGAGCATGGCTGAAATGTCCATTTCCAAGTCGATCAATGCCGGTCACGACAGGGAGCCGCACACTGGCCCTCTTTCGCGAACCGATCATCGGGAAACTGCTGAGAACTACAGCGGTGAACTCTTTCGCTACGGTGTTTATCGCGTCGCCGTATGCCGGGACGGTATCCAATGGCTGTTTCAGCGCCAGAGACCCCAATTTCCGACCGGGGGAGCGGCGTGGGACACGCTCGGGTACTGTGTATCCAAATCCAGCCTCACCCGACTCGTCCGGGCGCATATCGGCTGTGACATTCCTGAACTGGATGCATTGCCCGCGCGTTTCCAGCGGAGGTGTCGCGATGAGTAGGCGGCGGTCTCCCAAAGGCAAACGGTCGGATGAGGGCCAGTTCGTTTATCTGCCCTACGCCATAATCAAGTCCCCGGCGTGGCGAGCGTTGTCTGGGCCTGCTGTGAAGCTCTGGCTGGAGCTTCATACCCGCTTCAACGGCGGCAACAACGGCAAAGTGTTCCTGTCGATGAACGAGGCGGCAGAGATCCTGGGATTGGGCAAGGCCACTGTTCAGCGTGCCTTCGACGATCTGCAGGACAAAGGCTTCCTCGTGCTGAAGCAGGAAGGCAACTGGTATCACCGTCGCGCCCACGAATGGCGGCTGACGACCAAGGCGACGCAGACCCGATCCGGCAAGAAAGCAGCCACCAATGACTGGCGGTTCTGGCAGCCCGAAAAAACAATACGCGGTTCTGAGACGGACCCGTCAGCAACTTCTGTGGTTCCGTTCGAGAACCCAAAGACTTTCCATGGTTCCAAATCAGAACCCGTCAGATCGATTTTGCGTCGGTCCATCGGTTCTGAATCGGAACACTAATACTAACCACTCCCTGTTACGCGAGGCGGACATGAGCAAGACACAGAAAGACAAAGGCAACGATCTGCAGACAAAGGGCTTCAACCTCACGGATGCGGAGACCAATGCGATTGTCGATCTGAGGGAACGGAAGAAATCGCGCGTTCGGGCACCGGACATCCAGTTGGACTTCGATGAAGATACACGCAGGCTCACGGTTGGGCACAAGGGAAAAGACCCAAAGGCGGCATGTGCCTTGGCCATGTATGAGCTCGGCACGGCGGATTACCGGTTCTTCGAAGGTGTCATGGACCAGGTGGCTGTGCTCGGACAACAAGGCAGCTCAGTCTCCGAGACCGCATCCAATTTCGTGATGTCGGTTGTTGCAGGTATCCGGCCAGAGGATGAGATCGAAGCGATGCTGGCCATTCAAATGGGCGCGATCCACCAGGCGACGATGATGATGGCGCGCAGGCTCAATCACGTCGAAACCCTCCCTCAGCAAGACTCGGCTGAAAGGGCACTGAATAAACTTGCGCGGACCTTCGCGAGCCAGATTGAAACCCTGAAACGGTACCGCTCCAAGGCAGATCAGACCGTCCGCGTCGAACGCGTCGAGGTCAAAGAAGGTGGGCAGGCCATTGTCGGCAACGTCCAAAACGGGGGGCGGTCGGATGACAAAAAATGACGATAACCTCATGGACCCTACGAAAAGACTCAATGATGCGCCCAGATGCACCGCCACAGCCAAGTCCACTGGCAAGCGGTGCCGTGCCCCCGCCGTTCAAGGTTGGAGTGTTTGTCGCATGCATGGGGCCAGAGGTGGGCATGCTGCTGGGCCAAGCCATCCGTCATGGAAACATGGGGAACGGTCGCAGAGCGCGAACCAGGCCCGCAAAGCCGTTAACTACTTGATCCAATGGGGACGAAAACTGGAGTAGCAACTCAATTGAGTTAGTAGAGAATTGTGATAAGGCTATGCTCACGTTAACCGAAACCAGCCAGATGACTACTTTGAAATCAGCCGTACAAAGCTGGATTTAACGCTGCTTTCGTTTAACCGAAATGATGCATCCAGAGTGTTTTGGATGCCGTGCAGGTACATCCCGTGCCATTGCGTCAACGTTTCCAAGGTGCCGTGACGCTCCGTTGCTCAGCAATACGCCTCGACCAGCATCATACCGGCGCTGTCCAAATCCGCTGGCAACGCATTCCCAGTTTTCCTTGGCCGCTGTGTTGCGGAATCTCGGTAGATCGTGCGGGTCATGCCGTCCGGGCGTTGCTGCGACGTGATCGTGTTTCTTTGAACTGCTTTGGTAGGTTGAATGGTGAGTCACTTGTGTTGGGCCAGGTTGCTGAACAGTACCTGTTGTCGGCCTCGGCCTTGGGCGCATGATTGTCACGACGCCTTGTGGCTGCGTATGTCCGGGGACGGCGACATGAGTTGCCGTAGGTCTTGGCGTTAACTGTGGAACCTGGCCGGGAACCGCTGTGGGAACCGGATTTGGGGTCGCGGTTGGGACAAGCGGTGGCACAGCAGATTGACCGGTAGGCTGAGGCGGCACCTGACCAGGAACGGCGACTGGTATTTGGTTGGGTGTCGCCGTTGGCACAAGGGGCGGCACACTAGGCTGAGGCGGGACCTGGCCAGGAACAGCTATCGGAACTTGATTTGGGGTTGCAGTCGGAACTTGCGGCGGCACAGCAGTAGGCCCGGTAGCCAATGGCGGAACCTGATTGGGAACGGCTGTCGGAACCCGGTTTGGCGTCGGATTTGGCACCAAAGGCGGAACTAGGGTCGGCGCTGCGACGGGTGTTGGAACTTGACCGGGAACCGCTATCGGCGTCGCGATTGGAACCCGACCGGGAATTGCATTCGGGACCGCGCTAGGCGCTAGGACCGGCACAGTAACTGACGTGGGTGTTTGCTGCGTTCCCTTAGGTGGCAACTGATTTGCCACCGGCTGCGTTGGACCGGTAATTTGGTTGCCTGCCCCTTGCCCGCCAGCTTGCCCACATCCTTGGCTCGATTGGTGCGGGTTCCCTACACCACGGCACCACCCATAATGATTGCCGCGGGCAACTACCTGCGTAGCGACCAGCTCAGCGACCAAACAAGCTGCGGCAATTATTGCAATGCGGTTCCGTTTCATAACATCCTCACCAACTTGTTGTCAGAGCAAGATACGCGCCAGGATCGCCAGAGTCGGTCAAGGGACCGTCTCTCAAAGGGACACCGACATATCCGGACAGGATTAGGTTTTGCTTAAACTCAATGTCTAAACCCAGACCTGTCGAGGCCAGTGTAGCATTATCAACTTCAAAACTCGCAGGGTCATTGTTCGAGATGTAACCCACGTCGAAAAAGACAAAGGGCGTCAAGCGATGAATGCTTTGGGAACTCGGAAAGTAGGAGTGAGACACTTCGAAAATCGCGGATATCCCTGAATCACCATCCACTTCGTCAAACCGATATCCACGCAAAGCATAACGATCACCAAGGAAGTACTCCTCGACCGAGGGCAGCCGGTCGGTTGTGTACTGCCCCCAAATCTCATTGCGCCAAGCTGTGTTGGGCGACAAGCTCGTTAGCGGGCTTTCGTATCCGATGCCGCCCCGCAGATGCCAGAATGAAGAATCTCCATCGTCAAAATTTGCGTCCGTCGTGTCGTTGTCATTATCGCCAAAAGATAGGGTTAGCCCCGCTTCCAGAGCCTGTCCTTTTGGATAGTTTTGTCCGTAGAGATATGTCAGGCCAACGACACTCGCGTCACTGGATAGTGGAACACCGCCACTGACTGAGTCCGCTTCGGAAACGCGATAATCCAGCAGAAGATACCCATAGCGAGCCACATCGCGGATCACGGGGTATCCCAACGCGAGGGTGAAGTTCTCGCCATCAACATCTGTTCTTGCAAAATCCCCCGAGAGGTCACGTTTTGCGTTTATGTTTCCGTAGAAAATCTCACCGTACAGACCATTGCTGTTCAGCGGCGTGCGATAGGTAACAGCGCCCCACAAAGAGTGTTCGTCGTCTTTGTCCCAATTGTAGTTGCCTGACCCCTCAAATCGCAGCAAATCCCCGACGGTCAGCGTCGAATAATATTCTTGTACGATATAGAAACTGAGCGCTTCTCCAAGCTCACGCGGAGGGTTGTCGAGTGTCGCGCTGCCGGCTTGTTTGAGTAGAGGGTCTCCCAATACTCTCAGCCGCGCACCACCCTGGTCCGGGTAGTCAAGTTCGGTCGACACGTCCAAGTCGGGTATGTCCTCGGCCAACATAACCGCACGCTCAAATCGTTTAAGAGTTATTGGATATGCTGTAGTGAGGGGGCGAAAGATCTTTTCTAGGGTTTGGAACGTGCGTGTATCTACACCTTCAATTTCGATGGTTTGAATACGCCCTTCATCAACAACTATGCTCTGCCCATCGGGACCAGGCCACGCCTCAGCCAAGAAGTAACCGTCTTCTCGGTAGATCTGCGTGATCGTTGATGCGACCTCCGCCGCCGTGATGCGCCCCGACCGATCAAAGGCCAACTGACCGGCAAACGTTAACAGCTCATCGGTATCGTACACCGTTACACCGCTGACAGAGTGCTGGGATGCGATGTCCCAGGTTTGGGCAATACTGTTTTTCGACACGGATATCACGGCCACGAAAGTGCATAACACCGTAAAAACAACCGAGTTGAATAGGCGCATTATCGACAACCTTAAGATGACTGAGCTTATTTGCAACCAATCCTAATACGAGGTTAGAAGGGACCAACTTAGAAGCATTTGAGTTTAATTGTTGTTGATGCTTTTTGAACACATAACATTTTGAGTGAGTTTATGCTGTTTAATAGAAAGCTGCTCACTGGCGGGACCTAAGCTGTTGGCTCTAGTTGATGCCCGCTACGCTCGAATTGGCATCGCGCTTGTAGTGTTTGTTGAAAGCGTTTGTAGTTTATTCAGACGGAGGTTTACAAATTTTAAAGAACTGCACCGAGGCTTCCAGAGATCGAAAACAGTACGTTGTTCTCAGGGGCCAATCGTCACTTCACAAGCCAAGCCACCTAGGCGCTCCGATGTTCTAAGTTCTAGCTTCCCACCATATGCAGCCAATAAATCGACCGAGATAGACAGACCCAAACCTGTTCCCTTGACAGAGGTATCCAGCCGACTGCCGGAACGAAGGACTTCAAGTCTGGCATGTTCTGGGATTCCAGGCCCATCGTCCTCAACGCAAATCTCGATACCGCTTTCCGTTCGCCTCACAGTGATTTGGAATGTTGTTCGGCTCCACTTGAGCGCATTGTCGAGGAGATTTCCGATCACTTCTTCAATGTCCTGAGGATCCATGCGGACAAGAAGACCTGCCTCGTTGTCTGACACCAGGGTCTTCCCCTCGCGTTCCGCCATAACCGAGAATAGCCGGGACAGTCGTTCGACCGAGTTCGACAGGTCTGTCCTAGAATGGGTTAGCTCTCCAGTGTTTGAAGCACGCATGCGCGCGAGCGAACGGCCAAGCTGAGCGTCAATTCGAGATAACGCCTCTTCCGCAGGCTCTGTGTGTACGCCGGCTTCAGACAGATCCGCCAATTCGTTTCGTAAGATGGCTGTCGGCGTTTTCAGAGCGTGCGCCAGATCCGCTGCCTGCCTTCGCGAACCGGAGACGATCTCTCGGTTTCGATGCAGCAGTTTATTGAGGTCTTCTACCAGAGGCGAAACCTCATCCGGGTAGTCTGCGGGCACCAATTCATCACCCCGATCCCAGCGATGAGCGACATCGGCACGCAACTTCCTGAGGGGGCCAATAATGGCGGACATCAATAAAAGTGAACTGGCCACTCCGATCAAACCGATCAATCCGAAAACCGAGAGCAGGTATCTTTGTGCGGCACTGCGTTCGTCGATCAGTTGGCTCCTGCTTTCGGCGACAGTTACACCCCACTCCGTTCCGTCTTCGAACGTAATTTTTTGATAGACGCTGCGAACGGCCTCGTTGTCCGGACCTGTAGTGTTCCAAATGATTGTTTCGCCACTTGCGCGCGGAGGCTCGGAAATCGTTTCGTCAAAAAGCGAGGCAGAGGTATAGATGGCGCCAGTACCGTCTGTTACTTGCCAATACCGCCCTGAGTAGGGCGTACCATAGGCCGGGTCGAATACAAACTGCCGCAAGGTTTCAGGGTCATCCGTAGTCGCACTTAGGCCAACGACAACTTGCGTATGATGGTCTTGCAGCGCACTGTCGAACTGATCCAGGACGCGCGCATTGATGTAGGAAAACACCACCAGCGTACCAACGCCTACAGACAACGCACCCGAGGCGATACCTCCGAGCAAGGCCCGTTGGCGTAACGACAGCATTAGGCAGGATCAATCATATAGCCCCGTCCCCTGACGGTTGTGATCAAATCAGAGCCCAGTTTTTTGCGCAGACGCGTAACGAATACAGCGATTGTGTTGGAGTCCCGGTCGCCGTCATATTCGTAGATGTGTTCGGACAATTCTGTACGCGACACCATCCGACCGATATTATGCGCAAGATAAGTGAGCACCGCGATCTCCTGCGCAGTCAAATCGACCGGGATTCCTCCGACGCTGACCCGACCGTTTCTAGTGTCTAACACCACGTTCCCCATTTCGATTACAGGGTTCAGCTGACCGCTTTGCCTGCGCAAGATCGCCCGCACCCGTGCGGCCAGTTCAGGCATGTGAAATGGCTTTGTCATATAGTCATCTGCGCCCGCATCCAGACCGTCGACACGTTCGCTCCAGCCATCTCGGGCCGTCAAGATCAAGACCGGGGTTTTGACGCCCGCGTTACGCCATTCCCGCAGGACCGAGATACCGTCGCGTTCGGGCAGGCCGATGTCGAGGATGATCATGTCATAAGGTTCAGTCGACCCCAGATGCAGGGCATCCGTACCATTGGTTGCCACGTCGACCACGCGGCCCTCGGAGCCCAACAGCTTTTTGACTTGTTCACAAAGCTGGGGTTCGTCTTCAGCAAGGAGAATTCGCATATTCGGAGACTATATCTAAAACGCGGTCAGCTTCACGCTATTTCTTACCGCCGCCATTGCCGTTGCCGCCGCCGTTACCACCGCCGTTGCCGCCACCGTTACCTCCGCCATTGCCGCCGCCATTGCCGCCGCCATTGCCGCCGCCGTTACCGCCGCCATTGCCTCCGCCGTTACCGCCGCCATTGCCTCCGCCATTGCCTCCGCCATTGCCTCCGCCATTGCCGTTACCATTTCCGCCGCCATTGCTGTTGCCACGGCTAGTGCTGTTCCCGCGAGTCGCAGAGGCGCTTTGACCAATACTGCTTTTGGACTTGGAGGCTGTGGAGCGTGCGGCTTTGGAGATTTCGCGTCCGACACTTGAATTATTCGACACGACGGCGCCGGTTTGGGCGTCCACAATTACGCTGACGATCTTTCCGCCCGGCTTCTTGACCAGAATGCGATAGTAAATCTTGTCGGTTTGGAAGGCGCGTGCATCAACGGGGGTCCCACCGATGGCTTTTTCGACACCTTTGATGACACGTTTCAACCGGATTGCGCTTCCCGACAGAGTTGCCATGCGCAGTTCAGACTGTTTGAGTTCGCGCGCCTCGGCCACCGCTTGTCCTCCGGACAAGGCGCTCAGCAACGCTGCAACCAACAATAAAGCTTTGGTTTGCATAGAACCCTCATACTCTTGGGCCGAGACTACAGGGCCGGATGTGAACCGGCGATGAACAAGCAGTTAGCCCTGCGTTCAAGCACGCTCAAGTTAAATGAAGTCCAGCCTTGTTGATTCGAACATGGATCAAACGGCCAGAACACGGCATCTAGGTTCAGTTTTTCGATAGCTGTTGCTGTGAGTTTTTTAGGAGATTGAGATGAACATCACCAAGTGCGGACTGTTGAAAGCCTCGACAATAGCGATTGCCCTTTTGGGTTCGACGGCCATTGTGACCACTGTTGCAGCTCCTGATTTTGCCTATGCAAAGCAAGGCAATGGCAACGGCAAGGGTGGTGGGAACGGCAATGGTAACGGCGGCGGAAACGGCAATGGCAACGGTGGTGGAAACGGCAACGGTAATGGCGGTGGGAACGGCAACGGGGCGAAGGGATCTGGCGGAGATCACAGCACGGTTGGCAAGGACGCCAGCGGAAGCAAGGCCGGAAATTCCAGATCAGGAAAAACAAAGTCTCGCTCTGCCGGGGTTGGTCAGAAAAAAGGCGGTGGGTTCTCTCTGAAAGATCTGTTCGGTGGGAAAAAGAAAGCGCGTAAAACAGAAGCCGCCGCGACGGGTGCTAACAAAACGCACGGGACCCGTAAGACCAAGGCACCAAAATCCTCAGCGCAGACTGTCATTGTGGACGAGTCAAAGCGCCCCGTATCTCGTGCTAAGGGCAATCGTATGGCCGCGTTGCTTGGTGCCCATCCATCGGAACTGGGCGCGCTGAATGCTGCCAACGCCAGCCCCACTGCACTGGCCAATGCTGCGCCGAATTCGCGCGTTGGCAGAATAGCCACCTACCGAGACACGGTGTTGGCCGGTGAACCCTTACGTGAGGATCTGGTCGAGCAGCTAGAGGTTTTAGCGGGGCTGGAGCCACCGGAGCGCCCATTGCAAGATATCGAAGATGATTTGGAAACTGCGCTGTCTGAAGTTCAAGAAAACCAGAACAAAGTACAAGAGCTTGAACAGGCCTTGGCTGAAGCGGGCGGAACAGATCCCAACATCGAAGCGCAGCTTGAAGAGGCTCAGGCCGCTTTGGATGCCTCAATTGATGAAGCGCAAGACCTGGGCGACAAAAGACAGGCTGCCATCGATTACAATGACGCGGTCGAAGAGGTGGAAGAACTGACAGAGCTTGTTGAAGAACAGGATCTAGCCGAGCGCGAAGCGTTGGAAGCGGCGGCCAACAAACCTGTAACTGACGCCGTCGAAGAACAGGTCAAAGCCCTTTTGGGATTATAACCCGAAGCCTTTAGGCCCTTGTTGATCTACACTTTGGGCGTGCCGACCGTAGGCGCGCCCAGAGATGTTTTGACGATTTCTGAAGCTGAAACGCGTTTTCTGGTGATAGTGTCGCCCATCCAAAACAAATCCCACCCCAAATGATGGGGTGGGATCGGGGGACAATTCTGATGTTTAGGGTGAATATCGAGAATTGTTCGGGGGGGTCAACTGATCTGCCTTCAGGCGTCCTGACGAGCCTCGGAGAGCCGCATGTTTTTGGTGATTTCGGTTAGTGCATTTTCGATAGGAGGGAAGCGGTCATTGCTCGAATTGATCAAGGTTTGCAGACGCTCGTCGGCAGCTTTGCCGGAGGTCTGCATTGCAGCTGGTGTGCCACAGTCTTTAGTCACAAAGGCAGGCTTGACCATGTTGTTCCCCTTGTTTTCGTCAAACGATACACATGTCGTTCGATCCAATTCAGGGACTATGACTCAGCGTGGTTGAACGCACCGAGAATATGCTGTTCATGTTCGGTTAATATTGTTTACGGAATAAAAACAAATGAATTCTC
The DNA here is from genome assembly GCF_056532675.1 of Ruegeria sp. I1. Taxonomy (NCBI): domain Bacteria; kingdom Pseudomonadati; phylum Pseudomonadota; class Alphaproteobacteria; order Rhodobacterales; family Roseobacteraceae; genus Ruegeria; species Ruegeria sp. I1. The sequence goes on along the minus strand of NZ_JBQFNM010000013.1, from coordinate 5,294 downwards.
TGGTTGTGGGACCGTTCGATTGCCACCTTTTAACTTAACGGTTTGGAAGGTCGCTAGGTGAGGATGATGCATCAGTCGAACCATCGCCTCAGATCCAAAGATGCTAGCCGCAAGCCAGTCTCCGCCTATGGGTTAGGCAAACCGTGACCGGAAGCATACTTAAAATTTTAAAGCAAATGAGGCCCCAAAAGATGAAAACAACTTTAGTAATCGCGGTAACACTGTCTGCCATTCAGACTGCGCCGGTTGCGGGTGCGAGTTTCGACTTACAGACCCTTGGGCTTGGACTACTTATTAGTTCACATACCGCAGTGCAGCCTGTTCTCGTGAAATCGAAGGTGGGACATTGTCCACCTGGCTTGGCCAAAAAAGCAATTCCATGCGTGCCGCCAGGCCAAGTAAAACGATATCGGGTTGGGGACTACATCTACGATGGGTACGTACCTATCGACAATCCCAGCCGATATGGACTACGGCGAAACGGCTACTATGTGCGTGCTGGAGACTATGTTTATCAGGTGAACCGAGAGACGCACGAGGTGTTGAACCTGATAGGCGCCATAGCTGATATACTTAACTAACGGCCTTCTTCTCAGACCAAATATGCCTGGTATCAGGCCTTTCGGACGCGAACCACGACAAGAGACAACGGGCTCAAACCGGTCATCTGCCGGTTCTGGTGGGGTCAAACGCATTGAACGCAGCCGCGCTCCTCCGGTTCTGCGACGGTCTAGCCCAAGAACTAGTCACAGATCATGACGCCATCCTGTAATGGCTGCAGCGCTACTCCGAAAAGCACTAAACGTTGCCTGAGCAGCGTTGCTACGTACCGATCATTGATTTACGATTTTTTTGGATGCTCGAGAAAATTTTAAAGAAGCTAGAAAGTCAAAGTTTTACAGCAAGGCCTTCCAAAAGGACGAGTCACTCATTCGCCCTTGATGTCGACAAATGGCTGGTGAGCGAATCTTCGAGGCCGCAGCCGGAACGAAAGCAAAGTCCAGCACATCGAACAATCTCATAAGATATCAACTGTCACCTTCCTGCAAATCGACGCACAATTTGAACCACAATGCCATCGGGGACTGTTATTGAAGATCTGTTCTGAGGTCGGTTGTACGCTGGCGCGTTGCCTGAGCTCCAATACACCGAAGTCATGAGATTTTACGCACCTCAAAACTCCTCTCTTAGCCTGCCTTCCGGACATCGCTTTCCGCAGGGCAAGTACGAGATGCTCCATAAGCTACTGCTGAAAGATAGTATTCTTCAGGAGGCGCAGCTGGCAGAGTCTTTGCCAGCCAGCGATGAATCAATAAGGCGCGCGCACGCCGCCGGATTTGTCGCGCAGTTTGAAATCGGGGAACTCGAAGAAAAAGCCATGAAACGGATTGGCTTTCCGTGGAGCCTGGAATTAGTGAGGCGCGTTCGCGCAACGGCCGGTGGCGCAATAGCCGCTGCTGAGACAGCTCATGAGTACGGTATATCGGGGCAGCTCGCTGGTGGCACGCATCATGCCCATCCAACGTTTGGATCTGGCTATTGCGTCTACAACGATCAGGCCGTCGCGGCGCTCCACCTGCTTGCGACTCGCAAGGCCGAAAGGGTCGCAATCATTGATCTTGATGTTCATCAGGGTGACGGCAGCGCCGCGATTTTCGCTGCCAATCCATCGGTCTTCGTCTTTTCGATGCACGGCGAAAAGAATTTTCCGTTCCGGAAGTTTCCGGCGGATCTCGATGTTGCCCTTCCAGATGGCACCGGCGATGAGGACTACCTACGCTCCTTAACCAACCACTTGCCCGCCGTATTCGAATTTCGCCCCGACCTCATTCTATACCAGGCAGGTGTTGATCCGCTGGCAGAAGACCGGCTAGGGCGGCTTGCGTTGACCCATAATGGCCTCATCCAGCGCGATCGGGCCGTTCTACACGCCTGCAAAGGCCGTGGCATCCCAGTTTCAATGGCAATCGGCGGTGGCTATGCCGACCCAATCGATGCTTCCGTCACGGCCTATGCCAATACCTACCGGGTCGCAAAGAAACTTCACCGATTTTGACAACAGATATGATCTTTGTGGTTCGTCATTCTAACTGTGTATCGATGGTCCGCACTGAGCCCAAATTCACGGATGCCGAGCTTTGTGCAGATGTAGGGAAAGCGGACGAAGTTGACATTTACAGCATAGACAAGATTTGATGACAAAGATAAGAACAATACATGAACAAATTACTTTGTGTACAAGCCTACAACAATGCTTGGGCGAACCATAGGCTGGGGGTCGCCTGCTCTTTGTTATCAAAGAGCGAACTTGAAAAGGAAAGAGAGAGCTTCTTTGGCTCGATCATCGCCACCCTCAATCACATTCTGATTGTAGATTGGTTCTACGTTTCCGCGTTGGAAGGTCGGTGCATTGGCCTAAGCGCTTTCGACAATCGCATACCTTGCCCCAACATAGGTAATCTCATTGAAGAACAGCGAAAAATTGACCAACGCTTTGTGTCTACCTGCTCAGATGCAAGTACTGACCTAGGAGCTAAGCCTGTCGAGATGATACGCGGTGGCAACATTCAGACCGAGCGCTTTGACAGAACTTTTCTACATCTTATCCAGCATCAAATTCACCATCGTGGACAAGTCCACTCTATGTTATCAGCGACGAGCGTCGCACCGCCTCAGCTTGATGAGTTTTATCTCGCTTGGGAGCCAGATCGACAACTGCGTGCACCTGACTTGGAGCAGATGAGCACCTCGGAAAAAGACATCTGGGACTGACAGTTTGGGCTCGAAGAAGGCCTTCGCTTTACTCTAAATGAGTGTCTGTTATACATTTCTTATCGTGCGTCCCATTGCATTCAAGCCTTTGGCTTTGAATCGCGAGTGTCTAACCTCAGTGTGGTATATTTAGTGGTATTTGTTTGAGTTTTTGAATTTTAATGTTTTACTATGAGGTACTTATATAGAAAGTATAGTTGCTCCTCGGGAAGTCGAACTCTATGGTTTGACCTGCCCCTAGATTCTCCCCCAGCTAACAAGCAGTTGCCATCTAGTTGTAAGAATTTGGATTTATCGATGGCAAGATCGGAAAAGCGGGTTACCTTTGATTGAGCAGCTACCAACCGATCGCCGTCAAGACGTTCAGTACCGGCTGATCTATGTTCCGAAAAGTCGTTCCTGAGTTTCTATCTGGGACCATCAAGGAATTTGGTGGAGGCCGAAAGTGTTCATCACTTGATGCCGGTTGAAACGGGTTTGGTGAATATATTGGATAGGTCTGGTTCAGACCGGTTCGGATACGCAAACTTCCTGAGGTGAGCGCCACGGCAAGTGGCTGAGAATTGTTTGCATAGTGGTTCCCGACAAGCTCATTGCCCTGTGCATCCTCAACGAGAACGCCAAAAGCGCTGGGATGACCGTTCAGGTTTGCAGGAAGGCTTACTTGGGGGTTCAGATTTGGTGGAATTGCCCCAAGCACCGCATTGTTTCCGTAAGAGCCAAAGTTATTCCCATTCACGTCGGCGACCCAAAATAGCCCAACAAACCCTAAACCATGACAGATTTCATGAAGGGCAACTGATTCCAGGTCGTACTGGTCCTGTGCAGGTTGACCCTGGCCTGTGTAGAAGTTCTGCTGACCAAAGATGACTTCCATATCGAACAGGTTTTGCGCTGACAAATCGGCGCCTGCGAGTTTGTCTGCTAACGCACTGGTGTACCAAGTATCTTGGCGCGGAGCGTTGTTGAAGTTCTCGTGGCCACCGGGAATGCACATTCCCAATAGGCCTCCCAATTGTAGATTCCACTGCACATTGACTTTGATATCGATATTGGACTGAAGGTTTGTGGCCTCCCATGTAGCTATAGCGCGGGCAAAAGCAGCTTGCGCGCCTTGAGGCATTCCTTGCGGGTAGGTTACATCAAAATTCATTGTCCATTCTCATCACAATGTTCTTGGATCATCAGAGGGTGTAGCCTACGGTGGAGGGACGACGTGTGTTTTAATGTGCGCTGGTGGCCCACCAGAATAGCCGTAAATGTCTATCCATGCTTCTCCTGTCGGGATCAACGATAGTGGAGTTGGCCAATTTGGTGCGAATGTTGGGCCGGATTCCAACGATAGTGTAGCGGTAAGATTTGTAACGTTCAGAGGAATATTGGTGACCTCTTTACTTGATCCACCGGAGACCTGGCATCCGCCCAAAGGCTGCATCCCATCTTTCCCGGGAATCAAGCCAGTCACAGAGACATTCACGATGTAAGTGCCGCCGTGCTGATTGTCGAAGTACAGAGTAAAGTAGTTCAGGCGATTCACCCATAGCGGAACCAATAAGTTGTCGCCGACGAAGGTGGCGAATTTGAATGCAATCGGTGCATCAACCGATGAGATTTCATCCGAAGAAGCTGGCCAAAGATGCGAGGATATGGTTCCGGTGCTGTTTTCTGAAAAGTATGATCCTTTGAGGCTGGCCTTCGATTTATCACTGTCCGTCATCCCTGCCATTCCATCGACCGACGCCGACATCGAAAAGCTGGAGTTGGTTGACGCTGACCCAACATTCATGCCTGCCTCTGCATAGATCACCTGAGTGATAACCCCGAAGCCCTGTGTGATCTGGCCATTTTGCGTGTAGTTGTTGGCGCTTGCGGTGGACTTTATTAAATCCATGTTGTTTGCAATTTGCACACCGCTGCTGATCTTTGGGCCTTGCAAGAGAACCTTTTTCGATGGCTGGAACTTGGACATCATATCTTGGGAATTGCTAAACGACCACTTAGCCTCCGCTTCGACTTCAACAGTTGTATTTGTGGTCGGATCATGACGTCCACTTATCTTCACCTCACTCCCTGTTTTAGTCACTCCGTTAGTTGTCATGTTCCAGTGGGAGTTGTACGGTTTTGCAGTTAGTTGCGGGGAGTCGATTAGTCCATAAGATGTAAAATCTCCGCTGGTCGCATCAAGGAAGCCCATCATACCTGGTTGGACCGAACTGTTCAGAGTCCAATTGCCCCAGAGCGAGGGAGCCTCATTTCGAACAAGCCCAGTGAAAAGCGCATTCCAATTTAGATTCGACATGTCAAATGGTGCTCCGCTCTAAATAAATTTACGCGACAGCATAATGCTCCAAATACACGCCAATTTGTTAGTAATCGATTCAGGCGGCTTCAGATTATTTTTCGCGAGGAGTATAGTGTACCCGCAACAAAACTTGATCAGCCCCACTTGAGTGGTCCAATTTGATTGTTAGTGCATGATCGGCCTTTGGTCCATCTGGACGATGGTTTCAGGCACCGGCGGC
>NZ_JBQFNM010000012.1:0-88550 GCF_056532675.1 Ruegeria sp. I1 | reverse complement strand
TCAGAAAACCTCAGAACAGCCCGTTCAGACTACAATTGATCCCCAGGATCAATCGCTTAACGTCTTCACCTCGTCAGGCTCATAACCTGAAGGGTGAGGAGGGATAGGGATCGATCCATTCGATCGATCACCCGACGAACGCGCAAAGCGCCGGACCGCACGTTCAAAGCCCAGTGCATCAATTGCCAAATAGACAAAATATTTGACGAAATGACGATCCAAGCGCTGATTTCGTCAAGATAACCCCTGCGATATGACCACAATCTACGCCACTCTCAAAGCAAACCGATGAGAGGAGGCGAGCCATGTCGTGGAAGGTATGTATCGTTGGGGCAGGCAAGATTGGGCAGATGATTGCTGCGCTATTGAAAGATTCACCTAACTACAGTGCCAAAGTTGCAGAATATGATCTGAAGGCGTTGGCCGAGATTGCCAGGCAGGGCGTCGCGACGATGCAAGTCGACGCAACGAATATCGACGAATTGACCCGTGGGTTGCGTGGCTTTGATGCGGTGATCTCTGCCGCTCCGTTTTTTCTGACGCCGAACATTGCCCAAGCCGCGAGAAAGGCCGGGGCGCATTATTTTGATCTGACCGAAGATGTTGCCGCCACCCGGGCCGTGCGTACGCTGGCTGAAGGCAGCAAAACCGCTTTTATGCCGCAATGCGGGTTGGCGCCGGGTTTTGTTGGGATTGCCGGGGCTTCGCTGGCCGCGGAATTCGACGAAATCGATAGCTTGCACATGCGGGTCGGGGCCTTGCCGCTCTACCCGACCAACGGTTTGAAATACAATCTGACATGGTCCACGGACGGGCTGATCAACGAATATTGCAATCCCTGCGATGCCATCGTGAATGGCGAACGCGTCAAGACCGCGCCGCTGGAAGACTATGAGGTGCTGGGTCATGACGGCGTGGAATACGAATGCTTCAATACCTCCGGCGGTCTGGGGACATTGCCAGAAACGCTGGAGGGCAAGGCCCGCGCGGTATCGTATCGATCGATCCGCTATCCGGGTCATTGTGACATTCTGAAACTGCTGTTGCACGATCTGGGGCTGGACCGTCGCCGTGATCTACTGAAAGAAATCTTTGAATCCGCCCTGCCACGCACGGATCAGGATGTAGTACTGGTCTATTGCACCGCCAAAGGCTTGATCGACGGGGCGTTCCGCGAGAAATCCCTGATCAACAAAAGCTTTGCCCGTGAGTTTAATGGACAGGTTTGGAGCGCCATTCAGGTCACCACGGCCGCAGGTGTTCTGGGCGTCGTCGATCTGATGCGTACTGGCGTTCTGCCTTCGACCGGATTTGTCCGGCAAGAACAGGTGAAGCTGTCCGATTTCCTGAACACCGAATTTGGCCGGCTCTACCGGGCGGGCGATGTAACCCCACAGAACAAGGCGGCGTGAGATATGAAAGACGTTGTGATGACTGCAGAAACCACTCTGGCAAACCTCGACCTGACTGCTGCTGAGTTGACAGGCGGCACGCTGACCGTGCGATCCCCGATTGACGGGCGCGTTCTGGCCGAGGTGCACGAAACCCGGGCCTCCGAGATGGAGACCATCTTTGCCAATGCCAAAACCGCGTTCAAAGCGTGGCGCACCGTGCCAGCCCCGCGCCGGGGTGAGTTGATCCGCCTGTTGGGCGAAGAACTGCGCGCCGCCAAGGATGATTTGGGCGCTCTGGTCAGTTGGGAGGCGGGCAAGATCACCTCCGAGGGTTTGGGCGAAGTGCAGGAGATGATTGATATCTGCGACTTTGCCGTTGGCCTGTCGCGGCAGCTATATGGCCTGACGATTGCCTCGGAACGTCCCGGTCACCGGATGATGGAGACCTGGCATCCGGCTGGTCCCGTCGGGGTGATCTCGGCCTTCAACTTCCCGGTGGCCGTCTGGTCGTGGAATGCAGCGATTGCACTGGTTTGCGGCGATCCTGTGATCTGGAAACCGTCCGAGAAATCCCCGCTGACCGCGATGGCCTGTCAGAAGATATTCGAACGCGCGCTGGCCCAGTTCGGCGACGCGCCCGACAACCTGCTGCAAACCCTGATCGGTGGGGCCAACTTGGGTGAGGCGCTTGTCTCCAGCGAAGATGTGCCGGTGATCTCAGCGACTGGTTCGACCCGTATGGGCCGTGCTGTTGCGCCCATCGTCGCGGCGCGGTTTGGCAAGTGCATTCTGGAACTTGGCGGCAATAATGCGATGATCGTAGGCCCCTCGGCTGATCTGGAGATGGCGGTGCGGGCGATTGTGTTCTCGGCGGTTGGAACCGCGGGGCAGAGATGCACAACGCTACGCCGGTTGATCGTGCATAACTCGATCAAAGATGAACTGATAGCGCGTCTCAAGAAGGCCTATGCGGGTTTGCCCATCGGTGATCCGCTGGCTGAAGGCACTTTGGTCGGTCCCTTGGTGGACGAGGCTTCTGGCGCTGCGATGACCGCCGCGCTCCAGGCGGCCGAGGCCGAGGGCGGTACGGTCTTTGGCGGGCAACGTGTCACCGAAGGCGTGCCAAGTGGCGTCTATATGGAACCCGCCATTGTCGAGATGCCGGGTCAGACGGTGACGGTAAAGACCGAGACCTTTGCGCCAATCCTTTATGTCATGGGATATGAAGCGTTCGATGAGGCGTTGGAGTTGCAGAATGATGTCCCGCAGGGCCTGTCTTCCTGCGTGTTTACCCTGAACATGCGCGAGGCAGAGCAGTTCCTGACCGCAGCCGGATCGGATTGCGGCATCGCCAACGTCAATATCGGGCCATCCGGGGCCGAGATTGGCGGTGCGTTCGGGGGCGAAAAGGAAACCGGCGGCGGGCGCGAAAGCGGATCAGACGCCTGGAAAGCCTATATGCGTCGCCAGACCAATACTGTAAATTACTCGGCAGAGTTGCCTCTGGCGCAGGGTGTGAAATTCGACATCTGACTGATCGCCCCGGCGGTGCAGCGGCATTGCCGGAGCTTAGTCCGAGAACAGATAGTCCAGCTGCATAATGGATTGCGCCTTATCGGACCCGACGCCAAGGAACTGCGCAATCGCTGCCTCGTTCTCGGCTCGATCCGCGCTTTCGCGCAGGCGCAGATACCCATCCAGCCCGGCCTGGCGGATTTGTTCGGATTCGTAGGCCAGATCATTCCGTATCGTCGGCAATAGGCGCGAAACTGTTTGGTCTGGGCTGTTCTGACCCGCCAGTCCCACGCGCCTTGCGTGACCGATCAGATAGTCGTCGGAATAGGCGCAATCGATCTCCAGCACATGTGTTTGCGCCGCATCGCTGCAGAAATCCTGAATAACGTCCAGATTGGCCGGGTCCAGGCACAGAACCAGCTGGTTCGATCCGAAATGTTCCAACAGCATTCGCACAACTGCGCGCCGGTGACGCGAGCGTTTGTTCAGCGTCGTTTCGATCCCACCCAGATCGGGCAATGGGGTGTCTTGTTCGCTGAACAGATACTCGATGCATGGTATGTCCGTCTCAGACGCGATCTGATCGACCAGCCGTTTGGCCACGTGCCATTTCTTGCAGACCACAAGAAACAGCTCTCGCTCAGGGCCTAAGGTATTCCCGGCTTCCCAGAAACGTTGCCCGAACCGGCGACCAACGCGCCCGCGCCCGGTCAGGAAGGCATAGAGATTGCGCCCTTCATCCGAGATCGGGAAGTCGACCCCTGTACTGGCATACAGAGCGCCCAGCCGCTCTTTCAACTCATGCGCTTCGGGGCTGATTTTGCGGGCGAACAGATAGTTTTGGCCCAACAGCATGTCGAAGTGATCATTGTAGAACGTCACCGGCATCCCATAATCGGAAAACATCAGGAAGGTTGGCGTGCGGTTTTCAATCTCACCCTTCGGGATAAGATGGCGAACAAGGGTCTGAAAGAACGTCTCATCCGGGATCCATGTTGTTGAAAAGAAGCGGATCACATCGCGGCGTTCTTTAAGGAACTCCAGGATCATCTCAACCGTGCGGCGACGCAGGCACCACCATTGGCTGCCGATCATGATCTGCAGGTCTTCGGGGATGTCGCGCGTCAGCTTGAATCGTTTTTGCAGCTCGAACGCGGCATAAAAGCGTTTGGATTGGGTACGCTCATTGAAATAGTGACGGTAGATCAGACGGTCTTCTTTCATCCCGGTCTTGATCCAGTTGCTGGCAAAGAAATCGTGGCTTTCGATGAAATCCTGATCATTTTCATCGAGAAAGCGATGCGTGTATTCCGCTGTCTTGATCGCCATACAGTCGCCGGACAGCATATAGAAATGCGTGGCGCGCGGGAATGCATCGACGGCGGCGTTCAGGGCGTTCAGGGTGGCTTGCACCAAAGACCACTCACCCCAGCCGCACTTGATACGCTTGGCGGCGAAAGTGACATTGGGGTTGTCTTTCAGCGCGCTGCGGATGGCTTCGTAGTCAGCATCCTGGGCGCGCGCGTCGAAATGGATGGCCATACAGTCGCCGACGGCGGTTAACTGCTCGGCCTGCGCAATGATGGCCTCAGGGTCTTTGTGACACAGCAGGATATAGGCAATCTTTGCCATATGATGTCGCAATTTCCTTTTTTGCCCGACTGCACCCGTGATACTGAGGATGAGCGATTGAATAAACAGAATATTTTTGGTTTTTTGATGTCGAAAGCTGGCATATCAAACTGAGAGCAGGCCAGCATAGGAGGCACGCCAATGGGGTTTCCCGGCACCTGGATGACCGAGAGCGAAAGCATGGTTTACCGTGTGGTGCCGAAATGTGCGTGCTCGACCATTGGTCAGATCATGTATTATTCGGATCATGGGGAATTCTTTGACGGCGATATCCACGACGCGAAGGACGGGATGCACAAATGGGCCTTTGATCAAAGCCAGGGCATGATCGCCTCCAATGTGCGCAACCACGGGTCCTATTCTTTTACCTGCGTGCGCAATCCTTACACCCGCATCCTCAGTTCATTCTTTGACAAGATTTGCGGCATTCAGCGCAACGGCAAACGCTATCGGGGTAATCTGGTGCCGACACTGATCTACAACTATGGGATCGAAGTGGGCGGTGATGATGGCAAGGGCGAGTTTGACCAGATTGCCAGCTTCCGCCGGTTCCTGCTGTTTGCGCGCGACACGATCCGCTGGCGCCGCCCGATGGACCCGGATATCCACTGGTCAGCCATGTCGGGACATGTGTCGACCTTTATCGTGAATGGCGGTCAGTATGATCGGATTTTCTGGACCGAGGCGTTCAACGACGGGATGCAGGGAGTTCTGGACCACGTCGAAACCGCCCATCCGGTGACATTGTCCGAGATTCCGCGGTTCAACGAATCCGAGGGGCATGGCCCAAAACGCGCGCATCCGGTCGAGGATTATTTCGACGATCTGTCGATGCATCTGGTCTATGAAATCTACAAACAGGACTTCGAGCTGTTCAAATACGATTTCGAGAACCCTGGTAACAAAATGCCTGTGGGTGAGATCGATCTGGACGAGGTACACGCCAAACTGGGCGATTGAGGGGCAATGGGTGCCGCCGTGCAGAGATTCTTCTGCTTAGAAAATAATTTGCACATTAGCGTCTGCTTTGAGCCCAGAGTGACAGTCAGTTTCTGATCCCATCCGCCATCGTAGCATAAGAATTTTCTAGGCCATCGACCGTAGGGTACGGACGCATCGGCTCGTCAGGCGTATTGATTCCAGAAGCAAGGACGATGGTGTTAATGAAGTCAAATATACCACAGACTTCGACAACTTCGTAAAGTGCGCCTTCTCGCCATCCCGCTTGCCGGGCCAATTCAAACGCCAATACAATCTCATCGCTGTCTCTGCCGCGCAGGCATCGAGCATAGTTCAAAAGCGGTTGGATGCGCCTGCTAGTGTTTTCTATCGGACCTGAGAATACTTCGGAGAATACAGTATGATAGAACACGCAGTATTGGGTCATGTTTAGCTTTGAAACGAATGCCGCAATTGCTTCCCGTTCTCCTCGCGAAAGCTCGCCGTCAGCACACATGATGTCATCAAGCAAGCGGATTAGAAGCTCAGAGTTCCGTGGGAATAGCTTGAGCACATCAGAGAGGCCACTTTTTGCAGACAAGCCATCAAAAATTGCCATGTAATGATAACCCCGCTCAAAATTTCACCACGGCGAAACGCGATCCGCCATTGAATCAAAACACACTAGCACCGGACACTATCAATATCAGCTTTGTCCGCGCAAAAGAACAAAAACGGCCCACCGGATAGGTAGACCGTTTTTGTTGAGTGGTTTCCGACTCAAACCTGACGCACCGCCCCTTTAGCGGCGCTTGTGGTCAATTTGGCATAGGCTTTCAGCGCGGTAGAGACCTTGCGCTTGCGCGGCTCTGCCGGTTCCCAGCCTTTTTCGTCTTGCTCGGCGCGTCGCTGCGCCAGGTCCTCATCCGACACCGCCAGATGGATCGAGCGTTTGGGGATGTCGATCTCGATCTTGTCGCCTTGCCGCACGAGACCGATCACACCGCCCTCGGCGGCCTCGGGTGAGACATGGCCAATCGACAGACCCGACGTGCCGCCCGAGAAACGACCATCGGTCAGCAAAGCACAGGCTTTGCCCAGACCTTTGGATTTCAGATAAGAGGTTGGGTAGAGCATCTCTTGCATCCCCGGCCCGCCGCGTGGACCTTCGTAGCGGATCACAACAACGTCGCCCTCTTTCACCTTACCGGTCAGGATGTCGCTGACGGCCTGATCCTGGCTTTCGCAGACATAGGCCGAGCCGGTGAAGGTCAGGCTGCTGGCATCCACACCCGCTGTTTTCACGATACAGCCGTCGCGGGCGATATTGCCGAACAGAACTGCAAGGCCTCCGTCCTGAGAAAACGCATGTTCCTTGGACCGGATCACACCGCCTTCGCGGTCGGTGTCCAGTTCTTTGTACCGGTTCGACTGGCTGAATGCTTGAGTAGTCCGCACACCACCGGGGGCCGCTTTGAACAGGTCCTGTGCGGCGGGGTTGTTGGCGACTTTGATGTCCCAATTGGCAATCGCTTCGCCCATGGTTGGCGTGTGCACCGTGCTGCAGTGGTTGTGGAACAAACCAGCGCGGCTGAGTTCACCGAGGATCGAGAAGATGCCGCCGGCGCGGTGGACGTCCTCCATATGCACGTTCTCGGTATTGGGCGCGACTTTGCACAGGCACGGCACCTTACGGCTTAACCGGTCCATGTCGGACATGGTGAAATCGACGCCGCCTTCGTGGGCGATTGCCAGCAGATGCAGGACCGTGTTGGTCGATCCACCCATGGCGATATCCAGGCTCATGGCGTTCTCGAACGCATCAAACGTTGCGATCTCGCGTGGCAGGAAGCCTTTTTCGTCCAGATCGTAGTGCCGCTTGGTGATCTCGACGATCCGGCGACCCGCTTCAAGGAACAGCTGTTTGCGGTCCGCATGAGTGGCGAGGGTGGAGCCATTGCCTGGCAGTGCCAAACCCAGTGCCTCGGCCAGACAGTTCATCGAGTTCGCGGTGAACATGCCCGAGCACGACCCGCAAGTGGGGCAGGCGTTTTCTTCGATATGCTGAACCTGTTCATCGGTGAATGTGTCATCCGCGGCGGCGACCATCGCATCGACAAGGTCGATCTTTTTGGCGTCCAGATCAGCGATGTCGATCTTACCGGCCTCCATCGGCCCGCCCGAGACAAAGATCGCCGGAATATTCAGCCGCATCGCTGCCATTAGCATGCCGGGCGTGATCTTATCGCAGTTCGAGATACAGACCATCGCATCGGCGCAATGTGCGTTGACCATATATTCGACCGAATCCGCGATTACTTCGCGTGAGGGCAGGGAATACAGCATCCCGTCATGGCCCATGGCGATGCCGTCATCCACCGCGATGGTGTTGAATTCCTTGGCAACACCGCCAGCCTTTTCAACCTCACGCGCGACCATCTGGCCCAGGTCTTTCAGGTGGACGTGACCCGGTACGAACTGGGTGAATGAGTTGACGATGGCAATGATCGGCTTGCCGAAATCATCGTCCTGCATACCGGTGGCGCGCCACAGGCCACGGGCTCCGGCCATGTTACGGCCATGGGTGGAGGTTCTGGATCGGTACATTGGCATGATGCTGTTTCCCTTTTGCCCCGGTTGCGATATGCGGGGAATGTGCGTTATAGCGCACGTACCATATGTGCGCTATAACGCACAAGAGGATTCGAAAGACGATGGCATGGCTCCGGACGACATAACACTAAAGCTAAGGGATGTGAGGGCCGCTTCGGGGTTGAGCCTGTCGAAAGTCGCTGAGATGACCGGCGTCAGCAAAGCGATGCTGGGTCAGATCGAACGGGGCGAATCAAGCCCGACGATCGCCACGCTGTGGAAGATTGCCAAAGGGTTTCAACTGCCGCTCAGCGCTCTGATCGACACCGTGAATGGCGATCCGACAGTGTTTCAGACCGTCACCTTTCCCGGCAGTATCGAGGTCAAGATCGTCTTTCCCTTTGATCCGGTCTTGGGGGCAGAGACGTTTCACGTCCAGCTCGCCCCCAACCAAAGCCATGAGTCCCCCGCCCATGCCGCTGGTGTGACCGAGGAGGTCTTTGTGCTTAGTGGCACGCTGGACATTCTGAAAGGTGAGGCTTGGGTGCCCTTGCAATCGGGTCAGGGGCTGCGATTTGCAGCGGATCTCCCGCATGGCTATCGCGCAGGTGCTGAAGGGGCGGCGTTTTTGAACATGCATCACTATGCGCAACAGCCAGATGTTCCAGATAACGGCAAGGTTCATTGATGAGCGAGTTTTTCAACAGCCTGACAATTGTGGACGCCATCGGTTCTTTCGGGGCTCTGATCGTGGTTGCCGCCTATTTCGCCACGCAGATGCGGTATATGAATTCCGAAGATCTGGCGTTTCCCGTGGTGAACCTGCTGGGGTCTGTTTTGATTGTCTATTCGCTGCTTCAGAACTTCAATCTGGCGTCAATGTTGATTGAAGGCTTCTGGATCATCATTAGCGTGATCGGGATTATTCAGCATTTCAGGTTGCGCCGCGCTGGGTAACGCGGCGCAATAGAGTTATGCAGTGTTGTGAAGGCGCGGTGTGAACAGCCCAATCCGGCCCAAATCCCGCATGGATTTTGTTGCGGCCAACACGGCCAAATCAGCCAGTGGTTCTATCAGGATAACCAGGAGGTACGCAGCGCCAAAGCTGACAACGGCGGCGAGGTTTTCTGCACCAAATCCTTGGCCATAAAAGGCCCAGAACGCCACCCAGATGACGACGCCGCCCTGATAGGCCGTCGACAGCGCAAGCGCCTGAGAATACTTCAGATCAATATAGGCCGTATTCGGCGCAATGATGCGGTTGGCCAAGGCCTGCAAGGCAAACAACGGTAACAGCAGCGTTGTCATGTTCATCCCGAACTGAGGCAGGTCGAAAGGCGCCAGGAAAAACCCCTGAATAAACAAGCCCGCGATCAGGCCGATGGCGGCAGGGGCCGCACCGAACAACAAAAACAGGGTCGATCCCAGAATAAAATGAACCTCCGACACCCCGACCGGGAAGTGCGGCAACACCTCAAAGAAGGTGAAAACCAGCCCGGTGGTCAGGGCTGAGCGAATGGCAAGGCTGGCAATGCCGCTGCCTTTGAGGCTGTCCCAAGCCAGTTTAGCGGTATAGAGCCCTGCGCCAGTTGCGGTGGCGTAGCTCAAGACAAGTTTGGCGCCATTTACGACGCCCGGTTCGATATGCATAGTTTAGTCTCCTTCCCGTCACACCCGACGGCAGAAAGGTTTAAGAATTGGGCTTTCGCCCGGTTTGCACATGGCAGGTCTCCTGACTTGCGGATTGGCTTCGATCCCGGCCTTCCCAACCGATTGCCTCGGTCAGTGGCCATGATGGGGCGAAACTCCGCCTACAGTTGCGGGGGCAGTTCCGGAATTGACAGGTACTGTCGCACCGGATTCCCTTTTCATTCCTCAGGGGGAATTCCCCATTGGAAACCACGTCAGGCAGGTGTCTGGCACGGGGTGCCGCCTGTCAAGCAGGCAAACGTGTATGTTTGGAAAAAATTGTCAGCGCGCCGGGGGTGCAGGCCTTGGCATGGCTTGCACGTTTGGCCGCTCGGATATAGGGAAACTCAGACTCGCTTAGGGGAGGCTTTGATGCAAGACGATCCGAAAACCCTGGTATCTACCGAATGGCTGGCCGCGCATATCAAGGACCCGGATCTGCGGATTCTGGACGGGTCGTGGTATCTGCCCGCGCAGAATCGCGATGCCAAGGCGGAATATGATGCGGGCCACATCCCCGGCGCGCGCTTCTTCGATATTGATGACATTTCGGACCAACGTTCGGACTTGCCACATATGGCGCCGCCGGTCGAGAAGTTCATGTCACGCCTGCGGGCGATGGGCGTCGGCGATGGTCATCAGGTGGTCGTCTATGACGGGGCCGGGCTGATGTCGGCCGCGCGGGTCTGGTGGCTGTTCCGCCTGATGGGCCAAGAGAACATCGCCGTTCTGGACGGGGGTTTGCCGAAATGGCAGGCCGAAGGGCGAGAGGTTGAAGATCTGCCCCCGGTGATCCGGGATCGGCATATGACCGTTCGGGTGCAGAACCATCTGGTACGCGACGTGACACAAGTGTCTGCGGCCGCCAAACTGGCTGATCATGAGATTATCGATGCCCGTGTTGCCGCCCGTTTCGCCGGAACCGAGGTTGAACCGCGCGAAGGGCTGCGATCTGGCCACATACCAGGGTCGCGCAACGTGCCCTTTGGCAGCCTGTTGAATAGTGATGGTACAATGAAGTCGCCCGATGCGTGCCGCGCCGTGTTTGAGGCCGCAGGCGTGGATCTGACCAAACCGGCGATCACCTCGTGCGGTTCGGGCGTGACCGCTGCAATCCTAAGCCTTGCGCTTGAACGCATGGGCAAAAAAGACCACGCGCTTTATGACGGCTCCTGGGCTGAATGGGGTGCTTTCCCAACCCTGCCCGTCGCAACCGGAGAGACCTGATGTTCGAGAACCTCAAACCGCAGCCCGCCGACAAAATCTTGGCGCTGATGCAGATGTACCGCGAAGACCCGCGCGATCAGAAGATCGACCTGGGTGTTGGTGTCTACAAGAATGCCGAAGGTGTTACCCCGGTTATGCGAGCGGTCAAAGCCGCCGAAAAGCGCATTCTGGAGGAGCAGGAGAGCAAAGCCTATACGGGACTGGCAGGTGATCCGGCCTATGCCGATGCGATGATCGGCCTGATCCTCGGCGACGCAGTACCGCGTGCCAATATTGCCGCCGTTGCTACACCGGGCGGGACGGGTGCCTGCCGTCAGGCGTTCGAGATGATCCGCATGGCCAATCCTGAGGCGCGGGTGTTTGTATCGAACCCGACATGGCCGAACCACCTGTCGATCCTGAGCTACCTGGGTATCGAGGCGGTTCCGTATCGCTATTTCGACGGCGAAACCCGCGGTGTCGATTTCGACGGTATGATCGAGGACCTGAAAACTGCCAAGGCGGGCGACGTGGTTCTGCTGCATGGTTGCTGCCATAACCCGACCGGCGCAAACTTGAACCTCGTGCAGTGGCAAGAGGTGGTGAACCTGATCAACGAGCTTGGCCTGGTTGCCATGATCGACATTGCCTATCAGGGCTTTGGTGACGGTCTTGAGGAAGACGCACAGGCAACCCGTCTGGTGGCCTCGTCGGTCAAGCGCTGCCTGATCGCGGCGTCATGCTCCAAGAATTTCGGCGTGTACCGCGAGCGTACCGGCCTGCTGATGGCGATCAGTGACGATATGGCGCAGACCGCGCTGAACCAGAGCACGCTGGCCTTCCTGAACCGCCAGAATTACTCCTTCCCGCCGGACCATGGCGCACGGGTCGTGACCACGATCCTGACCGATGACGCCCTGCGCGCCGACTGGGCCGCTGAGCTGGAGGAGGTGCGCCTTTCGATGCTGGGGCTGCGTCAGCAACTGGCCGACGAATTGCAACGCCTGACAGGATCGGACCGCTTTGGCTTTGTCGCCCAGCACCGCGGTATGTTCTCACGCCTCGGCGCGGCCCCCGAACTGGTCGAGCAACTGCGCAACGATCACGGCATATATATGGTGGGGGACAGCCGGTTGAATATTGCGGGTCTGAACGCGACGACCGTTCCGATCTTGGCACAGGCGATTGTCGACGTCGGGGTTTAATACTCGCACTTATTGGCAAAGGCCGCGTCTTTCGCGCGGCCTTTTTCGTTTCAATTGCAAATTCCGTTGATCCGGGCGTCAGGACAAAGCCATGTCCAACGCGGCTTGGCAGTGAATATGTGTGGTGTCGAACACCGGGTAGGGCACGTTTTCAGTGTTCAGTAACATGCCCACTTCAGTGCAGCCGAGAATGAGGCAATCCGCACCCGCGTCGTACAACCGCTGCGCAATTCCGACAAAGTCCGAGCGGCTTTGTTCCTTGACGATGTCCTTGCATAGTTCTTCATAGATTATGCGATGTGTTGTCTGTTGGTCTTCAAGGGTCGGCAGAACGGGGGCCAATCCAGCCGCGCGCAGGCGATCCGTGTAAAACGTCTGCTGCATGGTGAAAGCTGTTGCCATTAAACCGGGCGATTGGAGCCCGACATCTTGAATGGCGTGTGCCGTTGCATCGGCAATATGCAGCAACGGAATCGAAACGCCCGCCATCATTTGCTGGGCCAGTTTGTGCATCGTGTTGGTCGCGAGAATGATGAAATCAGCCCCGCCGCGTTCCAAAGCCAATGCCTCTTGGTTCAGAATGTGCCCGGCAGAGTCCCAATCCCCCTGGACCTGCAGGGTTTCGATTTCCGCAAAATCCAGTGAGCGGATGAGCAACTGGGGTGAGTGCAGACCCCCAAGACGATCTCGGGTCAAGTCGCATAGGATACGGTAGTAAATCCGCGTCGAAGCCGCAGACATGCCCCCGAGAATGCCGATTGTTTTCACGATATGCTCCGAAACCTGCGCCGCTTGATCCTATCTGAAGTGCCGCCATCGGATGATCTCGTCAAGAAATCATAGTGTACCCAGAACAAAAAAAACCGGGCGCGAACGCCCGGTTTTGCAGTGTCTGTCTCAGGTCTTAGCCTTTAGAGAATTCTGGATAAGCTTCCATACCCAGTTCTGCCATGTCGAGGCCGTTGATCTCGTCCTCTTCGCTGACACGGATGCCCATTACTGCTTTCAGGATGGACCACACGATCAGAGCGCCGACGAAAGTGAACACACCGTATGCGACGATACCGGTCAGCTGGGTAATCAGGCTGGCCTCGCCGTAGAAGATCACGGCGATGGTGCCCCAGATGCCTGCGAACAGGTGAACAGGGATGGCACCAACAACGTCGTCGATCTTGAACTTGTCCAGCATCGGAACCGCGAAGACCACGATGATACCGCCAACTGCACCGATCCATAGCGAGCCAAACAAGGTCGGAGCCAGAGGTTCAGCGGTGATCGAGACCAGACCGGCCAGCGCGCCGTTCAGCACCATGGTCAGGTCAGGCTTCTTATACAGAACCTGGGTCAGGATCAGGGCAGCAACTGCACCAGATGCGGCAGCCATGTTGGTGTTGGCAAAGATGCGCGACACGTCGGTTACGTCACCCACGGTGCCCATGGCCAGCTGTGAGCCGCCGTTGAAGCCGAACCAACCCAGCCACAGGATGAAGGTACCCAAGGTGGCCAGCGCCAGATTCGAACCGGGCATCGGGTGAACCTTGCCGTCTTTATACTTGCCGATACGCGGGCCAAGGATCAGACAGCCAGCCAGAGCTGCCCAGCCACCGACAGAGTGCACAACTGTAGAACCAGCGAAATCCGAGAAGCCAGCTTCGGACAGCCAGCCGCCGCCCCACTGCCAGGAGCCAGAGATCGGGTACATGATACCGGTCAGCACGACCACGAAGATCAAGAACGGCCACAGCTTGATCCGTTCGGCCACGGCGCCGGACACGATCGAGGCGGTTGCAGCCACAAAGACCAGCTGGAAGAAGAAGTCCGAACCGATTGAGGCATAGTCCAAAGCAGCCTCGGCCGGGTCAACACCAACTGGATCAAGCACGGTTGGGCCGCCAATGGCAAAGAAACCATTGAAGTCGCCGGGATACATTGTGTTGAAGCCAATTAACCAGTACATGATCGCGGCAATGGAAAACAGTGCCACGTTTTTGGTCATCTGCATGGCGACGTTCTTGGAACGCACCAAACCGCCTTCCAGCATGGCAAAGCCTGCCGCCATGAAGAAGACCAGGAAGCCCGCCATCAGGAACAGCAGGGTGGTAAAGATATACTGGGTGTGCAGCGCGGCTTCGCCGGTGGCAGCCTCTTGTGCCAGACCCATCTGCGGCAGCACGACAAGCGCGGCGGC
The DNA here is from genome assembly GCF_056532675.1 of Ruegeria sp. I1. Classification (NCBI taxonomy): domain Bacteria; kingdom Pseudomonadati; phylum Pseudomonadota; class Alphaproteobacteria; order Rhodobacterales; family Roseobacteraceae; genus Ruegeria; species Ruegeria sp. I1. The sequence continues at coordinate 74,190 of NZ_JBQFNM010000012.1, read as the reverse complement.
AGGGATGAGAGATTTCATCAGGTTCATTGTCAGTCCTCGAATTTATGTGAGTGTCGGCGCTCAGAGCGCCTCTTCGTTTGTTTCCCCGGTCCGCACGCGCATGGCCTGCTCGACATCAAGGACGAAAATCTTGCCGTCACCGATCTTGCCGGTCTTGGCGGTGTTGGTGATGGTCTCAACAATCTGGTCGGCCATCGTGGCTGGGACCACGATTTCCAGTTTGATCTTGGGTACGAAGTTCACGGCGTATTCTGCGCCGCGATAGATTTCTGTGTGACCGGATTGTGAGCCGAAGCCCTTGATTTCGGTCACCATCATGCCGCGCACGCCAGCCTGGGTCAGTGCCTCGCGCACCTCCTCGAGCTTGAACGGCTTGATTGTCGCTATGATGAGTTTCACGTCAGTCCCCTCTGCTTCTCCGGTCACACCGGCTTGTTTGCACCTGCAGAAAAAGAGCCTGAGGAGGGGCGTTTAGGAACGATTCCCCGTCGTTAAACGGTTCGAAAATGACGCAAAGTTGCACAATTTTTGCACAAAACTTGCCGAACGGCTAAAAATTAGGCGAATATGAGAGGGAAAATTCCGGAAAATCGGACCTCTACATAGCTATGTCGCCGGGGTATGGTGTGCCAAAAGAATAACCGGGCAGAGTTTGAGCATGACTGAGTCCAAGCGCCGCAAGCCAAGATTGGTCGCGGATAAACGATACCCGTCGAAGGGGCGCAAGCCTTCGACGACCAAGCGGGCTGCGAAACCGGCGGGTAAGAAATCCACCGCCCGAAAGACGGCAACGCGCAAGACGGCTCGAAAGAAGACCCGCAAGCGTTCGGGTGGCAATGGCGGGGGGTTTTTCCGCCGTTTGTTCCGTTGGGTCTGGCGACTGATCTGGGGTGTCACATGGCGCGTGGGCGCTGTTGTCGCGATGCTGATCGCTTTGGCAGTTGGCGTTGTCTATACCTCGTTGCCCGATGCGGATGCCCTGCTGGACGGGCGCGCGCGCGGATCGGTGACCCTGCTGGATCGGGATGGCAAGGTTTTTGCCTGGCGCGGTGATCAGTTTGGCGGGGTGATCACGGCAGATACGGTCTCACCCCATCTGAAAAACGCGGTCATCGCGACCGAGGATAAGCGGTTCTATCGCCATTTCGGCGTCAGCCCGCGCGGCGTTGCCAGCGCGGTGCGTATCAACCTGAGCGAAGGGCGTGGGCCGCTGTCGGGCCATGGCGGGTCGACCATCACTCAACAGACAGCCAAGCTGCTGTGTCTGGGTGTGCCTTATGACCCAACCGAATGGGAGTCCGAGGCTGCGTATGAAGCGGATTGCCGTCAGGGCTCGCTGTGGCGCAAGGGCAAAGAAGCGATCTATGCGCTGGCGATGGAGGTTAAATACTCCAAGGACGAAATCCTGACGATCTATCTGAACCGTGCGTTTCTGGGGGCCGGTGCACGTGGGTTCGAAGCTGCCAGCCAGCGGTATTTTGGCAAATCAGCAGCCGAGGTCTCTCCGGCCGAAGCGGCCATGCTGGCCGGACTGCTGGTCGCACCCACGCGCTATGCCCCCACCAACAGCTTGCAACGATCACAAGATCGCGCCCGGCTTGTGGTCGGTCTAATGGAGGATCAGGGGTATCTATCAGGCGCACAGGCCAGCGAGGCGCGTGCGCGTCCGGCAGAACTGTCCGCCGCTGCCGCTGCGCGGGCGGGCGGCTATTTCGCCGATTGGGTCATGGCCAGCGGGCCGGAGTTTTTCACGCGCAACACCACCGAAGATGTGGTGATCCGCACCACACTGGATCAGCGTATCCAGAAATCTGCCGAAGAGGCGCTGCAATACATCTTTCAGGAAAAGGTGCGCGAAGGGTCCAAGGCGCAGGCGGCGATTGTCGTGATGTCAGCGGATGGGGCGGTGCGCGCCATGGTCGGCGGACGTAAAACCCGGGTCTCGGGCGCGTTTAACCGGGCCACTCAGGCACTGCGCCAGACCGGGTCCTCATTCAAGCCCTTTGTTTATGCCACAGCGCTGGAGCTGGGCTATTCACCTTATGCCACCGTGATGGACGAGCCCTATTGCGTCAGCATTCCGGGATCGGGTGAATGGTGCCCAAAGAACTACACGAATAGGTTCTATGATCGTGTCACGCTGGCGGATGCGTTGAAGAATTCTCTGAACATTCCGGCTGTGAAAGTGGCCGAGGTTGCAGGGCTGGACAATGTGCGTACAGTCGCCAGCGGTTTCGGGATTGCCAGCGATCTGGCGCAGGGACCAGCGCTGGCGCTGGGCGCGTCTGAAAGCACGCTGATCGAGATGACCGGCGCCTATGCAGGCATCCTGAACGGCGGATCATCGGTTGAGCCCTATGGCCTGACCGAGTTGAAGCTGCTGGGCGAGACCGAACCTGTTATGGTGACAACCACCGGCATCGGCGAGCGTGTGATCAATGACAGCGCCGCGAAACAGCTAACCTGGATGATGGAACGTGTTGTGTCCGAAGGCACTGGCGGGCGGGCTAAGCTGCCGGGCTGGCAGGTTGCAGGTAAAACCGGCACTACGCAGGCCGCGCGGGATGCGTGGTTCATCGGATTTACGGCAGACTATGTGGCCGGTGTGTGGATGGGCTATGACGACAACACGCCCTTGTCCGGTGTCACTGGCGGCGGCTTGCCTGCCGAGATTTGGAAAGAGACGATGGTGCGCGTGACCGAAGGGATGACGCCAACACCCTTACCGATGATTGTGCCGGAACCGCCGGTTCAGGTGGCGCAGCCGCAGCCTCGCCGCAGACAGGGTGGGTTTGCCGAAGACATCAACAACCTGCTGAAGGGTATCTTTGGCGGCAACTAAAAAAGGCGGTGCGCTGGGCACCGCCTTTTGAATTTCAGCTGTGGCAGGACTTAGACGCTTGCGTCCAGTGCCGCCAGAATGGCATCGCCCATTTCCGAGGTTGAAACCGGCTGAACACCTTCATCCGCCAACAGATCACCGGTGCGCACGCCATCGGCCAGAACCTTTTCGATCGCAGCTTCCAGGCGGCCAGCCTCGGCGCCTTGATCAAAGCTGTAGCGCAGCGCCATGGCAAAGCTGAGGATACAGGCGATCGGGTTGGCTTTGCCCTCGCCGGCGATGTCGGGGGCCGAACCATGCACCGGCTCGTACATCGCCTTGGGGCGCCCATTGGCCATCGGTGCACCCAAGCTGGCCGAGGGCAGCATGCCCAAGCTACCGGTCAGCATCGCGGCGCAATCCGACAGGATGTCGCCAAACAGGTTGTCGGTCAGGATCACGTCGAACTGTTTGGGCGCGCGGACCAGCTGCATGGCGCCGTTGTCGGCATACATATGTGACAGTACGACTTCGGGGTAATCGGCGCTCACGCGCTCGACCACTTCGCGCCACAGAATTCCCGACTCCATCACATTGGCCTTTTCCATCGAGCACAGCTTCTTGTTCCGGCGCATCGCGAGTTCAAAGGCCGAACGCGCGGCGCGTTCGATCTCGGATTCAGTGTAGCGCTGGGTGTTGATGCCGACGCGTTCGTTGCCTTCCTCGAAGATACCGCGCGGTTCGCCGAAATAGACGCCCGAGGTCAGTTCGCGCACGATCATGATGTCGAGGCCAGCGACGATGTCTTTCTTCAGCGACGAGAAATCGGCCAGCGCGTCAAAGCACTGGGCCGGGCGCAGGTTCGAATACAGGTCCATTTCCTTGCGCAGGCGCAGCAACCCGCGTTCAGGCTTCAGGCTGAAATCCAGATCGTCGTATTTCGGACCACCGACCGCGCCCAGCAGAACGGCGTCTACCTCTTGCGCCTTGGCCATGGTTTCGTCCGACAGGGGCTTGCCGTGGGCGTCATAGGCCGCGCCACCGACCAGATCCTCGCTCACGTCAAAGTGAAGGCCGCGATTGGTGCCGAACCAGTCGATGATTTTGCGCACTTCGGCCATGACTTCGGGGCCAATTCCGTCTCCGGGCAGGATGAGGAGCGAGGGGTTGGACATGAAGGATCTCCTTGCGTTTGACAGCAAAGGCCCTAGCGTCTGTGCCGCATCGGGTCAATGAGACGAGCGGGCTTAAATGTAGGTTCTATGCGGGAAATCGAGTTTCTGGGTCATCCGCGCAAAGAACTGGTCAGAGAGAGGCCTTCAATCCCTCGGCCAGCAGGTCCCAGACCCGGCGGATTCGGGGTGTCTGGCGCATCGCCTGTGGTGCCGCCAGCCAAACCGGCAGCACCGGAATATCGACATCCAGTGGCAGAACCTCGACCAACGGATCGGATTCAGCAATCTGCACTTGGCTGAAGCCAATACCACATCCGGCGCGGATCAGCTCCCAATAGGCGCTTTGCAGATCACAGCGAGTGGCAAAGCTTCCTTTGCTGGCGGGCCAACCCTTTTGGCGCATCTTGGTGATGATCTGCTCATTGGCATCAAACCCGACCAGATCATGATCGAACAGATCCTCGGGTTTTTCCGGCCGCCCTGCACGGTCCAGATACGAGGTGGCGGCACAGAAACACAAGGGAACATCCCCGAGATACCGCGAGACGATATCCATCTGCTCGGGCCGGTACATGCGCACGGCTATGTCGGCCTCGCGATACAACAGGTTTTCGGTTGCATCCGTGGCGACCAGTTCCAGCTGAATGGCAGGTTCCTGGGCGCGGATTTGCGCCAGAATAGGAGGCAGCAAGTGATGTGAGGCAAAGACCGATGCTGTGATGCGGACCGAACCTTCCAGCTGTTGCGACTGCCCGGCTGCCGTCAGGCTAAAGGTGCTCATAGCTGAGTGCATTTGCTGCGCCATTGGCAGCAACTGCGTACCTACCTCGCTTAGCTTAAGCCCGCGCGCATGGCGGTCGAACAGGGAAACGCCCAGCTCATCCTCAAGTGCGTGGATCTGGCGCCCCAGCGTCGGCTGGCTACGGTCCAGGCGTCGGGCGGCAGCAGATAAAGATCCGGTTTCGGCCACGGCCAGAAAGCTTTGGATCAAGGACCAGTCGGAATGGGTGATAGATCTGTCCATTCAAAAATGAATACACGTTCTGCGGTTTTCGGCAATTCCATTAAGTATTTGTATGGCTAGATTGATCGGGAAAGGAGCGTGTCATGCAACAGTCCGTGCTTATTCTGGGGGCCAGTGGCCGGTTTGGCCGCAATGCCAGCCTGGCGTTTCAAGATGCCGGCTGGTCGGTTCGCACATTCAATCGCAAAGTGGACAGGCTGGAACAGGCCGCGCAGGGGATTGATGTGATCGTCAACGCCTGGAACCCACCTTATACAGATTGGGCGCGATTGGTGCCTGGCTTGCATCGTCAGGTGATCGATGTGGCGGCGCAGGCAGGGGCAACTGTGATCGTACCCGGCAATGTCTATGTCTTCGGTGCAGAGACCCCGGGTCCCTGGTACGGAGGCAGCCCGCATCGCGCGCAAAACCCGCTGGGCCGGATCAGGATCGAGATGGAGGAAGCTTACCGAAGCTCATCCGTCCGGACGATCATCCTGCGCACCGGGGATTTCATCGACACTTGCGCTTCGGGCAATTGGTTCGATCAGATCATGATCAAAGGTTTGTCGAAAGGGCGACTTACGTATCCGGGCAATCCAGATATCCCGCATGCTTGGGCCTATCTGCCTGATTTGACCCGCACCGCAGTGATGCTGGCCGAGATGCGGCATGAGCTTCCTCGGTTCTGCGACGTCCCCTTTCCGGGCTACACGCTGACGGGCACCGAGATCGCGCAATCGCTGTCCCGTGTTACCGAGCAGGAGGTTGCGATTGCCAAGATGGAGTGGTGGCCCATACAGCTGGTACGCCCGTTCTGGCGTATGGCCCCGCACCTGCTTGAGATGCGATACTTGTGGGACCTTCCACACCAACTGGATGGCGCATTCCTGTCAGAACTGATCGAGGATGTACCGCATACCGATTTGGATCAGGCGATGCGGTCTGCCATCGCGCATAAACACAGTCTGGTGTCTTCGGTCGCCTCAAAGCCTTATGGGGTTGTGACGTCCACCCAAACCAGCCGGTGACGGCTGGCCTGCTCGGCACTGCCCCTCATCTCGTCACCGGGCGGCGGCCAGAATATGCCCGCATCCACCACCTGCAGATCGGCTGAGGGTAAGACATAGTCGACCCGAAGCGCACCAACCGCTTTCCAATAAACGGTTGCGATCTCGCCTGAGGGGGATTTGGCCAGCGGGTCTTGCAGGCGCGGATCCGACAGCAATGTGGCGATGGCCTGTGTCCGGCCATCGCTGTGTTGCGGGTCAAGATTGGCGTCGCCTGCGATGACAAAAGGGGCGCTTGGTACGGGGCCAAGACCACCGTCCATCAGCACCGACCAGAACCGGATTTCATCGCGGTTCCGCAATCCGTTGCGATCTTCAAGGCCGTCAAACACCGGCGGCGTTGCATGGAACGTCATCAGGTTCAGGCGGCCCAGTGGTGTTTTGACCGGTACGATCCAGTGCCCGGTTGAAGATAAGCGCTGCGCGTCCTGCGCCAGTTTCGATGGGTAGGGTTTGCCGCCTGACACGGGTAACTCTGCCCCGGGTAATTGATGCCACAGCAGTGTTTCGAAGGTCTGCACGTCGCTCTTCAGGATGTCAAACCGTGACATCACCGCCATCCCGCCATGCCCGGTAAATAACCCCCAACCCTGCGCGTCTCCGGGGCCGTGTGTTCGGCCATCCCCGTCCAGATCAAGGTCCGTTTCCAGCCCGGAATTTGGCTGAGCCGTGAAGAGATAGGGATAGTCCAACCCGGCCTCGCGCAACGCGTTGGCTAGCGCGGTCAGCGCAAGAGAGTCCATGTCCCAGTCGATACCTTGAAGCGCCACGATATCCGGGCGCGCGGATGTCAGCACATCGACAACGGCCTGAACCTGCGGGTCACCCCTCCGGATGTCGCGCAGCAGAAGTCCAGGGCCCTTGCGGCTGAGCTCGGTATTGTAGGTTGCAATACGCACCACGTCTGCTTGCGCCACGACGGGCAGCAAGAGCAGGACCAAGGCGCGGATCATGCGGCCTGAGCGGTCTCGGATGTTGAATAGGCGCGGCGCTTTTCGACGATCAGCCCGGCAATGCGCATGGTCGCCATGCCTCGCATGATCATGCTGGCGGGCAGGAAGGCCCAGGCGCTCATAGTCCAGATCAGGGTCTGCGGATTGCTCAGCGAGATCGGATTGGCGAAGTTGGTCAGCAGCTTGATCACAGCAGGGATCAGGAAAGGTAGTAGAATGCCGATACAGATATTCAGACGGCCATCGCGCTGAAGGCGATTGACCACGTCTCCGCCTTTGGTGGGGTCAAACAGTGGCAGGTTGGTCCAGACATTGAATGCCCCATTTCCGGTTGGCCAGCCCCTCAGTTTCACCGCATAGGCAAAGCTTGCAATCGTTACCAGCGCCGCAACATAGGCGATGCTTGCGGTTATGCGCACCAGCTCTACCAGCGGCGCGCTGGCATCAGCCGGCAGCATCAGCACGATCAGGCGCACCGGCGAATACGGGAAATCGACCACATTTGCGACTGCCAGACCCACAGAATACGAGAATGTGGTCAGCTGTGTCGGAGCGTAGCCATTCTTACAGATCAACGTCAGGAACGTGACCATCGAGAACAGTCCAACAAACCGCAACCGATTCACCGGTGGGGCGTCGCGAAATTCGATAAAGCTTGGAAAGGCAGAGTTATATTCGGCAAATGTCAGAATAAACGCGAGTATCGCGAGAAAGACCACTATTTCGGTCCCGTTCGTCGATGTTACTGGCAGGTACAACGCGGGGGTCAGCACCATAAGCGCGACCAATATTCCACGTATCGCCGCCCCTGATGTGCGCGCAATCACTATCCGAACCCTTTTTCAAACTGGACCAGCCGGTCTTTGCCAACTTGGTTCCAACTTGTGCCCGCCCGTTTGTTAAAGTGACGGATGCCTCGTTTCCGACACCTTGGACGATAAGCGGCATTCCGCTCAAGCCAGGGTGCAGATAACACGTGATTTCGGGCAAAAAGATGGCGCAACTGGTGCGGGATTGCATCATTTTCGACGCAAATCCGACGTGTATCTCAATTTGATACCTAGATGTTGTGGTTTTGCGATTTTCAACCCCTAAAATGCGAATGAGGTCGCGACTGCGACCCCATAGGGTTGAGTGCCCACAGAATCATCCACAGAATCATACCCAGGGGCGGGCCTGACTCGCGTGATCCTCGAACTTGTCGATGTGGTGGTCTTTTTCCATTGTCAGGCCGATGTCGTCCAGACCATTCAACAAGCAGTGCTTGCGGTGGGGATCAATGTCAAACTCGATCACCACTCCGTCCGATGTGGTGATCTGCTGATCTTCCAGATGCACGGTCATACGGGCATTTTCGCCCTTGTGCGCATCGTCCATCAGAACTGCATGATGCTTTTCTTCAACCACGATGGGCAGGATGCCGTTCTTGAAGCAGTTGTTGAAGAAGATGTCGGCAAAGCTGGTCGAGATCACAACCTTGATCCCGAAATCCTTGATCGCCCAGGGCGCATGTTCCCGCGACGAGCCACAGCCGAAATTGTCACCAGCCACCAGAATCTCGGTGTTGCGATAAGCGGGTTTGTTCAGAACAAACTCTTCGTTCTCGCCGCCATGATCATGATAGCGCATCTCATCAAACAGAACGACGCCAAGACCCGACCGTTTAATGGTTTTCAGGTGCACTTTAGGGATGATCATATCGGTGTCGATATTGATCAGCGGCATTGGGGCGGCCACCCCGTGGACTTTTTCAAACTTTTCCATGTTCTACACTCCTGCGAGAGAGGGCCGCGCCCATATCCCGCGTTTAAGCTTCTTTCGCTTCTGTTGTTTCGTCCTTGGGTGCGTTCTTGACGAAGAACGCCATGAAGACCAATCCGAACCCGTTGAACAGCATCTCGATGCCCAGGAAGATCCCCAGAATGCTCAGCAGCGCCTGCGGTTCCTGCCCCACATAGCTCCAGATGATACCGGCCAGCACGATCGACAAGATGCCCGAGATCAGCGTTGGCCAGAAGAACTGCGTTCCGCGCATCTGGAAGGACAGGATGATCCGCGCGATGCCACCTGCCATGAACAGGATCAGCATCACGGTCGCCAAGGTCAGCGTGCCTTGTAGCGGGTGATCCAGGAAGGACCAGCCAAGGAATAGCATGACCGCACCCATGATGAGCGACAGGATCTTGTTACCGGCGCCCTCGACGGTGAACCCGCCGACAACCTGCAGCGCGCCCGAGACCAGCAGCAGTACGCCGGTCACCACTGTCACGGCGATCGATGCGACCTGAGGCGCGCCCAGTACGAAGATACCGAACGCGATGGACAGCAGTCCCAGCAACAGCCATTTGATCCAATCACTCATGTCTCAATTCCCTCAAAAGTTGATTTATGAGGGCAGCTTACATCAACTCTCGAACGTCTGTAAGACGTCCTGTGATGGCAGCTGCGGCGGCCATGGCCGGGCTCAGCAAGTGGGTCCGCCCTCCGCGGCCCTGACGACCTTCGAAATTGCGGTTCGAGGTCGCGGCACAACGCTCGCCCGGTTGCAACTGGTCAGGGTTCATCGCCAAACACATTGAGCATCCGGCCAAACGCCATTCGAAACCAGCGTCCTTGAATATCTCGGCCAGACCTTCTTCTTCGGCCTGAGCGCGAACAAGGCCCGACCCCGGCACGACCATGGCCCGCATGCCGTCTTTGATCTTTTTGCCTTTCAGGATCTCGGCTGCAGCGCGCAGGTCTTCGATCCGGCCATTGGTGCAGGACCCGATAAAGACGGTATCGATTTCCACATCGCTGAGTTTCTGACCGGCTTCCAAACCCATATACTCGATAGACCGGCGGGCCGCGTCGACCTTGCCGCCTTCGAAATCCTCGGGGTGAGGGACCGATGCGGTGATCGGCAGAACGTCCTCTGGGCTGGTGCCCCATGTGACGACAGGTGCGATGTCTTCGCCGCGCAGGGTGATGACCTTGTCGAAATGCGCGCCTTCATCGGTGTAGAGCGTTTTCCACCAGTCCATCGCAGCTTCCCATTGTGCGCCCTTCGGGGCATGCGGGCGGCCTTTGACATATTCAAAGGTGGTCTCATCCGGTGCGATCAAGCCTGCGCGCGCGCCGCCTTCGATGGCCATGTTGCAGACGGTCATACGGCCTTCCATCGACAGATCCCGGATCGCTTCGCCGCAATATTCGATGACATATCCAGTGCCGCCAGCAGTCCCGGTCTCGCCGATCACGGCCAGAGTGATGTCCTTGGCGGTCACGCCCGGCTGCAACTTGCCGGTGATTTCCACCTTCATGTTCTTGGACTTCTTCTGGATCAGGGTCTGGGTGGCCAGAACGTGCTCGACCTCGGAGGTGCCGATGCCGTGGGCCAACGCTCCAAACGCGCCATGGGTGGCGGTGTGGCTGTCGCCGCAGACAACGGTCATGCCGGGCAGGGTCCAGCCCTGTTCCGGGCCGACGATGTGGACGATGCCCTGACGGACGTCATTCACCGGGTAATAGTGAATGCCGAAATCCTTGGCGTTCTTGTCCAGCGCCTCAACCTGAATACGCGATTCGGGGTTTTCGATCCCGTTCACGCGATCCGGCGTGGTGGGCACATTGTGGTCCGGTACGGCGATGGTCTTTTCTGGCGCGCGCACCTGACGTCCCGCCATACGCAAGCCTTCGAACGCTTGCGGGCTGGTCACTTCGTGCACCAGATGGCGGTCGATATAAAGCAGGCAGGTGCCATCATCGGCTTCATGCGCGACATGGGCATCCCAGATCTTGTCATAGAGTGTTTTGGGGGACATCTGTCCTCTCCCGTATGTAATGAGAAATAGCTGGCGAGGTGGCTTAGGCCGCGGGTAGGCGGGCCAGAACCGTGCGGGCAGCCCCATAGAACCTCTCGCGCAGGCGCGCGCGATCTTCTAGATTTTGTTCTTGGGCCACATTGAGTCTCATGGGCACCAGATACTATCCGGTTGAGATTGGTTCAAGGGAAATGGACGGGTCGCCTATCATGGCTTCCAGCAAGTCGCCCGGTTGGCATTCTAAGACCTGGCACAACTTGGCAAGTGTTTCGAACCGCACACCTTTGACTTTGCCGGATTTCAAAAGACTCAAATTCTGCTCTGTGATGCCGATCGCCAATGCTAGGTCACGCCCCTTGATCTTGCGTTTGGCCATCATGACATCGAGCCGCACGATTATCTGCATCAAACGAATTCCCGATTCTCGCGATCGATCAAAACGGCTTCGGCAAAGATCCATCCAATCAGATAGACAAGCCCCGCGCATAGCAGCATGAGAAGGTCTGATGAGCCAAAACTCACCACTAGGCTACGATCCCCGCTGGCTTTTCCGATGCTTTCAGCAAGGCTGATCAATGTGTTGTCAAAGGATTGGAATATAGCGAACGCCAGTATCGCCCGTCCCAAACGCTGCACGTTTTCCGTAGTCTCAGGCACGAGAACAGCGCCGCGTGCGCAGTCTTTTAGAATTGAGCGCAGGATCCAAAGCATTCGGATCAACAATGCCAACCCAATCGCCGCGATCACCGCCAACGCGATGAAACGAACGAAATGCGCATCGGACCATGCCTTGGACAAAGAAGGAATTTCACCGCTGACGGCTGCGTAGACCGCCAAAGCCGGGATCACGAAGATCGCGCCATTGGTTAGTCGGTTAAGCCATTTCGCCATATGTGTAACGCGGTGTCGCATGAGCTTATCTCCTTTAAACAATAATTTATTGTACAACAATAAAGAATGATTCGAAAGAATGAAGTTTTGGGCTCTTATTGGTGCTATACCCCTGTTTTTTTGGCCAACAAATTATGCATCGATGCACCAGATTTGGTTTGGACAATGATTGCATTCGGGCCTTCATTGAAATGTCACGGGGCGCTTGTTACGTTATGACTATCCCGGCGCCGGGGATTTGGCGGCGCATAGCAAAGGAGGACTATGTCCTGTCTCTACATACCCAGGCGGGTTTGCCTGCCGAAGACGGGGCCGCAGTGATGGCCCGTTCTCAGTCAATCAGCGACAAGCTGCTTGAACGCATCCTTTCCTCACTTTCCGATGACAAGGCCGAAGATGTCGTGCAGATCAATCTGCGTGGTAAGTCCTCGGTTGCGGATCACATGGTGATTGCTTCGGGTCGGTCGACCCGCCAGGTCGCGGCCATGGCGGAGAAGCTGACGGATCGCATCAAGCAGGAGTTTGGTTTCACCTCGAAGGTCGAAGGCAAGGATGCCGGCGACTGGGTGTTGATCGATACGGGCGACGTGATCGTCCATATCTTCCGCCCCGAAGTGCGTGAATTCTACCAGCTGGAAAAGATGTGGCTGCCTGCGGGCGGCAGCGCCTCAGCCAACTGAGGCGCCATCCTGGCCTGTATTGAAAGGCCGGAGCCGAGAGAGATATGCGTATCAGCATAGTTGCGGTCGGGCGATTGCGCGCTGGACCCGAGAAATCCCTGCTTGACGACTACCTGACCCGCTTCGACCGGACCGGCCGTGGCTTGGGCCTTGGTCCTGCGCGGGTGATCGAGGTTGAAGACAAGAAAAACGCAGGCATGGGCGCCGAGGCCGGGTTGCTGCGCAAGGCGCTGCCCAAAGGGGCGGTGATCTGTACGCTGGATGAGCGCGGACGGTTGATGTCCTCACCGGATTTCGCCCAAAAGCTGGGCAATTGGCGTGATGCTGGGCGGCAGGATCTGGCGCTGATTATCGGAGGAGCAGACGGTATAGACCCCTCGCTGCGGTCCGAGGCGGATTTTTCCATCTCATTCGGGTCCATGGTCTGGCCCCACATGCTGGTCCGTGTGATGTTGGCCGAGCAACTCTATCGGGCCGCAACCATTCTGTCTGGCGGCCCCTATCACAGGGTCTAAAACGAGTCTGACATGGCGCAGCTTCTGATTGTCTATCATTCACGCACTGGCGGTGCCCGGCAAATGGCTGAGGCGGCAGCCGAGGCGGGTGGGGATGAGGCAGACATCGTCTTGAAAACCGCAGATCAGGCCGGGCCCGAAGACTTGCTGGCCGCCGACGGCTACATTTTCTGCGCCCCCGAAAACCTCGCCGCTATTTCGGGCCTTATGAAAGAGTTCTTCGATCGCAGCTACTATCCAGTTCTGGGCCGGATCGAGGGTCGCCCCTACGCACAGATGATCTGCGCCGGGTCCGACGGAGAGAATGCCGCACGCCAAACCGCCCGCATCGCCACCGGCTGGCGGTTGAAAGAGGTACAGCCGCCGCTGATCCTGTGTACCCATGCGCAGACGCCCGAGGCGATACTGGCCGAGAAGGTCATCCCCGAAAATGAGTTGGATAAATGCCGCGAAATTGGCGCAGCGATGGCAGCAGGTCTAAGCCTAGGGGTGTTCTGACCCTCAGTTCAGGTCGATCACGGTGGTGTCGTCGCTCCACCCCCCGACATTGTCCCGAGCTTGGATCTGGACCTGGGTGGTGCCTTCTGGAATGGCAACTCCGCCAAGGGATCGGGTGAAGGGCTGTTCATCAACATGCGGGTGGTGCAACACGCGCATACCCAATTCGGTCCCGTCCATGTCCAAAACACGCCAGCCGTCTGCGTAATCCTCCCAGCCTGTGTCCGGGTGCCGGATGGTGACGTCGAATCGCCAGGTTTCACCGCTGCGCTGGGCGGTGACGTTTTCGATCACCGGAGCATCGGCAAAGGCAGGGGTGGCCAGCAGGGCGTAAAGAACAAGGTATCTCATGTGGTGATCTTACCTTGTCTTGCCCACCATGACGATCACGATCCGGTGTCGAGCAAAATCGTGCGCGATTGCGATGCAAATTCCCGCCGATAGAGCATGGCCATCGTGATCACTGTGCCCAGAACCAACGGTATTGGTCCCAGTATCCAAGCCGCCGCGGCCAAGGCAAAATAGGTAGCACGTAACGCGCGGTTGAAACTGCGCGCCGCGGTGACACAGATCTCGGCTGCCTGTGCGGCGCGTGGGTAAGCTGTGGGGTCGTCAGGCTCATTCGGGACTGCGGCCATCAGCACCGCGCAATAGCCGAACAGGCGATGTGCCCAGACGTATTTCAGGAATGCATTGGCCAGAAACAGAAGGATGATCAATATCTTGACCTCCCATACCAATGCGGGTGCTGTACCCAGTGCCAAATCCTCGGCCAGCCCGGCCAAACGCTGAGGATTGCCCAACAAGGCGAGCCCTCCGCCGATAGCGATCATAGTAGTCGAGGCAAAAAAACGTGCTTCCCTGCCGCATCGTGCCAACCACTTGCGCATCGAACATGCGCGGCTGTCGGGTGACCATTTCCTTCATCCAGTCCCGGCGATAGCCATCCATGATACGACTGACCGAGGGTTTCTGGGCGGAGGCGTTTTCAACCCGCCAACCGATCCAAAGCCAGGACCCCAGCAACAGCAGCAAAGCGGCATAGTCGGGCAGGGAAAAAGGAAGGGATTGAGCGATCCAAGACATGACTGCGACACTAAGTCGGAAGATCGAAACTTGCCAGATGCAGAAATTGGTAATATTATTTTACCAAATTGGAGGATCAGCCATGGAAATGCCCCAGCCAAATCCCGATGTGCTTGCGCGAAAGCACCGCGTTCTGGCGCGGTTGCAGCGAGTTTTGCCTGAGGACGCTGTGATCCACGACCCGGCTGAGACACGCGCCTATGAATGTGACGCGTTGACCGCGTATCGTTGCCCGCCGATGCTGGCGGTTCTTCCGTCGATGACACAAGAGGTTTCGGATGTTTTGCGCATCTGCCACGAGGAGGGCGTGCCCGTGGTTCCGCGTGGCGCGGGAACGTCGCTAGCGGGTGGTGCGCTGCCGACGGCGGATTGCGTGATTCTGGGTGTGGCGCGCATGAACGACGTGCTGGAAACCGATTATGACAACCGCTACATCCGCGTTCAGACCGGCCGCACCAATCTGAGCGTAACCGGAGCGGTTGAGGAAGAAGATTTCTTTTATGCACCGGACCCTTCGTCGCAGTTGGCTTGTGCAATTGCGGGGAACATCGCGATGAATTCGGGTGGGGCGCATTGTCTGAAATACGGCGTGACCACGAACAACCTGCTGGGTGTCAAGATGGTGATGATGGACGGCCGCGTGGTCGAGATCGGTGGGGCGCATCTGGATTCTGGCGGACTGGATTTATTGGGCGTCATCTGCGGGTCGGAAGGGCAGCTGGGCGTCGTGACCGAGGCAACGCTGCGTATCCTGCGCAAGCCCGAAGGCGCACGGCCCGTGCTGATGGGGTTCGATGACAATGAGGTGGCCGGTCAGTGCGTTTCGGACATTATCAAATCGGGCATCCTGCCGGTGGCAATCGAGTTCATGGATACCCTTTGCATCAAGGCTTGTGAGAATTTCGCCCATGCGGGCTATCCCGACTGCACGGCCTTGCTGATTGTCGAGGTTGAGGGTTCTGAGGCCGAGATCGACGATCAGCTGTCCAAGATCATTGAAATTGCCAAACGCCATAACCCGGTTGAACTGCGTGAGAGCCAATCGGCCGAGGAAAGCGCCAAAATCTGGCTGGGCCGGAAGTCTGCCTTTGGCGCGATGGGGCAGCTGAACGATTACATGTGTCTGGATGGCACGATCCCGGTGTCTTCGCTGCCCGAAGTGCTGCGTCGGATTGGAGAGTTGAGCGAAGACTATGGTTTGCCGGTGGGAAATGTCTTCCATGCAGGGGATGGCAATATGCACCCGCTGATCCTGTTTGACGCCAACAAACCCGGTGATCTGGAGAAATGCGAGGCCTTTGGTGCGGATATCCTGAAGCTGTGTGTCGATGTCGGCGGTTGCCTGACCGGAGAACATGGGGTGGGTATCGAAAAACGGGATCTGATGTCGCATCAATATACGCCTGCAGACCTTGAGGCGCAGATGGCGGTGAAGGACGTCTTCGATCCGCAATGGCTGCTGAATCCGGCCAAGGTGTTTCCGCTGGATGTGTCCGAAGCTCGCCGCGTGGCGCAGATGGCGGCGGAATAGGGGCTCTGCCCCCGTCGCGCTCTGCGCGCCTCCCCCGAGGTATTTTTGAACAGAAGAAGTGACATGAGACCTGAGAAAGAGATGGAACTGGCCGATATCGTGGCCGGGTTGAACGAGCCGGTGCGTATTCAAGGTGGAGGAACGCGCGGCGTGTTTGGGCCTGAACCGGTTTTGAGTACGGCGGGGTTGAATGGTATCTCGCTCTATGAGCCGGGCGCGCTGACCCTGGTGGCACAGGCAGGGACGCCGGTGGCGGAGATTGAGGCCGCGTTAGCAGCGGAAGGTCAGCATCTGGCGTTTGAGCCTGCGGATTATCGAATATTGCTGGGCAGTGCGGGCGAGCCGACGATTGGTGGCGTTGTGGCTGCCAATATCTCCGGCCCGCGGCGGATACAGGCCGGGGCGTGCCGGGATTTTCTGCTGGGTGTGCGGTATGTCGACGGGCGGGGGCAAGTCATCAAAAACGGCGGGCGAGTGATGAAGAATGTCACCGGCTATGATTTGGTCAAGCTGATGGCCGGGTCATGGGGCACGTTGGGAGTGCTGAGCGAGGTGTCTCTGAAAGTGCTGCCAAAGCCAGAGGCTGTGGCAGTATTGGGCATGCCAGTCACGCAGGTGTCCGCCGCAGTTCAGATGCTGTCGGCCGCGTTGAAATCCCCGTTTGAGGTGAGCGGTGCCGCTTATGATCCCGAATTGGGTCAGGCTCTGTTGCGGATCGAAGGGTTTGCCGACTCGGTCGCGTATCGGATCGATCAGTTGCAACGTGAGCTTTCCGTGTATGGCGAGGCTGCCCAGATCGAAGGGCCAGAGGAAACATGGCGCGCGATCCGGGATGTGGGCAGGTTTGCCGACAAAGAAGGTGATGTTTGGCGCATTTCCATAAAACCCTCGGATGCGGCAGAAGTTGCGGCGCGGTTGGAAGCCAAAAACCTGCTGCTGGATTGGGGTGGCGGGCTTGTTTGGGCGCTTGTGGATGCGGGAACAGATATTCGCGCGCGACTGGGTGAATTCGATGGCCACGCCACGCTTGTTCGCGCAGCGCCAGAAACAATTCAAACACTTGGTCGGTTTCAGCCCGAGTCCGAACCGCTGGCAGGCTTAACACGGGACTTGCGGCGGAAGTTCGATCCGAAAGGCCTTTTTAATCAGGGGCTTATGGGGTAATCCGATGCAAACGACATTCACCGAAGACCAGCTGAAAGACCCGGGAACCCGGCGCGCGAATGAGATTCTGCGCAACTGTGTTCATTGCGGGTTTTGCACAGCAACGTGCCCAACCTATCAGGTTCTGGGGGATGAGCTGGATAGCCCGCGAGGCCGGATTTATCTGATCAAGGATATGCTCGAGAATGAGCGTGTGCCGGATGAAAAGACGGTGAAACATATTGATCGGTGCCTGTCGTGTCTGGCCTGTATGACGACTTGTCCGTCAGGCGTGCACTATATGCATCTGGTCGATCACGCGCGGGAATACATCGAAAACAACTACAAACGCCCCCTCTCTGATCGTATCTTGCGCTGGGTTCTGGCGCAGATTCTGCCCTATCCGATGCGGTTTCGCTGGGCGCTGATCGGGGCCAAGCTGGGGCGGCCTTTTCGGTCGCTGATGCCGGATGCGCGATTGCGGGCAATGTTGGATATGGCACCCAAGTACATTCCTCCGGTCAGTCGGAATGATGATCCTCAAAGCTTTGCACCCAAAGCGCTGCGCAAGAAACGCGTCGCGTTGATGACAGGCTGTGCGCAAAAGGCGCTGAACACCGATATCAATGATGCCACAATCCGGCTGTTGACCCGATTGGGATGCGAGGTTGTCGTGGCCGAAGGCGCGGGGTGCTGTGGCGCTCTGACCCACCACATGGGTAAAAGCCGCGACAGCCACGCCGCCGCCGCCGCAAACATCCGCGCCTGGACGCAGGAGATGAATGGGGATGGCCTGGATGCGATTGTGATCAACACCTCCGGCTGCGGCACGACCGTCAAAGATTACGGGCATATGTTCCGCAATGAGGATCTGGCAGAGGATGCAGCGCGAGTCTCAGGCATGACTATGGATATCAGCGAGTTGCTGATGCAGCTGGATATGCCCGAACAGGGTGATCAAGGCCTGACGGTTGCGTATCACGCGGCGTGTTCTTTGCAGCATGGGCAAAAGATCAAGACCTACCCCAAGGACCTGTTGAAACGCGCGGGTTTCAAGGTGGTCGAACCATCGGACAGCCATCTGTGCTGCGGCAGTGCCGGGACGTATAACCTGATGCAGCCCGAAATCTCTGCCAAGCTGAAAGACCGCAAGGTCAGAACATTGGAAGCCAAAAAACCTGATATCATCGCTGCAGGGAATATCGGGTGTATGATGCAGATTGGCTCGGCTACCGAGGTGCCGATTGTGCACACCGTCGAATTGTTGGATTGGGTCACAGGCGGGCCGAAACCACGGGCGTTGAGCACTGGGTATATGGCGTCCGATGTGCCAGTCTTGCGCTGAACCGGCGTGATGCACCGCCGCATCACGACCTGCAAATTCCCTGACCGCCCTATTTTCGCCGTACCCGCCCCGTACGACAGTTGGCCGGGGGAATCGGGCGGAGTACCGCGTGCGAAACTGGATAAAAGCAATCGCGCTCTGTGTGCTGCCTATAGCGGCCACCGCGCAGGATAGCGGGCTGAAAAGCCTTGATACATCGGATTCCGGGCGGGATTGGATGGCTGTCGGGCGTCTGGACATCAAAGGTGTTGGGTTTTGCACCGGCACTCTGGTTGCACCAGATCTCGTGCTGACTGCCGCACATTGCATGTACAACAAATCCACGGGCCAACTTATCGATCCGGCGGATATGGAATTTCTCGCTGGCTGGCGCTTAGGTAGAGCGCTGGCCTATCGCGATGTGCGCCGCGTGGCGATTCATCCCGATTATAGTTTCCAAGCAAAGATATCCCAAAATAGCTTCGGTTGTGATGTTGCCTTGGTTGAGCTGTGGCAGCCTATCAGAAACATATCAGTATCTCCTTTTGAGATCGGTGCCGCGCCAAAGCGGGGCCAAAAGGTAGGTGTGGTCTCATATGCGCAAAACCGGGCCGAGGCTCCTTCGCTGCAACAGGTGTGCTCGGTCGTGAACCGGCAATCGGATGTTGTGGTGATGTCCTGCGATGTGAATTTCGGATCATCGGGGGCGCCGGTGTTTCTGTTTTCTGAACCAGAACCGCAGGTTGTCTCGGTTATCTCTGCAAAGGCCAGCATGAATGGGGAAAGTGTGGCAATCGGTACGACTGTCGAAACGGCGTTCGAGTTGCTGCGGGCTGAACTTGAGGCCGGGCGTGGGATCGATTCATCTGCTTTGAACGGCAGTGGCGGCAAAAATGTCGGAGCGAGGTTTATCAAGCCATGATCAAGACGATATTCACGGCTCTTTTCAGTCTCGCCCTTTTGACAACAACAGCCGAGGCGCAGGCCAACAAACGCAAACTGACGGATCGTGAAGACCTGTACGGGTGGGAGGCGATCGGGCGGCTCGACGTTGGCACGCAGTCGTTTTGCACAGGGACGCTGATCACGCAGGATCTGGTTTTGACGGCGGCGCATTGTGCTTTGGACAGGGCAACCGGCAAGCCATATGTGCCCGGTGAAGTCACGTTTCGCGCTGGGCTGAGCAATGGCACCGCGCTGGCTGAACGCGAAGTGGTGCAAATCGTGCCCCACCCTGGCTATGACCCGGGCGCAGCTTTGTCGGTTGAGAATATTCGCGATGACGTTGCATTGATGCGGCTGGAAGAACCGATCCCCTATTCGGTTGCTGACCCATTTGCCCTGCATGATGGGCGGGTACCGAATGGTGAAATCAGCATTGCATCCTATGGCCGCGGACGGGCCGAGGCGATCACACGCGAACGGTCCTGCAGCATTCTGCAACGGCGTCTGGGGCTAATCACCTTCAACTGCGATATCACTTTTGGTTCGTCCGGTTCGGCGATCCTGGCCAAGAACGGCGCGCGTTGGCAGATTCTGTCGGTCGTATCGGCAGTCAGCGTGCGCGGTGGCGAGAAGATAGGGTTTGGGATGGAACTAAAAAATGTCGTCTCTGAGTTAAAGGCGATCATGCGCAGCAATGCGCCCAAACCCAAAGCCTCGATCCGTCGTTTGCAGGTTGGGTCCGACAAATCCAGCTCGGGCGCGAAATTCATCAGCTCTGGCGGGGGTTGAACTCAGTCAAATTGCTACCCATGTGAATTGTACCGGATCGCCACAGATGGGGTTCGGTATCTCTAATCGCCCGTCCAATTGGAGGGCTGAATTCGTAAATCGCTCAAGGATGAGGATACGACACATGCGTACTTTTGATTTTGCACCGCTGCACCGCGCCACTATTGGGTTTGACCAGATCGCAGACATGATGGACCGCGTTCTGACCAATGACGTCGCACAGCCCAGCTACCCCCCATACAACATCGAAAAAACCGATGCCGACACCTACCGGATTTCCGTGGCCGTCGCCGGTTTTTCCGAGGATGACCTGTCTGTCGAAGTGAAGGAAAATTCACTTGTCGTGGCAGGGAAGAAAGCCGCCGAGGACAAAGAGCGCAGCTATCTGCACCGCGGCATCGCCACCCGCGCGTTTGAGCGTCGCTTTGCGTTGGCCGACCATGTCCGCGTCACCGGCGCGAGCCATGAAAACGGCATGCTGAACATCGATCTGAAACGCGAAGTGCCCGAGGCGCTGAAACCGCGGCGGATCGAGATTTCATCGTCCAAGGCAATCGAAAAAGACGTGGTTGACGCCAAGGCGGTCAACTAACACCTGAAAGTTCTGCGACAGTCGCCTCCTCCCAGACTGTCGCAACACACGCCCCGCGTTCCTCCAGACGCGGGGCGTTGTTTTTCCGGATCGAGATTTTCGCAAAGCGGTTGTTGTTGTCCTCTGTGATTGCGGATCGAAGGATGCCAGGGGGTTCTATGTGCCGACGTCGAAAAACTCCAGCTGGCGGCTTCGTTGCTGCGCTTGCTCCGATGACCGCAACGCTGAAAGCAACCCAGCTGCGATCAGATGCGCTGGTCAAAAATACCAGGCAGCATGATGTTTTCTCACAAAACCTTGACGTGTCAGCGCAATAACTCTTCACAGAAGATCGCCACATTGAATGCATGCAGAGCGTATCAAATTCGCTTTACCGAAAGGAGCCAAGAGATGAAAAAGGTATTGATTACATTTGCCACCGTGTTTGCGCTTGTTCTGAGTGCGGGAATGTCTGTGGCGAGCCCATTGAGTGACAATGGCCACCAAACCGCTGAGTTGGATGGCTCTGGCTTTTATGTGAACTCAGAGTATTCGCACGCGGATGATTGCGACTCGTGCACTGATGCCTGGTCATAGATGTGCCGAAGCGCTCACAGCGGGCGCCCGGCTGGACCTTGACAGGCACTCTAGCCCGCTCGAACGCTACCCGGAGACTGGCCAGTCCAAGCCTTATAGGCATTGGTAAACGCAGCCTGATCAGAGTAGCCGAGCGCAAATGCAATTTCAGAAAGACTCAGCTTGGGGTCATCAAGATACTGTTCGGCCAGTCTTTTGCGAATGTCCTTGAGAAGCTGCTTGTAGGTCGTGCCTTCTTTGGCAAGTTTGCGCCCAAGTGTGCTGACACTCATCCCAAGCGTCTTGGCGATTTCATCTTGTGTTGGCGCGCTAAATGACAATCGCGACGTAATTTCACCCTGAACCAACGAGCTTGTTTCACCGATGGCCGGCGGTAAATCCTTCATCAGGCTTTGTACATGTGTTTCAAGATGCAAAAGCAACGCAGGATCTGTGTCCTTGATCGGAATGTCTATGACTGCCTTATCAAACAGTATACCTGGAACCCTTTGATTATGTTTGACATTGACAGAGAGCGCGTCGGAGATCTGAGTTTTCTTTTCTGCGGTCAATTCGTGCGGAAAACGTAACTCGATCACTGGCAGCGGTGTCTCGGCGGCAATCTGGAGACTGGTTAACAGGGCGGAAATTCGAAACTCATTGTGCGCCCCATCAGCATGCATAAGCTGTGCTTCGGAATCTATCTGCAAGAACATGCCAAGCTCTTCTTCATAGAATGACAGTTTGGCGAAGCTCCGCGCCAAACGGGCGTAGTTGGCCGCTTTCTCGATTGCCTCACCAACGGTCGGGGAATTCAAAACGACATAGCTGAGAAGTGTTGTCTTTCGCGGGTTGAACGTCATCCCCGCAGAGATTGCAAACATGGGGTCGCTGCATTCTTCGATGGCAAGTTCCAGCAGACGCAGCTCATTCCGCACATCAACAGTAGTCGGAGGAGTTTCATGCGAATCTACGGGAAGGTTGGCCGATCTCAGAAGCGAAGCGATATCTGAACCACGATTGTCTAGAAGTTTGGCTATGTGATGCACGCCAAAACCGGGAACACTCCAAGTCTGACTATCAGACGTCATGTTGTTTTCTTTCATGTTGGTATGCCGTCTGAAACCCAGGAGCAGGACCAAGCCGGGCCTTTTTCTATTGAATACAATAATAAGCGATGCGCAAAGGCCATGCCAGGCAATCGTTTACTTGCTGTCAGAGACAGAAAATTGAAGCACCGCGTCACGCAGTTGAACAACAGCTTGGCAATTTGACGGAAATTACCAAAAAACTGAGCTCCCCTCACAATAACAAAAGCTGTCTTGTTCTTAGGTTGGAGATGTAACCGCAAGGTAAGGAGGAAAAAATGGAACACTTCAACGCAATTAAGAAACTCATTGTCGCGCCAGCATTGATAATCGCTCTGACCGCAGGATCTGCCATGGCGAGACCGGGTCATCACTCTGGTGGTCATGTTCATCATGGCGCTCAGATCAGCCAGTCGGAAGCGGCCCGGGACACGGCAGGCCAAGGCGCGGATACGACTACAACTGTCGTTGGGAAAGTCGTGAACCTCATTGCCAATCTCTCTCCGTTAGATGCGACGCAAGATATGGGCACCCGGCAGGAGTTCCAGGCTGTTCCCGGCAAAGGTGTCGCTCCGAACACTGATCTTTCTCAGCCTGAGGCCACGCAGAGTTCGGAAGGTCCAGTTTTCGACAAGGTTGAGAAATCGTCTGTGTCACAGAAGGCCAGCGGTGACTATTACCTGGGTGGTGAAGCACATTTTCAATCTGCTCACACGGCTAATGATACCGGACCTATTGATGCCAACGCGCGTGTTGGGACTGTGGATGGATCCATCGAACAGAACGCTGAACAAAAGGTTCAAGACATGTCTGGAGGTCAGTACATTGATGCGTTTGGAAAAGCCGTAGGGGGCGTACTTAAATTCAAGCAATGGCAAGATAATCCCACCAAACCCCCAATCGGTCGTAATACTGCCGATGCAGCAACGTTTTAAGCTGCTCGAACTGGGATAGGTCATAGCGACAAAGCGCTCTATCTCTTTCGAACCTCCAAGGCGCCTAAACAACGCAGTCCAACGCAATTAGATGTCCAAATCCAAGGTGGCTGGGTCATTGGTTGACCCAGCTATCTAAGGTTATTTGAGAGAGAGACCCAAAAAGCGATAAATCGCCGCGCACGACCAGGATCAAGCCGCACTGGCGTTGCCCAGCGTTCGGCGAACGAGACCCGGACACCGCCCGGGCATCCGGAAGGATATTTGGAAGGTTTTGCAAACATTTATGGCGATGCAGCAAAGCTTATCCGGGGAGGAAAACTCGACGTTTCGTTACCCGGAATAGACGACGGAATACATGGTCTTCGATTTATCGACGCGTGCGTCGAGTCAAATCAGCGAAACACGAGCTGGGTAAGTCTTGCCACTTAGTAGGCTACGCTATCGGCACCCCAGTATCGTTTCGTTCATCAGCTGTTCTACGCACTAAGCCGACGCCATGAATAAACTGACCCCGCACAGTTTGGTGCGGGGTCTTTCAATGTTTTGAAAGCAAGTCAATTCCCTGCCGAAACCGACCCGATCGACCAGAACATCGTCTCGCCCGAGGCATCGTCGACGCCGTCATTGTCGGTCATCACGAACGCTTCTCCCGAGGGCAGGATGGCCAGACCTTCGATTTTATCCAGAACATAACCGCCGGTTGATGTCAGGTCGGGCAGCAGGTCGCGGACCTCTTGCTTGCTGACAACAGGCAGTTCACCGCCTAGCGGGGCTGGGGTCATTTCCGACAGCGGGATGCGATAGACCTTTTTGGTCACGGCGCGGTGGTCATGCTGGTTGTCGCGCTCGATGACATAGACATGATCGCCATAGGCCACGATTTCCGACAGACCAACCCAGCCTGTTTCTGGATCTGCCTTTGGATAGTGCACTGCACCCCATTCCTTGGTGTCCAGATTAAAGGCAACCAGCTTAACGTGGTTTTCCGGGTCGTCTTTCCATTCGCGCTGAACGGCCATCCACAGGGTATCGCCCACCTTGGTGATGCCCTCGAAGCCGAAACGCTTTTCGACGGCCATCAATTCTGGCGGCAGACCGATCTCACCCTTGCGGTCCTTGATCAGACCATCGGCTGAAACGTGGTAGATCGCGTGCGGGATGACGCGGTCGGTGCGGCCTTCGGAGGCGACATAGAAACCGCCCTTGCCATCCAGAGTGATGCCTTCCAGGTCCAGTTTCTGCGCCGGGTTGCCATCCTGACGGTGGATGCGGATCACATCGACAATGCGCGCCGGGGTCTGGCTGGGGTCGATCTTGAAGATCGACGGCTGGAAGCTGTAGAAGCTGTCGTTGACCGCATAGATCATGCCGTCTTCATCCGCCACCAGACCGGACAGAGCTCCCCAACCAATCAGCTCATCTGCACCGGCGGAGGTCAAATGCGGATAGTTGGCGGGGGCGTCTTGGTATTCAAAGATCGAGACATGCGCGCGCGGGCCGCCATCTTCGATCAGGTCTTTTTCATTGGCCGACACCAGCAGATTGCGATCGGGGATTGCCACATAACCTTCCGGCCCAACGCCTGAGGGCAGCAACTGTTTCAGAACCGGGTTGGCCGGATCGGTAGCGTCATAAACCCCCACGACCGAAGCGCGCTCAGCGCCCACAAAGATCATCGGCGTACCGCCGAAGGTCGCTGCTGTCACGCTTTCTGGCTCAACACCTTTGCTATCCGAGCGTTTGTCGGGGTAGTGGCCGATCTGGATGATGGCTTTCTCGAAATCGGTGCCGTTCTCATAAACAACGGTGCCGTTCTTATGGAAGATCGTCCAGCCGCGCGAACCGCCCTCGTAGTCGCCTTCATTGGCGGTGGCGAAGTGGTTGTCATCGATCCATTTCACAGCGTCGGGCTCGCGCAGGCGACCGGGCTGGCTTTCGGTGAAGATCAGCGCGCCGCGTTCGTCGGTGGCGTCGATGCCCTCTAGATCAACCGCGCCTGCCGAGAAATGGCTGATCACATTGCCATCCTTATCGACAACCGCGATGTGGTTGTTTTCCTGCAGGGTGATGACAGTTTCACCAAGGCCGTTTATGTCGACAAACTCGGGCTCTGGGTCGGTGGGGGCAACCTCGGCCAGACCGGTCAGCGAGGCCATTTTCATGCCCGAACAGTCCAACGCGCCGTCTTTCAGTGGCACCAGTGCCAGCGAACCGGCGGGCAGCTGCGGGATAACACCGTCGTTCAAGTCTTCGTCACGCTCATTCTCGATTGCCACGGCGACAAAGCTGGCATCAGGCGAAATGGCGACACTGTCGGGTTGACCGCCCAGATCACAGGCGCCGGTTTCCACCTTGCCCGCTATATCGACCGAGATCAGCTTGCCCGAAGGGGCGGTGTAGTTTTCCGACGTGTTCACGCCCACAAAGGCCGTTGTACCAACAATCCCTACCGAGGTCGGCTCGCCACCCATCTCCATCGCGCCCAGCGGTGTGGGCTTTGCCGGGTCGGTGATATCGACCATACCGATCACGCCTAGCGGGCTGTCGGTATAAACCAGCGTCATCCCATCTGCGGTGGCCGCAATGATCTCGGGCGAGGTTTCGCGGGTGGTATCCGCGCCTTCGGCCATGTTCTTGACGACCGGGAAAGATGCAATTCGGTTGAAATTCATTTCTGCCATGGCCTGACCGGCGGTCAGGGCAAGGGCAGATGTCAGGCAGACAAAGCGCAATGACATCGGTAGGTATCCCCTCTCACTTGGATGAAATGGGGATGACCTTAGGTCATTGCAGGGATGTGACGGTTTGTTTGCAGTTTTGTGACAAACCATGCGGCCCCGGCGCGGTGCGCCGGAGCCAGATCAGGTCAAACCGATAGGCAGACGTATTTCATTTCCAGATAGTCTTCCATGCCGTGATGGCTGCCTTCGCGGCCCAAGCCGGATTGTTTGACGCCGCCGAACGGCCCCAGCTCGGTCGAGATGATGCCGGTGTTCACGCCCACGATGCCGTACTCCAGCGCCTCTGCCACTTTGTAGACGCGGCTCAGGTCCTTGGCATAGAAATACGAGGCCAGACCAAAGATCGTGTCATTGGCCATGGCGATCACGTCGTCTTCATCCTCGAACTTGAACAGCGGGGCCAGTGGGCCAAAGGTTTCGTCCTGCGCCACCATCATGTCCTGAGTCACACCGGTCACAATGGTCGGCTGGAAGAAGGTGCCACCCAGATCATGGGGCAAACCGCCGGTCAAAACTGCGCCGCCCTTGTCGGTGACATCCTTGATATGCTCTTCGACCTTGGCGACGGCTTCGGCGTTAATCAGCGGGCCGGTTGTGGTGCCTTCGGTCAGACCGTCGCCAACTTTCAGCGCCTCGGTAGCCGCTTTCAGCTTGGCTGCGAATTCGTCGTAAACACCGGCCTGCACATAGATGCGGTTGGCGCAAACGCAGGTCTGGCCATTGTTACGGAATTTGCACATCATCGCGCCTTCGACAGCGGCATCCAGATCGGCATCGTCGAACACGATGAACGGCGCATTACCGCCCAGTTCCATCGAGCATTTCATCACCTGATCTGCCGCTTGCCTTAGCAGGATGCGCCCCACTTCGGTCGAGCCGGTAAAGGTCAGCTTGCGCACGCCGGGGTTTTCGCAGAACTCCTTACCGACCTCGCTGGCGCTGGAGGATGGCACGACATTGAACACGCCTGCCGGTATGCCGGCCTGTTCGGCCAGCAATGCCAGAACCAACGCCGATAGGGGCGTTTCCGCCGCCGGACGCGCGACAAATGCGCAACCTGCAGCCAAAGCTGGGCCTGCCTTGCGGGTGATCATTGCATTCGGGAAGTTCCAAGGCGTGATCGACGCAGCCACACCAATGGGCTGTTTCAGCACCATGATCCGCTTGTCGCGCTGATGGCCTGGAATGGTCTCACCATAGACCCGCTTGGCTTCTTCGCCGAAAAACTCGATGAAAGACGCGCCATATGCGATCTCACCGACGGCCTCAGCCAGCGGCTTGCCCTGTTCGGCGGTCAAGATCTTGCCCAGATCCTCGGCGTTTGCCATCATCAGATCGAACCAGCGTCGCAGGATCACGGCGCGTTCCTTGCCGGTCAGCTTGGCCCATTCCTTTTGCGCGGCCTCCGCCTGCGCAATCGCCCCGGCAACCTGAGCGCGGCTAACATCTGCAACCTCAGCGACCACATCGCCGCGCGCAGGGTTGGTGACGGCAAAGGTGCCATCGTCCCCATCGATCCATTGCCCGCCGATATAGGCCTTGGTCACCAACAGGTCAGGGTTTTTCAGAATGGATTTCAGATCGGTTGTTGCGTCCAGCATGGGTCAGCCTCCGGCAGTTCTAGTGTTGCGCGCACTCAATCAGGTGAGGTTAGGATTGTCTATGTCCACTATAGCCATCGGATCAATCCAGATTTGATCAAATTACTGTCGCTGCCCGGTGGCCTCGGACCTATCTTTTTCGGTGCGAGTTTGCCAAAGTCTGGTGGAAATTTGGACCCAAAGGGATGTAAATGATCGTAACATTCCCTATCTTATTGGGTAATTAGATAAAAAAGGGACAGCAGAGATGTCGAACCAGCAATTTGAAGCGCTGATTGAAGAAACGCAAAGCAAAGTGCGCGAAAGCCAGTCGCAGATCCAGAATCTGACGTCACGGATCGAAGCGGCCCGCGCCAAGATCGGCACGGCCGAGGCGGATATCGACATCGAAAACGCCACGCTTGAAGACGTGCATGCCCATACCGAGGTGATGAACGCCAATATCGCTGAGCTGATCATGGGTCTGGACGATGTGACCAGCGCGTTCTCAAAGGATTTCGACGAGATGCGTTCGAAAACCGGGTGGGAGTCGTTTGTCGGTGTCTTCTCGAAGGGTAAATCCGAGTCGATGCGGCAAGAGCGGATGCGCACGGCCAATATCGATGATAAGCTTCAGGACCTGATCGCCAAATCCGACGTGATCGTCAAACTTCTGGAAGGGCAACTGTCCGTCTTGGAAGACCAGCGAGTCAAGGTCGAGGACAACCTGACCGTCACGCTGGACGACCGCGAGGCGACTGTGGCCGAGCTTGAGGCCCTGCGCGCTGAAATTCAGGGTATGGACCCAGCGATCATCACCTTGGAGAACAAGATCAGCGTCGAACAGGATGCCGCCGCGCGCACCCAGCTGGAAACCGAGCTGGCCGAGCTGAACAAGCAATACAACGCCAAGGTTCAGGAAGAGCAGGTCAAGCTGGCCAAGTCACAGACGCTGGAGCGCTATATCGAAAAGGGCAAGACCTGGGTCGATTCACTGCAAAATCAGGCGGCGACGCAGATGGTGCTGATCAACAAGCTGCAGACAGACACGCAGCAGCGCGTGGTGCTGTATGACGCTCTGACCAAATCGCTGAAAACCGCACAGCAGCAGGACGTCGCCCACCGCATAAACGAGATCGGCGTGCAGACCGACCAGGAGGCGCAAACCGCCATGGCCGCCATCGGCACCGCCACCAATCAGAAAATGGCCGACATGCTTGAGGCGCATGAGGACCACATGGTCTTTGCCCGCGACGTGTTGGAGAAAAAGGCCAAGGCGGATGAACGCTTTGCCCGCCGGTTCGCCTCGATTGTCGAGAAGCATGATAAGAATTTGTATGGGGGTTAAGTGCGTTTTAGAACTCAGCAGCTGATCGCGTTAGCGGTTGCATTTGTTTGGTTCACGGCTGTTTGGACGGGCTTCATTCAACCAAGACACGGCCCCGCCGACACGCTGGAAATGACCGGCGAACTTTTGGATTTGCAGCATGTTGGAGTATTTTTGTTGTGGGCAGTGTTTGCACGTTGGGTGCTGCGCGTGGTTTGGCTAAACAATGCCGGTGCGCCGTGGCTCGACCGGATGGGATTGACGCCACAAGGAGCGTTCAGGGATACGTCTAGCGCACGTTTCAATCGATGGTTCTTTCACGTCGATGAAAACGGCATTGATCGAGACTTAAATAGATGAATGGGAATAACCCGACCCAAGACCATGTTGGCCTGACCGACACCTTCGCCTCGCGGCGCTATTTCCGCAAATTCGAGGTGATCACCGTCCACCTCCTGCGTGTGGCCGCGACGATGGAGGCGGAGGGCGCGATCAGCAAGCAAGAGGTGCGGATCGTGTCGCGCTACCTCTCGGGGCTGCTCTACACCTTCCGCGCGCTATCCATGAAATACCTGCTGGTCGGTCGCGATACCGGGCGGTTCTTTGGCAGCCTTGCGATGGACAAGCGCGACAGCGGGTTTCCGGTGGCGGCCGAGTTGCTGACCATGGCCAACGACGCGCAGCAGGCGCAGGTGCATCTGGCGAATATGCCCTCGGAAGACGACCTGAAAACCGACATGGTGCGCACCATCATTGGCGATCAGGAAATCCCGACCAAGCTGCAATTTGCGCTGTCCCAAAGGCTCTATTACGAGGAATTGCTGAAAGGACAGCTTTTCTGGGCCCGCAACGATCCCGAATGCCACTGGATCGGAAACGAAGGCGAGCGGCGCAAATTCATGATCCACTGGGCGGTCTATGACAGCCAGATCAACCTGCCGGTTATCTACCTGATGCAGTTGGAAGACAGCGGCAAAACAGCTCTGCCCAAGGACCAGCGCCGCTGGCCCGAGGTGCAGGCGCATCTGATGGCGCAATCCTTGGGCGGGCTGAAACTGGTGACCATCGCAAAGGGCTTCGATCAGGATTTCGACGACCTGCACCCCAAGCACCTACGCCGCATTCATGTGGGGCCGATGTATTCATCGGCCTTTACCGAGCAGTCCGGCCCCTTGCGACAAGTGCTAGAGGACGCGCAGGCGCCTCAGGGGCAGGACTGGGCGCTGGCCTGGACGACTGAGGAGCTGGAGAGCGAAGAGGTGATCGAGGAACGCGCCGGGTGGTTCTCGACCGTCGAGCGTGAGGTGTTTGCGCTGGACCCGTTTGGCGGGCAAGGGGCTGAGACCGGAGCGACGCGCATGCAGCGCTCGATCATTCTGCCTCAACGTCCGTTTCAGGTTCTGGCCGAGCGCAACCCGCGGGGCTTTGCCGATGTGCGCAAATTCGTGGTCAGCAAGGCCGGGCAGGTGTTGCGCTATTAGAATTTTTGCCTCCGGCGGAGGTATTTTTGAACAGAAGAAGAATGGGCGGTTTTTGAGATGAGTTTGACGTCAGATCAGATGGAATTGCGCGAAGACGATATTCGCAAGCATTACCCTGCGGCGACGGCCTTGTTGAACGGGTTCGAACATGCGCCGCGTATTGCCAAAGCTGTTGAAGTGGCAGTTGAGCGGTCCTCGGGTGTATCGACGGGGCGGCGGTTTCGATCGACCACGCCCGGTTTGGTGACGCGGCGCACGGTACGGGCGGATGGGGTGCATCTGGTTGAGCGGATCGAGGCCTCGGATCATGGTGATACGCTGGTCTCGCCCCCTCAGGCCACAGCGCAGCAAGCCATTCGGCGCGCTATTGCAATCGCACTGGCCGTGGCCGAGGCATATGCCGAACAGACTCCGTTGGCCGATTTGAAGCGGGCCAATCTGGCGGGGGATTTGCCTGTTGCGCGAAAGACCGAGTTTTCGGAATTGCTGACGGCTGAGGCTTTGATCACATCTCATGTGCTGGGCAATGCGCTGGCTTATCTGATGTCGTCTCATCTGGGCGAAAACACGGTTGACCTTGGTGAGATCGAAGAGGTTCTGACCGACAATGGCCAGCTTGCCCTGCACGGTGCCTTGTGGGAGCTGGATCAGGTGCTGGCCAAACACGCCCCCGACGACGCGCATTTGATCGCCACCATCAGTGCCTATGCCGAGCAGTTGATGGACAAGGTTGCCCTGCGTGCGCAATCCGCTGGCCATCTTGCCTCGTTCCAAAACTCCGCCTGGCATATAGAGGCCGATGATCTCACGATCCGGGGGTTTGAGCCGGCCTCCAAGGCCAAATCCTCCACCTTGACCATGACGTTCAAGAAACCGAACGAGGTGGTCGGCAACCATATCGCCAAGTATCAGGCAATGAAGCTGGCCAAGATGGTGATGGCCTATGACTTTGACCGCCGTCTGAACCCGTTCGCGGAACTCGGCGGGTTCATCTTTACCTTCATGGGTGACGGCAAACCGGGTACCGGCAAAACCACACTGATCCAGATGATGGCCGGGCTGATCAACGATTATTGCCAGAACGCAGGCTATCCGTTCCGCTACCAGAACCTGAGCACCGACAATATCGACAGCTATCAGGGCAAATCCGGCCAGAACGCCAAGGCGTTTATTAACACGATCATCGACCCCTCGGTCATCGGGTTCGGCACCATCGACGATATCGACCAGCTGGCGGGCAAGCGCGGCGATCGGCAGTCCTCGGCCGGGCAACTGGAAATCACCGCGGTGCTGATGGAGAGCTTTGCGGGGGCCAACACCGTTGTGCGCGGCAACTGCACCTTTGGCATGTTTTCGAACTACCCCGAGAATGTGGACGACGCCCTGCGCCAGCGGGCAGGCGCGCGGTTCTTGGTGGACGGGCCGCAAACGCGCGAGGACTATATCGACATCCTGCATCTGCTGATGGGCCGCAACCACGACATCCCGCTGGGCGAACACGACGCCTATGCTGCGCAGGAGATCAAGAAGGCCGTCGCCGCCAGCTTCGAAAGCCATTCCCGCCCGCATGAGGACGCTTTGCTGCAGGTCTATGACCGGGTCTCTGGCGAGATCGGCCAGATGGACACGATCGCCAAGCTGGGCACATACCTCAAGGCGATCCAACAGGCGGATGAGCGGTTCACCGGCCGCGCGATCAAGAACATCACTGACGCAGTCAAGGTCCGCGCGATGGATTTCGAACTGCCCGACGAGTGGATGGAAAACCCCGACCTGTTCCTGTTCCGCGACTACGACACCAAAAAGGCGATGATCGAGGACCTGCGCCAGCCGATCACGGTGGACATGGTGATCCAAGAGATCAACCGCTACGCCGACAGCGAGTTCCGCTATGCCGACAAGAGCGACGAGGTCGCCATCGAGAACGCAGTGCGTGAGATGGGCCGGATGGAAGAGGCCAAGCGGCGGTATCTGGAGGGGAAGGGATAGGTTCACTCAATGAAGGCAATTGAGAAAATCGTTGAACTCCCAATTTATCTGAAAGACCTTGAGGCACTTTCGGTTGATGAAAAGGCATTGTTCGCTTTGGCAAGTTATGCCGCCTCGGAGTCTAATTCGATCAGCAGATTATATCTTTTCTCCACTCACAAAACGACTGGAGATGAAATCGTGGACTCTGCGATTTCGCTCCAAATTATGGTGATGCTTAGGTACTGGTCGGCAAAATTGTTCGAGTTTTATGAGACCATTTCTGATCTCGCGATCTCGAAAGGAACAAAAAACGACAACGTAATTCGTTTGGCCAAAGAATCCTTCGAAGCCTTTTCTGACATAAAGGAGCAGCCCGGTTACGAAGTTGCTCGAGCAATTAGGCATGAGGCCACAAACCATTACTCTTTCAAGGCCGCAAAAAAGAACCTTGCCCACATCCCCGACAACGCCAACTGTAAGTTTTACCTACATGAGAAAGACGGAAATTCTTGGTATCCTTTTGGAGAAGAAGTAATGTTCGTCGGTCGGTTCAATCGCGCTGGAGCCTCGCTTAAGTCTAGAGAAGAAAAAAACCAGCTTTTGAAAGACTGGTTGGACTGGAATCTGGCGGCGACCAAATGGGCCAACAAAGCCTATGAACTGATAGCAACCGCCCTAGTGTTGGATCGCTTACCGGACAGGACAGCTCGCCAGAAGTTACTTTGGTTGGATCCAGAACTAGTTGGTGAGGTCAAGGGAAGAAAGATCCCTATCTTTTTAAGAAGTGAGGCCACCGAATGATCCGCCTCATCAAAAAAGGCCTGATGTTTGGCAACCTCGTCCACATCTCCAGCCCGGCTCTGGTCGAGCGGTATAACCGCGCGCTGCAGCATCTGGCGGGCAAGACTACGGCGCTGACGGATTTCCATGTCGATATCTCGGGCTATTCGCCGGAGGTGGGGATTGAGCTTGAGGATGAGCTCTACCTCAATCCCAACGGGGTCAACCGGCAGTTCATCCTGCTGACGACCGAGCAGAAACGCGCGCCTTTGCTGAACGTCAAATTCTCAACCTCGCGCGATATTCTGCGCGAGTTTATCGAGATGAACGAGGCGCAGCTGTTTGCGCTGACCGCCACCGATGCGGTGGCCGGAGAACTGGTGAACTCGGTCTTCAAGCTCACCACCCCGCGCGACCTGCTGAACCTGCGCAAGATCGAGATTGAGGCCGATACCGCAGGCGGTACCCTGCGCAAGGCCGAGCAACTGGCGGGCATGGTTGAACAGTTCAAAACCGCCGAGGATGCATGGTTCGACGACGTGCTGATCGCAAAGATGATCGAAACGGCAAAAGAAACCGGCGACGTCACCCGCAACCCGGTCCGCCTGCGCCACACTGTGTTTGAACAGCGCAATTTCTGGACGGCGCATTTCGGCGGGTTGTACCTGTTCCCAGACATGGATCACCCGGCGGCGATTTGCATGGGCGAAAAGCCCGATGATCTGCCGATCAAATACACGTTTGACCCGTCTCAACGAAATCAGATTGCCAAATTCCTCGACTATAACGATCTGGTCGAACCCATCGTGAAGGCGCGCGGAGTGGACGCGGCGGCGATCCTTCAACAAAAGATGGATTTCCTGACCGTTGCAGCGGCAGCAGATGCCGATGTTGATCTGACGGGGTTGGATCGCAGCGATATGCGGCGTCTGGCGCGCACCCATGCGGACCGTTTGCCCGATGCCTATCACGGTTTGGCCCAGCTGTTGCGCTGGGCCACTGATGGAGGACCCTGGCCGCGGATCACCTCGGACCATCCGGCCTATTTCTACACATTACGCGCGGCGGATACGTCACAGCGCGATCTGGTCAACATGCTACTGGCCGAGCTAGCCCCGCTGGACCCGCGCCAGATGTTCATCTGTCACAAAGAACTGTTCTACAAAACCTACTCGGGCTGGTCGGAACCCAAGAAAGCCTATGTTGCTGATTTCCTTGAGCACGAGTATCAGGTGGACAAAGCCGGCGCTCGCACAGCTCTGTTCGGCCACGAACCAGATATGTCCGGTGAGGATCGGGTCAGCGAGGATGTGATAGCGCGGGTTGGGCCTTGGGGCTCGATAAGGAAAGAGTAAGATGTTCGGAGCGATGCGCCTGTTTCTGATCTTGCTGGTGATCCAGACGGTTGCCTATTTTGCACTGTCTCTCTACTCACGCAGCGCACGCCGCCGCAAGCTGGAAACCTGGTGGGATGAGAAGGGCAAGCAAGGCAACAAGCAAGCCTTTGTCGAACGCGGTCTGCACGTGTATGACAACTCGTTCCGACGCAAACTGATCTTGGGTGTCTATATCGTGCCGTGGGTGGCGATTGGCGCGTTGATCTATATTGTGAATTATATGTGAGGGTTCTGGCATGGCCTATTTGAAATGGGCATTGATCATCATCTTCTGGGGCACGATTGCGGTCGTTCTGCAGTACTCCCTGCCACAGCGCGATATCGTGCGGATCGTGAACACTTACGAAGAGCGGCAAGATCTGAACGACTGGACCCGGATCTTCTGGTCCGAGCCGGATGATCAATCGACCAGCCTGTCGAACCGCGATGTTCAGTTCATCCAGGCGGTGCGCGCAAATGGCAAGCCGATCGTTTACAGAAACGAAGACACTAGCTGGGGTTGGCCGCCTTATTTTAAGTTCGATACTGCTAACCTTTACACAGAGGCCAATGATGCGATTTCGGATAAGGATGACCCTGACTGGGTTGCGGTGACTCATTATGGCTGGCGCAACGAATTTATGTCGATTTTTCCCAATGCGGTTTCTCTGAAACATGTTGATGGCCCGGATGTACGCCTAATCCCATGGTTCAATATCATCTTCCTGACCGTTTTCTTTGCCATTATCTGGGCGATCTGGGTGCGCTGGCGCAGGTTCCGGCAGCGCCGCATCGATCCGATGCTCGATGGTGTCGAGGATAGTCTTTATGCGGCGGGTGATGCGATTGAGGAGCGGCAGAAGGGATTCCGCCGCTGGTTGGACAGCTGGAAAACTAAGTAAGGCGTGGCCGTTATCAGCGTACAATGAACTCTGCGTGAAGCGCGCCGGCGGCTTTGATCGTCTTCAGGATGTCGATCATATCGCGGGGCGACACGCCGAGCGCGTTCAGCCCGGCGACAACCTCGGACAAGGTCGTGGCCTCGGGGATTTCAGCCAAGCCTGTGCCTTCTTCTTCCTCGATCCCGGCGACGGTGCGAGGCACCACGACGGTCTCACCTCGGGCAAACGGGTTGGGTTGAACGGCAATCGGCGCCTCTTCCACGGTTAGGGTCAGGTTTCCTTGTGAAACCGCGACCCGTGAGATACGGACTTCCTGCCCTATGACGATAGTACCCGATCTTTGATCAACCACCACGCGTGCTTTGGCTTCCGGTTCAACAAGGATGTTTTCAATCCGCCCAATCGCATGGGCGGTTGATACCGATTGCGTGGCCGCAATATTCAGCTCTACCGTACCGGAATCCCGCATTATGGCCACCGCGCGGTTGAACTCTGTATTGATCGCAGTTTCGATCCGCCCGGCGGTGGTGAAGTCCGGCTCACGCAAGGCAAGACGCATTTGCGTAAGGGCCGAAAGGTCGAAGTCAATTTCTCGTTCGACCCGCGCGCCCGAGGGGATCACGCCAGAGGTTGGAACACCTTGTACGACCGAGGCGGCCTCGCCTTCGGCAACCGCCCCACCTGCCAAAACCGTGCCTTGCGCCACAGCGTAAATCTGACCATCCGCCGCATTTAATGGGGTCATAATAAGGGTCCCACCAAGCAGGCTGCCGGAATCGCCGATCGCAGAAACGGTTACGTCAATCTGGCCGCCAACGCGCGCGAATGGGGGCAAGCTGGCTGTCACCAGAACGGCCGCAACGTTTTTGGGCCGGAAATCTTCGCCAGTAACGTTTACACCCAAACGTTCAAGGATGTTTGACATGATCTCTTCGGTGAACGGTGAATTGCGCAGGCCGTCGCCCGTACCATTCAGGCCAACGACCAAACCATATCCAACCAGATCGTTGCCGCGGACACCGTCGAAATCCACAAGGTCTTTCAGCCGAATTGCACCCGCTGAGGCAAGACCGGGAAGAAGAAGGATCAAGAGGAAAGCAAGAACTCTCATCTCAGGAAATTCACCAGCGACAGGTTGGCATTGCGCACCGTGACCGAATAAAGGCTCTCCAGTTGAAACTGCACGGTCTGCAGCTGTGCTGCCGTTTGATACGGGTCGGCTGCGATCAGAGAATTCCGGCTGTATTCAAAACCCACGCGCGATGCCGCGTTTCGGGTAGCGGCTTGTTCGACTCGGGCCTCGGCCGCGCCGACCTCGGCCCTTAGCTTGACCATTTCATCTTTTGCGTTGGCCAGATCGACACCCAGCTGTGTGAACAGGCTTGTTCGCAGCGTTGGGGACCATGCCAGCGCGTCTTCCGATGCTAACGCGGCCAAGGCCGTGTCGCGTAGTGCCGACTTGAAGGCCGGATCGGTCGCCGTGATTGGGATGGAAATCCGCTCATTTTCGGAGATTTGCATCGGCGCCAAAGGTGTATCTGAACCTTGGTAGATCACCGCGTCAAAACCGGTCGGATCGTTGAACCAATCCTCGGCTGCCGTGCGGATGTCGGTCATCGTGGTTAGGCCAGCAAGCTCGGTTTCAAGCGCCGTCAAAAGGGTTTCGGCCGAGGCCAACGGAGAGACATCGGTTGCCACGCCAGAATACAGGCTGCGCCCGCCGACCCGTGTGTTCAGGGCCGAGATCATCGTGTCCAGCTCATTCCGCGCCTGAACCGAGGCCTGTTCGTGCGTCACGGTCTGATTTGCGGTGCCGAAGGCCAGCAAGCTGGCCGACATCTCACCCAAAGATTCGTCAAAGGTGGTCAGGCTTTGCTGCATCACATCGGTGAACAATCCGGCCTCGGACGTTGCGATCTTGTAGGCGTCCAGTCGGGCAAGATTGCGATCGAGATCCAGAAGATGCGAAAGATCGCCGCCAAGATGCCCCGAGACATCCTGAACCTTACCGCTCGACATCTCATAAGACAGTGTTTCGATCTGGGCTTTGATCTCAGAAGCGCGCGCGCGCAACGTCATGCCGCGCGCCAGATCACCAATTGCGGTCAGTGTCATTCTTACAACCTCAGCAGTGTTTCCATAAGTTCATCGACAACCGTCATCACCCTCGCATTGGCGGAATAGGCCTGTTCGATCTGCATCAGACGCTGCAGTTCCTGATCCGTATCCACGCCTTGTTCAGCTTCGATCTGGGCCATCTGCTGCTGCGCACCGGTTGCGAAGGTCTTGCGCTGTTCGGCCCGGTGTGCCTGCGCGCCTGCGTCAGACAGCAACGCCTCAGTCACTTCGGCTGCGCGCAGGTTGCCGGTGCCAAACAGGGAACCTGGAACAGGTCTTGCGTCGTTCAGGATTGCGCCAAAAGCTTGCAGCTGTGTTGAATCGCCTGGGTCTCCCGGCGTGGCTGCGCCAAGGCCAGCGCGTAGTCGCCAACTGTCGCCTCCGGCATCCGGGTCAACGATCGTATTCAGCGACAGGCGTGCGGCCAGCCCGGTGACCATGGCAGGATCGAACCGGCTGCCATCATCGGTGAACAGCCCCGGATCCGTTGCGGCTGCTGTTGGGTCGAGACCTGGCGTTTCAAAGCGTTCGATAAGATCCCGCGCGACCGTATCCAATTGCAGCTGGGCTTCAACCGCCAGTTCATCCCGGATGGTAAATTCAGCGGCTAACGCCCCGCCCCGTATTTGTGCTGTATCGCCGCCGGTACGAATAGGGTCTCCGTTCATTTCCAGGCCCGACAACAGCCCATTGCCGACTGTCATATGGGGTTTTGTTTCGCCGGTGGTGGTGAAGGCAAACTCTGATGCTTTGCCTTCGAGCAGGATCAGGCCGGCATCGGAATAGAGCGAAACCTGATCGTTATCGCGCGGGATTACATTGACCGGGATCAGCGTGTTCACCTGATCAATCAGGATCTGACGCTGATCCTGTAAGGCCCCGATATCGCCGCCTGAATTGCGAATGGCGGGGATCTTTGCGTTGAGGTCTTCGATATCCTTCAGCATCTGGTTCAGGCTTTCCACCTGTGCCCCGATCCGCCGATCTGCATCCGAGCGCGCCTGACGGACCCCTTCGGATGCTGCATTCAGCTCATTGGCCAGATACCGACCGGCGCGGGCGGCCTGATCGAGCCGTTGCGCTGAATCCGGCAGGCTGGATGCCGTGATCAGGCTGCCATCAAAGGCCGCAAGTCGCGCGGCCAGTGACGTTGCACCATCCGCGGGACCGATAAGGTTTGCGAATTGCGACTGAAACGCCGACAAAGAAGATTGCTGCGCCAGATCCGCGTCGGTGGCGCGCCGATTGGCAACCAGGACCGGGTCTTGATGACGGATCACGCCGACAGTGCGCACTCCATTGCCCGAGATTGGGCTGGTGGTCAGTTCCAGTGACCGGCGCGCGTAACCGGGCGTGAGCGCATTGGCGACGTTGCCGGACACGACGGCAGCGCCGCGGCTGGCCGCCGTCAGACCGCCCAAAGCGTTATGTAAAGCTGTCGACATGTTCATGGCGCTGCTCCTTATCTATGTCCGAAACTCGGTTTATCGTTTGAGGTTCGTTGTTTCCTGCAACATCTCATCCACGGTCTGGATCACCGTCGCGTTCGAGGAATAGGCGCGCTGGGTTTGGATCAGCGATGTCAGCTCGGTCGCGACATCGGTTGTTGATTCCTCGCGCGCGAATGAGATCAGCGAGCCAGTTGGGCCCTCACCTGCATTCCACAGGAAGAAGGTCCCGCTATCGCGTGAGGGCGCGTAGGTCTGACTGTCCAGTGCTGTAAGGCCGTTGGGATTGGGGACATCCGCCAGCGGGATCTGGAACATACGGCGGCTGACGCCGGTATCATAAAGTGCATATACATAACCGTTTTCGTCCACCTGAACGCTGGTCATGGTGCCGACCGCAGCACCATCGCGCGTGATGGAAACCGGGGCGAAAGTGTCGGACAATTGCGTGATGCCATCCGCGTCGCCGATCAGGCCGATGTTTACCTCCATCGGGCCGCCCGCCACACTGACGACAACACTGCCGGTGGCTGGATCGTAAGCCCCACCCGAAACGGTCGTCACACTTGCCAATGTCCCACCGGCGGTGCGACTGTCGGTAAAGGTGAGTGTATATTCCCCGATCACGGCGCCGCCCGATGCCGAGTCGCGCAAGATCATTGTCCATTCGTT
This sequence comes from Ruegeria sp. I1, assembly GCF_056532675.1. NCBI lineage: Bacteria > Pseudomonadati > Pseudomonadota > Alphaproteobacteria > Rhodobacterales > Roseobacteraceae > Ruegeria > Ruegeria sp. I1. The sequence goes on along the minus strand of NZ_JBQFNM010000012.1, from coordinate 34,394 downwards.
GCTGGAGCCTGTCGCCGGGACAGTTGGAACCAGTTCGATATCAATACTCTCGGATTTGCCCAGATTATCGAAGTATTCGACCGATAGAGGCTGCGTGTCGCCGGGTGCGCCAGCGTCAGTGGCCGTCGCGGGTAGGTTCATCCTCAGGTTCATTTGCGTTGTTGGTGCGCCTGACAGTTGATTGACGCTTAGCTGGACGGGTTCTAACGCGGCGGGCGTATCGCGTGGAACCGGGGGAATTGTACCGTCGGAGTTTGCGCGCCACCCCAGCAGAACCAGCCCGGATTCGGTGACCAGATAGCCTTGGTCATTGGTGCGAAACGAGCCAGTCGTGGTCAGCAGCATCTCATTCGAGCCGCCCACGATTTGCGAGCTAGAGCGTACCGGCAACATCCCACGGCCACGTACTGCCAAATCGGTTGAGTTGTTCGTTGTTACCAGTGAACCGCGCTGGTCGATCATACGTTGGCTGGTGGTCCTGACCCCGCCGGCGGAATAGCTGCCGCCCTGGCCCGAGGTGACCATGGAATGAAAATCCGTCTCGACCCGTTTATAGCCGAAGGTCGACGAGTTCGCGATGTTGTCGGAAATCGTCGCCAGCCTGTTGGCATTTGCCTTCAGCGCGGCGACACCGGCATTTAGCGAAGAGGAAATTGTCATCGGCACGCCCTTCTGTTGCGTCAATCAGTGATGCAACAGCTAATGCACTGCCCCTTAACAGCGCGCTAACAGGTAAAATGCGTTCTATCCTTTAGGGGTCACGCAGAAAAATCACCTCGATCCTGTTGTTACGAGGGGCCATCGGGTCATCGCTGTGCAATTTGCGGTCGGCATGGCCCGTCACCCGATCCAGCCGGGGTGGCGAAACGCCCTTATCCTGCAGCATTTGGCGCATGGACTGGGCGCGCGATGTCGACACATCCCAGGCTGGGTCATGGGCCAGAACCACCGGAGAGGCGCTGACGTGGCCTTCTACCGCAATGGGGTTGGTGACCAGATCGGATGCGCGTGCGATTAGCAAGGCCAGCGCCCGCATCACCGGTGTGGGCTTGTTGGTACCCGATTCGAACAAGGGCTGATCTTCGGTATCGAACAGCTCGACGATCAGGCCCTGATCCGTCACACGCGTGACGATGTGTTTCAGCAGCTTGTCCGACACCACGCTTTCGCCCGTGCGACCCAAGAGCTGCGCCTCTAGCGTCGAGAAATCCTGTTTGGCCCCCTTGCCATCGGCGTCTAAACCAGTGGTCCCGCGCGCCTTGCGGGCATCGGTCGGGAACCGGGCGGTGGCCCCTTTGCCATCCATGACCAGGGTTTCTTCTGAAAATACACTGTTGCCGCCAAACGCCCCGTCACCCCCGCCTGAATCGGGGCTGATCGGGATTGCAGGCGAGAAGTAATCCGCCAGCCCCTTGCGTTGTGTTTCGGTCGTTGCGTTCAGCAGCCACATCAACATGAAGAAGGCCATCATGGCCGTGACGAAGTCCGCATACGCGACCTTCCACGCGCCACCGTGATGGCCATCGCCACCCGACACACGCTTCTTCTTGATGATGATTGGCGCCGCATTGGTCTGCGCACCCATCTCCACCACCTTTTTTATCACCCGGATAAAGGTTTAGCAGCGCAGGTCTTAAGGCCCGTTTAATACTTAAAACTGTTCGGATTTTACCTTACATCGGCAAGCTGGTTGAGGCGCGGCGCAGAATCAGAGATAGGCGATTGAAGCTGTTTTCGATCCCTTCAGGATCGGCTTTCCCCAGGAAGTCATCCAACTCCTGATGCACTTTGACGGCCTGATCCAGTATTGGGTCGGCGCCTTCGGTATATAGCCCTGCTTTGATCATCACTTCGGATTGTTCGTAGCTGCCGATCAGCTTGCGGGTTTCGGTGATCATCTGATTCTCGGCCTCGGTCGCTGCCGCTGGAAGGGATCGAGACACTGACCGGCTGAGATCAATCGCGGGAAAGCGACCACGTTCGGCGATCTCACGGCTGAGCACGATATGCCCGTCCAGCACCCCGCGCAGAATGTCGGCGACGGGTTCGTCCATATCTGATCCGGCGACGAGAACGCTGAAGACGGCGGTGATGTCGCCTTGTTCAGGCGTGCCGGGCCCGGCGCGTTCGCAGAGCTTTGAGATCAGGGGCGTGACCGAAGGAGGGAAACCACGCAGCGAAGGGGCTTCCCCCATCGCAACGGCAATCTCACGATGCGCCTCGGCAAAGCGGGTGACCGAATCGGCCAGAAACAGAACGCTCAACCCCTGATCACGCAGATATTCGGCCACCGACATGGCCGACCAGGCGCACCTCCGTCGCGCCAAGGCTGATTGATCTGACGTGGCTGCGATCACAACCGACCGTTTCATTGCCTCAGGGCCAAGGGCATGGGTGACAAACTCATTCACCTCGCGCCCGCGCTCACCCACCAGGGCTACAACGACCGCATCGGCCTGCATTGATTGCGCCAGCGTGGCCAGCAGGGTCGATTTCCCAACGCCAGAGCCCGCGAACAGACCAATGCGCTGCCCGCGGACGATGGGAAGCATGGTGTTGAGCGCGGCAAGACCGGTCGCCATCCGGGCCCCCAATGGCTTGCGATCAACAGCGGGTGGCGGAGGATGCATGATGTCGCGTTCCTGCGTACCACCCAAAAGCGGTTTGCCATCCAGCGGTTTGCCGAACGGGTCTATCACCCGACCCAGCCAATGCATCCCAGGTGCAAAACCCGGCGAAGGGTCTAGAATCACCCGATCCCCCAGGCTCACGCCATCGGCTGTGCCTCCGGGCATCATGTGAATATGGTCTGTATCCACATGCAACACCTCGCCGGTCAGATCGGGCCCGGAGCGGCGGTGCAGAGTCAGCAAATCCCCGACGCACGCTTTTTGGTTCAACCCACTGATTTCTATGGTGCCTTGTGCAACGCCAGACACCAGTCCGACATGACGTGCCGTATTCATCCGATCAAATTCGCATTTCAGAAGCATCGGGTCGAGGTCTGACATCGTGGGTTCTCCAACTGAGTTCTGAAAACTGTTTCTAAAGGAATCGGGGTTAAGCCTTGATTGAAATTGATCGAGGGAGAAGCCCCGATGTTCTATGACCTGAACGTCTTTAAGACAGCGCACGCAATGGCAACCCATGCTGGACAACGGCAGGCCGTCATCGCGCGCAACATGGCCAATGCAGATACACCGGGGTACCAGCCCCGCGATATTGAGGCCTTTAAATCAGCCTTCGAAAACACCGGTCCACAAACGCAGATGATGGCCACCCGGCATGGGCATCTGAATGGTGTCGGCATGACCGGGCACAGCTGGGCTGAGTTTGCAGCCGACCCCAGCGGTGATCCAAATGGCAACGGTGTGTCACTGGAAGAAGAGATGCTGAAAGCCGTCGACGTCAAACGGCAGCATGACAGGGCGCTGGCCATCTATAAATCCTCGATGAACGTTCTGCGCACCAGTCTGGGTCGCGGGTAAGCGGAGGGTGAGATGAGCGATTTTTCCCACTCCCTCACGGCCTCGGCCAGCGCTTTGCGAGCGCAGGCGGCCCGGCTGCGTCACGTGTCCGAGAATATCTCGAACGCGGATACGCCCGGATACCGGCGCAAGACGGTACCGTTTGAAACGGTGCAGCAGGACGGCAAAGCCATGGTGCAGGCTGGGCGCGTGCAATTGGATCGTCGCGATCTGCAACGCGTGCACGACCCAAGCCATCCGATGGCGGATGAAAGCGGGCACTACCTGGGCTCAAATGTTGATCTGATGATCGAGATCGCCGACGCGCGCGAAGCGCAGCGCAGTTACGAGGCCAATCTCAAGATGTTCGACCAGACGCGCAAAATGTCGTCGTCGCTAATGGAATTACTCCGGAAATAAAGGAACGCCAGAATGGATATCCGATCCCTTACCGCCGCGCAGAGCTATGCCGGCGCACGCCCCGCCACGCAGGCCGACCCTGACCACAGCGCTATGGCGCAGGGGATGCGCGCGTCTTTTCAAGACTTTGCGGCGACGCTGAAACAGAGCGAGCAGATATCGCAGGCCGCGATGACCGGGCAGGCGGATCCGCACGCGTTGGTGCAGGCGCTGGCCCAGACCGAACTGGCCGTCGAAACTGCGGTTATCGTGCGGAACAAGGTGGTCGAGGCCTATCAGGAAATCCTGCGGATGCCGGTCTGAGCGATGCTGAGCGAAGGTCTGTTCTATGACATCGTGCGCCAGGCGTTGTGGATCGCGGTGATCACCTCGGTTCCCATCCTCGCCGTGGCGTTGGTGTCGGGGTTGGTCGTTGGTCTGTTCCAGGCGCTGACCTCGGTCCAGGAAATGACCCTGACCTTCGTGCCCAAACTGATCGCAATCGTCATCGTGTTCTGGATTTCCATGGGCTTCATGACCCAAACGCTTGTCACCTTTTTTACAGGCACCCTGGTGCCGCTGATCGCCGGAGGTCGCTGATGGATACCGCCTATGTCACCTTATCCCGTCAATCCGGGTTGATGAACGAAATGCGGCTGGTGGCGAACAACATCGCCAACGCCAATACCACCGGCTATCGTGAGCAGGGGTTGGTGTTCTCGGAATTCATTCGTGACATGCCCAATACGCCGTCCCTGTCCATGAGCCGGGCCGAGGCGCGCAATACCTCTCTGCAACAGGGGGTGTTGACTGAGACCGGAGGGCAGTTTGACTTCGCCATCGAGGGTGAGGGGTTCTTTTTGCTCGAAACGCCCGACGGCAATCGCCTGACGCGGGCGGGCAGTTTCACACCAAATGCGCAGGGTGATCTGGTGGCCGCGGATGGCTCGGCCGTGCTGGACAGCAATGGATCACCAGTTTTCATTCCCCCGGATGCGGCGAGCATCGATGTCGGCGCAGATGGAACACTCAGCGTGAACGGGCAGTTGCTGGGGCAGATCGGTATCTATCGGGTGGCTGATCCCGAGACTTTGGTTCGTGAGGGCAACACGCGTTTTCGGCCTCAGGGCGATGTCGACCCCGTCGATGAGCCCGTTGTCCTGCATCGCTTTCTGGAAGGGTCCAACGTGAATGCGATCGAACAAGTCACGCGCATGATCGAGATTCAGCGAGCCTATGAGCTGGGTCAAAGCTTTCTGGAAACCGAGGATGCGCGCGTGCGCGGGGCCCTCGACGCGCTGATGCGCTGACCTGAACAAGGAGAAATTGATATGCGTGCTTTGAAAATCGCAGCCACAGGCATGACGGCGCAGCAGATGCGGGTAGAAACGATCTCGAACAACCTCGCCAACATGAACACCACCGGTTACAACGCCCGCCGCGCAGAATTTGCCGATTTGCACTATCAGCAGATGGCGCGTGCCGGCGCGGTCAATGCTTCGGACGGAACGGTTCTGCCGACTGGCATTCAGTTGGGTCTGGGCGTCCGACCTGCTGCCGTCACGGTGCAATTGGCACAAGGTGCGATTTCGGCCACAGGCAGCGATCTGGACGTCGCCATCGAAGGGCGCGGTTATCTGGAGGTGGCTTTGCCGAATGGGCAGTCCGCTTTCACGCGCGATGGCAGCCTGAAGCGATCCGCAGAAGGGTTGATTGTTACCTCGGACGGGTTTGCCGTGGCGCCTGAGATCACGATTCCTGATGACGCACGGTCGATCTCGATCAACGTATCTGGTGAAGTCTACGCCTATTTCGACGACACGCCCGAAGGGCAGCTGCTGGGCGAGTTTTCACTCGCCAGTTTCTCCAATGCCAAAGGTCTTGAGGCAATCGGAAGCAACCTGTTCAAGGAAACCGAAGCCTCGGGCGCACCAATCCAGGGTGTGCCTGGCGAGGATGGGCTTGGGACCTTGCGACAGGGTTATCTGGAAGACAGCTCGGTCGATGCTGTGCGTGAGGTCACTGAACTGATCGAAGCGCAACGCGGATATGAGATGAACGCCAAGGTCATCACCGCCGTCGATCAGATGATGAGCGCCACAACACAGGTGCGCTGATGAGGGGTCTTGGTCTGATCTTCCTGATCGCGGCGCCGATAACTGCACTTGCGGATATCGTGGTTCCGACCCGCACAATACGCGCGAAAGAGATCATCTCGGCCGCCGATCTGGAGTTGAAACACACTGACATGCCCGGCGCTGTAAGCGACCCTGCGGAGCTGATCGGGTTTGAAGCACGGGTCGCCCTGTATCCGGGCCGACCGGTGCGCGCAGCAGATGTCGGCCCACCGGCCATCGTGGATCGGAATGATCTGGTGGTCTTGGTCTTTAATCGGCAACCCCTGTCGATCAGCACTGAGGGGCGGGCCCTTGGGCGCGGCGCCGTGGGTGAGCGTATCCGGGTCATGAACCTGTCGTCCCGCACAACGGTCACTGGTCTGATCCGGCCCGATGGTCAAATCGAGGTGAAGTAATGTCTGGACTGTCTAAACCCCTTCTGCTGACGATTTTCGCGCTTTCGGCCTGTAGCCGTTTTGATCACTTGGGCAAACCGCCCAGCTTTACACCCAAAGACGACTCACCCGAGCAGGTGGCGATGCTGTGGCCTGGATTGCCTTTGCACACTCAAACCCAGCGCGCGGTGGATAGGTCGTCGCTCTGGAGTGGTGGTCAGCAATCCCTTCTGGGTGATCAAAGGGCGATCAAGAAAGGTGATATTCTGACGGTCGTCATTGAGCTGGACGAAGAGGCGGAATTCTCGAACAATACCAGCCGCTCGCGTTCGGGTTCGGAATCCCTTGAGGTTCCTAACCTGTTCGGCCTGCCTCAGCGCGCAGAAGACCACTTGCCCGAAGGGGTAACGTTGGAAGACGCGGTTGGGATTGAATCCGATTCCGCCAGTTCCGGCCGCGGATCGGTCCGGCGAAACGAGAAGCTGACCTTGCGGGTCGCCGCGACCGTGCTGGATGTGTTGCCAAACGGTGTTTTGTCGATATCGGGATCGCAGGAATTGCGCGTCAACTTTGAATTGCGAGAGCTTTTGGTGGCCGGCTATGTCCGCCCCCAAGATATCTCGCGCAAGAATGAGATCACCTATGACAAAATCGCGTCCGCGCGCGTGTCTTACGGTGGGCGTGGCCAGATCACCGATGTTCAACAACCGCGCCTGGGTCAGCAAGTGCTCGACTCGCTCTTGCCCTTCTGAGGATCGCAGATGATGAAGATCTTGCTTCCAGTCGTGTTTCTTGTCCTGGGTCTGGGCGCCGGAATTGGCGCCGGCGTGTTCTTGATGCCTGAAAAAGCACCCGAGGCGGTTTCCGAGGATAAAGAGGCTAAGGAAAAGCCAGATAAAGGCCACAAGGCAGACAAAAACGATAAGAAAGAAGCGTCGAAAAAACCGTCGAAGGATGGTGAACCGGGTGGTTTTGAGTATCTAAAGCTGCCCAAACAGTTTGTTGTTCCTGTGGTCAAGGATGATCAGATCACGGCGATGGTAACGATGTCTCTCAGCATTGAGGCTGATCCGGCCATCACAGAGACCTTCTATGCCATCGAACCCAAGCTGAGGGACAGGTTTTTGCAGGTGCTTTTTGATCACGCCAATACCGGTGGCTTTGACGGGATATTCACAGAGTCTGACAATCTGACCGTTTTGCGCAAAGCGCTGCTTGAGGTTGCGCGCAAGGATTTGGGGTCGGATGTTTCTCAGGTGTTGATCATGAGCGTGAACCGGCAAGATAGCTGAACTCGCTCCGGCCTGACCAGTCCCGGTCAGGCCTTCAAAGGTTCAAGCGCCTCTTGCCTTTTGCCTTTTGCTGCGCATCCCGCATGGTCTTGGATACAGATGCGATGGCCTGCTGGCGCCCAAAGGCAGTTCGAAGCTGTTCCATAGCGGCCAGTTTCTGAGCACGCACGCGTGCCAGCTCCATGTTTAACTGGCGACGCGTCGCAGATTCCCAGGCGTTCCAAAGGATATCCGTTCCCGATACACGGTAGCCTTCGGTCCCTGCGCTGTCCTGTCGTGCCAGTGTCACCTGATGATCCAACCGCACCAACTGCTTTTGCACCAGTGCTTCTGCTTCGATCACCGGGCGCAGCGCCTGATGTTGCTTCTGGTACATCGCATCGGTTGCCATTTGCAGGGCCGAGAGCTTTTTCAGGTTCATCTGATCTGACCTTTCGCCCGTTTACGCATTGCTTCGGCAAATCGGATCGCAGCCGCGACGGGGCGGTAGTGTTCCTCTGGAATTTCCTGGCCGATCACCACCGTCGCATGCAGGGCACGGGCTGTTGGTGGATCTGAATGTATGGGAACGTCTGCCTCACTGGCGGCGGATCTGATTGCAGTTGCAACCTCATCCACGCCTTTAGCCACGCAAACGGGTGCGGAACCCGGCGTGCGCGACCATTTGAGGGCTACGGCAAAATGGGTTGGATTGACGATTATGACATCCGCCGAGGGTACGTCAGACATCATCTGGTTGGTTGCGATATCCTGCGCGCGCTGGCGTCTCTGCTGTTTTACATGCGGATCGCCCTCCGCGTCTTTGGTTTCATCCTGTATCTCTTTCCGGGACATACGGTTTTTGCGCATATGCTCGGCATATTGCCAGATGTAATCGATGACGCCGATGGCCAGCGCGATGGTGATCACGATGAATAGAAACCGAAACAGAAGGTTCATCATCAGCAGGATCGATGATTTCGCAGGCGCTGCACTGGTTGAAACGATCTCGGTCAAGTTCGCTTTCAGAAACAAAGCCAGGCAGGTGCCGTAGATCAGCAGCTTTGAAAAGCTTTTGGCAAACTCGAACAACCCGCCGCGTCCGAACTTGTTATTTGCATTCGACACGATTGAAATGCGCGACAACTTGGGTTTCAGCTTGGTCGGCGCAAAGATCAGTGCGCGCTGGGCAATCAGGCTTAGCAGGACAGCTGCCGCAGGGATCGCAAAAAGCAGGGATACCGGTATCAGGGCACCTCGCAACAATCCGGCAACCGGAGCGGTGGCTGGCCCGGTCGTCAACAGCTGAGCCAATTTGTCCGATTGATCAATCATCACCATAAACAACGTGCCCAGATGCTGGGCCGTGTACTGGCCGGCGGCCAACAGTGCGATGATCAGACCTGTATAGCCTGCGACCACGGAGAGGTCGCTGGATTTTGCCACCTCACCTTTTTCACGCGCTTTCTGAAGCTTCTGCGGGGTGGGTTCGAATGACTTATCGCTGTCATCATCCGATGCGCTCATGGTGTACCCCCGGCTGGGTTGATCAGAAAACCGTTCAGGGCGTCAGACCAGACTGACAAGATCAGCGGCGCACCAGCAAAGAGCAGAAACAGGCCTGCGAATGTGATCGCAGGGGCACCGACAAAGGCGACCATAAGCTGCGGCATCGCGCGGTTGATGACACCCAGAGCAAGATTGTAGATCAGCGAGGCGATCACGAACGGGGCCGCCAATGCAAAGGCGAGTTTAAAACTGGACGAAATCTGAGCGACCCCCCATCGCGACAGGTCCGAAGGGGCGGGAAGGCTGCCCATCGGGAACATGGCGTAGCTTTGGATCAAGAACTGGGCAGCGCGGACATGCAGCCCCAGAATGACCGCCAGTGTCAGCCCGGCCAGCATCAGAAAGTACCCCATCGCTGGAAGCGGGTCGGCAGCCGCGCCACCCAGCAATTGCGACAGCGATGTGGATTGCGCGGCGATGGCTCCGGCGGTTTGCAGGGCCAGAACAAACAGGCGTAGCCCGATACCAAGGACCATTCCGACTAGAACCTCCGTCCCCACAAGGCGCACCATGGGCAGAAAGCCGGGTGCAAGGTCTGGTGGCTGAACGGCGGGTAAGATGATCAGTGTGAAGGCAATCGAAATGCCCAGCTTCACACGCACTGGAATGCTGCGTTCTCCGAAAGCGGGCAGCAGAGATACAAAGGCAGAAACCCGCAGAAAGACTGCAAACAAATGCCATAGATTTTGGCCGATCTGCCCTAATAGCTCTGGTGGTAAGGCGATCATGCGGGAATGGTTCCAACCAGGGATGGGCGTGCCTCCAGCCCGATCTCTTCGAACGATAACACCGGGTTTTCGATGCCCCGCGCCTGCATAATTGTGCGCAGTAACCGGCGGCGCCGGGTCGAGGTTACGACAGCCGGAAACAGCCCGCTATCTGCGGATTTTGCTACGCTGCTGACCACGCCATCGGCCAGTTTGTTGAACAGATTGGGGGGTAGCGCCACGTCTAGCGCGGCATTGGGTGCGTCGATCTGATAGCTGGCGAACGTATCCTCCCACTCTGGCGCAAGCTGGATCAGGGGGATCGATCCGTCTTCGCGCTTCATTTCGGCGACCAGCTGGAAGCCAAGCCGCTGGCGGACAATCTCGCAAATCCCTTCGGGTTGGGTGGTGGTCAGCCGTGCCTCGGCCACGCTTTCCAGGATCAGGGCCATGTTTCGGATCGAGACACGCTCGTCCAGCAACAGGCGCAGCACCGCGTGCAACGTGTCTATTGGCACTTTGTCCGGGATCAGCTCGTCAAGCAGTTTCTTATTGGCCTCGGCCCGAACCGGATCGCTCAGCCGGGTCATTTCTGAGAGCAGGCGCCGCAGCGATTTCAGCGTCAACAGGCGCGAGAAGTTCTGTTTGATAATCTCCAGCAGATGGGTCGCTAGAATCTCGGGCGGTGAGACGATGGTGGCGCCACTGAGTGCGGCGTCCTCCTGATCTTTGGGCAGAATCCAACGCGCAGGCGCGCCGTAGACAGGCTCGGTCACGTCATTGCCGTCGGGCAACAGGTCAAACCCGTCCTGTACCAGCGCGAGAACCAGATCGGGGTTCAACACGCCACGGGCCTGTTCTACGCCCTGCACCTTGATCACATAAGTACCCTTAGGCAACTCGGCGCGGTCGGTCAGGCGAATTTCGGGTAGGATCAAGCCAAAGGTCGAGGCAACATAGGTTCGCATATTGGCGATCCGTGCATCCAACCCAGTGCCTTGGTTCAGCACCATGCTGACAAGATCGGGCGCAAATTCCAGATGGACATCGTCGAGGTCCAGAATATCCCCGATGGCTTGCGATACCGGTGCGTCTGCCTCGTTTGATTGAGGTTCTGGCACAAGTGCCGCTGCCTTCTGGCTGCGATGCACATGATACGCAGTATAGCCCAGCACGCCCGCGCCCAGGATAAACGGCAAAAACGGCAGGCCCGGCACCAGGGCAAACAGAACCATCAGCACTGCCACGGTGGCGAGCGCTGCAGGATGCTTGCCCAGTTGCGAGAAAATGGCGTTGTCGGTGGCCCCTTGGGTGCCGCCGCGTGCCAGCAACAGGGCAGATGCGATTGAGATGATCACAGCCGGGATTTGCGAGACCAGACCGTCGCCCACGGTCAAAATGGCATAGGTCTCGAACGCCGACGTCACGGGCATTCCATGCACGATCACGCCCATCACCAGGCCCATGACAAGGTTGAGAAGCGTGATCAGAAGCCCGGCAACCGCATCCCCTTTGACGAATTTTGAGGCCCCATCAAGCGAGCCGAAGAAGGTGGTTTCCTGCTGCTCGCGCTCACGCCGTTCTTTGGCTTGCTGATGGTCGATGGCCCCGGCGGACATGTCGCTGTCGATAGCCAGCTGTTTGCCGGGCATCCCATCCAGCGCAAAGCGGGCCCCAACCTCGGCCATCCGGGCGGCACCTTTGGTGATGACCATGAAATTCACGATCAACAGGACGCCGAACACCACGAGGCCCAAGAAGATGCTGCCGCCCATGACGAAATTGGCAAACCCTTCGATCACGTCCCCAGCGGCGTTGGGTCCGGTATGGCCCTGACCGATGATCAACTTGGTTGAGGACACGTTCAACGAAAGTCGCAGCATCAATGAGGCCAGCAGGATCGTCGGGAAGGACGAAAAATCCAGTGGGCGTTCAATGAACAGGGTCAACGTAAAGATCAGAATGGCCAGCGCGAAAGACGCAGCCAGCCCCACATCCAGCACCCAAGCGGGCATGGGCAGGATCATCATCACGATGATGGTCATCAGCGCCAGCGCCAGCAAAACGGTGGACGAGAACAGGGATCGGGCGTCGATCTTGGGCAAGCTGAACTCCTAGTTGAAGGCGATGAAGGCTGTGGCGGATGTGCCGCTGGGAACCAGTGATCCCAGCATGCTCTGCCCGGATTGTGCGGGCTGAAGCGGGATCAGCGGGGCGGCAGTGCCGGTGAATGGATCACGTGACATCGCTGTAGTTCGTGATGCGGCTGCGGTATCCAGCTGGGCCAACACGGTCTGGAACCGGCCTTTATAGGCACGGGCCAGTTCAGGTGTGCGCGAATGATACGCCCCTGCAGCGGCAGACCAGGAGCCCAGCTCGGCATACAGCTCCTTCAGAAACCGTGCGGCATAACGGGCGTTTTCATCCGGGTTGAACATCGCGTCGATGGAGCGGAAAGCGGTGCCGTGCCAACGATAGTTGAGCTGGAAACACCCGACGTCAAAGCTGCGTTTGCCTGCTTTGAATACGCTAAACACATAAGATTTGGCTTCGATCTCGGTGTCGAACCAAACCCCTCGCCCCTCGACATTGATGGTCCAGGGCCAAGGGGTGTAGTGGCCGCCAAAGCTGCGACCGGTTTCAACCCGCGTGATCGCGCGCAGCACGTCCAACGGCACATCTTCAGTCACTGACGCCCTGCGTGCCGCCTGATCGCAGATATCGCCGGTGCGCGCATCGGGCAGGGCAAAACCCGCCTGTGCGGTCAGCACCTGCGAGAATAGAAGGGAAAACAAAAACAAGCGCGTTGGCATTCTGCCGGTCCGGGATTCTGATCTGTCCCGGCCAAGCTAGCCAAGCATTGGTTTACAGCCGGTTATCGAGCGCTCATTTCCGGTCGATGCGCCGACCGAACACCACGCTGGTATTGGTGCGCAATACGCCGGGGATTTTGGCCAGATCATCAACCAGAATATCCAGATCTTCGATCCGGGGGGCCTCGGCAGAGAGCAGCAAGTCAAACTCGCCATTGATGGATAGGCAGCGCTTGACCTCAGGATAGGTTTCCAGCCGTTTGATGATACGGGTGGTTTCCTTTTGCTGCACCTCAAGCAGTACAATCACCTGCACCCGAGGCGCGTCATCGGCAGTGTTCAGAACAACGGAATAGCCCGCAATCACGCCGCGTTCTTCCATGCGTTTAATCCGCTCGTGCACTGTGGTGCGGGCTAAGCCCAGCTTTGCTGCGATGGTCGTGGTTGTGTCACGGGCGTTGTGTTGAAGGGCCGCGATGATGCGGCGGTCAATCTGATCCATGAGATCTCCGGCATGGGGTCACACTGGTGTAAAGCAGGTTGGCACGGTGGCTCAAGTCTTCTGCGTCGCCTGGGGACGTTCGGAGCGTGGCCAGATCGACAGGGCGATGACCAGGCCAAGACTGGCAGCGCTGGCCATGCCAGCCAGAGCGATTGTTGCCCCAAACCGAGTCATCAGCCAACCAGCTAGCGGGTACAGAACCAGCCAACAGGCGTGCGATAGCGTGAATTGGGCGGCGAAGGTGGCGGGGCGATCCTCGGGACTGGCCGATCGGGTCAGCAAGCGGCCTGAGGGCGTCATGGACATGGAATACCCTAACCCGGCCAGCGCCCAAAGCCCGGTCAGCATGGGCAGCGTCACGATTGTGGAGCTTGATACAAAAGCTGCAAGCACCATCGTGGTCGTGCCAATTGTGGCGCCAGTCAACATGACCCGTCGATCCGGCACCCGATCCAACAAGGGCGGTAACAGAAACGCTGCGATCATCGATCCTCCGCCGAATCCTGCTAGCGCAATGGCCACGGCACTTTCCGACAGGCCCAGATCGGATCGCACCAGGACCACCGTATTCACGATGACCATCGAACTGATCGCCGCAGCGCACCAACTGAGCGCCAGCAGACCGCGCAGGCGGGGTGTCGCCAGATAGAGGCGGATACCGCGTGAGGTCCGATCATAAATGCCTTTGTGCCCCGATGGTTTGGGTGATGGCAGGATGACCGAGACCACCAGAAGGGCCGAGGCGATAAAGCCAAGGCTTGTGCCCAGAAACAGAGTGTTGAAGCTGACAAACAGCAGCAATAGCGCTGCCAAAATCGGGCTCAGCAGGCTTTCAAGGTCATAAGCCAAGCGCGACAGAGACAGAGCACGGGTATAGTCGTGCTCATCCGTCAGGACATCGGGGATTGTGGCCTGAAAAGCCGGGGTGAATCCTGCCGAGGCCGATTGCAGCACAAAGATCAGGACAAAGACCTGCCAGATATCCGTGACAAAGGGCAGGCAGAGGGCAACAGCTGCGCGAACAAGGTCGAGAACCACCAGCAGTTTGCGCCGATCAAGCTGTTCGGCAAAGGCTGCCGCAAGCGGGGCGATGGTCACATAAGCGATCATCTTGATGGTCAGCGCCGTGCCCAGCACAAGCCCCGCGGCCTCGCCCGCCAGATCATAGGCCAGAAGGCCAAGCGCTATTGTTGCCAACCCCGTTCCCGTCAGGGCAACGACCTGCGCCGCCAGCAGATGGCGATAGGTCCGGTTGTGCAGGACGCTGAGCATAGGTCAGACATGCTCCGTAAGGAATGCGAGCGTCAATGGCCACTATCGTGTTCGGACAGGATACGACCACCGGGGATATTGGCTATTATGTGCCACTATCCAACAATTTAGGCGGATAACAAGACGCTTTGACCTTACAAGCCGGACGGCGTTGAGTTTGACGACCAAACCGCCTATCTCGGGGTGCGAGACCGCACAAAGGACAAATCCGTGGCGAACCATCTGTACAACAACGACCTGCCAGACGGGCTGGACCTGGGGCCTGTCGTGGCCATCGACTGTGAAACCATGGGGTTGAACCCACATCGGGATCGCCTGTGTGTGATCCAGATGTCTGGAGGCGACGGCAACAGCCATATCATTCAAGTTGAAAAGGGGCAGACCGAGGCCCCGAACCTGTGCGCTATGCTGGAAAATCCCAATGTGTTGAAACTGTTCCACTTTGGCCGGTTCGATATCGCGGCGATGTATCATGCGTTTGGGGCGCTGGCGGCTCCGGTCTACTGCACCAAAATCGCCAGCCGTCTGGTGCGCACCTATACCGACCGTCATGGGCTCAAGAACCTCTGTCAGGAGCTGATCGGCGTAGACATCTCGAAACAACAGCAGATGAGCGATTGGGGCGCGGAAACCCTGACCGAGGCGCAGTTGGATTATGCCGCGTCCGACGTTCTGTATCTGCATCAACTGCGCGACGCTTTGGACGGGCGTCTGGCCCGCGAAGGTCGGACCAAGATGGCGCAGGCCTGTTTTGATTTCCTGCCCATGCGTGCGAAACTTGACCTCGCAGGTTGGCCCGAAACGGATATTTTTGCGCACTCATGACCGATACCGAAGCATTCCTGAAGACAGCCCGCCAGGTTGTCACCGATGAGGCCCGCGCGCTGGATGTGCTGGCCGACAGTCTGGACGCGCATTTTGCCGAAGCGATCCAGATGATCCTAAAGGCCACGGGCCGTCTGATTGTCAGCGGGATCGGTAAATCCGGACATATCGGTCACAAGATCGCAGCAACTCTGGCCAGCACGGGCACGCCTGCCTATTTCGTGCATCCAGCTGAGGCGAGCCATGGCGATCTGGGCATGGTGTCGAAAGGCGATGTGGTTCTGGCGATCTCCAACTCTGGCGAAGCGCCGGAATTGGCCAACCTGTTGGCCTTTGCCCGTCGGTTTGGCATTCCACTGATTGGTCTGTCCAGCAAGCCTGAGAGCTCATTGATGAAACAGGCGGATGTGCATTTGCTGATCCCGTCAATGGGTGAGGCCTGCGGGTTCGGTATGGTGCCTTCGATCTCGACGACATTGACCCTGGCCATGGGCGATGCGCTGGCGATTGCGTTGATGAAGTACCGGGATTTCAAGCCCGAGAACTTTCGCGACTTTCATCCCGGCGGCAAGCTGGGCGCGCAGCTGAGCAAGGTGCGGGACCTAATGCATACGGATATGCCGGTTGTGACCTCAGATACTCCGATGAGTGATGCCCTGCTTGTCATGAGCCAAAAAAGCTTTGGTGTTGTGGGGGTCACTGACGAGGCTGGCCGCCTGTTGGGCATCGTCACGGATGGTGACTTGCGTCGGAACATGGACGGTTTGCTGGAGAAATCCACCCGAGAGGTGATGACCCGCGACCCGATGACGATCGCGCCCAATGCCTTGGCTGAAGAAGCGGTGGCCATCATGAATGACCGCAAAATCACCTCACTTTTCGTGGTTGATCCTGACGCAGATGGGCAGGCGCAGGGGCTGCTGCATATTCACGACTGTCTGCGCGTCGGTCTGGGTTAAGGAGAGGCTGAGGTGGACCGCTATTCCCGCATGGTACAGTTCCTGAAGGTTCTGTTGCCGCTTGCGGCGATTTTGATGCTGTCCACCGTATTCCTTCTGTCGCGCAGCATCGAAACCAATGTCTCGGGTCCGTTTACGCAGCAGGACATCGATGCGCGTCTGGCCGAACAAGTGGTCACGCAACCAGATTATCGCGGTACTACCCGCAAGGGCGAAGACGTGCAGATCGGCGCTACAAAGGCAACGCAAGGCACCGAAGGATCGATGCCGACAGCCTCAGAGTTTCGTGGCCGGTTTGGGTTGTTAAGCGGCGGCGCAATCACGCTGGATTCGAATTCAGGAATGATCCGCCCCGACAAAGGCACAGCGACCTTTGTGGGGGATGTGGTGATCAGGACGGCAGATGGGATCGAAGTCACCACCGATTTGCTAAACACCGCATTGGATGAAATCCGGGGCGATACGCCTGGCCACGTGAACGGAACCGGCCCCATCGGTGATTTTTCGGCGGGCCGCATGACCTTCGGGGCAGAAAAAAAGGACGGCCCGGTCCATATTCTTTTTACAGACGGCGTGAAGCTGGTGTATGAGCCTCAGAAAGCAGAAAGATAACCTGTGTTTGATTTTCGTTTCGCCCTTTTGAGTTTTGCGCTTGTAACAGGTGCTGTTTCTGCAACTGCGCAGCAGGCACAGGTGGCTTTTGGCGCCACGCGCGCGGACCCGACCCTGCCCGTCGAGGTGACCTCGGAAACTCTGAATGTGAACCAACAGGACGGCTCGGCCGAGTTTGTCGGCAATGTGGTTGTCGTGCAGGGTGAAATGCGGCTGACGGCCGAGCGTGTTCTGGTGATCTACAACCAGGAACGATCCGCCATTGATCGTCTGGAAGCGACCGAGAACGTGGTTCTTGTCAGCCCACCCGACGCTGCCGAAGGCGATTGGGCCGAATACACCATCGACAGCGGTGTGATCGTAATGCGGGGCAATGTGCTGCTGACCCAGGGCCCCAGCGTGATCAGCGGCGATCAGATGAATGCAAACCTGACCACAGGCACCGCAACCATGACCGGCCGGGTCAAAACGATCCTGCAGCAGGGGAACAACTGATGGCGCGTCCCCAACTGTCGGTCGCCGAAGGCAATTCCGGGCTTCGGATTGAAAAGCTGCGTAAATCCTACCGGAAAAAAACCGTTATCCGCGATGTGTCGATGACGCTTGACCGGTCCGAAGTTGTCGCGTTGTTGGGCCCAAATGGGTCAGGCAAAACCACGACATTCTATTCTGTGGCCGGGCTGGTCTTTCCCGAAGCAGGCACAGTGACGATAGACGGCCAGAATGTCACCACCTTGCCGATGTACCGTCGCGCCCGGATGGGGATCGGATATCTGCCGCAAGAGATGTCGATTTTCCGCGGCATGAGTGTCGAGGACAACATCGCCTCTGTTCTCGATATCACCGTCAACCATGCGCACCGGCGCAAAGAGCGACTGGAAGAACTGCTGTCAGATTTTTCCATCGAACATCTGCGCCGCGCACCCGCGTTGGCTCTGTCCGGCGGCGAGCGGCGCCGGGTTGAGATTGCGCGCTGTCTGGCGGCTGACCCGAAATATCTGCTGTTGGACGAGCCCTTTGCAGGTGTGGACCCGATCAGTGTGGGCGATATTCGCCATCTTGTAGCCGACCTGAAAAAACGCGGCATTGGGGTTTTGATCACCGATCACAACGTCCGTGAAACACTGGAAATCGTTGATCGCGCCTATATCCTGCATGACGGTCAGGTTCTGATGTCGGGCACGCCGGGCGAAGTGGTTGAAAACGAAAACGTGCGCCGCGTCTATCTTGGTGAAAATTTCCGTATTTCATAGGGTTGCGCGGAATTGCGCCGGGCGAATGGCGGAAATCGCGTATATACGCTCTTGTTTTGATTGACTCTTCCGCCGCCTCTTGGCTCAATTGGGTCATGGCATTTATTCGGTTCCAGACTGGATCTCGATGTCCCTTCCCAGAAGGGTCGGGTCAACAGCAACCGATCAGAATGTCGACACCCCCCACCCGATAAAAACAAGTGCGTTGCGTGACGCAACGTCAGAATGGGTGTGAATTGTGAAGGAGATCACATGCGTTACCAAATCAGCGGAAAACAGATCGACATCGGAGCGGCCCTGCAAAACCACGTGCAGACCGAGCTGGGCGAGGTCGTTGGCAAATATGCCCAACGTCCAACTGACGCCAACGTCGTCTTTTCCCGTTCAGCGCATGAATATGTTTGCGAAACCACTGTCCATTTGTCGACGGGCCTGACGGCGCAGGCCAAAGCCCATGCAACCGAGATTTACGCAGCGTTCGAGGGGTGCTGCGACAAGATGGAAACACAATTGCGCCGCTATAAGCGCCGTCTGAAAGACCATCACAAAGATCGGTCCGAGCCGGTTGAACTCTTTGGAGCGTCCTCTTATATCCTCGCCTCTGACGAATCGGACACGGCTGATGAACCCGAATCGCTGCAGCCCATGATTGTGGCTGAGATGGAAACAAAGATCCCATCGCTCAGCGTCGGTGAGGCCGTTATGCAAATGGAACTTGCTGGCGCCCCGGTGCTGGTGTTCAGGAATGAAAACAAGGATGGGTTGAATGTCGTGTATCGTCGGGATGACGGTAACATCGGCTGGATCGATCCTTAACAGGCAAGATTGAAAAGGCGGTGCCCCGCATTTGCCGGGCCCGCTACGGAGCATGATCATGGAGCTTTCGAGCATTCTGAAGCCCGAAGCAGTACGTGTTTTGTCAGCAGCTTCCAGCAAGAAGCGGCTGTTTCAGGAAATCGGTGAGGTCGCCTCGGCAACGCTGGGTCTTGAGGCCCAGTCCATCGTTGATTGCCTGCTGGAGCGTGAAAGCCTTGGCCCAACAGGTGTTGGTCATGGCGTGGCTTTGCCGCATGCGCGTCTGCCCGAGATAGCTGGCGTATCCGGCGTATTTGTGATGCTGGAAAAACCGATCGATTTTGGATCGGTAGATCGTCAGCCGGTGGACATTGCCTTTTCCTTGTTCGCCCCCGAAGAGGCGGGCGCAGATCATCTGAAGGCGTTGGCCCTTGTGTCGCGTACGCTGCGTGACAGTTCGGTCTGTGCAAAGCTGCGCGCCAACCCTGACCCGGTCAAGCTTTATGCTATTTTGACCGAAGCACAGTCGATGCAAGCTGCTTAAACACCTGATGAAAATATAAAGCCCCCGAAATTCGGGGGCTTTTCTTGTTTATGGTATTCGCGGATCAGCCGCCGGTACCCATTTCCAGCGTCCACCAGATTTTCCCGCCATTTTCCTGATGCCAGGCAAAACCCATTTGGGTCGCTTTGGGGTCCATGATCACCGCGCGTGGGCCGGATTCCTGCATCCAGGCAGCAAGGGTTTCGGTTTCGGTTTCGTAGGTTTCCGAGATCGCTTCGCCCAGGAACGTCCCGAAATATCCAACCCGAGCGGCGCGGTCGATGGGTGATGAGCCATCCGACCCAAAGTGCCAAGGGCGATTCTGCCGAGCCATATCCTTAGAGTGGGTCGCCGCAGCCGCATTCAGCTGTGCGTTCAGCTGAACGGCCTGTAACCCTTGAGCCTGGCGCAGCGCGTTGACCGAATCCAGCATCCGGAATTGCAGCTTTTCGGGGTTGCCGCGAATTTTATACACCGTGGGCAAGGGGCGGCCATCGGCACCCAGAGTTGTGGACTGTGGGGTGGTACATGCCGCCAGCGCGACAAAGCAAAGCAAGAGTAAAGAAACGATACGCGTCATGATCGACCTGATGTTTGTGTCGTTAACGGGCATACCGCGCCAGACGGTGCGGGGCAAACGCCCAATGTCACAAGGCCGCATGATTCTGCCGGTTTGATTTGCGACTGAAGCATTCTGGCAATAGAATGCTCAAGATTTCAGAACTCGCCCTCGCAAAGGACCGCACTCATGGTCAAGAAACGCATTTCCTCTCAGACCCGCCGGGGTTTCCTGTCTGGCGCGGCTGCCATGGTAGCAAGCCCGGCGCTGGCGCAATACATCCCTGGCGATCCGTTGCGCCCCGCGCCCGAGCCCGAAGCCGCGGTTCGCCGCAATGTCTCGGGATTCCGGGCGCTGGACTGGCAGCCTTACTTCTCGAACACCAGAAACGGGGCCATTCTGGTCGATACTGTGTCGCGAGCGCTGCATTATTGGTCAGATGACCAAACTGTGTACAAACTCTACCCGTCATCGGTGCCTTTGACCGAAGAAATGACCCGCCGTGGCCGTACCAGCGTCATTCGCAAGGTCGAGGGTCCAAGCTGGGCACCGACCCCTTCGATGAAGAAGCGGAATCCTGAATGGCCTGACTATATCCCGCCCGGACCAGATAACCCATTGGGAACACATGCTTTATATCTGGGGTGGAAGTACTATCGCATCCACGGAACGCATGACACGCGCAAAATTGGCCGGAAATCGTCGAACGGCTGCATCGGTCTGTTCAACGAAGACATTGCCGAACTGTTTTCGATGGCCAAGGTCGGCACGCAAGTGTTGCTAATTTGACGACATTTTCGCGCAGCTGGTGGCTTAGCGTTCAAGTTGCAATTGCATTCCAACCGCTTTGCTGATTAGAAAAAAACCACGAGGTAAGTCTTAGATGCGCGTTCCAAAGAATTGGAATCGCGCAAATTCTGGAGGTTAATATGAAAAAACTCGTTCTCGCCGCTGCTCTGACTGCTGCTGCTTCGACCGCATATGCGGGCAACCTGGAAGAGCCGGTTGTTGAAGCACCTGTTGTTGTTGAAGAAACTCAGGGTTCTTCGCAGGGCATCCTGCTGCCGCTGATCCTGCTGGTCGTTGTGGCCGCAGCTGTTGCAGCTGGCTAAGCTTACGAGCTTTATCCAGAGAAAAGGCGGTGGATCGCTCCACCGCCTTTTTTCATGCCTGAAAGGTGGGGCTGCTTAGTCCAGCCAACCGCTCAGATTGTCTTCGATAATCTTGCCCAGCGCTGAAATGTGCGAATCGTCATCATTGAGGCAGGGAATGTAGGTGAAGCTTTCACCGCCCGCCTCTTCGAAGCTTTCCTTGATCTCTTCGTTGATCTCTTCCAGCGTTTCGATGCAATCGGCGGAAAAGGCCGGGGCGATCACGGCGATGTTCTTTTTGCCCTGACGCGCCAGATCGGCCACGTGATCCACTGTATAGGGCTTCAACCATTCCTCGGGCCCGAAACGGGACTGGAAAGTGGACACAATCTGATCATCCGACCAGCCAAGGCGTTCTTTCAGCAGCCTGGATGTCTTGACGCACTGGCAGTGATAAGGATCGCCCTGTTGCAGATAGCGCTCGGGCATCCCGTGATAGGAACAGACAAGTGTATCCGGCTTGGCGTCCATGGCGGCATAGGCTTGCTCGACCGATTGCGCCAGCGCCTCGATATAGGCGGGTTCGTCGTAATAGGCGGGAACGGTTCGGCTGGCCGGTTGCCAGGCCTCCTCCATCAGCGCGCGAAAGAACTGATCATTGGCAGTGGCTGTCGTTGCCCCGGCATAATGCGGATAAAGCGGAAAAAACAGGATGCGATCGCAGCCCTCTGCCACCATCTGGCGTACCTTGGATTTGGTCGACGGGTTGCCATAGCGCATGCAGAAATCGACCATCACCTGATCCCCATAGCGTGTCTGCATCGCATCGCGCAGCTTGGCGGTTTGATCCTTGGTGATCGTCATCAACGGGCTTTCGCCTTTGTCGTGGTTCCAGATCGACTTATACGCCTCGCCCGAACTGAAAGGGCGTTTGGTCAGGATGATGCCCTGCAAGATCGGTTGCCACTTCCATTTGGGATAGTCGATTACACGTTGATCCGACAGAAACTCGTTCAGATAGCGTCGCATTGGCCAGTAGCTGTAGTCATCCGGCGTACCCAGGTTGGCGAGCAAGATACCCACGCGCCCCATTTTGACTTTGGGGTGATCGGCTGGAGCATGCGCAGGGCGAATTGCATCGAACATTTGGGTCTTCCTGAGTTTTTGCATTCTGGCCTGAGATAAAGGGAAAAACCCAATCGTCAATCGGACAGTTTGCCCTCATTAGTGTTCAGCGCGTCAGCAAGGCGCATTTGGGCAGATCCCGGGCGCAGCGGTTTGGGCTGGCTGTCGTCAGGTGACCAACCGGTCAGGCAAATCATTTCGAAGGTCGCAGGCAAGCGGCCTGTGCCGGTGCTGAAATGCCTGGCATAAATCTCTTGCGCACGTGCGAATACCTGCCTGCGCGTAGGTGATTTAAGCCGGTCCGCCAGCACGTTCGTTTCCCCCATCGCGCGCAGATCATGCATCAGATGGGTCAGATCGTGATACTCGGCCGTCAGAGGCACCGCATCCGCAACAGGCAAAGCTAATCCAGCACGCTGAAGCAGTGCGCCCAGGTCTCGAAGCTCTGCCATGGGGGCGATCCGGGGGCTAAGCCCACCTGTCACTTCAATCTCGGCCTGTCCAAGCGCCGCGCGTAGTTGATGCAGGGTTTCGCCGCCCAGACACACACTCAGCATCAAGCCATCGGGGCGCAAGGCGCGGTGGCATTGGATCAGTTGCCCAACCGGATCATTGGCCCAATGCAGAGCCATCGCATGCACGACAAGATCATGTGCGCCTTGGCTCAGGGCAAGCGTGTCGTCATCTGTGACGATCTGGGCACCCGGCAATACATCCTGCCAGATATGCGCAAACGGCGTCACAATCGCAGGCGCCGTAAATGTTCTGTTAACCATGCTCAGCCGATCCTGTACTTCGTCCACGGCGGCGCGATGCAGGAACAGGGCACTATCCTGAACCCGTGCGCGGCGGCGCAACAGGGTTGGAAGGTCAAAAATCGAGGGCGCATTGGACGCAGGCAGCTTCATACCCCGCAAGTATCGCATTTGGCAGCGCGTGCAAACCGCGTTGCAACTGGTCTACCCACCCAGATGTCTGAGCTGCGGTGCCTTGACCGACTCGGATTTTGGCCTTTGCGGAGAGTGCTGGCGCGACACGCCATTTATTGGCGGGACGGTTTGCGACAGTTGTGGTGCGGCGGTCCCGGGCGAGGGCGATGGGCATCGGATCGACTGCGACGATTGCCGAAAGACACAACGCCCCTGGCAAGACGGTCGGGCCGCCTTGTTATATGAGGGGCGCGCAAAGTCTCTGATCCTGGCACTCAAGCACGGGGACAGGCCCGAACTGGCCCGACCTGCCGCACGCTGGATGGCACAGGCAGGGCGTGACCTTATCCGGCCTGACATGCTGATCGCTCCGGTTCCGCTGCATTGGTCCCGCATGATGAAAAGGCGTTACAACCAATCCGCGCTTCTGGCCCAACATCTGGCTGCTGAAACCGGGTCAAAGGTCTGCCCGGACCTGCTGGTGCGCCACAAACGTACCCCTGTGCTGGACGGTAAAACCGCTGCGCAACGGGCTGAGGTTCTGGCTGATGTCATCGCGCCGCATCACAAGCGACGGCAACAGATCTCGGGGCGCGATGTCCTGTTGGTCGATGATGTGATGACATCCGGAGCGACGCTTGCGGCGTGTACGCGGGCGTGCCGCGCTGCCGGGGCAAATCATATTTCCGTGTTGGTGCTGGCACGCGTTGCCAAGGATGCCTATTTCGCCCAAGATTGAGCGAAACCCGAAGGGACGGAAACATGAAACCGGTTGAAATCTATACATCGCCGCTTTGCGGCTTTTGCCATGCCGCAAAGCGTCTGCTTAAGCAAAAAGGCGTTGAATTCAAAGAAATCGACGTGTTGATGCACCCCAAGCGCAAGCCCGAAATGATTCAGCGCGCTGGCGGTAAGCGCACCGTGCCCCAGATTTTCATCGGTCCTGACCACGTGGGCGGCTGTGATGACCTTTATGAGCTGGACCGCCAGGGCAAGCTGGATCGTCTTTTGGCGGCCTGATGAAAACCGCCCTGCTGCAAATCACCTCTACGGACGACCCGGCCGCGAATCTGGATATGGTTCGCAACATGGTGGCCGAGGCCGTCGCGCAGGGCGCGCAGTTCATCCTTACGCCCGAGGTCACGAATTGCGTGTCCAACAGCACCACGCGGCAGCGCGAGGTGTTGCAGCATGAAGAAGACGATATCACTCTGGCCGGTCTACGGGCGCAGGCGGTCGAGTTGGGCGTTTGGTTGCTGATCGGGTCGCTGGGGATCAAGACCCACGACCCGGACGGTCGCTTTGCCAACAGGAGTTTCATGATCAACCCGCTGGGTCAGATCGTGGCGCGGTATGACAAGATCCACATGTTCGACGTGCAGGTCACCGAAACCGAGACGTTTCAGGAGTCAAAAAACTACCGCCCCGGCGAACACGCGGTTGTAGCCAAGACTGATTTCGGCAAGGTCGGCCTGACCATCTGCTACGACATTCGTTTTCCTCATTTGCATGCCGCGTTGGCGCAGGCTGGAGCGCGTATCCTGACGGTTCCGGCGGCGTTTTCTCCTGTCACTGGAGCGGCCCATTGGGAATCGCTGTTGCGGGCGCGGGCAATTGAAACTGGCTGTTGGGTGCTTGCCCCGGCGCAAACAGGTGCACACCCCACCACGCGGGGAAAGACCCGCCATACCCACGGCCACAGCATGGTCGTGGCCCCGTGGGGAGAGGTCGTCATCGACGCAGGCACCAATCCGGGCATTCACTTTTTCGATTTGGATGATAGTTCTGTGACAGAGGCGCGCCGGCGTGTACCTTCGCTGACGCATCGCCGCCCTTTCGACGGACCCTGATCCAGAACGGACCATGACAGACGACACCAATGCCCTAGCGGTCACGCTGTTCAGCGAGATCCTGACCGCCGATCAGCTATTGCGAAACCGGCTCAGCCGGGTGCTGCCCAAGGGCATGGAAATCTCGCATTTCTCGGTGCTGAATCATCTGGTGTTTGTCGGGGATGAGCGCAGTCCGGCGCAACTGGCCAACACGTTCCACGTGACCCGAGGGGCGATGACCAACACCTTGGCCAAGCTGGAATGGGCCGGATACATTCACATCCGCCCTGACTGGGACGACGCCCGCCGCAAGATGGTCGCGATCAGCCCCGCCGGCCGCCGCGCGCGCGATCAGGCGATTTCGTCGATTGCCCCGTTGATCAACCGCGTGGTCGGAGAACTGGGGTTGGAACGGGTGCGCAGCACGCTGCCGGTGTTGAGGGATTTGCGGTTGCAGTTGGAGGGGGAGTAGAGTCACCCCACCTTCACACTCGCCGTCACATAATTCACGCTTAGATCCCGGTCCGAGATCGACCAGCTCCAGAGGATTGGATTGAACACGAACCCCTTGCGGTCCACCGGTTCCAGTCCGGCCTGGCGCAGCAGGTCGAACAGCTCGTCAGGAGTGATGAACTTGTTCCATTCGTGCGTGCCGCGTGGCAGCCAGCGCATGACGACCTCGGCCCCGAAGATGGCCATCGCATAGGATTTTGGGTTGCGGTTAATGGTGGAGCACACCTGAAGCCCGCCGGGTTTCAGCAGTTGCTGCGTGGCGGTCAGGTAGGATTGCGGGTCGGCCACGTGTTCGACCACTTCCATGTTCAGCACAACGTCGAACTGTTCGCCTATGGCGGCCATATCCTCGGCCGTTGTGTGGCGATAGTCGATCTTCAGCCCCGACTGTTCGGCGTGGATTCGGGCGACGGGCAGGTTGCGCTCGGCGGCATCTGCGCCCACAACCGTCGCGCCAAGGCGGGCCATCGGTTCGCTTAGCAGCCCGCCACCGCAGCCGATATCCAGCAGGCGCAGGCCTTCGAACGGTTTCGCAGCCTTCAGATCACGGTCAAATTCCCCGGCGATCTGCTGTGTGATATAGTCCAGACGACAGGGGTTCAGCATATGCAATGGCTTGAATTTTCCGTTCGGATCCCACCATTCCGCCGCCATCGCTTCGAATTTTGCGATCTCGGATGGGTCTACCGTGTTCGGATGCGCTTGCATTCCTGTCTCCGTATGCTCTTTTACGTCTTGAGGACTATATAGGGCCATAATGGACAAGTACCCGGACCAAAAGCGCGCAGTGCAATATTTGTACCCGCCGATCGACCCGTTCGATCAGCGGTTGGTCAGCGTGGGCGATGGGCACCAGATTTATATGGAACAATGCGGTAATCCCGACGGCTTACCCGTGGTGGTTCTGCATGGCGGCCCGGGTGGTGGCTGCAGCCCTGCGATGCGGCGCTATTTTGATCCCCGCGTGTTCCGGGTGATTCTGTTTGATCAGCGCGGATGCGGGAAATCGCGGCCCCATGCCTCGGTCGAGAACAATACGACCTGGCATCTGGTTGAAGATATTGAACGCCTGCGGTCGCTGCTGGATATCGAGGAATGGACGGTGTTTGGTGGCAGCTGGGGCGCGACCTTGGCGCTGATCTATGCGCAGGCCCATCCGGATCGGGTGAGCCGTTTGGTGTTGCGTGGTGTGTTTCTGGCGACCCAATCCGAGCTGGATTGGTTCTATGGCGGCGGTGCAGGCAAGTTCTGGCCCGAACCTTGGGCCAAGTTCACCTCGCTGCTGGCCGAAGATGAGCTGTCGGATACGATCAAAGCCTATAACAAGCGCCTGTTCTCGGGCGATCGGGCAACCGAAATCCTGTATGCCAAGGCATGGTCGGCTTGGGAGAACGCTTTGGCCTCGATCCATTCCAACGGTGTGGTAGGCGAAAGCCCCGGCGAATATGCGCGGGCTTTTGCGCGGCTTGAAAATCACTATTTCACCAACAACGCTTTTTTGGAAAAGGACGGGCAGATTCTGGATCAGATGGACCGGATCGCGCATATCCCCGGCCATATCGTTCAGGGGCGATACGATATGATTTGCCCGCCGCAAGCCGCTTGGAACCTGGCGGAGCGATGGCCCAATGCCGAGTTGAAGATGGTGCGCCAGGCCGGGCATGCCTTGTCCGAGCCTGGTATCAGCGCTGAACTGGTGCGCATCATGGACCGCGTGGCGGAGGGGTGGGCATGACCCGGATGGACCGTCGTGCTTTGTTCGCTTCGGGTGCTGCGGCTGCATTGCTCGCGGCGACGGGGGCGTCTTTGGCGGATACACCCAAGGCTGGCGGGACTTTGCGTTTGGCCGTACCACGCGATGACAGCCTGGAAAAGGTCGCCCGTGGTGCTGTATTCGATACGCTGACCGAGATCGCGCCCGACGGGACGCTACGGCCCGAGCTGGCGACCGCTTGGAAAACCGATGCGGATGCCTGCGTCTGGACGTTCAGTCTACGCGAGGAGGTTCAATTCCACGATGGGTCTGGCCTGGATATATCGGATGTTGTACCGGTGTTGGCCGAGTTTGGGCGGGCAGAGGCTTTGTCTGCATCTGCAATGCGCGTTGAGCTTGCTACGCCAAATTCGGGGTTGCCGTTCCAGTTGGCAGACACAAGATTTGTGATCGCGCGGAACGATTCGGGTGTGACGCCCTTAAAACTGGCCAACGGCACGGGCTGCTACCGCGTCGAAAGAGCCGAGGATGATCGGAATTTTCTGGGGCGGAAAGTAACAGATCACTACAAGGGCAATACCGCCGGGTGGGCCGATAAGATTGAGGTCATTGTGATCCCTGACGCGCAGGTCCGGGCCGAGGCGTTGCGCGATGGATATGTTGATATAGCAGCCCTGCCAGCGGGCGATCAGCTGCGCGACAAACGCGGCCTGCGATTTTTCCCGAATGACAAGGATTTGTCGTTGGCTATTGCGTCGCATGTCGGGATGCCCAGGCAGATCGGCAAAGCTTTGCTGGATGATGGGCGCATCGCCGAACGGTGGTGGCTGGTGTAAATTCGATCACGATTTTCGCCGGGGGTTGCAGACTCGGAAACTCCTGCGTATATGCAGTTGCAACAGCGGCGCGTTGGACTTCTGGCCCAAGGCTCCACCGGAAAATTCGACGGGCCGCGCGCCCGTTTTTTTGTGCCCGACTGACAGGGTAGAGTACCAGATGACAAACGACCTGATAGCAAAAGCTGCCATTGACCGGCGACTGGCCGAGATCATCACCCCGGTGATCGAGGATCTGGGGTATGAGCTGGTCCGCATCCGCCTGATGAGCGGCAAGCAGACCACGCTTCAGATCATGGCCGACAAGCCCGATGGTGGTATTGAAGTGGATGACTGCGCCGAAATTTCCAACGCGGTCAGCGCCACGCTGGATGTCGAGGATCCGATCCTTGACGCCTATACGCTCGAGGTGTCGAGCCCCGGTATCGACCGCCCTCTGACCCGTCTGAAGGATTTCGAGACCTTCGAAGGGTATGAGGCCAAGATCGAGACCGCCGAACTGATTGACGGCCGCCGGCGCTTCAAGGGCGAATTGGCCGGGATCGAAGGGGACGAGGTTCTGATCAACATCCCCGAGGGGGATGAAACCATCACCATCGGTCTGCAATTCGACTGGCTGAGCGATGCCAAGCTGGTCCTGACCGATGACCTGATCAAGGAAATGCTGCGCCAGCGCAAGGATGCCGGCGCCCTGAACGAAAACGCTTTCGACGAGATTGAGACCGAAGGGTCCGAAGAGGAGACGAACTGATGGCAATCACCTCAGCCAACCAGCTGGAGCTGCTGCAGACCGCCGAGGCCGTGGCCCGCGAAAAGATGATCGACCCCGGTCTGGTTGTCGAAGCGATGGAGGAATCGCTCGCTCGCGCCGCCAAGAGCCGTTACGGCGCCGAGATGGACATCCGCGTCAGCATCGACCGCAAGACCGGCAAGGCGACGTTTACCCGCGTCCGCACCGTGGTCGAGGATGAAGAGCTTGAGAACTATCAGGCCGAGATGACCGTCGAGCAGGCACGCCAGTACATGGAAGCGCCCGAAGTTGGTGACGTTTTCGTCGAAGAAGTGCCGCCGGTTGAAATGGGCCGTATCGCTGCCCAGTCCGCCAAGCAGGTGATTCTGCAGAAGGTCCGCGAAGCGGAACGCGACCGTCAGTACGAAGAATTCAAGGATCGCGCAGGCACCATCATCAACGGTGCGGTCAAGCGCGAGGAATTCGGCAATGTCATCGTCGATCTGGGCGGGGCCGAGGCCGTTCTGCGCCGCAATGACAAGATCGGCCGCGAAAGCTATCGCCCGAATGACCGCGTGCGCGCCTACATCAAAGAGGTGCGCCGCGAAGTGCGTGGCCACCAGATCTTCCTGTCGCGCACCGCGCCGGAATTCATGGCCGAACTGTTCAAGATGGAAGTGCCCGAAATCTATGACGGTATCATCGAGGTCAAGGCCGTGGCCCGTGACCCCGGTTCGCGCGCCAAGATTGCCGTGATTTCCTATGATGGGTCCATCGATCCCGTCGGTGCCTGCGTTGGTATGCGCGGCAGCCGTGTGCAAGCCGTTGTGAACGAGCTGCAGGGCGAAAAGATCGACATCATCCCGTGGAACGAAGATCAACCGACTTTCCTGGTGAACGCGCTGCAACCGGCCGAGGTTTCCAAGGTGGTTCTGGACGAAGAAGCCGGCAAGATCGAGGTCGTCGTGCCCGAGGAACAGCTGTCTCTCGCAATTGGTCGCCGTGGTCAGAACGTGCGTCTGGCCAGCCAGCTGACCAATCTGGACATCGACATCATGACCGAGGCCGAAGAATCGGCGCGCCGTCAGAAGGAATTCGAAGCCCGCACCCAGCTGTTCATGGAAACACTGGATCTGGACGAATTCTTCGCTCAGCTGCTGGTGTCCGAAGGCTTCACCAACCTTGAAGAAGTCGCTTATGTCGAAATCGAGGAACTGCTGGTCATCGACGGTGTTGACGAAGGCACCGCGCAGGAATTGCAGACCCGTGCGCGCGAATTCTTGGAGGCACAGGCCAAGGCGGCGCTGGATGCGGCCCGTGCGCTGGGTGTCGAGGACAGCCTTATTGAATTCGAAGGCCTGACTCCCCAGATGGTAGAGGCGCTGGCCAAGGATGATGTGAAGACGCTGGAAGACTTCGCAACCTGCGCTGACTGGGAACTGGCCGGTGGCTGGACCACGGTCGATGGCGAACGCATCAAGGATGACGGTGTTCTGGAGCCCTTCGGCGTCACGCTGGAAGAGGCGCAGGATTTGGTGATGACAGCGCGCATTATGCTGGGCTGGGTTGACCCGGCTGAACTGGAGCAGGCCGAAGAAGACGGCGACGTTGTAGAAGAGGAGGCCGAGGCCTGATCTCAGGGCCTCGGGTGGCTGACATGGGTCGCGGTGGCGTCCATAAAGACCGGTCCGATGGGCCAGAGCGGAAGTGCATCGCCACGGGCGAGGTGCAGCCCAAATACGGGCTGATCCGCTTTGTCACCGGCCCGGATGGACAGGTCTATCCGGATGTCGCGGCGAAACTGCCGGGGCGCGGGGTCTATGTGGCAGCGGATCGTGCCGCTTTGGACAAGGCCGTGGGCAAGAAGCTGTTCGCACGTGGGTTCAAGGCGCAGGTAAATGTGCCTAAAGACCTGATCGACGACGTGGAAAAGCAGGTTGCTCGTCGGGTGATCGAGCTGTTGAGCCTGGCGCGCAAGTCTGGTGATGCGGTTGCGGGCTACGAAAAGGTCAAGACCTGGCTGGACCGGGAAGAAGCACAGGTGCTGATTCAGGCCGCAGATGGATCGGGGCGTGGCAAGTCGAAACTCAGTACGCCACACTTTGGAAAGTACATCGGTTGGCTGACGGCAGATGAATTAGGACAGGCATTTGGGCGCCAAACGGTGATTCATGCGGCCTTGGCCTCTGGCGGTCTTGCCAAACGTGTTGTAGAGGAAGCGCAGCGCCTGCGTGGCTTGCGCGAAACGGATGACGGCGGCAGGGGCCGCGCGGAAGGGTAAGAAGCTTTATGAGCGATAATGACGGCAAAAAGACATTGGGTCTTCGTGGCGGGGCGCGCCCCGGAAATGTGAAACAGAGTTTCAGCCACGGACGCACCAAGAATGTCGTGGTGGAAACCAAACGCAAACGCGTGGTGGTCCCCAAGCCGGGTGCCAGCAAGCCGAGCGGTGGAACAACGCCCTCGGGTGATCCGTCGCGTCGTCCTGCTGGAATTTCCGATGCGGAAATGGCGCGCCGTATGAAGGCATTGCAGGCTGCCAAGGCCCGCGAAACCGAAGAAGCGGCACAGCGCGAAGCGCAGGAAAAAGCACGTGAAGAAGAACGTGCCCGCCGCCGTGCCGAGCAAGAGGCCAAAGAACGCGAGCAGCGCGAAGCTGAAGAACGCGCCCGTGCCAAGGCTGAAGAAGAAGAACGTCAGCGCAAAGAGGCTGAAGAAGCCGCCAAGCGCGCAGCTGTGGCTCCGGCTCCTGAAGCGCCAAAAGCCGCACGTAGCTCGGCCAGCAAACCTGCGCCAGCGGCGACGCCACGCAAGCAGGATCGCGAGCGTGAGCAGCGCGGCAACCGCGGCAAGGGGCGTGATGACAACCGCCGTTCGGGCAAGCTGACTCTTGGTCAAGCGACCGGTGGCGAAGGCAACCGCCAGCGTTCGATGGCAGCCATGAAGCGCAAGCAAGAGCGCGCGCGTCAGAAAGCAATGGGCGGTACAGTCGAGCGGGAAAAGGTCATTCGTGACGTTCAGCTACCTGAGGCCATCATGGTTTCGGAATTGGCCAACCGCATGGCTGAGCGCGTGGCCGATGTGGTTAAGTCACTGATGCAGATGGGCATGATGGTCACGCAGAACCAGACCATCGACGCTGATACTGCAGAACTGATCATCGAAGAGTTTGGCCACAAGGTGACTCGCGTCTCTGATTCGGATGTCGAAGACGTCATCAAAGAGGCCGAAGACAGCGAAGACGATCTGCAGCCACGTCCGCCAGTCATCACCATCATGGGTCACGTCGACCACGGTAAAACCTCTCTACTGGATGCAATCCGCGACGCGCGCGTTGTGGCGGGCGAAGCCGGTGGCATCACCCAGCATATCGGCGCCTATCAGGTGAAAACCGATGGTGGCACCACACTGTCATTCCTGGATACGCCGGGCCACGCGGCCTTTACCTCGATGAGGTCCCGCGGCGCTCAGGTCACGGATATCGTGGTTTTGGTTGTTGCTGCGGATGACGCGGTGATGCCGCAGACGATCGAGGCGATCAACCACGCAAAAGCGGCGGGTGTCCCGATGATCGTTGCGATCAACAAGGTCGACAAGCCAGATGCGAATCCGGACAAGGTGCGCACCGATCTGCTACAGCACGAAGTGATCGTCGAAAAGATGTCGGGTGAGGTTCAGGATGTCGAAGTCTCGGCCATCACCGGTCAGGGTCTGGACG
Organism: Ruegeria sp. I1; assembly: GCF_056532675.1. Lineage (NCBI taxonomy): Bacteria > Pseudomonadati > Pseudomonadota > Alphaproteobacteria > Rhodobacterales > Roseobacteraceae > Ruegeria > Ruegeria sp. I1. Next base: position 1,847 of record NZ_JBQFNM010000012.1, on the reverse strand, counting down.
AACTGCTGGAAGCCATCGCGCTGCAATCCGAGATTTTGGAGCTTAAAGCCAATCCCGACCGCGCAGCCCAGGGTGCCGTGATCGAAGCGCAGTTGGATGTGGGCCGTGGACCCGTCGCTACCGTTCTGGTTCAGAACGGCACTCTGCGTCAGGGTGATATCTTCGTCGTGGGTGAGCAATACGGTAAAGTCCGTGCCCTGATCAACGACAAGGGCGAACGCGTCAAAGAGGCTGGCCCCTCGGTTCCGGTCGAGGTTCTGGGTCTGAACGGCACGCCCGAAGCGGGTGACGTTCTGAACGTTACCGAAACCGAAGCGCAGGCGCGCGAAATCGCTGCCTACCGTGAACAGGCCGCAAAGGACAAGCGCGCCGCTGCCGGTGCTGCAACCACCCTTGAGCAGCTGATGCAGAAGGCCAAGGAAGACGAAAACGTCACAGAGTTGCCAATTCTGATGAAAGCGGACGTGCAGGGTTCTGCCGAAGCCATCGTTCAGGCGATGGAGAAAATCGGCAACGACGAAGTCCGCGTGCGCGTGCTGCATTCGGGCGTTGGTGCGATCACCGAAACGGATGTCGGCCTGGCCGAAGCGTCCGGTGCGCCGATCCTGGGCTTTAACGTGCGTGCAAACGCCTCGGCGCGGAACACTGCGAACCAGAAGGGCGTGGAAATCCGCTATTACTCGGTGATCTATGACCTCGTGGATGACGTGAAAGCGGCTGCATCCGGCCTGCTGAGCGCCGAAATCCGCGAGAAGTTCATCGGCTATGCGGAAATCCGCGAAGTCTTCAAGGTCACCGGTGTTGGCAAGGTTGCCGGCTGTCTGGTCACCGAAGGCGTCGCCCGCCGGTCCGCAGGCGTCCGCCTGCTGCGCGACAATGTGGTGATCCACGAAGGCACGCTGAAGACGCTGAAACGCTTCAAGGACGAAGTGGCCGAGGTTCAGTCGGGTCAGGAATGCGGCATGGCGTTCGAAAACTACGACGACATACGCGCAGGCGACGTGATCGAAATCTTCGAGCGCGAAGAGGTTACGCGGACACTGGATTGATTTGGTTCAGGATAGAGATTGAAAGCAGCGGTCCAATCGGGCCGCTGTTTTTTTGCGCAGCGAACTTTCGGTGCACTGTATTAGATATTCTGTTTCCGGTTGGTATCACTCACCATACAACCTTGGTCCTGCCGCCAAGTCGATTTGATCCAATGGCGGATGTGCGGACAAAGCAGACATTGAGTAAATCTGAATTTCTCAGGTTCGAAGCATGTAGTTCATGGTCCGTCAGGTAGTTCAACTTCTGGGGTCCGATCAGCTCCAGAGTATCGGATTCTTACACCTTCTTTATCGCGCCAAGTTTCGTAAAAGTGCCCTAAATAAATTAAGTCACGGTAGTAAAGCGAACGCCCATTCAATGTGCCCGTTGTGATTTGGCCTTTGATACAGACATCTTCAAGAGCTCTGTCAAACTCCAAAGGTTCAAGGGTGAAGCCGAAGCACCAGCCTTGCCCCTCATGCACGACATAAGCCCCTGAAATATGGCGGTACAAGTTAGAACCACGCCACCATCCCGTATCCCCTAGAAGCTCTTTGGAAATGCGTTCACCTTTGTAAGTGATTGAAACATTTCGATGCCAATCGCTGTGAATCCCTTGCATAGGCCATATCGACATTGTGATCTGAAGATGCTCTTCGGGCGTCGCAGACGCCCTGTGTATCCAAGACCAAAACATCCAACCCAGCACAAAAATGATGAGAGGTATTAGGGTCAGGACTCATAGCCAGTATATGACGAGTGCTGCGAGTGCGATTGCGGACAAGAAGACCTTGGGGCACCTGTCGTAGCGGGTTGCT
>NZ_JBQFNM010000011.1:0-153035 GCF_056532675.1 Ruegeria sp. I1 | reverse complement strand
CGGTCTCTCCCGAGCGTCTCAACCGTCTCTCCGGCCCGTCTCCGCCATCTCTAGCATCCCAGCAACAACCTCAGCGCCGCCGGTGAAGGGGGTTCTAAGGTCTAGCGATCAGGGCCGCAAGCAGAAAATTACATCTTGGCGCATTTTTTTGCATATTCAGAAATAAATGATAAATAGCAGATAGTTAACATCAATCTACATACAGGAATACAGGCATAATCCAGGGGTATGTCGCCTCGAACCCTGAACAGTCCTTTTGTTTGCCAATGGCCTAGCACAACATATTGGGGCTCAGCGGCATCCGGGCCCAAGGCGGTGCGGCTAGAAACACCGAGTCGAAACTCTATGAACCACCGATTCATCACAAGCCCCACACAAAAAAGATCGATCTCGCTCGATGGGTACACGAAAAATACTCCGCAAAACCCCATACGACGGTCCGCATATGAACAGACCTTGCGCATTATCGCCTGATACGGTCTGCTCCTGCCTAAACAGGTGCAATTCAAGACGTGGTGCATATGACCCTCACCCTTTCTTATCCGATGGTGCGCAATGTCGGCTTTGATGGTGTACTGGTCACCTTTGCCGAAACCATGTCAGATCCCGCGAACCGTGCAGCCCTGTCGTTCCGGGCCGAGGTTGAGCGGCTGGACCTCGATGGGGTGTTGGAGACATCGGCCACGCTTGGGTCCGCTTATCTTCGGTTTGATCCGACCAGGGTGACCCACGCGGATATGGCAGGCGCCCTCAAGGAGCTGCTGAAGGCAAGAGACTGGTACACTACGCCCCTCCCCTCAGGGCGAAAGCTATGGCGGGTGCCAACCGTCTATGGCACGGATCTTGCCCCACAACTCGAGGATGCGGCACGGGCGGCCGGTCTGAGCCCTGCAGAAGCGGTGCGACGACTAAGTCATTCTAAGGTACGTGTTTTGACAATCGGGTTCGCGCCGGGCCAGCCCTATCTCGGGCCACTTGGGCCCGAGTTCAACATCCCAAGACTGCAAGACTTGACACCCATGGTCCCCGAAGGCGCCCTGGTGCTGGCCATATCTCAGTTCGTTCTGTTTTCCGGCCCCACGCCAACCGGATGGCGGCATATCGGTCAGACGGCTTTCCGATGTTTTCGACCTGATATGACAGAGACGTTCACTCTAACACCCGGAGATGAGTTGCTGTTCGAACCCATATCGCGTGATGATCTGGAGTGCATCCGCGCCAACAATGACGATGGGCTTGGGGGAGCGACCTTCCAAGAGATCACTTCATGAGCCTGATCGTCCGGCGCATCGGCCCCGCCTGCACCATTCAGGATCAAGGGCGCGTAGGGTATCTTGATCAGGGGCTTTCGCGATCCGGGGTGGCTGACATATTGGCGCTGCATGAAGGGGCGGCGTTACTGGGTCAAAGCCCAGATTTTGCGGCCTTGGAAATGGCGGGCATGGGTGGCGAATTTGAAGCCACCCAACCCGTGCAGATTGCGCTAACTGGTGCGCCAATGCAGGCCAGTATCGACGGGGCTGCGATTGTCTGGAATGCATCGCACCATCTGGAACCGGGGCAGCGTTTGACAGTTGGCGCAGCATTGCAGGGCAGCTATGGCTACCTGCATCTGGGTGGTGGGATCGACACTGAAATGTTTCTCGGTTCGCGTTCAATCCATCTGACCGCCAAGATCGGTCGCGCGGTCGAGGCAGGCGATACCCTGCCTGTTGGGCCAGATGCGGGCGAGACCGGAGTCAAGTTGCCCCCTGCAGATCGGTTTGATGGCGGTACACTACGCGTTCTTGCCAGCTTTCAGACCCCTCTCTTTGATCCGGAAACCCTGACCCGGTTCACTCGAACCGAATTCAAACGGGGACCCCGTGCCAACCGCATGGGAATGCAATTGGAATGCGCCGGCGAAGGGTTCGCTGCCAGGGATCAGCTGAACATCCTGTCCGAGGTCATAACCCCCGGCGATATACAGATGACAGGGACCGGCAACCCGTTCATCCTGCTGCCCGAATGCCAGACGACGGGCGGTTACCCTCGGATCGCTACTGTTCTTCCCTGCGACATGCCAAGAGCAGCACAAACTCCAGCGGGCGGGAAGATCCGGTTCGAGCTTGTGACACTGGATCAGGCGATAGAGCTGGATGCGGCCTTTCGGTCCGATTTGGCCCGATTGCCGGGGCGTATCGAACCGCTTATCCGCGACCCGCATGATATTTCGGACCTGCTGTCCTACCAATTGATCGGCGGAGTGATCTCTGCCAACGACTAAGGAGATGTGTTGATGCCCCGCGTGGATCTGAATGCCGATATGGGTGAAAGCTTTGGCCCATGGAACATGGGTGATGATGAAAGCCTGCTAAAGGTCATCACCTCGGCCAATATCGCCTGCGGGTTTCATGCAGGCGACTGGGATGTGATGGCCAGTACGATGACATTGGCCGCCGAAAACGGTGTGGGTATCGGCGCGCATCCGGGCTTTCCCGATCTTCAGGGCTTTGGCCGCCGCAATATGAAGTTGCCTCATGACAGCCTTCGCAATCTAGTGCGCTACCAGTTGGGTGCGGCGATGGGTTTGGCAGCTGCGATTGGCACTAAGATACGGCACCTGAAACTACACGGTGCACTTGCCAATATGTGCTCGGTCGATATCGACATGGCGCGGGCCTGCTATCAGGGGGCGCTGGACGTGGAGCCTGACATCATCATCATGGTGCTGGCGGTCACGAAACAGGAAGAGGCGGTGCGCGAACTTGGCTGCAAATGGGTGGGCGAGATCTTCGCCGACCGTGCCTATAACGACGATGGCACTCTGGTCGATCGCAGCCTGCCCGGCGCGGTGATTCATGACCCCGAGATCGCCGGGTCGCGCATCCTGAACATGGTCCGCGAAGGGGCGATTATCACCGAATCTGGAAAACACCTTGAGACCTCAATCGATACGATCTGTCTGCACGGCGACGGGCCAACGGCAGTGCAGATCGCCCGTTCAGTCCGCGAAAATCTGATCGCGGGCGGGGTCGAGGTGACAAAATTCACTCGATAGACATCTGGGCGTAATCCGGAAGACCTAAAGTCTGGATGTTGCCCGAACGGGGTTCAGCGCCTAGCATGCATCCAAGTGCATGTTCTGAATAATGTTATTCCAGCCAATTTGGCCCGGCCATTGCGCTTGCAGCCGGATACCCCGCAAGGAGGCGCGCATGTCTTTTGATCTGATGTCTTACGAACCGCGAGGCGACAAGAAGAACTCGGACTTCTTTCATGAATATCTGCCAATGATCTACGAGCGGCGAACCAGCTCGGGCATCGCAGATCAGGTCGGCCCGATGCGGGCGATTGTCATTCAGGTCGAAACCACCGCCTTGTTCGATACGATGCTCGAACTTTATGTCATGACCCCCTATCGCCATTCAGCCAGCTATCTGGGCCGGACACATAAGTTCTCGGTCCTGCATTCGCATGCCGACTATCCGGCGCTGATCCTGATGGCCCCGCTGAGCGAAAGTTTTGTAGACTTCATTCCCCGGATCAACCGCATGTACCCGCTGGCCCGCAATACCCCACAAACCCGCTATGTCGGAGAGGTTTTCGCGGCAAGCGATCTTAGCACGCTGACCAAAACGCTCGAAGATCAAAACATCCGCTTTGAGTACTCCGGCGACACCGAAAACCCGTTCTATACTCTGGATGGGTTCCGCTTCACCACACCTTCGGATTTCACCTGCAATCGCGTTGGATACTCCACGCTGGATTTCAACGACCCCGACAGCCTTGGCCTTGGGGATCGAGTACTGCTCAGCGATGCTGAAAAGGCAAAGCTTGAGGAAGCAGCCGAATTCGGCAATGACAGTAGTATCGCGCCATTGATGCTGGGCATTGACCACCTTGCCACACGGGTTCTGGCAGGTGAACGCGAAGATGCGATCCTCGAATTTCTGACGATGGTGCCCTACTATTTCTGGGGCGCGTACAACATCTTTGACATGAATTCCTCGACCAATGTGAACCGCAACGCCAATGTGGACGATGACAAGAAATCCCCAGCCAAAGTGTTCACCGCAAACAACACGCCGTCTTTCGTGAATTCTTTTGCGAAGCTGCCTATGCCGACCGAAGACTTTGTGCGCAATTTCGGCCGCCGCCTGCATCATATGGCCGTCGAGATTCAGGATGGCGACCATGGCGCGGGTGAGAAGAATGTCGATTTCGTCGTCAATACACTGAAGGACAAAGGTGTGCCGTTCCTGGCGCACGTGGTCGGGGAATGCAAAGACGATCCAAACCTGAAACAGATATTCTCGAAGCATTCGCAATACACGCTGCTGATCACCGAATATATCGAACGCTGCCACCACTATGATGGGTTCTTCACCAAGGATAACGTGGCAGCCCTGACCGCAGCGGCGGGGCAGGATGAACAATACGAGCATGGTCACGTATTCGACTAAGAGCCTGAGATGAAAAAAGGGCTGCGACACATCGCAGCCCAGATCCATCAGGAGAGAGAATGTCGGGTCTTATGACGGCCCGATCATGAAACAGGTGACATTGCGCGCCTGAAGGCGACGGCAGGCCAGATCGGCCTGTTCCCGGGTCATGCCCTGAAACGTCGCCTCGAACCCTTTCGAGCTTTGGCTGACCTTGCGCAGCGTACCTTCCAGCGTGGTCATTTCCGACAACGCCGTTTTCAGCAGGATCTTCTCGGCCTCATAACGCGTGGTGTAGCGGCCCACATTCACGCCCCATATATGCCCGCCAGATGTGGACAGACGGGTCACAACCTCTTGTTCGGGTTCCGGCTGCTCAGCGGGCTCAGCTTGTGCCACGGTCAAGTTCTCAGGCCGCAAGGCTGGGCGCGTGTCCGAGCTTTCGACCGGAGGGGCTGTTGGCGCTATATCGGCCTCAGCGATTGCTGCGGCAATACCGTCCTGGATACGATCCCGGTTCTGGTTCGCGGTTTCAACAACGGCGCTGGCGACCTGTGTGGCAACGGGACGAATAACTGGGCGCAGGCTTGCTTTGGGCGCACCGCTGACAGCCGCCACCTGGGTCGAGCCGCCAAGACCCGTGTTACCCGCATAAGCAGGTCGTCCGGGTTTGCGAATGGGCGCACGCGACGGGGCGCGACGGAAGCCCATATCCAACAGCTCGGCAACCTTCGCGTTCCGAGACGCGCCCGACTTGCCACCAAATACGGTTGCGATGATGCGCTCATCCTTACGCTTGGCCGAAGCAACGAGGTTGAAGCCTGCAGCGCGGGTGTATCCCGTCTTGATCCCGTCCGCACCCCGATACGCGGCAAGCAGGCGGCGGTTCGTGTTCGGAACAGTCTTGATCCCGGCATTGGTCGATTGGCGCGAAAACAGGTTATAGTACTGCGGATAATCATACAGCAGGTGACGCCCCAGCGTGGTCATATCGCGCGCGGTAGACAAATGCCCCGCCTCGGTCAGACCATGAGCGTTCTTGAAGGTCGTGCGGCTCATCCCCATTGCCTTTGCGGTGCGGGTCATGCGACGCGCAAACGCGGCCTCGGATCCGCTCAGCGCGATACCAATGGCAGTGGCTGCGTCATTGGCCGATTTCACAGCCGCCGCACGGATCAGATACCGAAACGCGATCGTCTGGCCCGAGCGCAACCCAAGCTTCGACGGCGGCTCGGCTGCCGCTGCCTTGGTGATACGAACCGGCGTGTCCAGCGTGATCTCGCCATTCCGGACCGCTTCAAACGCTATATACAGCGTCATCATTTTGGTCAGTGACGCCGGATGCAGCCGAGTATCGGCGTTGCGCGAATGAAGGACCTCTCCGGTCCGGGCATCAATCACCATGGCCGCATACGGCGCGGCGAAAGATTTAAACGGCGCAAAAGAAAGCACCATCATCAATACAATGAGAAATAAGCCCATTCGGGCCGGAACTGTCCGCCGAACCTGCACGATCTTTGCCTCTGTCTGCCTCGCGCCGCCGGGTTTTCCCGGTCAGCTAGATTTTATTCTGCTTAGCGGCAAGGCTAACACAGAGGCCTTTTGAAATAAACCGAAAGCTGTGGTTTTTGCGGTTTCGTTGCGGTGTAAAAAGAGCGCTATATCTAGCTGTGCGATGCGTCCTGAACACTAGATCAGGGGCATCTCAGGGAACGCCGCAATCCACTCGCGGATTTTTCTTTGACTGAGGCGTAACAGCAACATCAAGAGATCGCGCTAAGCAAATCACTCAGACCGCCTAAATCACGCAGTTCTCGGAATCTCTTGGCGTCGACGGGGGCATCCGCATGCTCGACCTCCCAAACCAGACCATGCGGCACGTAAACGCCCCAGCAACCAGCCTGTATCGGAGCCACCACATCGGACCGCATCGAGTTCCCGATCATCATCGCCGCAGCCGGGCCATCACCATGGGCCTCAAAGATCGCACGGTAGGTGTCCGAGGTCTTTTCCGACACGATCTCAACCGCATCGAACAGTTCACCCAGACCTGACTGGGCCAGTTTGCGCTCCTGGTCGATCAGATCGCCCTTGGTGATCAATACCACGCGATGGGCTTTTGCAGCTTCTTCGATCGCCTGCTGCGCATGCGGCAAAAGCTCGATGGGATAAGCCAGCATCTCCTGCCCGGCTTCTATCAGTTGGCGGATTACCAAGGCAGGAACGCGATCTTCGGTCACTTCAATAGCGGTTTCGATCATCGACAGAACAAAGCCTTTGATACCATAGCCATAGTGCCGGATATTGCGCTTTTCCGCCTCCAGAAGACGCTCCATTAGATGGTCATGTTCGGCATGATCGGACAAAAGCGATGTAAAATGCGCCTGCGTTAGCTGAAAGAACCGTTCGTTATGCCACAAGGTGTCGTCAGCATCGAAGCCTATGGTGGTGAGTTTTTGCGTCATCCCGAATACGCCTGCTGCCTCTTTCCTCTGACGGGAACGACGTTATATAAGCGCAGAAGTAAACCCAATCCCTGAATCGGACAGTTGCGCGCGATGCTGGAAAACCAATGGATGATGTCTGACAAGTCGGACGACGACGGTGATGCGTCCGTTCTGGTCCAGACGCGCCCAAAAACCAAGCGCCCGCCTTTGTACAAGGTGCTGCTGCTGAACGACGATTACACGCCGATGGAATTCGTCGTTCACGTGCTGGAGCGGTTCTTTGGCATGACCCATGCGCAAGCGTTCGAGATCATGTTGACCGTGCACAAGAAAGGCGTGGCTGTCGTGGGTGTGTTCAGCCATGAGATCGCCGAAACCAAGGTGGGCCAGGTCATGGATTTTGCCCGCAGGCACCAGCACCCTTTGCAATGCACTATGGAACGAGAAGAGTAAGCCCCGCGCTGCTGTTCAACATATTCGGCCATGTCACCTCGCCTAAACCTTGCCCTGCAAAGCGGTTTGACGCTGTCACAGCCGCTGACCGTATTTGGCCCGACGCCAGATGATGATTTGTCGGATTTGTCTCGTGAAACGCAAATCGTCCAACCATTCAAACCGTTCCACGATTGTTTTGCGGCGCTTGGGTTCACCGCCGTGCCCGAGGCCATCGGGCCCTGTGAGGATGCAATTGTCCACCTGCCTCGCGCCAAGGCGCTGGCCCGTGCCTTGATCCATCGCGCCTGCAGTCAAGCCACTGGCGTTATTGTTGTCGATGGCGCAAAGACCTACGGTATTGACGGTGTGCTGAAGGAAATACGCAAGCGCGTCGCCGTTGAAGGCCCCCTTTCTAAAGCGCATGGCAAGATATTCTGGTTTCAGTCTGATCCCGCAGCGTTTGCGGATTGGGCCGCGCCGGACACTCAGAGTGTCGATGGATATCAAACCGCGCCCGGCGTGTTCTCGGCAGATGGTATTGACCCCGCCTCGACACTGTTGATGCAGAGCCTGCCTGCCAAACTGGGGCCGCGCGTCGCGGACCTTGGCGCCGGATGGGGGTATCTTTCCGCCGAACTTCTGAAACGCGACGAGATCAAGACACTGGATCTTGTCGAAGCAGATCACGCGGCGCTCAACTGCGCACGGTCAAATGTGAAAGACGGCCGGGCCATGTTTCACTGGGCCGATGCAATCACATGGGCGGCCGCCGATCCCAGGGATACAATCATCATGAACCCGCCGTTTCATACCTCGCGCAGAGCCGACCCAACCCTTGGTCAGGGCTTTATCGCCTCTGCCGCCCGCAACCTGACCCGCAATGGCGATCTTTGGATGGTCGCCAACCGCCACCTGCCTTATGAGGCTGCGTTGTCCGAGCATTTCATCAAGGTTGATGAAGTCGCCGGTGATAATCGGTTCAAGGTGTTTCATGCCTCTCGCCCTCGACGTTGAGGCCCGTTAACCTGCCCACCTAATCAGGAGGATTCGGATGTCCTTTTCCATAGCTGGCAAGACAGCAATCGTGACAGGCGGGGCCAATGGGATCGGGTTGGCGATCGGTCGCCATTTTGCAGATGCCGGGGCCAATGTTGTCTTTGCAGACATGGACGAAAAGCGCCTGGTCGAGGAACTGGGCGAACAAGCCGACGACAGCAATATTCGATATTTCGCGGGCGATCTGCGCGAAAAGCTGACCATTGCCAACCTGTTGTCAGCCACTTTGGACGCGTTCGATCAGGTCGATATTCTGATCAACGGCGCAAGGCAGGTCATCCCATCTGATCCGCTGGACCCTGATGATGATTCCGTTCGCACGTTGCTGAATCAGAACCTGATGCCTGCACTGCGGCTGAGCCAGCTGGTGGCGAAGCGTATGATCAAGCAATCAGACAATGATGATGACGAAAATCCGGCAGGCTCGATCATCAACCTGTCGTCCATCGCCGCCCGACGAACCCATCCCGACTTGATGGCCTATTCGGTTTCCACGGCGGCGTTGGACCAGATGACACGATCACTGGCCGTGGCGCTGGCCCCCAATCGGATTCGCGTGAATTCAATCGCGTTAGGATCGGTGATGAGCGCCTCATTGCAATCAACGCTTAAAGAAAACCGGGATTTTCGCGACGATATCGAAAAACACACACCACTGGCCCGCATCGCTGCCCCAACCGAATTGACCGAGACCGCCCAGTTCCTGGCATCCGACGCTTCGGGCTTTATCACAGGCCAAATCCTGACAATTGATGGCGGGCGGACCCTACTGGACCCGGTCGCGGCCCCGGCTCATTAACACGCCATGTTCGAAACAGAAAAATCCACCGCATCCGCATGGTTCCGTCAATTGCGTGACGACATTGTCGCCGCGTTCGAAACCCTGGAAAACAGTCACAACATCGGACCGCTCTCAGATGCCACGCCAGGCCAGTTCGAGGTCAAGGAAACCGAGCGACAGTCCGAAGATGGCTCGGACGCGGGTGGTGGGCTGATGTCCGTGATGCGCGGCGGGCGTGTATTTGAGAAGGTAGGCGTAAACGTCTCAACTGTTTACGGCACTTTGGGCGATAGGGCGCAGCAAGCGATGGCTGCCCGCAAAGGCATCCCTAGCATGAAGGACGATCCGCGTTTTTGGGCCTCGGGCGTCAGTCTGGTTGCGCATATGCAGAACCCGCATGTTCCGGCGGTCCATATGAACACACGCATGTTCTGGACCCCTCATGCCTGGTGGTTTGGTGGTGGGTCTGACCTGAACCCGTGCATCGAATACGATGATGACACCGCTCATTTCCACGCGACACAAAAGGCGCATCTGGACCCACATGGTGCAGACTACTACCCACGCCTGAAAGACTGGGCGGATGAATATTTCTATATCCCCCACCGCAAACGCGCCCGGGGCGTCGGGGGTATCTTCATGGATGATCACTGCACCGGGGATTGGAACACCGATTTCGCACTGACACAGGATATTGGCCGCGCATTTCTACCCGCCTTTGTCCCGCTTGTTGAAAAGCGTCGGGTTCAGGCCTTTGGGGATAATGAAAAGAACACCCAGCTGGTGCATCGCGGCCTCTACGCCGAATACAATCTGGTCTACGATCGCGGCACGAAATTTGGCCTTGAAACAGGCCACGATCCGGATGCGGTGTTGATGAGTTTACCGCCGTTGGCGAAATGGGTTTGACCTTCAAAAGCCAAAGTCGATGAAGTTATCGTAGCAGTAGTTCTGCGCCGAAGAGGCCGACATATTCTCGCCCACGCGCTTAACCGTAATCGAGTATCCTGGGTTCGTATCCGCACCGGGCGGTGGCGTCAGTGAAAACTGAACTGTTCGTACGCCGGGCTCATAAGCCTTGGAGATGTATATTCTCTGGTTATTTGGCACGCCAAGTGTTCGCACCGCATAATCCCCGATCCCGCACCAATAGTTGACCGGGGCTGAGGAGCCGATTGCTTTGACCTCATATGTTCCGTCTTTCAGAGGTGTAATCTCCGTCCGAAACTGCGGGGTGACATTCAGTCCAAATCCAACGGCCCCTGCCAAACTTGGGGCCAAAAGGGTCGCGCCAAGCGCACATATTCTGAACAATGACATAGCAGACGCTCCAAACCAGAACCCGTGTCTGTTTCTAAAAATAGATAATCGAAGCTCCGAGTAAAGCCGACCAACAGCAACGTGACCCTTCGTGTGATGTCGCTTGGGCTGCGTCACAAGATGCGTCCCCCGACATCTTGCGGCGCCAAGGCCACGGTTTTGATCACCGCGTAACACGTCGCTCCAGTCTGCAATCCCAATGCGTTGACCGAGCGTCGTGTCACCCGCGCCAGAACAACTCCGGCAGGTGTTTTAACCGAGACAATCGCGCCCGGGCCATCGCCTGACCGGATCGTTTCAACCTGTCCACTGAGCACATTCAAAGCCGACAGCCCCTGTGGTGGCTGGCTTGACAGAATGACCTCCTGCGCCGGGATACGGATGCGCAAGCTCTCACCCACCTGATGTGCGACGCGGGGCAGAAACAGGCGCTCCCCGCCGGCATCCAGCTCGGTCAACCCATCCGAGTGATGTTCTTTGACCCGCACCTGCAAGACCGCACCTATTGCGCGCACGCCAGCAGGTGCAACTGACGGATCAGACAGGACATCGGAGGCCGGACCCTGGCCAGCAACTTTACCATCCTGCAAAGCCACAACGGATGTCGCAAGCCGCGCCACTTCGGCGGCCGAATGGGTGACATACAAGATTGGAACCGAAACCTCATCCCTAAGCCGCTCGAAATAGGGCAGTATCTCGGCTTTTCGGGCCTCATCCAGTGCCGCCAAGGGTTCATCTGCAAGGATCAGACGGGGGCTGGCCAGCAAAGCGCGCCCGATCGCCACACGCTGCTTTTCCCCACCCGATAACAGGGCCGGTCGGCGGCTCAGCAAATGGCCGATGCCCAGCATCTCGATGATCCGATCAGGGTTTTCTTGCTGCGCACCACGCGGCGCAAACCAGCGACCGTAGGACAGATTCTGGCGAACGGTCAGGTGTGGGAAAAGCCTCCCCTCCTGAAAGATGTAACCCAGGCGACGCTTATGGGGCGGCAGCCAGTGCTGTGCTTCGGTATCAAACAGAACCCAGTCATCCACGACCACCCGACCCACTTCGGGCCGCAACAGGCCTGCCACTGCGTTCACAACCGTAGTTTTGCCTGATCCCGAACGGCCAAACAGCACAGTTACCCCCTGCGGCGCGTCAAAGGTCAGATCAAGATCGATCCCCGGCAGATGGTGTTGCAGGCGCACGGACAGGCTCATGACCCGGCCACCCGAGCGGCAGCGCGCCGCCCCACATATTCAGATAGAAGCAAAGCCCCCATGGCGATGATGATCGAGATCACAACCAATCGGGTGGCAGCAGCTTCGCCCCCTGGCACTTGTAGGAAAGCATAAACGGCCGATGGCAACGTCTGGGTTTGTCCGGGAATATTTGACACGAACGTAATCGTCGCCCCGAACTCTCCCATCGCTTTGGCAAAGGCCAGGATCGATCCGGCGATGATCCCCGGCAGGATCATCGGCAGGGTCACAGTCGCAAACACCATCAGCCGCGATGCCCCAAGGGTCGAACCCGCCTGTTCCAGCTTTGGATCCACGGCCTCAATCGACAATCGTATGGCGCGTACCATCAGGGGAAACGCCATGATCCCAGCAGCCAGCGCGGCGCCGGTCCAACGAAAGGCAACGACAATCCCAAACTCGGCCAGAAACCGTCCTATGGGCCCCTGAATGCCAAATGTCAGCAGCAGCAAGTACCCCGTAACAACAGGCGGCAAAATAAGTGGCAGATGGACCAAACCGTTCAACACCTGACGTCCCGGAAAGCGCCATCGTGCCAACGCATAAGCCACAAATATCCCGAATGGCAAAGTAGCCAGAGTGGCCGACAATGACACGCGCAGCGACAGCCGAAGCGCTTCCAGTTCAGCCGGACCCAACCATTCCATCCCGATCACCTGTCCGGCAGGGAAAACCCCTGCCTCAGGAAAACAGTCATAGCGTCATTGGTTTGAAGAAACTCCAGAAATGAAGAAGCTTCAGGCCTTGGAACCCGCATCAAGGCTGCAGGGTAGACTATGGGTGGATGCATCTCGGCTGGTATTCTACTAACAACACTCACCCGTGGGTCCGCCATCGCGTCCGAACGATAAACAACGCCCAAAGGTGCCGCCCCGGTTGCCACAAGCGCAAGCGCAGCGCGCACATTATCCGTCTGCGCCACCTGCCCTTGAACCGCGCCCCAAAGCCCTAGATTTTCCAGCGCTGACTTGCCATAGATCCCGGCAGGCACCGCGTCGACCAGCGCCATGGCCAGGTAACCGCCTGCCAGCTCAGTCACGATGTCATAGTCTGAACCAATGTGTTCGACTGGTGCCCGATCTGAAGCACCAATCAGAACCAACCCGTTACTTAGCAAATCCACACGCGAAGCCGGATCAATCAGCGCTTGATCCTGCAGCAAATCCATCCAATTGGAATTTGCCGAAATGAAAATATCCGCAGGTGCACCCGCCTGAATCTGGCGGGCCAGTACGGATGAAGCTGCATAGGAGACCGTAATGCTCACACCAGTTTGTGCGTTGTAGCCAGTCGCAAGCTCATCCAGCGCCGTTTTCAGGCTGGCAGCGGCAAACACCAAAACACCATCGGCCCCGGCCCGGATCGGAGCCAGAATGAGCGTAGCCAGTACCAAAACCGCCACAACCGCACGGCGGGTCATTAAGAAAGCCATCCAAACTCCGGGCCGGGAAACGACCGTCTGGTTCTGGAATATCGGAGGCAATGGGTCACCCGCAAGCATGTTTCCCACGATCAAGTGGTGTTTGTGATATCTGCCATACCTCGCTTGAGAATGCGGGCGCCTGTCTGCGCTCCGGCCTCTGACCCGTTGACAGTACAGACGGTTTCACAGATCAGAGTAAAACAATCCGATAAAATCCACTGAACCCTCTTGCACCCGCCCACAGGCTTGGCTAAATGCAGCGCTACGGGTGATTAGCTCAGTTGGTAGAGCGCTTCGTTTACACCGAAGATGTCGGGAGTTCGAGTCTCTCATCACCCACCATCGCAACACTTTAGTGCTAAGTGCGCCTCTTTGAATGAGGGCGTTTCGTCCGAGAGTCTCAGTCGCCCTCCGCGCGGATATCACTGACCCTCCGACCCGCGATTCCCCAATTTTCCAGTGGCACCTCGTCAATCACAACGAATGTCGTTGCGGGGTTTTTGTTGAGCACTTTGTGCAACAGGTCGGTCACACCAGAAATCAACTGCGCCTTTTCTTCGGGTGACGGACCTGTACCTTCAGGTCCGCCCTCTTGTGTTACCTTGATGTTTACGTAAGGCATCGTCCTAGTCCTTTCTCTCAACAAATGAGAAGACCTTGGTCAGCACGCGCCAACCGTCCTTTGAATTGATCACTGTCAGTAAATCCTGATAGCTGCGCCCCATCATGGTCATGCGCGCCTCGACGATGCCGATCCGGTCGCCTTTGAGAGTGATCCGTTCGATAACTTCCCTACGCGGATCGCCACGCGAGGCGGGCGGCGTGCGGACGTCGATCCGGTCCATATAGGCCTCTAACCCCATCACTTCGTAGGTGCCGAGGGTGCCGTTCACGTAGACCAGATCCTGATGGAACACCGTGCGCAGCGTATCGCTGTTCGAATAATAGAGCCCGTCAAAGTAACGCTCCATCACGTTCTGGATTTCATGGTAATTGTGAAGCTGCATCACGCTAGTCCTTCTGCGGCAAAGGCCGCTTTGACCGACGCACGACCGGCAATTCGATCTACATAAGCAGCGACATTGGGCCAGGCCAACAGGTCAATGGCCTTGAAGTTGGCCCAATACATCAAAACGAACGTATAGGCATCCGCAACCGAGAATGTCCCGGCGACCAGATAAGACCGCCCGTCAGACAAGACTTTCTCCAGATAGTCGAGTTTCGAGCGAACCTTCGCCTTTGCCGCCTCCTTTGTCGCATCTGTTGAGCTATCGGAAAAGAGCGGCCCCCAGGCCTTATGCAACTCGGCCGCAGCGTAGTTCAGGAATTGTTGCAACCGCGCACGTTCGACGCTTCCAAGCGGCGGAGAATAGGCTTGATCGGGATGGGTGTCAGCAATGTGCTGAAGAATTGCAACGCCTTCGCTCAAATATACGCCATCCTCAACTTCAAGCGTCGGCACATAGCCGTTCTCATTGATTTCCTTATAATTTCTTCCGCTTTCCGTTTGCCCCTTGGCGGTGTCAACAGCCTCGATCTCAAATGTCTCACCAACCTCATTCAGCATGATATGGCTGGCCAAAGAACAGGCTCCGGCTTTGTAGTACAGTTTCATCTCAACCTCCTTTTCATGAGTGCAGGCCAGAGATAGCAATCAAGTAAAGCGATTGATAATATCGTGTTTTCATCATAATGATCTCATATTCAGATGATTTGTGATGCGATATGACCTTAGACCAACTCATCGCTTTGGACGCAATTGTTGCCACTGGAACCTTTCGGGCGGCCTCTGAGCGTTTGAACAAAGCGCAATCTGCCGTCAGCCATCAAATCCGAAAGCTGGAGGCTGAACTGAAGTTTGATCTGTTCACACGCGAGACCTACCGGCCTAGTCTGACACCCGAGGGTCAGGTTTACTTTCGCGAAGCGACGCGTGTGCTGGAACAAGTGCACAGGCTGCAAGCCGTCGCGGCTGGGTTGCGCAGTGAACAAGAGCCCTCGATATCGATTGCGGTAACGGCCACAACCTCGCTGGACCCGGTCCTGAGCCTGCTGGGCACTATCCGAGAGAGACATCCGGGGACCAACATCCATGTGGCGTCGGAAATGATGGGCGGACCTTTGGCGCGTCTGATGGATGGCAGCGCAGATATGATCATCGCGGGTCTTGAGGGCGTTCCAATTGACGATGTCGAAACGCTCCCCTTCGGAACCATCACGATACGACCCGTCGCAAGCCCAGACTTCCCGGCCGCACAACGCCGCGGCATCCGATCGAGGCGGGAGATGCAGGCTTATACGCAAGTTATCGTTTCAGGCACCGGCGGGCAGGATTTCGATCAAAGTCGCGATGTTCTATCAGGTGGACATCGTTGGACGGTCTCTGATTTCGAAGCGAAGAAAACCATTCTCAAAGCCGGGCTGGGCTGGGGTGGCCTGCCCGAACACATGATGAAGGATGAGCTGAGGACCGGAGCCCTGATTCCGCTGCGCGTTGATGGTTACCCCACACGCCACACCGAGATTTTCGCGATCCGGCGCAGGGACAATCCGATGGGAAAAGTCATGTCCGACATCTGGGCAGAGCTTGAGACGGCCCATTGATAGATGGACCTTCCTTAAGAACACCAAAACCGCGTTTTGGTTAACCTGCGGCTTCCAATTGCTTCAACCGGGGCATTAAATCCAATAGCTCTTTGGTGTAGGGATGCTTGGGCGCCGAAAACAGCGCGTCTGTGTTCTGCACCTCGACCAGTTTCCCCTGACGCATCACGCCCACCCGATCACACATCTGGCGCACAACCGGCAGGTCGTGACTGATGAACAGCATGGTCAGCCCCAGATGATCCTGAAGGTCTTTGAGGATGTTCAGGATTTGCGCCTGGATCGACACATCCAGAGCGCTGGTCGGTTCATCGCAAATCAGGAATCGGGGCTGCGTGGCCAGTGCACGGGCAATACAGATGCGTTGACGCTGCCCGCCTGAGAATTCGTGCGGGTATTTGCGCCAGGCGTCTTTGGCCAACCCGACCCAGTCCAGAAGTTCCCTGACACGCGGTTCAACCTGGGATTTGGGAAGGATGCGATGGTGCAGGATCGGTTCTGCAACAAGGTCGCCAACCTTCATCCTCGGGTTCAGGCTTGAGAACGGGTCCTGAAAGATCATCTGGATTTGCCGGCGATAGGCTTGCAAGGCCTCGCCCCCCATTGCCGTTACGTCCTCACCGTCAAAGATCACACGACCACTATCAACCGGATAGAGCGTGCCGATCATCCGCGCGACGGTGGACTTGCCTGATCCACTTTCACCAACAAGGCCGAAAACTTCACCGTCGCGAATGTCGAAGCTGACCTGATCGACGGCGGTAAAGTACTTGCGTTGCGATGGCAGTAGACCGCCCTTTTGAAGGAAGGTCTTGGTGATGTTCTCTACCTCTAGCAGCTTGCCGGATTTTGACAAATCGGTCTTGTCCCAGTGGGCTGCCAGATCATCGATTTTGAAGGTTCTTTCCCGTTCGCCATAGCTGACCACCGGGAACCGTTCGACCTTGGTATGCGGGCGGGGCACGGCGGCGATCAGGGATTTGGTATAGTCATGCGTGGGTGCGCCGAGGATCTGATCGGTGGTGCCACTTTCGACCACATGGCCGGAATACATCACCGTCACTGTGTCTGTGGTATCGGCAATGACACCCATGTCATGCGTCACAAGAATCACGCCGACCTGACGTTCCTTGGCCAGTTCCTTGATCAGATCCAGTACCTGCGCTTGGACGGATACGTCCAAGGCTGTGGTGGGTTCATCCGCGATCAACACGCTGGGTTCCGTGCACAGCGCCAAGGCGATCACCACGCGCTGACGCATCCCGCCGGAAAATTGATGCGGGTACTGGTTGAACCGGTCCGCGGGGTCCGGGATGGACACGCGATCCAGCAAAGCAATCGCACGTTTCTTGGCCTCAGATGCGGACAAGCCAAGATGAAGCTGGATCGTCTCGACCAATTGCTCACCCACTGTGAACAGCGGGTTCAGCGAGGTCAGCGGATCCTGAAAGATCATCCCGATCTCTTTGCCCCGGATCCCGCGTTTGTCCTCGGCGTCCAGTTCGTCGATACGCCGACCGTTCAGCCAGACCTCACCCTCGGACACATGGGCCGGTGGGTCCAACAGACCGATCACGGCGTTTCCGGTCATCGATTTGCCCGCTCCACTTTCGCCCACGACCCCCCGGATTTCACCAGGATGCAGGTCGTAGGTCACATGCTCCACCGGTTTGAAAATGCCGTGGCGGGTTGGGATTTCCACCGTCAGATTACGGATCGAGAGAACGGGTTCGGTCATTTCAGCCTCGGGTTCAAAGCATCGCGCAGCCAGTCGCCCAGCAGGTTTACACTCAGGGCCAGCGCCAGAAGGGTGCATGCTGGGAAGAACAGAATCCACCACTCACCCGAGAACAGGAACCCCTGCCCGATGCGGATCAGCGTGCCCAGTGACGGCTGTGTGGGCGGTGCACCGACACCCAGAAAGCTAAGCGTCGCCTCGGCAATGATCGCCAGTGCAAGTGAAATCGTTGCAATAACCAGCACGGGTGACAGCACATTCGGCAGGATATGGCGCAACATGATCGTCAACGGATTTTGCCCAATGATCCGCGCAGCCGCCACGTAGTCTTTGTTCTTCTCGACCAGCGTAGCACCGCGAACGACCCTTGCGAACTGCACCCAATCAGACAGGCCAATCGCCAGGATCAACACCCAGATCGCCATCTGATCACGATACTCAACAGGCGTAACTCCCTTTGCGATACCGAAGATCAGCATGGCCAGAAGGATCGAAGGGAAGGTCAGTTGCACATCTGCTGTACGCATGATGATGGTTTCGGTCCAACCGCCGAAATACCCCGACAGCAGACCAAGAATGATCCCCAGAACCATGGCAAACAAAACAGCTGCGACACCGACAAACAAGGAAATGCGCATCCCGTAGAGGATGGTCGAAAACACATCCCGACCCTGATCGTCGGTGCCCATCACAAAGCTTTCGCCGGTAAAGGCATTTGGCTCCATTGGTGGGGTGAAGCCGTTCATCAGGTTCAGGCTGGATGGATCGAACGGGTTCGTCGGCGCAATCAGCGGTGCGAAGATCGTTACAAGGATCAACAACGAGGCAACAGCAGCCGAGACCATGGCCACCGGAGATCGACGAAAAGCGTAGAACTGATCGCTGTCCAGAATACGTTGCAGGCGGCTCATGCGCTGACCCTCAGGCGTGGGTCGATGAACGCATAAAGGATGTCGACCGCAAGGTTAATCGTGACGAAGATGACCGAAATCATCATCAGATAGGCTGCCATAACGGGGATATCCACAAACTGGATTGCGTTGATAAACAGCAGGCCAAGGCCCGGCCACTGGAACACCGTCTCAGTGATGATGGCAAAGGCGATAATGGCCCCTAATTGCAGGCCGATGATGGTTATCACGGGCACCATGGTGTTTTTTAGGGCGTGGCGAAAGTTGATGGTCTGATCACTCAGGCCGCGCGCACGAGCGAAGCGGATATAGTCCTGCCGCAGTACCTCCAGCATTTCAGACCGGACCAACCGCATGATCAAAGTCATCTGATACAGGCCCAGAGTGATCGCTGGAAGGATCAGGGCCTTTAGCCCACTACTGGTCAAAAGACCGGTGTTCCACCAACCAAGATCCACAACCTCACCGCGCCCAAAGCTGGGCAGCCAGCCCAGTTCAACCGAGAAGACATAGATCAGTAGAATGCCGATCAGGAAAGTGGGCAGCGAAACCCCGATCAGCGAAGCGGACATGATGAAGTTTGCTGCGAACCCATCTCGTCGGATCGCAGTGAAGACGCCCAATGCGATGCCCAGGGCAATCGCAAGCATAGCTGAGACCAGAGCCAGTTCCAGTGTCGCCGGCGCGCGTTCGGCCAGAATCTCTGCGACGGGCCGACCCTGACGGAAACTAACGCCGAAATTGCCCTGCACCGCCTCGCGCAGGAACTTCACATATTGCACCGGGAAGGGTTGATCGAGGCCCAACTGGCTGCGCAACCGTTCCACGTCTTCCATGGTCCGCTCCTGCCCCAGCATGTTGTCGATCGGGTCGCCGACAAAACGGAACATGGAAAAGGCAACGAGGCCCACGACGAAAAGAACCAGCGCCGACTGGGCTACGCGCCTGATAATGTATGACAGCATTTAGTTGACCGTGACCCAACGCAGAAGGAAGAAATTGTCGGGCCGTTGCGTCAACTCGATATTGCTACGAGCACCCCAGACCAGAGGCTGGACATAGAGGGGGACATAAGCGACCTCGTCCTGAAGGATGGCTGTGACCTCATCCAACATGGCTTGGCGCGTTGGCTCGTCAATCTCGGACTGGATCATCGGCAGCAACTCATCCACACGCGCGTTGGAATATCCGCCGAAGTTCCACGATCCTAGCTTCTTTTCCTCATTGGGGGTTGAGGCCAGAAAACGCACGGGGTGTTCAGCATCAAACGTGCCCGGCGACCAGCCCAGCAGATACATGTCAAAGTTGTCGGCCCGTAGTTCTGGCCAGTAGTTCTGAACAGGCATCGCATCCAGTGTCACACTCAACCCTGCCTGCGTCAGCATGCCTGTGATCGCCTGACATACAGACTCGTCATTGAGGTAGCGATTGTTGGAGCATTTGAAGCTGACTTCCGCTCCCTCGACCCCAGCTTCGGCCAGCAGCGCCTTTGCGCCTTCGAGATCATAGCCATAAGGGTCCGCGTTCGCTGCCGAATACCCGCGCATTGCCGGGCTGACCAGCTGACTTGCGACTTCGGCATTGCCGCGCATGATGGTTTGGAGGATGGCCGGGACGTTGACCGCCTTTGCAACCGCCTCGCGGACACGCGGATCGAGGAACAGATCAGAGCCGCCCTGCCCGGTCTCGCTCGCGCCCTGTTTCTGGTCGAAGCCCAGCATGATAACGCGCGCTTCGATGCCTTGGATAACCTTTACTTCCGGGTTGTCCTGCAAGCGCGCAACATCCTGAATCGGCACCGGATTAATGAAATCAACATCGCCCGACAACAACGCCGCCAACGCGGTCGCAGGGTTTTGGATCGGCACCAATTCAGCCCGGGTCAGGTTGTGCTCTGCATCGCCCCACCAGCCATCATACGGCTCCAACACAGTACGCAGGCCGGGCTCACGCGCAGTGATTTGAAAGGCGCCCGTCCCGTTTGCGTTCAGTGTCGCATAATTACCGGCCTCTTTGTCGGGCAGGGCCGTGTCATTCGCTTCGGCCCAGCCGCTATCCACGATCATCCAGTTGGCGATGCTATCGGGGAAGATCGGGTTTGGCGCATTGGTCATCACGTCGACGGTGTAGTCATCGACTTTCACAACCTCGGCGACGGGGGCGAACCAGCTGCGCGTGTCTGAACTTTCGTCGGACGCGCGCTGATACGAAAAGATCACGTCATCAGCGTTGAATTCGGACCCATCATGAAACGTCACACCTTCGCGCAGCTTGAACCGCCAGCCTGCGCCACCCTCAATCGGCTCCCAACTGGTTGCAAGCGCCGGTTCGATGGTCATGTCCTTGCCGCGCCGCACCAGCCCTTCATAGACGTTGTTCAGAAATCCGAGAACCGGGGCGGAGTTGACCGCATGCGGGTCCATGGTTTGCGGATCGGTGGTCACGGCAAAGGTAAACTCTTCAGCCGCAACCGGCATGGCAAGCGCGCCCAGCAGCGCGGCAGTGGTCAGACGTTTCATGATAGCTCCCACTTCAAAAGTGGCCGGGTCCTGCAGAACAGAACCCGGCAACAAGGCTTTAGTTCAGGCCAAAATGTTTGACCATGGGTTGATCTTCCGGATCAACCTCGATGCCGAGATTTTCGGCCATACCCCAGTTGAGTACCTGATGGTGGATCGGGATATACAGCTGTTCGTCCTGCACCACCCGCCAAATATCGGCGATATCCTGATTGCGTGCATCCAGGTCGGTGTTCGAGGCCAGTGACTTGATCTTGGCGTCCAGATCATCACTGTCGAAACCAGTGCCATTCCAGGTGCCGATATCGCTTTCACGACCGTGGACCAGGAAGTTGAAGATGTATTCCGAATCGTAGGTCGGAACACCCCATCCCAGCATGTAGAAATCGGTCTTGCCGTCGGTGATCAGCGGGAAATGCTGCGCCTTGGGCTTGGCGTCCAAGTTCACTGTAATGCCAATCTGACCCAACATCCCAACTGCGGCCTGACAAATGCCTTCGTCGTTGATGTAGCGGTCGTTGGGGCAATCGAGGCGGATCGAGAAGCCGTCGGGATACCCCGCTTCGGCGAGCAGAGCCTTTGCGCCTTCAACATCCGTGCTGCTTTCGGCATCCATCTCTGCGGTCCAACCGTTCACGAAGGGCGGAGCGATCATGCCCGCAGGCTGCGACTGCCCGCGCATGACCACCTGCTTGATGGCATCCCGGTTGATCGCCTTTGACATCGCCTGTCGCACACGCACATCGGCCAAGGGGTTCTTGCCGTCCACATTGTCGGCTTCGATATCGTCCGCGCCTTGGTTCATCCCGAAGAAGATAACCCGGTTCTGCGGCGCCTGTTTGACAACCAGACCGTCTGCAGAATTGACCCGATCAAGGTCCTGTACTGGCATATCCTGAAGGAAGTTCACCTCACCCGACAGCATCGCTGCGACTCGGGTCGCGTCGTTCTGGATTGGTGTGTAGATGATTTCGCTGATCGCCATCGGGAACTGATCGCGGCCCCAATAGTCTTCGTTGCGCTCCATCACGGTTTTCACGTCTGGTTCACGGCTCACCAACTTGTAAGGCCCCGTGCCATTCACATTGGTGGTGGCAAAGGTGATCTCACCCCCTTCGAAATCCTGAACCGCAACCGCATTGTTTGCCTCGGTCCAACCTTTGTCCATGATGAACAGGTCAGTGAGGTTTGCGGGCAGGATCGGGTTCGGGCCATCGGTCACGATCTCAACCGTGTGATCGTCCACGGCACGCACTTCGACGATCGAGTTGATCAACTCTTTCATGTCCGAGTTCGGCTGCTTCGCCCGGTTGATGCTGAACACCACATCCTCGGCAGTAAAATCAGCGCCATCGTGGAACTTCACACCCTGACGCAGATTGAATACCCAGACGTTCGGATCATCTGTGCTTGGCGCCCAATCCGTGGCCAGCGCGGCTTCGAACGCACCCGTAGTATCGCGAATGATCAGCGGTTCATACATCTGATGGCGGACGGTATGCGTAGGCCCCTCGTTTTGCGAATGAGGGTCAAGCGTCAAAGCATCTCCCGAGCGCGCCCAGCGCAATGTCTCAGCTTGGGCCAGTGTTGTTGAGGCCATCAACATCGCCAGCGCGAACATTGGTTTCTTCATTATTTTCTCCCTTATCTGCAGCGGGTTAGCTGCATTGAATTCGCGATACTAAGTCGCAAATTTCTGTTAACGCTAAAATCGAGGATAGCATACCAACTGCGTCGGCATGTCAATCGGTCAACGGCACAGAAAATCGGAGAATGAAGAATTTAGAACGTCGCCAAGCAGAGTTACAAACAAAACCAATGTCGACATCCAAACGCTGGGCAACTCCTGAGACTGCTCTCAAAGACACAAGTATCACCTTGGTCGCGCTAAAACACAGTCGATCTAAAGTCTTTCGATATTTACAAATTAATATATTCATTTTAATGATTGTATATGAGAGAAATCCAACTTTCCCGGCGTATTTTTTTACGTAATGCTACCTGCCTTGCAGCACTCGGAGCTCAATCCAAGGTGGTACTGGCGGAATTGCAAATCGGCTCATCTGGCAGGTTGCAAACGTTATCTGATGGATATCTGACCATACCGCCAGAAATGGTCTTTGGATCGATGCCACAGGATGAGCTGACGCCGTTTCTGAAGCAAAAACAGATAGACGCGACAAGGTACGAACCAGAGTGTAACGTGACGCTCTACCTAGATGGCACGAACACCGTACTCTTCGATGTCGGTGCAGGACCAGATTTTATGCCAACATCCGGCAAGCTGCTGGATGCTCTTTCCGCCGTGAATCTCACCCCCGAAGACGTTACCCATGTGGTCTTCACCCATGCGCATCCTGACCATATCTGGGGCGTTCTGGACGACTTTGACGACATGCTGTTCGCCAACGCCACGCATTACTTCGGTCGCACCGAATGGGACTATTGGTGGAACCCCGCAACGGTTGAAACGATTGGCGAAGATCGCGCCGCGTTTGCAGTCGGCGCGAAGCGGCGCATGGAAGCGATCGAGGATCAGGTCATGTTCTTCGATGACGGGCAAGAAATCCTGCCGGGTATCGCCGCGCGCGCCAGCCTTGGGCACACACCCGGACATATGGCGTTTGAAATTCGCGAAGGCAGTGACTCGGCAATGGTTGTGGGCGACGCGCTTGGCAATCCGCATGTCGCCTTTGAACGCCCGGACTGGTACAGCGGCGCGGATCAGGACCCTCAGACCGCTGCCGCCACACGCAGCCTTCTGCTGGATCAGCTTGCTGCAGAACAGATGAAAGTTATTGGGTTTCATCTGCCAGATGGTGGGATTGGCCGGGTCGAAAAGACAGGCTCGGCATATCGATTCATAGGAGAGCCGTCATGATACGATCACTTTTGACTATCTTCGCCATAGCCGCACCCGCCTGGGCCAGCGAAGACATCGCTGATAAATATCCGCAAAGCGCACTCTACTCCAAGCCAGTCGAATACATCCCCGGCGTCTATTCTGCCATTGGCGCAACCGCGCCACCGACCTACGAAAACGCAGGCCACAACAACAACCTCAGCTTCATCGTCACCACAGAAGGCGTGGTTGTTGTAAACGGCGGAGCCGCCTATGTGTTGGCGCAAGCGCTACATCAGGAAATTCAGGCGATCACGGATCAGCCGGTCAAGCTTGTCTTCAACGAGAATGGTCAGGGGCACGCGATGCTCGGCAACGCCTACTGGTCGGAACTTGGCATTCCAATCGTGGCGCATTCGGATGCGGCCGCGGAATTTGAGGAATATGGCCCCCAGATTCTGGAGGGCATGCAGCGATACAATCGCGACAAGGCAGAAGGAACCTTTTTGGCTGGTCCGACCGAGACATTCGATGACGAATATGTGGTTGAGATGGGCGATTTTCGGATTGAGGCCAAATACCTCGGACCTGCCCACAGCCCCGGCGATATCTCAATCTGGTTGCCAAATCAAAGCCTTGTCATCGCCGGAGATATGGCATTTCACGAACGTATGCTGCCGATCTTTCAGGAGACCTATACAGCGGATTGGCTGGAAACCTGGGACAACGCGTTCGAGCCTTTGGGCGCTACGTATGTGATACCCGGTCACGGCCATCCGACAAACATGGATCAGGTGCGTCGCTACACGCGCGACTATCTGATATACCTGCGTGGCAAAGTGCGGGAGCATATGGATGCAGGCGGCGATCTGGCCGAAGCCTACTATGTCGATCAATCCCCTTATGCCCATCTGGACACGTTCGAAGAACTGGCGACCAAAAATGCCGGGCGCGTTTTTGAACAGATGGAGTTTGAATAGTTCAGGATCGCTGCAGAGCGGGCAGTCGCGTTGCGAAGCGATGTGTCACAATCGCGCCGACCCACATAAAGAACACCGCAAGCCAAGCAGTCAGGGACAGGGCGGACCCTCCGGACAGCCCTGCCCCCACGGCGCAACCGCCTGCCAGCATGGCTCCAAATCCCATAAGGGCAGCGCCAAAAAGGTACCGTTCCATCGGGGTGTCGTTGCCGAACCGTTCGATCTTCCATTCTCCGGCATAAATAGCTGAAGCCGCAGCCCCGATGGCAACACCCGGAACAAGGCCGATACCAAAGGACAATGCAACGTTTCGTTTGGCGACCAAAGCCATCAAAGTATCTGTGGCCGGGCCGGTAAAGGTAATCGAAGACACGGGTACGACCTCGAAAGAGGTCTGCGCAATTGCGAAGGTCATCAACCAGCCGAGCGCGACTGCCATCCCGACGCCTGCGGCAGACACGATCCGTATAGGCGCGACACGCCGGTAGACCGCGAATGCTGTTGCCAGAGCCAAACCCAGCGTTGCGATCGCTGTGTAAGCCTTTGGCGACAATCCAAGCAACTCTGACAGATCGCGCGATGCGCCACCTGAAATCGTCCAGATGCCAAAAAACGTTTCACGAACGGGACTAAGAACACCTGTATACGCCGCCTGAGCCACCAATGTCAGGACCAGCCCGGACACCAGCGCGCGCAGATTTCCGCAGGATGCCAAAACCAACAAGCGCGATGCACAACCGCGTGCCAGTATCATACCCGCACCAAACATCGCGCCACCGAGGATGGCGCCGCTCAGGCTACCGGTCGAGGCGATTGCACGTGTCTCAGACAGGTCCAACTGGTCAAATACGACGAGCCCCTGCACCATAGTCAGAGCCGCAGTGAAGGCGATCAGCCAAACCGCCAAACGCGGACCAAACGCGCCCTCGGCGACTTCGACAGTCGAGGCGCGCAGACAGAAATGAGACTTTTGGGCCGTCGCACCAAACAGGATGCCAACAAGCACACCTGCGCATGCCAAAGCGCCTTGGTCACCCAGGAAATCAATGAGCTTTTCCATCAGCGGAAACTCTCACACCGTTGCGGTTGCGTCTTTGTCTTCGGTCAAGTTGTCATTGCGCGGCCATCGGCCTGCGCGCCAATTGGCATTGCGTCCACAACTCAGCCAATGCAGAAACCAGACGATCCACGTCCTCACTAGAATGCACGGGCGACGGCGTTATCCGTAGACGTTCCGTTCCTTTCGGGACGGTCGGGTAGTTGATGGGTTGGATGTAGATCCCGTAGTCGCGCATCAGAACATCCGAGATGAAGCGGCACTTGACCGGATCGCCGACCATGACCGGGATGATGTGACTTGGGTTCGGCGTATGCGGAATGCCCAGATCGTCCAGCCTGTCCCGAACCTCGCGCACGCACTGCTGGTGCAGATGTCGTTCCGCATTGCTTTGCTTTAGGTGCCGGACTGAAGCCGCGGCCCCTGCGGCTACGGCCGGAGGTAGTGCTGTGGTAAAGATAAACCCGCTGGCAAAAGACCGGACAAAATCGACAAGTTCGTGCGATGCCGCGATGTATCCGCCGACGACACCGAAGGCTTTGCCCAATGTCCCCTCGATGACGGTGAGCCGATCCATCAGGCCTTCGCGTTCGGCAATTCCCCCTCCGCGCGGCCCGTAAAGCCCAACAGCATGAACCTCATCCAAATAGGTCATCGCGCCATAACGATCCGCCAAATCACAAATCTCGGCAATCGGCGCGATGTCACCGTCCATAGAATAGACGCTTTCAAACGCAATCAGCTTGGGCGCATTGGCGGGCAGATCAGCAAGATGCCGTTCAAGGTCCGCAACATCGTTATGTTTCCAAATCCGCTTCTGACAACGGCTGTGGCGGATGCCTTCGATCATCGAGGCGTGGTTTAGCTCATCCGACAAAACCGTGATGCCGGGGATGCGCGATGCCAAAGTGCCCAGCGCGGCCCAGTTCGACACATATCCGGATGTAAACAGCAAAGCCGCATCTTTATCGTGCAGATCCGCAAGTTCTTGTTCGAGCAAAACGTGCTGGTGAGTTGTCCCAGAGATGTTTCTTGTGCCCCCCGCGCCAGCACCGCTTTGGTCGATTGCGGCGTGCATGGCGGCAAGTACCTTTGGATGCTGCCCCATACCGAGATAGTCATTTGAGCACCACACCGTGACGTTTTTGGGTCCATTCCCGGTGTAGCTGCGCGCCTTTGGAAACGCGCCGCACTGACGTTCGAGGTCTGCAAAAATCCGGTAGTTTCCGTCTTCTTGCAGTTGGTCCAATTGATCACGAAAGTACTGCTGATAGTTCATCTCAATCCCCGACGGCCTCTTTCACGATCTCGGACAACAGGGTCTGGACCTTTTGCATCGGTCCCTCGGGATAGCTTCGGTATCCCACCGTCACGCCATTGTCGTCTTCGGCCACGAAAATCCCATAGGGACAAAAGCCGATGTTCATCGGATCAGCTTCCATCACCTCGCGCGAGAGTTTTGCTGAGCAGAAAATGAAGATATCAGCAGCCGCGAATATCTGTTTGTCGCTTCCAACATCCGCACCTGTCCGATTCAGCATCTCGCCGACATGGCTTACATAATCGATGACCAGCCCCTGCCCGACTATCGCGGATTCAACGGCGAATGTGGCATCGTCGAAACTGCCGTCAAAAGGGGTGGTGATGACCTCTTGGGCCAGAGCCTGACCTGTGAGAACGGTGGAAAATACGGCCGCAGCAATAATGTGTTTCATGGTCTTTGCACTCCTCCTGAACCGCATTTTCGCAGATTGTCTGTCGGGGGCTTTGACACCGGTCAAATCCCCCGCAGCCCTTAGCTGAACATGTCCGAGGTGATACCCGCATACCAACCCAGCGATTCCTCGTAGGTTGCTTTCCTCAGATCGGCATCTTCACCGGTTTGGCTGATAAAGCCGTCCACCTTGGCAATCTTCTCTGGCGTCGCCTCATAGGTCGCGCCAACCTTCACACCATCATTGGTGTCGATCAGCGACCAGCATGTGTTCGAGAACTTGGCCGGGAACACTTTGGACCCGGTCAATGCACCGCGCACGGCATTCGCACAGACCTTCGCCTGACTGTTGGCCGAAAAACCGGATTTCGGCATGTCGCCCTGCTGGCTCGCATCGCCAAGAACATAGATATCCGGATCCGCCTTCGATGACATGTCAGCCGCATTCACCGGCGCCCAATTGCCATCGGTCACACCGGCCATTTCCGCAATACGTCCGGCCTTCATCGCCGGGATGACGTTGCAGACATCAACCTTGGTTTCTTCACCGTCGATCGTCACGGTCATTGCGTCCGGGTTCACGGAAACATTGCCACCGCCAAAGTCCTCTCCGATCCAATCGACCATACCTTCGTAGTGGTTTGCCCAGCCTTCCTGAAACAAAGCCATTTTCGAGAATTTCGGCTTGGGGTCGGCGACGATGATTTTTGCAGTTGGATTATTCTCTTTTAGAACATGGGCCACCATGGAAATACGCTCATAAGGCCCTGGTGGGCACCGGTATGGGTTTGGCGGCGCAACCATTGCATACGTCCCGCCTTCAGGCATTGCCATAACCTGTGCTTTCAAAAGCTCGGTCTGCGATCCGGCCTTGTAGGCGTGCGGCATCTTATTCTGCGCTGAAACATCCCAGCCTTCGACCGCACCATCGACAAAGTCGATACCCGGGCTCAGGATCAGCTTGTCGTAGGGAACGGACCCGCCCCCAGCCAAGGACACCGTCTTGGCATCACGATCAACACCAACGGCCCAATCATGGACCACGTTGATCCCGTAGTTCGCCGCCAGAGCACCATAGCTGTGCGCGATATCCGAAAGCTCTTGAAACCCTGCTAGATACAGATTTGAGAAAAAGCAGGTGTAGTAGGTCCGCGATGGCTCGATCAGAGTTACATCAATCTCACCTTTGCTGTCTTTGGCGATGTAGCGCGCGGCGGTTGCGCCACCCGCGCCACCACCAACAACAACGACACGGGGTTTGCCTTGCGCCAGCACCATCGGCGCCGATAGCCCAGCTGCCACAACACCTGCGGCCCCCAAGAATGTTCGTCTGTTGAATGTCATCGCGTTTCCTCCCGTATTGCGCTGTTATTCTGGATTATTGAAATAGGCCGCCAATGCCGCGATCTCGTCATTGCTCAGCCGTCCGGCAATCATCTGCATGACCGGATGAGGGCGCTGTTTGTCTTTGTAAGCATGCATCGCGACCACGAAATCTTCGTCTGGCCAGTAGACGATTGACGGGATGCCAGCGTCGCCCCCTTCGATCTGATGGCAGGTTGTACATTCGCTGCTGAGATAGGCGCCATATTCCGGGTCGCCCTGAATAGCCAGTATCGCCGGATCAACAGAATGATCCGTGCCCCTGGCCGTTGGATCCGCTTCGGGGATGTCCTGCGGATTATCAGAGAATCCGCGCAAAAAGGCGATGATGTTGGCGCGGTCCTCGGGGTCTTTCAGGCCCCGAAAACTCATCCGTGTTCCAGATGCAAATGCACGTGGATTTTCAATATAGGCCGATAGTGTATCAGCGTGCCATTCCAGGCCCGAATTTCCAGCACGCTCAAGACTCTTGGAGTAATTGAACCCGTCAAGGCCTGCCGCTTTGCGTCCAAAAACGCCATTCAGATGCGGGCCGATTTTGTTTTTGGCACCCTCACCGACCTGATGACATCCTTTGCATTTGGCAAACACCACTTTTCCGGCTTCGGCGTCGCCCAGGTCTTCGGTTGCGCTGACCGACGAGGTGGTCGCTATAGCGACCGCCGCATGGGTCAGTATAGCCGACCAGCGCATGATCAGTTTCCGAACGACTTGAGATAGACGATCACAGCCTCGATATCGTCAGGTTTTCTAAGCCCCGCAAAAGACATCCGCGTGCCTTTCATGTACTCTTTGGGTTTCGTCAGGAAGGCCGCCATTTCCTGGTCGGTCCAGACAAGCCCCTCCTCAGCAGCAGCGTTCAAGGCCTTGGAGTATTTGAACCCTTCGACTGAGGCTGCATTGGCACCGATGATCCCGTTCAATACGGGCCCTGTACTGTTTTTTGCACTTTCGCCGACCTGATGACAGGCTTTGCATTTCTTGAAGACTTTCTCGCCAGCGGCAAACACTTCTGTCGTTCCGTCCGTATCGCTGGATTCCTGAATGGTTGGCGTTGCAGCAGCTTCGTCCTCAGGCTTTGACGCCGCAGTCGGAATGAACGAAGGACCTTCTGCCGTAAACTTTGGCAATTCGTCCGCGCTGGCGTCGTTCATGACCGAGTTTGAACCACCTTCGGGCGGCGTCTCCACCAAAAAGACAGAGCGCATCGTGACGGCGGCTTCTGACTTGCAATTCTCCATGCATGGCTCTTGCCGCCACTCGGCGTACTCAGTTTCAGGACGTACATCGACGACAAAGCCGTTCATGTTATACATTTCAAAGTCGGCGAAGTTGTCGTGGTTGAGCTCGAAGTCGTCATCCACAAGATCGTTCGAATACAAGATGTAGGCGACGATCGCATAGGTTTCATCCGCGGTCAGCGTACCTGCTTCGCCAAAGGGCATAGAGCGGGAAATATAGTCCCAAGCAGTCGACAGATGCGGCCAATAAGAGCCAACAGTTTTTACTGGATCTTCGTCAGCGAGCGTATCGAAGCCACCGGCCAGAACAGGCCAATTGTCGGCACCTTCGGCAAATTCCCCATGGCACGAGGCGCAGCGGTCGACAAATACCTCTTCTCCAGTCCAGACATCGCCTGATCCAACGGGCAAGCCACGCCCGTCGGGCAAGACGTCAACGTCCCAGGCGGCGATCTCTTGTTCCAGCGCGGGGCGTCCAAGCCCATAGGTGCCCTCGCCGCGAGGCGCGGGCGCGGTCAGGTTCATCCCATTTGCGACCCGCTCGGCTGCTGCGACCTGAATCTCTTCGACCTTGGCCGCCAGTTCGGCTGCCCGGCTGGCTTCCGTTTGCGCGTTTTCCTGGGCTGCGGCTGCATGCGCCTCAACCTGACCGATCCGGGTTTCCAGGGTTTCTATCTGCGACTGGCCATAGTTCCGGTTCGCGACAACAACCGCGACCGCAAGCACCAACGCCGTGCCGCCGAATACGGGCAGGAAAACCTGACTAAGAGACTTCGACATTCTCGGCGATCCCTTCTGCGCTCACGTACCAAGTCTGGATACAGTTGTTGTGGTAGACAGAGTTTTCTCCGCGCTTTTCGCGCAGTTGGTCTTTGGTTGGCTGCACATAACCGGTCTCATCTATCGCCCGGGCCTGCAAAAGCATTGGTGCTCCGTCCCAGTTCGTGTCGAGATAGAAGCGCGTCAAAGCCTTGCTGTCGCCCTGCTTGCCAAGACGCGCCGTCTCCCAGGTGATCCCACCATCCTTGGACACATCGACCCGCGTAATTTGCCCGTGGCCTGACCAGGCAAGTCCGGAAATGACCAAGGGTCCCGGTCCGTGTTTGATCGGCATTTGCGGACTGGGTGAGGTGATGACGGACTTGGCGTCCATCACCCAGGTCCACTTCTGGGCTGTACCGTCCTCGTAAACATCGGTGTATTTCGAGGTTTCTTCGCGGCTTTCGACCGCCATATCGACAACCTCGATCCGGCGCAGCCATTTGACCCACATGTTGCCTTCCCAACCCGGCACGACCAGACGCACGGGGTATCCATGTTCCATGCGCAGTGCTTCACCATTTGCCTTGAAAGCCACCAACACGTCATCCAGCGCTTTTTCCATCGGTATGGAGCGGCCATTGGATGACGCGTCTGCGCCCTCAACATAGACCCATTTGTCGGGTGAGATATCGGCGCCCGCTTCCTGCAACAGCGTACGCAGCGGAACACCCGTGTATTCCATGTTGTGAATCATGCCGTGGGTAAATTGAACGCCGTTGAGTTGAGCACCAGCCCACTCCATACCGGTATTCGCCGCACACTCGCAGAAATACACATGGTTTTCGCGCGGGAACCGCTCAATGTCGTCGTAGGTAAAGACCAGCGGGCGATCGACCAGCCCGTTGATCATCAGGCGATAGTCCTCTTTGCGCAGCTCAATCGCACCCGAATGGTGACGCTCAAAGGCGCAGCCCTGCGGCGTGATCGTGCCGTCAAGCGCATGGATCGGCGTGAAGTTGATCGACGAAATCGGAGAGGCGGTCAGCCATTCCACGTTGCGCCGAACGACATGGGATTCGAAGCTGATCGGCATGCCATAAGGGGACTCATCGACACCGGCGCCTGTGTAAGACGCCCAATCCTGAAGCTCGGTTATCAGAGGATCGGGTGTGTCTGCCGCAGCCGCACCTGCGACTGACCCAGCCGCAACCGCAGCACTGCCTTTCAGGAAGGCCCGGCGGGACGGTTTGAACGCGTCATCCATATCTCTTAGGTCTCCATCTGTTTCTTAAGCGCCGACAACATCGACACTGGTATTCTCTTGCACCGTGACGGTGCCAAGGTTGCGAATGTGGTTTTCGACGACATCCCAGATCGGCGGACCCTCGGTGCCTTCGTTGACACTGGCCCAACCGGCTACGACGTAGGTTTTCGATGGATCAATCGCTTCACCTGTCTTGAGCAGGGTCATTTCACTGATCCGCTGCCCTTGTGGTTTAGTCACATCAATGCGGTAGCCCAGCCCACCGACACGGACCATATCGCCGCCCTGCTGGTAGTAAGGGTCGGGGTTAAACAGGTTGTCACCAACATCCTCAAGGATCACATGGATGAATTCGCCTGTCATTTCAGTGCGATATGCGTTCGGGTAGGACATCGAGGTGACGTTCCAGATGTCTTCGCGCGTAATCTCCTGCCCCGGTAGGATCGACGGCCCCCAACGCACGCCGGGCGACATTGCGATATCAGCCTCGCGCTGCTTGATCAGGGCATCGCAGATCAGGTCATCCCAAGTGCCGTTAAAGTTGCCGCGGCGATAGAGCAACGAGTCCGTTTGGCCGATCACTTCGCGCAGCGTGTCCTC
Organism: Ruegeria sp. I1; assembly: GCF_056532675.1. NCBI lineage: Bacteria > Pseudomonadati > Pseudomonadota > Alphaproteobacteria > Rhodobacterales > Roseobacteraceae > Ruegeria > Ruegeria sp. I1. The sequence goes on along the minus strand of NZ_JBQFNM010000011.1, from coordinate 120,287 downwards.
ATAGGGTGCGCGCTGTTCATCGATCAGGGCAGAGATCGCAGGATCAGGAGCGATGACGTCAGAGAAGATCGGGATCAGCTTGTGCTTCAGCCCCATCATCTGCCCGTCCCTCACGTCGAGATCGACGCGGCTGACGAATTTTCCGTTCGAGCCAGACGCGATGATATGCGTTTTTCCCACGAGAACAGGTTCCGGCAGTGCATCATGAGTGTGGCCGCTGAGGATCACGTCGATCCCCTGCACCCGGCCCGCCATCTTCTTGTCGACGTCAAAGCCGTTATGGCTGAGGACAACGACAACATCGGCACCGGCGGCACGCACCTCATCGACCATGGCCTGCATGTTCTCATCCCTGATACCGAACGAGTATTCGGGGAACATCCAGCCCGGGTTCGCAATGGGCATGTAGGGAAAGGCCTGGCCGATCACGGCGACCTTTGCGCCGCCTCGGTCAAAGAACTTGTAGGGCTGGAACAGCTCAGCAGGTTCATCCCATTCGGCGTCAAAGATGTTCTGACCCAAGGCCGCAAAGGGCAAACCTTCGACAATTTCATTCACGCGGTCGCTGCCCAGCGTGAACTCCCAATGGAACGTCATCGCATCGGGTTTCAGCGCGTTCATGACATTGACCATGTCCTGACCCGCCGTCTGATAGCAGGTGTAAGACCCGTGCCAGGTGTCGCCTCCATCCAATAGAAGCGCATCGGGACGGTCAGCACGAATGGCGTTGATGACAGTTGAGACGCGGTCCAATCCACCGACCCGACCGTAGGCCTTCGCTAGCGCAGAGAAATCGTTGTAGGTCAGCGCATAGGCTGACGGGCTTCCATCTTCGATCCCGTAGGCCTTGCGGAAAGCCGCCCCGGTGACATGTGGCATCTGCCCTCGCGCATCGCCAATACCAAGGTTGATCTCGGGCTCACGGAAGTAGATCGGTTTGAGTTGCGCGTGAATGTCGGTGACATGGATCAGGCTGATGTTGCCAAAAGTCTCGAACTCCAACAGTCGATCCTGTGTCAGGCTTTGCTGTGCGGCAAGTCTGGCCCAATTGCCGAAACCGGACGCCCCATAGAGCGCCGAGGCCGCCATTGAAGCCTGCAAGAAGTCACGTCGCGAAATCATCAATCAGCTTTCCTGTGTCACATATAAATATGTGAATGTTATTTCTGCTAAAAACCCGCGCAAAGCATTGCTTGCGCGGGGCCGTTGTTACTGGCGCACAGCCGGGGTTTCGACTGAAAGCCCGTTGCCTCGGGATGCTACATACAGCTCCAAGGCGCGGAATTCGTCTGACCCTTCGGCAAAGGTTTCTGCCCGCGTGTCGCGAATGCAGCCGCGGAACCGATTATGGCGCGAAATCAGTTTGGCCTGTTTCAGGCGATAGGTCGGGAACCCGTTGATCATACCCTGGCTCAGGTGGTCGGCACGGATCATGTTGCCCCAGTTGTCTTCGTGACAATTGGCGCAGCTAAGCTCTAGCTGGCCGTAGCGGGTGTAGTACATGTCTTTGCCCTGCTCCCAATACGGGGCGGCATCGCCATCGATCGCCACATTCATTGGCATTCCGCGCGACTGCAAACCGATCAGAGCGACCATCCCCTGCATGTCTCCTCCGGACCATTTCCAAGCATCCGCTTCCATACGATCCGTGCGGCATTTGTTGATCAGGTCTTCCATGACAACCAGCTTGCCGCTTTCAGCATCAACCTTGGGCATAGACGCGTGAAGCCCTTCAAAGCTCTCTACCCCATCGTGGCAGGACGCACAGCTTTCACCAGCGGCGCCATCAACCGTCTCGAACAGGTCGATAGCCTGATCGACAAAGATCATCGCCGGATTGTCAAAGTCATCAACTTGTAGCGCTTGCGTCTCATCTGTGCGGAAGTGCCAACCCGAATAGATCGTATCCAGATTTTCCAGATGTGCTGGCGCCTCGGTCACCGAGGTCATATCCAGCTCATCATTGATCACAAGACTGTCTTCATCCGGTCCGGCCATTGCTGCCACTGGGAAAGCCAGAATTGCCGCGATCGCCGTCAATGCCTTGGTATTCATTACGTTCCTCCCTTGGTGGATCAGCGCCAGCTTCTTGGACCAGCGCTGATCTGCCTTAGTGTCGAGCCGTCAGGCGATCTCGATTGATTTTTTCTCGTCGTAAACAGAACCGTCATCATCGTACCAGGTGAAGACGAACTCACCGGCTTCGGGCACGACGGCTTCAAACTGGAAATACGGGTTGGTCGAAATCGCCGGCTCCATCGTCACATCAACCACCATTTCGCCATTAAACTCGCAGGTGAAACGGTTGATGATCGAACGCGGGATGACATTGCCTTCTTTGTCCTTGCGTTGGCCGCTTTCCATCTTGTGGCTGATCAGGGTTTTGATCGTGATGGTTTCACCAGCCGCGGCTGTCTTTGGAACCTTGACGCGGGGTTTTACACCGGATGCCATTGGGTACTCTCCTGTTCTTCAGGGCGCGTGGCGATCAGCCGCCGCAGCCGCCAATTGTCACTTTTACGGTCGCGGATGCCTTGGCGAAGCTGCCATCGGCCATCTTGGCCACGGCGATGACATCCTGTGTTCCGGCCAGACGGATGCGAGTTGATGCGGCTTGTTCAGCAGCCAACGGGCCGAAATTGAAGGTTGCAACACCCGGTTCGGGGTTCCCGGCCGCGACAATCAGAATAGACGTTGCGCCCGGTGCGCTGACTTCGATTGGCACGGTGTTTCCGTTTTCGGCGATTTCCGGTGCAGTCAAAGTGACACCGCCATCAACCATATCCGCACCACCCGTAAACGCGGCAATCGCATCTTCAGCGGCCGCATTTGCGCGGAGCGGAATCATTGTCAGGAACGCGGCGCCCAGGCCAAGGGCCAGAGTCTCGCGGCGAGAGAGTTCCATTTTCAATCTCCTTTGAATCTTCGGAAAGTCACGCAAGAAAGCGCGGTTATTGTTCTTTCAGGGTCGCGAGAAACGCGACCACATCTTCAATTTCCTGTGCCGTTAGGATCGACGTCAAAGGCGCTGTCGGCGCTTTGCCTGTATAAGCATCACCAGGACGGATATAGCCGTCATCCTTGTAGAATGCGGGCATGACTGTTCCATCGAACGTCATCTTTGCATTTGCGATCAGCCCGCGCAGCTCGGCCTCGGACCAGCGGTCACCCGCCCCATCCAGCATTGGCCCAACTTCGCCATGAAATGGTATGTCCGCCAAAGCCGTGACAGCGTGACAGGCCACACAGTTGCCTTTTGACTTGTCCCCAACGATGAGCGCGCCGTTTGCGACATCGCCCGCGACCCCGGTCAGAGAGGCCTCTACCGCACCATAGTCATCATAGGTTACGTCTTTCGGGCCTGTATCCGCTGCAAATGCGGCAACACCCGACATCGTGCAGACCAATGTTAAGAGTCTCAGCCTCATGATCCCTCCCGTTTGCTACCGCGCCCATGGCGCTTTGCGATCCAAAGCTTTTGTGTACCGTAGTCGACGGGCATTGCTCTTCGCAACATTAAATTCATCTTATTGAATTTTTTTATTTGTAACCGCAATGCTTAATCCTGCGAAACATTGTTACGCTCCTGAATGCGGCGCGCATGATACCGTTGAAAATCTTCACCATTCTCAAGGTCGTAGCGTTTCTCATCAACCCAGGTGAAAAGATCCAAGGTTGTTGATTTTGAGAACGCCCCCGGCATTACAGCAACCGCAGCCTGAACAGCTGTGGCGTCTTCGGGCACCTCTTCCGGTAGGAACACAAGCGTTGGGGTGAATAGAATCCCCCATTTGCGCATCAGTGCCCTTTGCTCATCTTCTTGCCCGTCAAAGTCGGTTGCCGTGGTGCTTCCATGCAAATCCATCTGTACGACAAAGAAGTTTTCTTCGATGTACGCCGCCAAGTCGGGCTGTGGAAACACCTCTTCGTGCATCTTCTTGCAATAGATACAGCCTTGCTGTTCTATGAACAAAACCAAACGCTTACCTTCGCCCGCAGCCTCTTCAAGATCTTCTCGGAGGTCCTTGAACGTGTCACGCATCCACGGCGTTTTGTGCAGTCCATCATCCCCCAGTTCAGCGGCAGAAACCGCGGCACCCATTAAAAGTACGACCAGAATTGAAAAGGCTCGTTTCATGTTATCCTCCGCTATTAGCCGATGGTTGCAAGCCACGGCATGTGGTCCAGCATCCATTGCGCGATGTGATTGATGGAGTTGGTGGCGATCAGCACGCCGAACAGGATCAGCAGGCAACCCATCGCCTTTTCGATCAAAGGCAAGTGTTTCCTGAACTGTGCCATCCATTGCATGAAAGGGCGCACCAGAAAAGCCGCCAGAACAAACGGGGCTGTCATTCCCACCCCATAGGCGAACAACAACAGCGCGCCCCGCCACGCAGTCTCGGTTCCTGCAGCAGTGAACAGGATCGCGGCAAGCACGGGCCCCACGCAGGGCGTCCAGCCAAACGCGAAGGCCAGGCCAAGCACATAGGCCCCGATCAGGCTAACATTCGAGGTTTCGCCAACATCCGCTCGATATTGGCGATAGAGAAACCCGATGCGCACGAGCCCCAGAAAATGCAGGCCCATCGCGATGATGATTGCCGCAGCAATCCAGCGCAGGATATCAAAATACTCTCGAACCAGTTGTCCGAAAATCGACGCGGTAGCGCCAAGCGCCATGAAGATCGTGATGATGCCTGCCGCGAATGCGACTGCCGAAAGCGTCGCCCGGCGACGTGTATTGACGGGAATCTCAGCGCCTGCCGAGATCCGCTCCATCCCGACCCCCGCCAGATAACTGAGGTAAAACGGGACAATTGGCAGAATGCACGGGGAAAGAAAGGACAACAGACCGGCGACCACAGCTCCTGCAAATGTGATGTCGAACATGCTCAAAACAGTCCTGTCAGGCTATCATTCACACATTCAAAATAGTAAAGATATATCGTCGCGGTCAATCGGAGCTTGAGATGCGCACCCTGTTTCTGCTGCCTTTAGCAATGACTTTGCTTGTTTTTCCTGTGTGTTCGCAGGCCGAGATGACGCTTTTGATGGCCGAAGAAGATGGGTGCATGTGGTGTGCCCGCTGGGATGATGAAATCTCTGATATCTATCCCAAGACACCCGAAGGAAAAGCAGCACCGCTGCAACGGCTTGATATTCACCAAGCGACCCCGGACGATGTCACTTTGGAAAAACCTCTCTACTACACGCCGACTTTTGTTCTACTGGACAGCGGTCAGGAGGTGGGCCGGATTGAAGGCTACCCGGGCGAAGACTTTTTCTGGGGGTTCCTGGGCGTATTGCTACGTGACGCCGGGGTAGTTATTGAGACGTCTGGCTAAAATAAGACAAATCACATAAACTGTTTTGAATGCGTGAAGCCGAGAAAGCGAGGCGACCTTGTTGGACAAACCTTCGAAACTGCCAGTGTTCACAAAGGACATGTGCGCAGACGATCTGGACAGAATGATGGAGAATGCGCAGACGGCATCAAACTTCCTAAAGGCGATCAGCCACGAAGGACGTCTGATGATCTTGTGCTACCTGTCCTCGGGCGAGAAATCCGTGACGCAGATGGAAGAGATGCTTTCGGCCCGGCAAGCGGCCGTGTCACAGCAACTATCGCGCTTGCGGTTCGAAGGTCTGGTCAAAACGCGACGCGAAGGCAAAACGATCTACTACAGCCTGGCTGATGATCGTTCGACGCAAATCCTGGAAGTCGTCTACGATCTATTCTGTAGGGAGAAGTAGAGGCCATCCGGAACACCGCCAGCTTTGGGAGGAGACTGGCCATGCTCGAAACAATAGGAGACGCAAATACCGTTGCCCTGATCGGCTTGATTGGCGGCGTCGTCTTGGGCCTTGCTGCGCGTATCGGTCGGTTTTGCACATTGGGTGCGATCGAAGACTATCTGTATGCAGATGATGACCGACGGATGCGCATGTGGGCCATCGCCATCGGTGTTGCGATCCTAGGCAGCCACGTGGCCATAGGGCTTCAGTGGCTTGATCCTGTTGAGACACGATACCTTGCACAGACATGGAACCCGGTCGGTTCAATCGTGGGTGGCCTGATGTTCGGCTATGGAATGGCCATCAGCGGGAATTGCGGTTATGGCGCATTGGCGCGGCTTGGAGGCGGCGATCTTCGATCATTCGTCATCGTTCTGATCATGGGCCTTTCAGCCTATATCGCAATGTCAGGCCCCCTGGCCTATCTGCGGGTTTGGGTTTTTCCGGTGGAGATGAATCTCAGCGCGCCCCAAAGCCTCAGCTATCTGGCAGAACGACTAACTTCGATTCCCGCGTGGGTCTTCGGATCGGTTGTTGGCACGATCATGATCGTGTTTGCACTGGCAAATGATCGCTTCCGTCGAACCCCTATGCAAGTGTTTTGGGGCGCCGCGGTCGGGTTGGCGATTGTCTCTGGATGGCTTGGGACAAACTGGGTCGCGACATACGGATTCGATGCTGAGAGAGCCCAAACCCACACCTTCGCCGCACCTTTGGGTGATACGATACTCTACCTCATGACCGCGTCCGGGAACACAATGTCCTTTGCCGTCGGATCGGTTTCCGGTGTTCTGATCGGCGCGTTTCTGGGGTCCTCGTCTAAAGGTCATTTCCGCTGGGAGGCATGCGAGGACCCGCGTGAGTTAAAGCGACAAATTCTGGGTGCAGCGATTATGGGCCCCGGCGCAATCATCGCGGTGGGATGCAGCGTCGGACAAGGCATATCGGCCTTCTCGTTATTGGCCTACAGTGCGCCAGTAACCTTTGCCGCAATCTTTGCAGGTGCCACGCTGGGCCTGAAACAGCTTGTTTCGGGGCTGTCCTTCATAGCCGAACGATAAGTTGGAAGCCTTCGTCGGCGCACGCTGCTTCACGCGGAATTGCAAGACATCAAACCCGGTCGTACAGAGGGTATCAGAAAGCAGAATGCAACTACATTTGTATGCAAATATGGTGCCCGGGGGCGGCCTTTAACCAGATACCCATGAATTATCGTGCACACCTAAGAAACAGAAAGTTAACGAAAAAATACTGCCGGCATGGTGTCACCTTTGCCCACCGTGTGCCATGCTATGTCAAGTGATATGGTGGATAGAATGGTGGATTGATGGGAGCGATAAATCGCCTGACAGCAGCCCAACTTAAAGGGCTGCCGCCCGGCAAGCACTGTGATGGTGGCGGCCTGTATTTTATCCAACGCGAAGACGGTGGTGCACAGTGGGTGTACCGCTATTCAATTTATCAACGCAGGAAAGAAATGGGCCTCGGCTCACTGCAAGATGTAAGTCTAAAACAGGCAAGAGAAGCTGCCCAGCGCTGGCGCTCCGTTAGAAACAGCGGCAAAGACCCCATCAAAGAGCGTGAACGCGAGAAGCGCATGGCTTCAAAAGCGGATCATTCTTTGGAGACAATTGCGCTCGCAGCATTTGAAGCGAAAAAGGCGGAACTCAAAGGCGACGGTGAAGCCGGACGGTGGTTCTCACCACTCAGACTGCACATTCTGCCTAAGCTAGGGAAAACGCCCGTTGAGGAGATCGACCAACAAGACGTGAAGAACGTCCTGTCCAAAATCTGGCACGAGAAAGCACCAACTGCGACGAAAGCAATCAACCGTCTCGGAATTGTTATGAAGCACGCCTTGGCGATGGGTTTGGATGTGGACCCGGCGGTGACGGACAAAGCAAAAATCCTACTTGGTAAACAGAGGCACACAGAGCAACATATCAAGTCGGTTGCTTGGCAGGATGTGCCGGACTTCTATAGCAGCTTGGATGATGGGTCAGTCACCCACCTAGCCCTTCGGTTTTTGATTTTAACTGCGGTGCGTTCCGGGCCGATCAGAATTGCTCGTTGGGAACAGATTGCGAATGGTATTTGGACTATTCCGGCAGACGTTATGAAGGGTCGCCTGGGGCAAACTGAAGAACTCAACGTACCCCTATCCTCGGAGGCTCTGGCTATTCTTGAGCAGATCCGCCCATTTGAACGCGACGGATGGATTTTCCCGGGCGAGCGCAAGGGCACTATCTCAGATGGAACCATGTCAAAGCTGATGAGGACCAGGGGCATGTCTGAGCGGCCACATGGCTTCCGATCGAGTTTCGACACTTGGTGCGCGGAAACACAAGACATTTCATTTCAGGTGACGAAGGCTGCCCTCGGACACAAATTCGACGGCAAGGTCGGTCGCGCCTATCGCCGCACCGATTTCTTGGAAAAGAGGCGAGTTCTGATGGAAACGTGGGCTGATCATGTGACTGGTGGCTCCGGGCAGGTACTGGAATTGGCGGCAAAACAATCATGAGAACACTGCCAATTCTTAACAAGGAAACCCGCAAACTGACCGAAAACGCTGGCTTAGTAATTTTTGCTCATATGCTTTTTCCAAACCAACCTGTTGATAGGGGAATGTACATCGACCTCCCAGAACTAGAGTGCTCGTTCGCCTTTCATGGCTTGAGTGAGGAAGATGAGTACGCCCCTTCTATCGCACTAAATGCTGTAATCAATTCCCGGCGATCCCGCGTTAAAGGCGGCAGCTTGGCCGGGGCAATCCTCCAAAAGAAAATCCAACTGTTCAGTGATTTCGGCGACGCCAGCACAAGGAAGGCTGTATGGTTGATCGGGAAAAAATCGATCAAGTCAAAAATAAAGCACGGCACTGAGGAAAGCACGCGCCGCAGTTTGAAAAGAGAATACTCGAATTATGCAGACGTAGCGCACCTTTGGGCTGCATGGAACTACATGCCACCCGAAAACCGGAACAGAATTCACGGGGCTGGAATGGCATGGGACAAACCCATTCTTTTTGAATTTCTAGGGCTGGCTAGTTGGTTCCAAAATCGAAAAGTAACAATAGAAGAAAGCCAAAGCGTTCCCGCGAAGCAAAGAAATTGGAAAGTGCCAGACGTATTTTCAGTTCCGCAGAGCACAATTTGTGTTCCACCACTGTCCACATCTGACCGATTGGAACTCAAAGCCTATAGCAGCGAGGCCTTCTGAAGGTTTTCAGGGGTGGGGGCAAAAAAATTGCCCCCACCACAACAAGAACGCCCATCGGTAACCATGCCTTCAGATGAATAAGTCTAAAGGAGCATGAGATGGACGAAAAATACATCACCTACCGAGAGGTTATGGACCTTCTCCGGTCGTCCCGTAGCACGATCAAACGTCGTATTGCTGATGGAACACTGCCCGCCCCCGTTTTCCTTGGAAAAACTCCTCGCTTTAAGAAAAGCGAAGTGAACGAGGCTCTTGCCCGCCTCGACGAAACCCGCGCTAAATAGAAAGCCCGCCCCGGCGAACCGGGAACGGGCTATCTCAATCTAACCAATTGCAGAATAGCGCTTTCCGGCTCTGGTGGCAAACCGAGAGACCCAAAATGCTTTGCAAAAAAAACCGACATTCCAACCTCGTTCGGTCTCGCCCGGATCAGTGCAACCAGTTGCACCAAAAAAAGAAAACCAATGACACGCCGTCGTGTATGTCGCGCCGCGAAACGCAAGACAACTATGCCTATGAAATCGTCCGTGTAGACCGTTTCCGCATCATCAGTTGCAAGGACAACATCCAGTGGATCATCCAGAAGCAGAATTCTGGAGCGCGATCTATGGCCCGCGTCACTTGGAAAGCCATTAGTTCCCACCGTGACCGCACTTCTCTGATCTACGTTTGGCGTAAGAAAACCAAACAGGATGCACCTAGCGAGGTCTTGGTGCTGCCGGAGCGCTATTCCCAATTCAAGCGGGTTTAACGGGGCGAACCAAAGCCCCCACCCATTCCCGTGCAACCAGTTGCAACTATCTACCCTGCTTACCGCGAGCGCCGCGCGTTCAATCGCGTTGCCCTCGCAGCAAATCTAAACAACCGAAGAACAAGCGATGCAGCACAACGACAACCAAAACCCTAACACCTCCGGCAACATCCCTTGGAAAGTGGAGAAGCAGGCCCTGTACCGGATTTATTCGCAGCAGGCCCAAAGGCTGATGGCTGGACTGAAAGCGGGTAAGCGTTGCCATGCCCTGCAACGTGAATTTTTACGGCACCCGAAGGTAAAGCAGGCGGCTATTCTCAAAGCGACCAAAGGAAAGATTGGTCGAGAACAAACCTATGCTTTGGCCCGGCAGGTTTACCCTTACGCCCAGCGGGAATATGTCGTGGCAACGTACCCGATAGCAAAAGCCAGCGGTGGCAAGCGAAATATCTGCATCATGCCGCCGGTGCTATCTGCAACGCACAAGATCATCAAAAGCGCCCTGGACGCCGAGTTTGTTCGGCACCCGTCACTATTTGGCGTCAAGCACCATGGCCGAGACCACGCAGCAGTTCACATCCAACAACTACAACGCGAAGGATATGCCAATCTTTGGCAAACCGACATTGAAGACTGCTTTGACAGCTTCAACTTGGACGCGCTGTACGAATTGCCACTCCCCAATCAGGTAATCGCCAATGCTCTAGATACGCGAGGCCACAACTTTTCGTTCCAAGCACATTCCTCGAAACATGAAGCCAAGAAAGGGGCTTCGCCGGAACCGCCAGATGCGGCAACGCCGGAGAACTACATGGTACGGGATCATACCCAAATTAGTTCCCCTACCGATGATACTGTTTGCAACACCAGAGGGCCTTCGGGACTTATGCAAGGCTCTCCGGCTTCCAGTGCCATTTTGGCGTGGCACCTGAACGCCTTTCTCAATGACTTACCTCATAGTGACGACGTTCGGGTGATCGTGTGCTTTGACAACCTTCTGGTTGCCAGCCGCACGGAGGAAGATAACCGGACGATTAGGGATACCTTGGCCGATAGCTTGGGTCGGTGCTCTTTCGGCCCTCTGACGTTGCACCCCCCAAATTCCGCAGGCCTGGACAACGAGACAGAGTTTCTTGGCTATAAACACCCTCGGGACGGCGCGACCATTGGCATTGGTGACAAGGCCCGAGAGCGCCTGATGCGTCATCTCAATGCCCTTGAGCAAAAGTTGGAGGACGGCGAGTTTGCCGACCCTGAGTTAGAGACTTTCGAGATGTGGTGCACGCTTCTCGACTTTGCGTCCGGCTATTCCAGCGCGACTGACATAGCGGCCGAAATGGCCGATTTCGTTGCCACATCGTCGTGGATACCCGCAGCGTCAAACAATCCCATGTTGATGCACATGCACTGGCGTCTGTTTAGCCAATGGAGCCCGCTCGAAGCAACCGTCTTCAAGACGGCAAGAAGTATAAGAAGACGGCAAAAAATGTATTGATCACAGGCAGTTACTGTTTCCCGAACCGACTAAGTTGGTATGGTTCCTCATGAAGAGAGATGACCTTTTGAAGACGATTGAAACCCTTGCCGAAGACCAACCCATGACCGCTATGCTGGAGCATTTCCTCCAGATTGGCGTTGGCTTCGGAAACGCTTGGTATAGCAGCCAAAAAGAGCATTGGATGCGCTGGTTGAAGGAATACTACACCCCAGGCGTCTATGGGCGTAAGCCAAACTCTGGCCGATCCTGCCAGTTCATCTACAACCAGCTTCAGTGCCCTCCAATGGTGTTTTGGCTGGGTGAGGCCCTTGAAGTGTCCAATCCTGCCCTCAAGGCGGCCTACGTTGCTGCTACGGGAGCCCAGCCACACCATGCTCGGCAGACAGCCGCTATCCGTCGGGAAATACCATGGTGGATGATAGAGGCCCAAATTCATCGGTTGTCAGAGGGAGGTGCAACCCGTTGCAACGGTCATACCGCTATGACCGCGCCCAGCGCGAGTATTGCAACGGGTTGCAGCCACCAATACGCCCAGATGCCCAAGAAATTTGGAAGGAACAGGACATGACACATTGGACTTTTGTCGCGGCCGTTGGTTACCTGATTGCGGGGGCGTTCTTTTGGAAGTTGATTTTTCACAGAGACGTTTCAACGCTAGAGAAATCGAATTGCCGGACAAACGAAGAGTTTCAGTTGCTGACCGAAGATCGACAATTACTGCAATCTGGTGAGAAATCCGGAGACCTTGCAATCCTCGTCTGCAAGGCAGTCTTCGTGGCAGCTTGGCCGGTCTTCATCGTCTTCGGCTTCATTAATGCACGAGTGTTCGACAACTGAGGTAGTTGAACGTGGCGCAATCTGTCATGCACAGCGGCGAACGTCCTTTGCAACCCGTTGCAACACTTAGCGGTCAATATCGCGCATCCAATTGGGCTTTCGTGAGTTTCTCACTTGTCTGAGTTGATAGAAAAGTACTGCTTACATAGGACGTCGGCTCGGTGTACTGTAAAGAACCTAAGTGTGGCTCTTGAACGTCGAAGCATGAAAACATGCACGGCAGTTTCTGTGTTCCGGTAGAGGCACAAAAGCTAAGCTTGGAAACTACAGATAGGACCCTGAATGTCCAATGAGGGAAGCGAGCAAAAATGAATGTGCTGCAGACAGCTGAAAAGATCGATCACGCACCAGTTCTTGTTCGGCAATACCCCCAAATAATTAAGTACATGGGCTCTAAGGCCAAAATTATTGAATTCGTGATTGGCGGCGTTCAGTCAGTCCATGGAGGTGGCGCAATCTGCGATCTGTTTTCTGGCGCAGCATCTTTGGCTGGAGCGCTTCCAAACTCATCGTTGTTCGTATCGAATGATATTCAGAAATATTCGGGTACAATAAGCCGTTGTTATCTTGGGCGAGTTTCAAGTGCCTTTTTGACAATGGATACCGATCTCATCATTGATCGTGCCAAGGTGTATTTTGAAGAGGTTTGGAAAGGCCTGCCTGATGGGTTGAAATATCTGCCCACCGGAAATCTGGATGATTTCAACAAGATAGAACGTCGCAACCAACAACTCCTGAACTCACTTTCTAAAAAACCGTACAACCTTTTCACTCGGTACTACTCGGGAACTTGGTGGTCTGCCGAGCAGTGTGTTTGGATCGATGCACTTCGCCGCACAGCTGACGAAATGAAGGCAGAAGGCGAGCTAAATGAAAATGATTTTGCGCTATTCCTTAGTGCGCTTATGCACGCGATGGCCTATTGCAGCCAAGGTACTGGGCATTTTGCGCAATACCGAGACGCCAAAACTCAGTCATCTATGAAAGACATTGCGCTTTACAGAGCGAAAAAACTGGACGTTCTGTTCTTGAGAAAGTTGGTTTCATTGCGCGAATGGAACTACGGAAACGTCGATGAGGGAACCAAGTTTCGGATAACCTCAGAAAACTTCTTGTCATGCTTGGACAAATTCGAAGGTGGTACCATCTACGCTGATCCGCCTTATGCATTTGTGCACTACAGCAGGTTCTACCATGCCCTGGAAACGTTGGTACTTTATGACTACCCAGAATTGCAGATCAAAGGCGGGAAGACAGTTAAGGGACGATATCGCGAGAACCGTCATCAATCGCCATTCAGTATTCGGTCCCAAGTTCCGGGGGCATTCAAAGATCTTTTTGATGGAGTGAACGCAACCGCATCGAATTTGGTATTAAGTTACAGTGATACCGGCCTTTTCCAACTTTCCGAATTATGCGAACTGGCAAGGAGCACTTTGGGTGCCAAGTACCGAGTGGACACGAAATTCCTTGAACATCGCCACATGACAATGGGCAGACTAAATGATCGCCACCGAAATGTGCAGGAAGCTCTAATTATTGCTCAACGCACAACTAAGTAAGATCACCTAAGCGACCATTGAGACGATCTATTTTACTGTAGTAGACTGGAATACCGAAATCATTCCGAAGCTTTCGAAGGTACGCCGAAGCATCTTCGGTAGGTTCTGCCTCCGCAACCACCACAAGCTTCGTGCTACGATTTTCAGACGGCCAGTATGCGTATTCAAGTAGTTGAGGTAAGGCCTGACGAATACATAATCGCACTGATGCGTCTGTCTTTATTTCGAAGAAAACCACTTCGCTGCGGTCTTTTAGCACCAAATCGACAGAATTTCCCCCTGTGCCAGAAGGGACTTCGGTACCAACACTTTGGGCGCCATGCTTGGCAGAAAGGTACTCATATAGTTTGTTTTGAAGTAGATTATGGTCCAAATTGGCTTCTTTTGCTCTCGCAGGACTGCGCCGCTTGGACTTCCCTTCCTTAGATGGTTTGTGACCTGGTGAAAAAACAAACTGTCGAACGGTTTCGCGATCCGGGTCAGCTACATCTAAGCCCTCTGCTTCACCGCCCAACCATGCTCGAAAGCTATTTTCGTCTTTTGCGAGAACAGTGTGAAAACCGTTCCCGATCGCCTCGTCGGCAAGCGAACCTCTTCCGTTCCAGCCAGCCTTTTTTAGCTTCAGCCGAAAAAGATCTGCTGCCAATTCACCAAGGACAGCATTCTGAAAAAGCGGTCGCGTGTCGTATTCTAGAACGTCGGCCTGTTTATCTGCCAAACCCAGATTTACTGTTTCGCCGCGGATGTTCGTGAAAACCTTTTCATTAGACAAGTCGCTTCTGTAAATTGCCCCCTGCCCATGGCCGATCGAACCTGCCTTGAACGCGGAAATTAGCTGGTGGTGGCTAAATATAATGGCCAAAAACACTAAGTATCTTAGAGTATCTTCCGTATGTTCTTTTGCCTTATTCCAAATCTCAGGCAGATTTCCGTCAGCAGAAGCACAAAGTATATTTCTCGTTTGAGCAGCATCGATATTGATCCCTTCAATCACGTTTCTCGTGCTATCCAGAACATCTGAAACGTTTAGGTCTCTCAGCAAAAAAAATGATTTGTGCGCCCCCTCCTTTGTCAAAGACACTTTCAAAAGAGATAGATTAGTCATCTTGAGCTTCACATGTTTAATACGGCGATGCGTTCGAACTTTCCAAGTTCGCAAACAGAAAGGCCGAAAATCCGAGTTAGATTGTAGAAATTTTTTTCCGCAGGAGGGCTATTTTCGAATTCCAAAAAGTCATTGAGATTGTCGTCAACATCTGCCCAGATGTCTGATATTGGACTTGGTGCGTTTGCTCCATTCCACAATCCCTTTTGCTGGCCCAGCTGGTTCCTCCAGAAGTCTAGTTGAACCTCGTCGACACCCGCTTTCCGAAAAAGATTTCGCGTCGCTCCGGTTGCCAAGCGTAGTAGCAAAACGGAACGTGAGATAACTGAGAAATGCCACTCTGGCCCGGGCTTTGGTTTCCTTCGCGCATGTTGAAACAGCAGTGGTTCTTCCACCAGCCTCCTGCGTATCAAAAAGTCCTGGTACCTTTCTGAAATATCTCTTCCTAGAGATTGGTAATTGAGCACTTTGTTAACAATGGCAAGATGATTAGGGCCACCTAAATCGGCTGCACTGTGTCTACTTACGACCAACTGCTCTAAAAGAGAGCGCAGCAAGTACTGATCCAACATGCCAAACCCACTCGAACCTGAGTGTTCTAGAATTGACCAAAGTGAACGAACAAACGCCGTAGACTTATCAGCTTCACAATTGTCTAAACTACCTATTCCATAGGGTCGATAGCTCGCAGTGTTTCTTGCGGTCCGGTCATCTTTGATCTTTCCAAGGTCCATGCCCCATTGCTTGAGCCACCTTTGGGCAGAAGGCCTGATTATGGAAGCCGGTCCAAAAGGAGATACCCAATCTGTAAGGGTAACCCCATAAGGAGCTATCAAGTCTCCAATGAGGTCCGCTGCTGAGCTAGTACCGGCCCAAGCTTCGAGGCAATCCCAAACAAATTCGTGGGTTCCTACATTTCCCTGAAATGGTTCAACGGAATTTGTACTGTTGATCAAGTAGTGACGGTTTTTAAAAACGCCAACTCCCTGAGTTCCAAGTAGGGACATGGCAGCCCTAAGCTCTGCATAATACGCTAAGTGAAGTGACGCACCTTCATCACCGTTCAGCATTGCATTTATCGATCGGCCTAGGAACGACCATCCGTCAGAGCAATGCAACACAGTGCTCGTAGCGATGTACTGTGAAAGATGTCTGCCGTTCTGAGGGGCTCCACTACCATTATTTCTGGCTATTTCACCCGCGACATCGCGAGCATAAGCATTCTTCAGAGCTAGCCATCGTGACGAGGAGAAGAAGCTCTTTGCCGAAGCCAAAGTGTCTTCAACATTTGCTTGCCTTGCGCGAAATAGCACTGCGGAATTCTGCGGAGAAAGCGGCATTATATTGACTATTCTGAAATAATTTTCAGGGTGTCAGCTGATGCTGCTGCAATTTCCAGATCGACGCATTTCGCCATGTGTTCATGCAGCTGAATTCTTAGTTCCTTGTATCCACCGCTTCCTTTGAAAGCCAACTTGGTTCGGCGCTCTTCTTTGCTCAAAGTCGGAGTGCTACTGGCGCGCCAGTCAAAAGTAGCTATGCACTGTACAAACGCTGTGACATGAGCCGAAATGTGGCTCTGCTCAAAATCCGTCAAAGCGCTACTCACAGCGGCTTCGTCACCGGCTCCTGCGTTTTCAGAGACACGCCATTTGCGAAGGTTCCACTTGATTGCCGAGACAAAAAAGATGTCGTTTAGAAGATACAGAAATCCGCGAACACCTTGATCAGAACTGATTAGTGAATGCTTTCCATAAAACGGAAGATCACTGGCGTCTCCCACGATGTCAGCCAGGACGTCTTGAAGAGGGTCGTTTTCGTTTCTAAGGTCTGCAGCCCATTCAGCGTTTGAATTTTTCACAGCTTGTTCGAAACTCCGCCAAGAGTAAATCAAAAATGCCGCCTGCTGAGCCCGGCTCCAACCTAGCACATCTTCACTTTCGGGGAGTTGTGAACCAAAAAGCCCGCCTGTATTTGATCCTCTTGCTTTCCATGGTCGGACAAAGGTGGCCATCAAAGACTTGATCCAAGCCGATTGGGAAACTCCTGAAACACCTCTTTCTCCAAGCATGTTGATACGGTCATGCCAAGGGCTCTGAGGATGCGACCAAAGGCTTTCCGTCAGTTCTTGAGAGCGGGTTTCGCGATACACAGCGTGGCCCTCGGCCTTATCCAGCCAATCCTCGGTGCGGAGCAATGGATAAAGGTCGAACGCTAGGCTTGGGTTTATCTTCTTCGGCTTAATGTTGATTGTATAGAATAAGTAAGCCTGCCAGCTAATATCCAACCCCACGAATGCAACCACTGGCAACTCAAAATTAGTCTCGTCATCGTCATCAAAAGCGAAGAGCCGGTGTTGTCCATCAATTACTTCGAATGGCGGCAAACCTTTGGGTCTCCAATCGCCTTCGTTCTCCGAATAAGGCAACACAACTTTGTTAAAGCCGCCTTCTTCACGGACAGAGACAACATCTTCGTCATCAACCGCCAGCCCAAATCTTTCTTCGCCCTTGGGAATGATGTTGATCACAACTGACGTTGGTAGCCAGCCTGGCTTTCTCAAATCGTCGTAGTCAGGTGAGGAGCGTTTCGCTTGACTGATCGTGGACCATGGATACCCATACTCGACGAAACGGGAAATTTCTTCTGATCTTTCTTCGTCGTGCTGGCGCTGAATGCCAAGGTCTTCATTTCGATCAACTTCAAGGTTGGCAGATCGACGGTGAATACCGCAAAGGCTACGCAACTCTTTCGCAGGGATGGAAAAAATGAAAAAGTGCGGATCTGGCTTTCTTCGTCTGGTTTCTTCGGAAAATTGGATTTCATCCCAAGCGTTGAGCCACTGTCGAACCTTTATGGCCGAAAGCTCACGACGTCGGTTTGAAGCTTGCATTGTAGATGTCCTACCCCTTTGCAACAATGGACCCAACTATTCGGTGCCATGCAGTTGAGGCAACGTAACCCACAGAAAACTCGCCAACAACTCTAAATTGAGTACAACCCATTTAGGATACCTTCTCCCCAAGATTTGCAGAAAAGCGATACAAGCAAGGGTACACCGAACACGGAATGGTGGATTAGCTGGCGGATTGACGGCAAGTGTATCAACTTAACCATTTGATAGTAATGTAAAAATTGAGAAATAATGGTGCCCGGGGGCGGAATCGAACCACCGACACGAGGATTTTCAATCCACTGCTCTACCCCTGAGCTACCCGGGCACGGGAACGGCGCTTGCCGTTGGGTGGAGGCGTTCTATGACTTGCGCCAGGGACTGTCCAGAGGCTTTTTTACATTTTTTCAGTGCGGTCGCTGCCTGATCTCGCCTTGGTCCGTATCGTCCGCCTCAACGTCCTCTTCCCGCTGTGATGGCACCGCATAAGATCCGTTCAGCCATTTGGCTAAATCGATATCTGCACAGCGTTTGGAACAGAATGGGCGGAACCTTACGACCGTTTCTTCCCCGCAGATTGGACAGCTCATTTCAGCACCTCTTTCAAGGGGATACGCGCTCTTTTCCGCTGCAACTCGAAATGGCCCAAAGGAGTCCAGCCAGCCAGTGTTGTTTCCACCGAGTCATGGCGGAAAGCAGTGCGCAGGGCTTGTTCAAAACCCCGACGGTCTTTCTTGGGCATTGGGGCAAGGTCCAGCGTGATCTGCCCACCCAGACCCCGTACCCGCAACGCGCGGGCCAACTGTTTGGCGCATGCAAAGTTCGCCTTCGTGCCAGCTGCCAGCGAAGTGTCGGCGCCCGTATTGACGTCTATCGCGACCAAAGCCCGCGTCGGCTCGATGAACAGATACCCTCCGCCCGCCAGCGGTTCCTGAATGCCGCGCGCGATGTCAAGCGCATCCAGAACGCCGTGGGTCTCAAACCCTCCAGGCTCAGTGAAAACGTCCGCCGGGTCGGTCCAATCACGCCAGGCCAGCACATGGGGGCTGTCGCCTTCGCTCAGAGTTTCGGGTTCAGTGCTCGGATCATCCAAAATCTGCTCGGCCTGCGCCAGCATCGCACTGATGTCTTCGGCAATCTCTTCGGCATCCGCACCGGCACAGCAGGAGCGTAGGATCAGGCCATAGGGGCTGTCGCCCATCATGTCATGGGCGATTTCCAGTAGCCGGTCCCGCGCGTCTTCATCCCGGATACTGCGCGAAATGTTCAGACCCGGCGCATCCGGCGTAACAATTGCATATCGGCTTTTGAATAAGACCCGATCAGTAACCGGAAGCGCCTTGCCTTCTTCGGCATATCCGGTGACCTGAACCAGCAGCAAAGCGCCCGGAGCCAGCCCTTTTGCCTGTCGTAGAAAAGCAGGTCCATCGGGGGTTGTCAGGAACATACCACCCTGCCCTTTGACAGGGCGATCTGCCTTGGCGCGGTAGATCGTTCCGGGTGGCGGGGCATCCCCTGCGATCAGAAAGTCATCCAGCTTACCATCCACCATCAGGGCTGCAGCTTCGCGGCCTTCGATATGATCCAGAACAATCGTGCGACCCTTCATGGCGTTCCTCGATGTAATGGGTAACCGATCGCTTGCAGCAGCCCCGATGTTTCGGCCAAAGGCAGACCAACGATGCCGGTGAATGAACCGGAAATCCAGGGGATGAAAGCACCTGCCGGACCTTGGATGGCATAGGCTCCGGCCTTGCCTTTCCAGTCCCCTGTTTCAAGGTAGGCGTTCACTTCAATATCCGACAGGCGCTTGAGCCGAACCTGCGAGACCACCTCGCGTTGCAGAACGCGATCCCCGCGCCTTACAGCAACCGACGTGATCACACGGTGGCGTCGACCGGACAAGGCATGTAAAAACGCTGCCGCCTCGCCGGCGTCCTCTGGCTTGCCTAGAATGCGACGACCCAGCGCGACAGTTGTATCAGCGCACAGCACGACATCATCATCACCCGCCGCGACCGCGTTGACCTTTTCCTGGGCGATGCGGTGGCAATAGGGAACAGGTAGTTCCCCCTTAAGCGGCGTTTCATCGATATCCGGAGGTCTGACCGCATCGGGCTGCACGCCAAGCTGCGCCAGCAGGTCCAGCCGCCTAGGGCTGCCCGATCCAAGGATAAACGCCATTGGTTAGAGCGTTACTTGAAGCGATAATTGATCCGACCCTTGGTCAGATCATAGGGGGTCATCTCGACCTGAACCTTGTCGCCAGCCAGAACACGGATGCGGTTCTTGCGCATCTTTCCTGCCGTATGTGCGATGATCTCATGGCCGTTTTCCAGCTCGACCCGAAACGTCGCATTAGGCAGGAGTTCCTTCACGACACCGGGAAATTCGAGCGTATCTTCCTTGGCCATGTTGTCTCCATCGTTAGGTTGCACTCGCAGAATCTGCGAGGATGTGCGCCTAGATGAGCCTATTTCGGCCTTATTTCAAGGCCAGAATCATTAAAGCGTTGAGATTGTGACCGTTTCGACTCGGGGGTTTTGCTCGTCCCAATGCGCGCGATTTAGGACATGCCCATCGTCGCGGACGTTGGCAACAGCGGTTAGATCAATGTCGGCATAGGTCCAGCCGGGCCGATTCAGAATGCCCTCGGCCAGTACGCCGGTCTGCGGAAACCCTTTGTCGGGCGGGCCGAAGATGCCGCCTGTGCCGGTGTTCATATCCACTGCTTCGGACCAGTCATTGTTACCAACCAACGAGGCCATCACCGTCACGCATTGGTTTTCCAATGCACGCGACATCGCCCCGATGCGAACCCGCCAATAGCCTGAAAGTGCCTCGGTGCAGGACGGGACCAGTATGATATCCGCTTCATTCAGGGCGCGGCCCAGCAAAGGAAACTCACTGTCATAGCAGATCAGAATGCCGATCTTGCCCAACGAGGTATCGAACAGTTTGAGCGGTCCACCGGGGGCGATGTCCCACTCTTCGCGCTCGAACCGGGTCATGATCTGCTTGTCCTGATGATCATGCCGACCGTTTGGCGTATAAAGCACCGCGCGGTTCACGGGGCGGCCTGCGTTACTCGCAACCGGGGCTGACGCGCCCAGTATATGAGTATTGTACGCCTGAGAGAGACGCTGATGCAGGGCCTGCACCTCTTGCATCCGGTCCGAGACCGCGCGAATTGATCGTTCGAGGTCACCGGCGACGTCCGCGCCATCCAACGTAGACAGCTCCATCGCGCCGTATTCCGGGAACACCAGCAACTCAGCACCCTGCTCAGCGGCATCCGAAACCCAACGATCCAGCTTATCCTCGTATTGCGCCCAGCTATCGAGCCATTCAAGGTTATATGCAGCAGTGGCGACTTTCATTACGAACCTCTCGCGCAAAGACACGACAAAGAACCTGAGACAGACCCATTATGGGCTTTGTTACTCATATCCTAAAGGAAACCAGATACCGGACGGTAGCGTATCATCATCCAAGGACATAAACGTGATCCAAAATCGTCTCAAAGACTTCTGAT
Source organism: Ruegeria sp. I1 (assembly GCF_056532675.1). NCBI lineage: Bacteria > Pseudomonadati > Pseudomonadota > Alphaproteobacteria > Rhodobacterales > Roseobacteraceae > Ruegeria > Ruegeria sp. I1. The sequence continues at coordinate 99,085 of NZ_JBQFNM010000011.1, read as the reverse complement.
CCAAAACTGCAACGGCTTGAGCGTTTCGCCCTCTTCCCCCATATCCTTCCACGAAAACTGCGCGATTACACCCTGCAAAGGCTCATATCCTCGCGCGCGCCAGAACCCATCTAGCGGTCGGTAGTTTTCGGGTCTGAGCGGATGATCCGCTGGGCGTTGCACACCACAAAAAGCGCATTTGGCGAAGCCCAGCTCCCGGGCATGAGCTTCACGCAAATCAAAGAACTTATGCCCGACGCCCTGCCCGCGATAGTCAGACAACAGGACAGATTCCGCACAATAGAAGATCTGCGACAAGTCCAGACCCGTGCCATCGAAGGCCGCTGCGAAATCATCGGCGTGATCCATCAGCGGTGCGCCAGTCGAAGCACCAACCAGACGATCCTCATCAAACGCGCCAACAACAATGGCTTTGTCACTGTCGCGGTAGGATTGCAGATACGTCCGCTCGTACTCCAGATCGCCGTCGTACAAATACGGCCAGGCCCGAAACACCTCGATCCGCAGGCGCGCCACGTCGTCCAGAGCAGCCTCAAGCGCCGCTCCGGTCAGGGCGCGGACCGCGGTGACCTCAGCCATTCGAGACCTGCTTGGTCCAATCCGCAAGGTTGTAGAAAGTGGTGACGCGAGTGATTTTGCCGTCTTTCAGATCGAAGAACGACCCGGCCGGCAAGCGATAGGTCTGACCATGGGCATCCGGCAACCCTTCGTCGGTTTCCAGGTAGGTGCCGTTGACGATGAACTCGGCTGCCGCACGGGTGCCGCCTTCGGCCTCGAACACTACGATGTCGGTCAGGTTCTCGCTATAGCAGCGGTTCATATGGGCGCAGAAAGCCGCGAATTTCTCTTTGCCGACGCGAATCTGGCCTTCGTTCACGTGATGGGCCACATCATCGGACAAACAGGCCAGCATGCCGTCTAGATCCCCGGCGTTGAAGGCATCGAAATAGGTTTGAACGGTCTGTTTCATGGGTCACTCCGTTGGTTCGCCCCAGCGGTCTTTCAGATGCTTGATGATCTGATCGCGGGTCTGTCGGTAGTGGTGTAGCTTTGTTTCGCGCGTCTCACCCATCCCGGTAGGGTCCATTATTGGCCAATAATCGACATCCAGGTGAAAAACCCGCGTCAGATCCAGCGCTTTGCGTTGGCTTGCAGGTGATAGCGCGACGATCAGATCAAACGAGCTTAGGTCGTCGCCCCACTCCTGCATCTCGTCAAAAGACCGCGAGCGATGGCGCGACAGTTCAACACCAATCTCGTGGCAGACTGAGATACAGAAACCGTCGATCTCCAGATCGTTATAGACACCGGCGGATTGCACGTATGTGCCGGTGCCGTAAAACTTCTTCATGATGCCTTCGGCCATCGGGGACCGAACCGAGTTGTGGTCGCAACAAAACAGGACCGACTGCGGCAGAGGCTTCACGCGTTACCCCCCGAAATGCAGCACGCAGATCAGCGTGAACAGGCGGCGGGCAGTGTCTGTGTCCACATCGGCCTTGCCCTCAAGTCGTTCCTGCAAAACACGGCTGCCTTCGTTATGGATGCCCCGGCGCGCCATGTCGATGGTTTCGATCTGGCTTGGTGGCAAGGTTTTCACCGCGTTGAAATAGCTTTCGCAGATCTGGAAGTAGTCTTTGACCACCTGTCGAAAGGGTCCAAGCGATAGGTGGAACTCGGCCGCTTTCTCGCTGCCTTCGGTGGCGATGTCGAAAACCAGACGTTTGTCACGGATCGATAAGTGCAGATGGTATGGTCCGTCTGGAACAGCACGATCGTCACGTGCGGGCAGGGCAAAGCTGTTGTCTTCCAGCAGATCAAAGATGGCAACCTTACGCTCCTGCTCGATCTCTGGGGTCGGCGGGGGCAGGTTACGGTCATCCAGTTCGATATGCGAAATACGGGTCATCTTTACGGTCACATTCCTTGTCGTCCGCCCAGACCTATAACAAGCGATATCGTTCGGCAATGTATCCACGCTGCGCTTTCGATACGCCTTTGCGTCACCTCATCCATTCAACCGATTCAAACGCGCGCTGACAGACAGCCCATGCGCCTCAAGGCTTTCAGACTGTGCCAGTTGCTCAGCCGCCGGGCCGATGGCACGCAGGGCTGCGGGTGTCATCTGGCTGAGCGTCGTTCGCTTGAGAAAGTCCATGACGCTCAGACCCGATGAAAACCGTGCCGAGCGTGCCGTGGGCAAAACGTGGTTCGGCCCACCGACATAGTCGCCAATGGCTTCGGGCGTGTATTGCCCCAGGAAAATCGCTCCGGCGTGGATGGTCTTTTCGCTCAGCGCCACCGGGTCTGCCACGCAAAGCTCAAGGTGTTCGGGTGCGATGCGGTTTGACAAGGTCGCAGCCTCACTCAAATCGCGCACGGTAATGACAGCCCCAAAATCCCGCCAACTGGCCCCCGCAATCTCACGCCGCTGCAAGGTTTCCAGACGTTTTTCAACCTCCTGCGCAACGGCTCGACCAAGGGCGGCATCATCTGTGATCAGGATCGACTGGGCGCTTTCGTCGTGTTCCGCTTGGCTGAGCAGGTCCAAGGCGATCCAATCCGGATCATTGTCTTTGTCAGCGATCACCAGAATCTCGGACGGCCCGGCGATCATATCGATGCCCACCTTGCCAAAGACGCGCCGTTTGGCCGCCGCAACAAATGCGTTTCCAGGCCCCGTGATCTTGTCCACAGCAGCAATAGTCTGCGTCCCATAGGCCAGCGCGGCGATGGCCTGGGCACCACCGATCCGGTAGATTTCATCCACACCGGACAATTGCGCAGCCAGCAGAACAAGTGGATTGACCTGACCGTCCGGTGTCGGCACCGCGATCGCCAACCGCCCAACACCCGCCACCTTGGCCGGAATCGCGTTCATCAGCACGGATGACGGGTAGGATGCCAGCCCACCCGGCACATAGAGGCCCGCCGCAGAGACCGCGGACCAACGCCAACCCAGCGTCGCACCGCTTTCATCCGTCCAACTTTGATCAGACGGCATCTGCCGCTCGTGATAGGCCCGGATACGAGCCGCAGCCAATTCCAGCGCGGCTCGATCTTCGGCAGAGACCTGTTCTACAGCGTCCGCGATCTTAGCCGCGCTGAACGCCAGCGTATCTGGTGTCAGGTCCAACCGGTCGAACTTGGCGGTCAGTTCAATGATCGCTGCATCACCGCGCGCTCGTACATCTTCGATGATTTCGGCCACAACCGCGTCCACGTCCGGGCTGTCTTCGCGCTTGGCAGACAGCAGAGTTTGAAAGGCGGCTTCAAACTCGGGCGATGTGGTCTCAAGGAAAACGGGCATGATCTGGCACTCCGAAACGTTCCAAGCGGACATATCGCTGGGGCCAGCAGGTCTCAACCCTTCTTGGCAAGGTGCAACGATTTGCGCATGGGGAATTGGGTCATCCCGTGCCACTCTTCCGGGTCGCCGGTCTGCGCCCAACCATCGCGCAGATAAAACGCGCGCGCGGTATGCGTCGCCTCCAAGGAAGCCTGCACGCATCCCTGATCTGCAAGCTCCTGCTCTAACCGTGCCAGCAAAGCACGCCCAATGCCGTGTCGGATGTACCATGGATCAACATAGAGCAGCGAAATTTTGCTCCCTCGCCGAACACCGCCAACAGCGGCAATCTGACCGCTCAACTCAGCCACCCAAAGCTCGGAACCGGATTGTACCCAGCCCCGAATGCTCTGCGGGTCTTTGTTGGCCGTCCAGAGCGATATAAGGCGCGGATCGTTTCCATGATCCGCCGCACACAGATGGGTAATGGACCGGATCAACAACCGGCTCATCTGAAACACGTCGAACACGGTGGCACGGCGCAGAACCGGCTTTTGGGCGGTATTCACGAACGCCTGCGATATGCCGCGCTTATTCTGGATGATGCGGAGCCTGCCCTGAGGGCGCCAGATAAGGGCGTGTCACATCCTTCAGCGTTGCATCGATCGCTTCGACCTTCAGCCGGATTGCACCATCCCCCGCCAAGGTCAGCAAGATCAGTCCGGACCCATCTTCACCGGGCTCAAAATCGACGGACAGCAGCGACAGAATCATATCTTTGTCGCTGCGATCTATGCCCTGGCTGGAGACTGACAAGACTGAATCAAAAACCAGCACAGACTGCACACGCTCAAACGGGCGGTCGCGACGGGCAGCCGCGTCCTTATCCTCCCACCGGAACCGGTTCAAAAGCAACCCAAAACGCCGTTGCGAGGGCTGCCATGTCATCTCGGTCACCGGGAACACAGCGTCTTGCGACAGGGTCGAGATGACCTGCAGATCATCTGCATCCTCGGCCCCCAGGTTCAATGGGGCCTCGCGCCCGTCTTCGAAACTTGCGTCTGTCATTCGCCCTTGATCCGTTCGATTTTGGCACCCACACCTTCCAGCTTGCGCACCACATGTTCATAGCCACGATCCAAATGGTACACCCGGCTTACCGTGGTCTCACCCTCGGCGGCAAGCCCTGCCAGGATCAGCGAAACAGAAGCGCGCAGGTCTGTCGCCATGACGGGCGCGCCCTTCAAACGCTCAACACCTGTCACAGTCGCTGTTCCGCCATGCACCTCGATCTGCGCTCCCATGCGGACCAGTTCGGGCGCATGCATAAAGCGGTTCTCGAATATACGCTCCTCCAAGACCGAGGTGCCCTCGGCCGTGCACATCAGCGCCATCATCTGGGCTTGAAGGTCGGTTGGGAAGCCCGGGAAGGGTTCGGTGACCACATCTACGGCTGTCACACGCCCGTTCTTACGCGCCACTTTCAGGCCCTTTTGGGTTTCTTCAACGCTTACACCCGCCGCGTCCAGTTTGGCCGCGAACGATTCGACCAGCGACATGCGCCCGCCCAGCAATTCAACCTCGCCACCGCAGATGGACGGGGCCAGCATATATGTGCCCAGCTCGATCCGGTCGGTCACTACCTGATGGGTCGCCCCGTGCAGCCGATCCACGCCTTGAATTTCGATGGTCGAGGTGCCCTCACCCGCGATCTGCGCGCCCATTTTGCGCAGGCAATCGACCAGATCGACAATCTCAGGCTCACGCGCGGCGTTTTTCAGAACGGTGGTGCCTTTGGCAAGTGTTGCTGCCATGACGATGTTCTCGGTCGCTCCGACCGAGGCAAAGCGCATCTCATGCACCGCGCCTTTCAAACCGCCCGGAGCCTTGGCATGCAGATACCCGTCTTTCAGTTCGATCTCGGCGCCCAGAGCCTCGAGCCCTTCGACATGCAGGTCCATCGGACGCGCGCCAATCGCACAGCCACCCGGCAGCGACACGACCGCCTGCCCAAATCGCGCCAGCAACGGCCCCAGCACCAGATTTGAGGCCCGCATCTTGCGCACGATGTCATAGTCCGCCGTCTGGCTGGTCAGATCATGGCTCGACATCGCGATCACCTGTCCGTCCTGCAGCGCGGACACCTCGGCCCCAAGCGATTGCAGCAGCGCTGTCATGGTCTTGATATCGCTGAGGCGTGGCGCGTTGGTCAAAGTCAGCGGTTCTTCGCTGAGAAGCGTCGCAGGCATCAGCGTCAGGCACGCATTCTTGGCCCCCGCAATCGGAATTTGTCCGTTCAGCGGGCCGTTGCCCGTCACCAGAATCGAATCCATCTGCTCTTATCCCTCGTCTTTGTCGGCTTTGTTTCCGGAAGCGGCCCGCGCCTTAGCCTGCGCCTTACGCCGCGCCATGTTCGCCTTTAACGCAGCCTTCAGGCGTTCTTCGCGCGCATTCCCGGATTTGCCGTGATTTTTTTGTGCATTTTTCTCTGCCATGGTCTTTCTCTACAGGAGGCGAAAAAAACCGTCCAGATACCCTTGCGCCGCGTTTCGTTTGCGTCTAATCACCCGCCCACGATGCTGCTGTAGCTCAGAGGTAGAGCACTCCCTTGGTAAGGGAGAGGTCGAGAGTTCAATTCTCTCCAGCAGCACCATCAGAATCCACGATAGTTCAGAAGACTCGAAATCGGTGCATTTGACCGGTTTTGCCCTCGTTTGCTTGATAACTTACATGCGATAGTTCTCTACTCCACGTGTCTTGGTACCTGCCAAATAGCCCAATCTCACCTCTTCATGCCTTCGATAGGCAAAACGGAGGATAATTCGACACGGGTTATCCGCATACCCGCGCTAACGCCTAAAAAAGGCAACCCCTATCGCAAAGCACACAACGTCCCCAGCGACGGTAATCAGCCGGAAAACAGCCGCAGCGATCAGGGCTGAACCGGGTGTCGTAGCGCCACTTAAAATTGCGATGAACGCGGCTTCGCGAGGGCCTAAACCGCCTGGCGCACCAGGCGTCGCGTACCCAATCAGCCAAGAGACAACAGCGGCAAGCGCCGCGACACCTATTGGGACATCGTCGATTGCGCTCAGGACCCAGGCGGCGACGGAGCTCATACCCAGAAGAAATGCGATCGCAAGAAACGAAATCAAGAGCAAAGCAGAGAGTGTGAGGCTCTGCTTGACGGCAAAAAAAACCAGTACCAGGGATAGCAGAACAGCGATTGAAATCGTAAGCATAGGCCAGACAGGGCCAATGGCTTCGAACGGTAGAATGTCAAAAGGCACGAACCAAACACCAGTTACCAAGATCACCAAAGCGGCAACGGGTAAGCAAATCAGTTCCACCAAGGTTGCCATGGCCAACTGCTTGTCGCTCAGCGTCCCGCCGCGCAGCAAAACAGCGCGTCCCAAAAGGTGGACAACATTGCCGGGTACGTATCGCGCGATTTGAGAGAGAGTGAATGACCGATACGTCCGGCGGCGCGGCTCGGGTCCGAATAGTTGCACGATGCGGTGCCACATCTCGGCCAGCACAAACAGCAACGCTGAATATAGAGCAACCATCACTGCGCAGCGTATTAAGAACCCCTCGGGTGGATCGAAGCTGATCAGCGCGTCCCAATTGCGTGCAATCTCGCGTCCGATGAAAATGACGGACAGCGCCAGAACCAGCAGGCCAAGCCCGCGCACCAGTCTTCGACGTAGCACCTTATCCTTGAGCAGATGCGCCACCGGCATCGGCCTATCCCGCCGGTTCGGCGCGCAGGATCGAGGTCTGATCTGGATAAGGCAAGGTCGGAACCAGCCCGCGCAACCTGGTTTCGGACAACCCGCAATCTTTGATCGATTGGCGGTAGCGCGCGCGATGAGAATTGTCGAACACGATGATCCCATCCGGTGCCAGCTTGGGGATTGCATGTTTCAAGCAGGCTGGACGCGCGCGACCATCCACGACGATCAGATCAAAAAGCCCATCTTCGTCATCTATTGCAATGGCATAGGCTGTAAAATTTGCCCGAGAACCATTGGCTTTTTCTGAAAGATACAGAGCGTCAGCGGGCGCATCACTACTTGCCTCAACCAGTTTGACCTCGGTGGTGCACAAGCCCTCGATCATAGGCAGTTTGGCAGTGACGGCCTTGTACCAAGGCGCGTCATGTTCAACGCTGATCACGGATGCCGCGCGACGGGCCAGCCAAACTGTACTGGCGCCCGATCCATATTCTAAAACGCGAACCGGACGGGAAGCCAGGAATGCGTCCACCTGCTCGATAGCGTCGTAGGTCCACCATGGCACGTCGAGGTTGACCATCGCATCAATATCGTAGATTGCGAACAGGCTGGACATCCAATGCCAGCCGCGCCCTTTGTCACGCCGCCGCTCCAGAAATCCTGCAAGCCCGGTTACCTGGGCCAGCGCCGCCAAGATGCGCAACAGGCTAACATAGATAGACTTTAGCAAACGCATCCTGATCTTAACCCTCCAAATCGGTCGGTGCCCGGCAGATCACGGGCATCTGGTCGGACGGCAGCCCTACGCCTTCGGCCAAACCAATACAGTAGCCGTTGCTCCATGGCGCGAAGAAACTGCCTTCGATCTCGCGGAACATAGCGGTGTACTGAAACGTGGCCATCGCAGTGACTGTCGTTCCAATCAGCGCCGCGGCAAAAACCAGTCGTTTGAAGATGCCTGGCTGATGACCGTTCGAAACACCCGCCAAAACGCGGGATATCCCCAGAAAGCTCAGGAACGCGATGAGCGGCCACAGATCAAAACGGTATCTCAGCGTGATCGTCCCATAAGATAGTGTGACCAGAACGCCAACCAACAAACCGGCGGCCAGCACCAGATGGTCTACACGCCTGACCTGCGTCAAACCGATGGCTGCGAATCCGAACCAAATCAACCAAAGCCACAAAAGCCCGTAACGTGGCCCTTCGACCCTGATATACCCTAGACGATCTTCGGTCGCCCGTTGGAATAGGTTGTACATCGCCATCGAAGGGCGATGCGTCAGTTCCAGAGCAGGCAGGTCAAACGCATACAATCCTGCATTCGGTGGAATACGCCCAACATTAAATCGGCCATGTTCGGTAAATGCCTGCGCACGTGGGGAGTCCTGAGGCTCTATCCCCCAGAAAACCGTACCATATTGGGTTTCGCTTACCTCGAACGATCCATGGACTTCGGCAGCGCCGCCAAATCTGAGGGTGTTCAAACCCAGATAGAGCAGCCCCCCGACCCCCAGAATTGCTCCGGCAACCAACGCGGGCAGCAGCATTCGCACACCGTGTTTAATCACGCGCCAGCCGCACAGGGCGGTCAGAGCCACATACAGCCCAATCGCCAGGTTCGGGCGGGCATGCACCGTGATAGCTGCACACAAAGCCAATACCGAAAACGCCAGCAGAGGATGCAGCTTGTCCTGACTAAAGCGCACCCAAACCGCCACAAAGGCACCCGCCGCGCCATATGCCAGCGCGATAGGTTCGTGATAGAGTGATTGATTGACGACAAGCAGGGTCGCAGGCCCGCAAACCCACAAAGCCGCTGCAAAAAAGACTGCCCAACCCTGCGCATTCCTTTGTACCGGTGTCGCGGTTTGAGCAATCAGATCTTTCAGCGCCACCTGATAACCTAGGGTTCCAAATGCTGTCCAAAACCAGATCGAAAACCCGGCCATCGGGATCGACTCGAACGGCCAGGCCCAACCGAACACGAAGCGCAGAAGCATCGGCCCTGCCCCGTGATAAAGATAACCTTGAGCGTCAGGTGTATAGTGGCCTTCGAACCGCAAGAGCCGGGGCGGTAAATCAAAATGCCCGTTCAAGATGGCGTGATAGTAACCGTCATAGATTGCGCCCCCAAAAAACGGATCAGGGTACCGGCCCGGCGCAAGCCAGCACAAAACCGCAAGGTAGGCTGATCCGATAAGGGCAACAGCCGCAAACGGTCTGCTCGCCCAAAATGCCACAAATCCCGATTGCGAAGCGTTATGCACGATCTGCATGCTCCGCCCTTTGTTCCAACTCGCGAACCCGGCGCAAGGTCGCCTCAAGCAAGCGCCGGTTGGTAGCAATCGTTTCCGACAGGATTGCGATGATGATCGTAAAATAACCCATCACCACAAACGCACCACCCAGGACAAGCGACTGAACTTTACCGTCGCCATCCCCCATCAGATAGAAAAAGACGAACCGCGCGATCGGAATGATCCCGATCAGCAGCAGCACCAGCCCGATTGTGGCAAAGGCCTTGAGCGGGCGGTACATGACATAGCTGCGCAAGATGGTCCCCATCTGGCGCGAAATGAAGGACCGCATGGATTTGAACAGACGCGAAGGTCGTTCGACCTGATTGACCTCGACCGGGACCGTCACAACGCTCAGGCCAGTTTGTCCGGCATGGATAAGTGTTTCGGTTGTGTAGCTGAACTTTGTCATGACGTTGATATGCAACGCCGCATCACGCGAATAAGCGCGAAACCCTGAAACGGCATCGTTGACCTCAAGCCCCGCAAAGCCCGAAACAACGCGGCTGCCAACCCGTTGCAATATTCGCTTAACGGGCGAGAACGATTGGTTTTGGCCAGGCTTCCGATCTCCGACGACCACGTCAGCCTTCCCGGCCAGAATAGGTGCAATCAGATCGGGGATCGATGCGCCGGAATATTGGTTGTCACCATCCGTGTTGACGATGATATCCGCCCCCTGAGCCAAGGCATTGTCGATCCCTATCTGAAACGAACGAGCAAGCCCTTTGTTGCCGCGGTTGCGAACAACATGCTCAACACCAAGTTCTTTTGAGATCTCACTGGTGCGATCCGTTGATCCGTCATCAATGACCTGAAGCTCGACCACCCCCACGCCAGAGATATCGCGCGGGATGTCGCGAATGACGGCAGGTAAGGTTTCTTCTTCATTCAGACACGGAATCTGAACCACCAGTTTGGGAAGCGCCTTTAGCGTCATTTTGTTCACTCTACCTGCCCGACACGACATTCTGCGATCGCCTGGCGAGTGTTGTCTATTTTCTCTGAGTTGTCACCATCGGCCCAAGAAGCCGAAACCCAACTGCGACCTGATTGCACTGCCGATGACGCCAGGGCCTTAGCCAAGCCCACGAAACACAGGTTACGTTAACAAAGAGGACGACATATTAATCATTGTGTCACAATCGCGCCCAAAACTGTCATGATATTGTAATAGTTCTGCCAGTTTCGCTGTGTAGTTCAACCTTATCCGATCGATCAGTTTACTAGTCAGATTTTAACGAGGGGGTTCATGGTCGGCCAAGGGGGTGGGCATAGTGAGTCCCCATTTTGCGACCATTATGCTCACCCTACCACATAGCCGGGAAGATCAATCCAATTTGTTTCTCTGAGAATGCGGTGTCACACCAAAGCTTGACCTGTACACGCGCGAGAAATGGCCCGGATTTTCAAATCCGCAGGCGAACGCGACCTCGGTAATCGAGGCTTCGGTCTGCAATAGCAGCTTTTGTGCACGCTCCAGCCGCATCTCCATCAGGTATTTCTTGGGTGAGGTGTTCAGGTATTTTCCGAACAAACGTTCAAGCTGGCGCGTTGAGATTCCCAGCCTCTCCGCAATCTCAGACGGCGACACCGGCGTTTCGATACTGTCGCGCATGATCTCTATCGACCTGGCCAGGTGGGCGTTGCGCATACCGTTGCGCGACTGCAGCGAAACGCGTTGCTTTGCGGTTGCATTGCGCACCGCATTGTAGACCATCTGATCCGCCACCGCGACGGCCAGCTCAGCCCCGTGGTCGCGTTCGATTAGATGCAACATCAAATCAGCGGTCGCGGTGCCTCCTGAGGCGGTGATATGCTTCTCATCCGCGACAAAAACACTGCGCACCAGATTGACCTCTGGAAAGGCTTCCATAAAGGCATCGTGGTATTCCCAGTGAATCGCAGCCTGCATCCCGTCCAGAAACCCTGCTTTGGCCAGCACCCAAGCGCCCGAGCACAAGGCACCGATGGATGTGCCCTGTGCGCGCTCACGCCTAAGCGTTGCCAGCAAAGGCCGTGTAACGTGATTGCGCATGTGAATGCCGGACAGAACAAACAGCTGGTCTGTTTTTGGTATGTCATCCAAACCGCCATGAACCAATGTAACCAGCCCATTTGAACAAACCGCGCGCTCACCTTCTTCGGAAATCATAGACCAATCATAAAGCTGCTCTTCACTTACCCAATTGGCAATGCGCAGCGGTTCGACCGCGCATGAAAACGCAAGGTGAGAAAACTCCTCAACCAAAATGAAGGTGATATGCCGCGTCTGACGCATTGGGGCTTCCACTCGAAGGGCCGATTCCGTTCGGAACTACTAACAGTGTTTCATGCTGCATTATTTTTTACTGTATACAAGTTGTATTTTTTTCGCATACATATCTGGAGCGCCGAACCCGCGATTCGAATACTGCGAAACCTCGGAGGTCAGATGAAAGACGATCCCAAATCTCGGAAAGCCGATTTGATCGAGCATTTGAAAGTGTCGATCCTCACATTGCGCTTTCAGCCGGGTACGGACTTGGATGAGGCGCTGCTGTCGGATGAGTTTGGCCTGTCCAGAACCCCTTTGCGCGAAGTGTTCAGGCAATTGGGGGGCGAAGGCTATCTGGACCTGCGCACCAATCGCAGCGCGCGAGTGTCCGAGATGTCCCATACCACCTTGCGCGATTTCTTTCTGGCGGCCCCAATGATCTATGGCGCGGTGCTGCGTCTGGCAGCACGAAACGCGACGCTTACGCAAATCGAAGACCTGAAAACGGCTCAGTTGGCATTTAAATCAGCCCTCAGCTCTGGTTCAGCAGCGGATCGCGCGCTCGCCAACAATCGGTTTCATGAACTGACGGGAGAGATGTCGGGCAATGTTTACCTGCTGCCGTCCTTCAACAGATTGCTGATTGATCACGCACGGATCGGGATGACTTTCTATCGGCCTCAAACCGCAAAAATGACCGAAAATCTGTCAGAAGCCAGCACCCAGCATGACGCCATCATCGCCGCCATCGAGGCGAACGATGAGGCGGCGGCTGCACAACTGGCCGAAAAACACTGGAACCTGTCGCGCGATCAGATCGAACTGTTTGTGATGCCCGACGCCTTGGATGTGCCTTTGGGCCTGTCCCCTCTTTCGAAACCTGCATGAGGACGGAATGAACCCGATTTTCAAGTTTGAGGGGATTTATACCCCGGTGGTCACGCCCTATCACGACGATGGCAGCGTGAATTGGGACGCCCTGGCGCAGGTGATCGAATACCTTATCGAACATGGCGTTCACGGCCTGATCTCGGGTGGGTCGACCGGTGAGAACTATGCCCAGACAGTCGAAGAACGGTTAGAATTGGCACGGTTCGCACATGAACAGCTGAAGGACCGTTTGCCCTTGGTCGTCGGCACTGGCGCGATGCTGACAGCGGATTCGATCGCCTTGGCCTCGGGTGCCCGCGAAATCGGCGCTGATGCCATCCTTCTGGCCAGCCCGCCCTATTCAGTTCCGACCGACCGTGAAAACGCGCTGAACGCGTTGGCCATTGACAAGGCGGCTGACCTGCCCGTGATGCTGTACAACTATCCCCATCGCACGGGCACGATGATGGGCGAAGAGTTTCTGGACCGCATTGGGCGCAGTCGAAATTTTTGTGGCATCAAGGAAAGCTCGGGCGATATCAACCGGGTGCATCTGCTGGCGCGGGATTACCCGCATATTCAACTGGGGTGCGGCATGGATGATCAGGCGCTGGAATTCTTCGCCTGGGGCGCGCCATTCTGGGTCTGCGGCGGATCAAACTTCCTGCCGGTCGAACATGTTGCGCTGTATCAGGCCTGTGTGATCGAAGGTAACTTTACCAAGGGCCGCCGGATCATGTCGGCCATGATGCCACTGATGCGGGTGTTGGAACAGGGCGGCAAGTTCATCCAGACCATCAAGCATGGTGTGACCATGAACGGGATCGACGCAGGCACAATGCGGGCGCCTCTGAAAGGTCTGAACAAGGATGACAAGCGCGCGTTGGAACAGGTGACGCGCGTACTGAAAAAGAAAATCGCAGATATTGTAGCGGAGGGTTAAGGCATGGAACTGCTGACATTGGACGAATACAAATCCATCGCTGCAGGTCTGACCCTGCCCACCGGAGCCTTCATCGACGGTGCATTCCGCCCGGCAATCTCGGGCGACACTTTTGAGACAGTGAACCCTGCCACCAGTGGCAAGCTGACGGATATCGCAGCCTGCGGTGCGGCGGATGTGGATTTTGCCGTCGAAAAAGCGCGCGAGGCGTTTGACGATGGGCGCTGGTCCAAACTGCACCCCTCCGACCGCAAGGATGTGTTGATCCGGCTCTGCAAACTAATGACACGCAATGCGCGGGAACTGGCGGTGATGGAAAGCATCGATAGCGGCAAGACCATCTACGATTGCGAAACCGTGGACCTTCCCGAGTCAATCCATTGCCTGAAATGGCATGCCGAAGCGATTGACAAGATCTACGATCAGGTCTCGCCCGCCAGTGATGACCACATTGCCATGGTGGTGCGTGAACCGATTGGGGTTGTGGGGCTGGTACTGCCTTGGAACTTCCCTTTGCTTATGCTGGCGTGGAAGATCGGACCTGCTTTGGCAGCAGGCTGTTCGGTAGTAGTGAAACCAGCAACTGAAACTACGCTGACGGCCCTGCGCCTGGCCGAACTGGCGATGGAAGCGGGCCTTCCGCGGGGCGTTCTGAACATCGTTCCGGGCGGTGGCCCAGAGGTTGGAGAACCCATCGGGCGGCATATGGATATCGATATGGTGTCCTTCACAGGCTCGACCGTGACCGGCAAACGCTTCTTGACCTATTCCGCCGAAAGCAACGCCAAAGAGGTGGTGCTTGAGATGGGAGGCAAGAACCCCGCGATCGTAATGGAGGATGCCGAAAACCTCGACCGCGTGGCGGCGCATGTGGTCAACGGCGCATTCTGGAACATGGGCGAGAACTGCTCGGCCTCATCCCGTCTGATCGTGCATAAGGATGTGAAGGCAGAACTGCTGGAACGTATCGCGCATCACGCCAAGCAGTGGAATATCGGCGACCCGTTGGACCCGGAAACACGCATGGGCGCGCTGGTGAGCAAAGGGCACTACACCAAGGTTTGCGGGTATTTGGATCAAGCCGAGAATGTGGTTATCGGTGGCAAAGCTGCAGATGGCTTTGTCGAGGCTACAGTGGTCGAGGTTCCCGGAAACGATGCTACCCTGGCGCGCGAGGAGATATTTGGCCCCATCTTGTCGGTGATCGAGGTATCCGGCTTCGACGAAGCCGTCAAAATCGCCAATGACACGGATTATGGCCTCTGCGCTTCAATCTTCTCGGCCAACGCCAAACGCGCCATTCGCGGCGCGCGGGCAATCCGTGCGGGTACGGTTACGGTGAACAGCTTCGGCGAGGGTGATATCACAACGCCCTTTGGTGGCTACAAGCAATCAGGCTTTGGTGGGCGCGACAACTCGGTTCATGCCCACGATCAGTACACCCAGCTTAAGACCATCTGGATTGATCTGGCTGATGATGCGGACGAGGCCGTGGATTGACGCGGTTCGAGGCCAAACGGCTTCCTCGGCAAACAGGTCCGGCCGGGTGGAACGCTATTCTGCCCCGTCGGACGGCTCTGCCAACGCTCAGCGAGGACCTGAGCGCCGATGTCACCATCGTCGGTGGTGGCTTCGCGGGCCTCAGCGCGGCGCGGCGTCTGCATCAGATCGACCCGTCGCTCAGGGTTGTCTTGCTTGAGGCCGGGCATATTGCCGAAGGGTCCTCTGGTCGCAATTCAGGGTTCATGATCGATCTGCCGCATGATCTGGCCTCGGATAATTATGCAGGCGATGCGTTGGAATCGGATCGCGCTGCCATCGCGCTGAACCGTAAAGCCATCGCCTTTGCGACCCATGTTGCCACCGAATGCGATCTGCCGCAGGAAGCCTTTGATCCATGCGGCAAGTTCAATGCAGCCGCAACACCCGGCGGTGACGCCCACAACCTGGAGTTCGCCGAGCATCTGAAGAAGCTGGGCGAGCCACATACGCTGTATGATCGCCAGCAGATCAGCGAGATCACCGGCAGCCCTCATTACACCTCAGCGCTTTATGCACCTGGAACGGTGATGACCCAACCGGCAACCTATGTGCGTGCTTTGGCTAAGACGTTGTCGGAGCTGGTGCGGATATTCGAGCGCTCTCCGGTCATTGCGTTCGAGAGGCAAGGCAACGGGTGGCTTGTTCGGACGCCCAAGGCAAAGGTCACCACCGGCAGCATTATTCTGGCCAATAATGGCCATCTCGAAAGCTTCGGATTCTATGCCCGGCGCCTGATGCATATCTGTCTCTACGCGTCACTGACGGAACCGATGACGCCCGAACAGATCAAAACGCTCGGCGGACAATCACGCTGGTCTGTTACACCTGCGAACCCAATGGGTACATCGGTCAGGCGCGTTTCAGGCAGCTATGGCGACCGTATTTTGGTCCGCACATCCTCTAGCTTTCATCCTGATCTTGAGACATCTGAGGCGCGGCTAAGCAAGGCTGGCCGCGTGCATGATCGTAAGTTCCGCGAACGGTTCCCACACCTACCCGATCTGCAGATGGAGCATCGTTGGGCCGGGATGTTGTGCCTCAGCCGGAACGGATCCGCTGCGTTTGGGGAGCTCGAAAGTGGTGTCTATTCGGCCTGCTGTCAGAACGGACTGGGTATCGCACGTGGAACGTTACAGGGCATGGGCGTCGCGGAACATATCCTGCTGGGCAAATCCGAAATCGCCGATCATTTCACCGCACAGCCCTCGCCCCCACGCCTACCGCCGGAACCTTTCGCGTCAATTGGCGCAAATAGTTACCTGAGGTGGAAAGAGTGGCGCTCGGGCAAAGAATAACCCGTCAAGGCAAGCTCAGCTTTGCCATCCTACCCCCATCCACCGTATAAACCTGCCCAGTGATAAAAGACGCATCGTCTGACGCCAGAAACGCAACCAAGGCCGCAACCTCTTCGGGCTGGCCTGTGCGACCGACCGGATGAATACCGCCTATGTTGCTACGAAACGCATTCGGGTCAGGCATCGAGTCAATATAGTCCAGATTCAGATCGGTATCGATCCAACCCGGCGCTATCGCGTTGCATCGGATACCATCCTTCCCATGATCGACAGCAACCGCGCGGGTCAGGCCGTGCAACCCTGCCTTTGACGCGCAATAGGCGGCATGACCGGGGTTGCTGCCCAGCCCCTCAATCGATCCGGTATTCACAATGGAACCTTGCGTACTGCGCAGGTGCGGCATCGCGGCTTTGATCATCATGAAAGGTGCCGTCAGGTTGACAGACAGCGTGCGCTGCCAGTCTTGCAAGCTCATCGCTTCAACCGACGCCTCCTGCATCATACCTGTATTGTTGACCAGAACATCCAGACGTCCGGCCTTGGCGATGACCGCGTCAATCACGCGCTGCGGCGTGGCGGGATCGGTGAAATCTGCGGTGATCCCTTCGAAATCATCATCCGCCCCGCGTTGTGCCGTAAAAACGCGCGCGCCTTCTTGTTGCAGCCGTATCGCGATAGCACGGCCAATGCCGCTGCGACCGCCTGTAACCAGCGCAGTTTTACCTTCAAATCGCGTCATGAAACAGGTTTGCCTCCGTTCACTTCGACCAACGTGCCGCACACATATCGCGACGCGTCTGACACAAGGAACAGTACGACATCGGCAATGTCTTCGGGCTCGGCGATCCGACCCAATGGTACGGTTTGCCCCAGTTCCGCCACCGCAGTGTCCGGATCAAACCCCCGTTTTTCGAAACCAGAGCGCAGCATGGGCGTATTCACTTCGTTTGGACAAACAGCATTGATGCGAATGCCCTGGTGCGCGTGATCCATCCCCATACATTGGGTCAAGGACGCAATGGCCGCCTTGGTCATGCAATAGACTGCATGGTTGGGTCCCGGACGCAAACCCCAGCATGAGGCCGTGTTGACGATAGCTCCGCCCCCGGCATTGGCCAAGATCGGGATCGCGGCGCGGCAGATGCGAAACGGGGCCTCGACATTTACACCCAGCGACAAAGACCAGTCATTGTCTGACGTCTCCGTTACGGATCCGCGCGTTATGACACCGGCATTGTTTATGACGATGTCCAAACCGCCCAAAGCCGAAGCCGCCGTACTTGGCAAACCGTCCGCATAGTCAGGATCCAAAAGATCCCCTGACAAATGCGCTTCAGCACGGATCCCATCCACATTGCGATCCGCCACCGCAACGCGTGCGCCCGCGTCGCGCAAACGCTGCACCAAGGCCATGCCAATTCCACCCGCAGCACCCGTTACAAGCGCCGATTTTCCATTCAGTTCCATATTCTCATCCAATGCATCAGGCAGAGTTCAACCTTTGGCTGTTCCGGTCTTTTCCAGAGTCTGCAATCCTTCTATTCACCGCTAAGAGCTGATTGAAAAAGAGCCCGCCTATATGCAGGCGGGCCAGGTCGGGGAGTTTGCTTAGTAGCTTTGATTCAGTTCATCCGCTGCCGGTATCTCTCGCTCGCGCCGTGCGATATAGTCCAACAACTCTTCATTCTTGGCGATATCCAGCGTCGGTTCTTGATACTCGGCCAACAACTTGCGCGCGTGGTTCAGGGCACGTTCGGTGATCTCAACTTCACCTTCAGCCACCCATTGTTCGATCGAGTTGTTGTCGAACATCTCGGGCATGAAGAACGCCGTCTGGAAATTGTCCTGCGTATGCGGATGGCCCAAATAGTGCCCGCCGGGTCCGACGTCTGGAACCGCGGCAAGCGCTTCGTCAAAATCACCCCATTTTGGCCCCTCGGCCATGCGATAGGCCATCGCGCATTGCTCGGCGTCGACAATGAATTTGGCAACGGAACAGTGCATTCCGGCCTCGTTCCACCCGGCGCTGTGCCAGATATAGTTCGCGCCCGCATGAATGACCGCGCTCAGCGTTGTGGCCGACTCATACCCCGCCTGCGCATCAAAGGTTTTGGCCCCGCCCAAAGTGTTCGAAGTACGCCAAGGCACGTCGTAGTATCGCGCCATCTGACCGATCATGAAGTTCATCAGGCTGATTTCCGGCGTGCCAGCCATCGGGGCGCCGGACTTCATAGAGACGGTCGACAGATAATGGCCATAGATCGCCGGAGCCCCTTTGCGGATCACTTGCGTGTAAGCCAACGCACTCAGCGCCTCGGCATTCAGCTGTGCGACCGTGGCGGGAACGGAGGCAGGCGTGTTGGCCCCGCCCAAAACGAACGGAGAGCATAAAACCGGCTGATTGCGACGACAGAAGGCACGCATCGCCCCCAGCATTGTCTCATCCCAGACCAACGGCGAGTTGCCGTTGCAATTCCCGGTGGTGACCGGGTGTTGCTCAAGAAAATCTTCGCCAAACAGGATCGCGCACATGTCCATCACATCCTCGGCGTTCTTGGGCGAGGTGGTCATGCCCATGAACGTCTTGTCCGAGTGTTTCATCGACGAATAGGTGATACGCAGATGCCGTTGGCTGATCGGGTGATCATACGGTTCGACGATGTGATGCGCCGAGGAATGCAACGCGGGCATCATGTGGCTGAGTTTGTGAAACACTGCCAAATCGTCCAGCGTTGGATTCCTTCGCACATCGTCCAGATCGCGCAGGAACGGTGCACCGGTCATAGGCACAAAGATCGAGTGCCTTCCCCCCAGCCGCACGTTCTTATTCGGATCACGCGCGTGATATGTGAAATTCGACGGGATGGTTGCGAGCAACTCGCGCACGAGGCCACGATCTAGATAGACCAACTCACCTTCGACTTTGGCCCCTGCCCGCTTCCAGTCTTCCAGGGCAATCGGATCGCGGAACTGCACGCCTACGTTTTCAAGGATGTCCATCGATGCACTATCGATGCGCTCAACTTGGCTTCCGTCCATCACTTCGCACAGCGGGATGCCGCGGGTCAGTCCTGGCAGCATCTCGAAATTTGGAGCGGTACGTATGGCGCGGCGGGCCGAGCGCCCACCGGCACGTGTCGTAGTACGCATGTTCACGGGGCAATCCTCCTTCTTCCTGCTTACTTTGGCGGGGTCGACCGGGGATTACCTCTCTGATTGCGATATGTGATTGCAGGAAGCGACACGAAAAACGCCGCCCAAGGGGGCGGCGTTCTGGTTTTGTATATCAAGCTTGAAGCTTATTCAGCGGCCTGTGCACTTGCGGCTTCGTGTTTGTCGCGTTGACCGTCGCGGAACAGTGCCTTGGCCAGCGAGATACACATCAGCCCCATCACCATCGTGAACGGAAGCGCGCCGATGATCATAGCATTGCGCAAAGCGTCCATCGGATTGTTGTCACCTGCGGCCAGGATCAGCGCACCGATTACGGCCGTCAGGATAACACCCCAGATGATACGATGCTTGATCCCGGTTTCCTGGCTGCCACCCGACATGATGGTGTTCATCACCAGAATGCCCGAGTCCGCCGAGGTTACCAGGAAGGTCATGATCAGGATCACGCACATGACATTCAGCATGGACAGCAGCCCACCATCGATCATGTAGGACAGCGTCACAAACAGCTTGTTTGTGTTCGATGCACCAATGATCGCACCTTCGGCAGCGCCTGCCAGTTCCAGATCAATCGCAGTGCCACCCAGAACGGTCATCCATGCAAAGCACACCAGCGCCGGTGCGAAGACACAGCCCAAGATGAACTCACGCACCGAACGACCCTTGGAGATACGCGCCAGGAACAGGCCCACGAAGGGCGAGAACGCGATCCACCAGGCCCAGTAGAACGTGGTCCAACCGGCCTGCCATCCGAACTGGCGGCCCTGTTCACCAGCTGCGTAGACTGCAGCCAGCGTCTCGGCATCCAGCTCGGCGGCTGCACCTGTCAGGCCATCCTTGAAGCCATCAAAGCTGCCCCAGGCATTGGTCGCGCCTGCCATCAGATCACCAGCCATCGGCTGTGCCGCTTCCGGCAGACCAGCGGCGAAGGCATCCGCAGACATTGGACCATAGGCGCTAAAGCTCAGTGACAGGAAGTGAAGGATGTAGTCCACCATCGCTGTACCATAGGTGGTCATCGCGAAGACGAACGACCCAAACACTACGAATGTTCCCAACAGGATGATCGACAGAACCAGGTTGAGGTTCGACAGGTACTTAACCCCGCGCCCAACACCTGAAACCGCCGAGATGATCGACAGGCTCATGATGACCAGCAGACCCGAGATCAGACCCACTTTGCTTGGCGTCGGGACTTCGCCACCCAGGTCCATCACCCATTGCATACCAGTGATCGCGTATACACCATCGATGAATTGGCTGACGCCATATCCAATCGTCACCGAGACGCCGAGGATTGTCGCCACAACACCCAGAACGTCGACCACATGACCCAGGAACCCGTTCATCAGGCGACCGAACAAGGGTGTCAGCGCCGACCGGATGGTCAGTGGCATGTTGCGGGTATAGGCGTAGTAAGCCAGCGACAGACCTGTCACCACGTAAATGGCCCAGGCATGGAAACCATAATGCAGGTAGGTAAAGCGATAAGCCGACTGCAGCGCTTCAGGGCTGTTACCCTCGACCGCGCCCGAGACAACAACTGGGTTCGATCCCCACAGGCCCAGCGGTTCAGCCGTGGCAAAAACCATCAGCCCGACACCCAAACCGGCCCCAAACATCATCGAGAACCAGGAGAAATTTGAGAACTCGGGCTTCTCACCCGGCGTACCCATGACCCGCTTACCGGTTGAAGGGATAATGGCGACGATCGCCAGGAAGAAGAAGAACAGACCAACAATAATCACATAAAAACTATTGAAGCTTTCCAGCAAGCGACCGTTCCAGCTGCCCAAAGTGCTGTTGGCATTCGCAGGCCAAACCAGCGCCCACAGCACAAGGGCCACCATGATGCCCTTACTGATCAGCGCAATAGGTACGCTGTAATTTTCATAGAAACCGGCATCTGCCGTTTCTATCTCAAGATCCGTGAATGGTTCAGGTACCGACATATCTCTCCTCCGTGTTGTCGATGCGAGGGGGGCGGAGAGCTGCCGCAGATGCGATGCCCTCTCATTATTCTTGATGTTATCGTTTGCTTACTGCTTCCAAAGCCGTGTGTTCAGACGCGCATACAATTCTTGTTTTCCTTGAATTTGCCCACCAGGCCCGACTGCCCATTGATTCGCAATTGCGACAATTCAGACCCGCATGTTTCAGGTCCTTGGTGGAGCGGCCCACAGTTTCGGCGAGCGTGTTTCGTGTTCTCTGCCGAATGTGATCCAAGTTCTTCTGTTTGCGTAAAGCGCCCCTTGCTAAATTGTCGCACCAAAACCGACCTTTTTACAGGTTTAGACGACCCATGGATCGCGGTTCCGGCAATTTGCCGTATTCTCGATGCATCAATTGCTTTCTTTCAATGGCAAAAATTTTCATAGTCACGCGAACAAGACTAATCCGTAATCAGCCAGGTCCTGATGTCCCGACGCCACTATAAACTGCCGCCTCTTACCACCCTTGCTGCTTTCGAAGCCGCGGCGCGCCACCTCAGCTTTAAAAACGCCGCCGAAGAGCTTTCGGTGACGCCCGGCGCAGTCAGCCATCAAATCAAAGCACTCGAAGGGTATCTGGAGGCACCGCTGTTCCAGCGCAAACACCGCAGCGTTGATCTGACCGATGACGGCAAAGCATTGTACGAGGCGCTGTCGACCTCATTCGCCCGTATCTCAAAGACCCTGTCTACCATACGGGATCGCTCGCTTGGCGGAAAAGTGACCGTGGGCTCAACCACTGCCGTTGCAGCCCTTTGGCTGTCCCCATCGGTGATCAGGTTCTGGCGAGACGCGCCCGAGATCAGCGTTGATCAAATCTCGCAGGACCGGCCTTTTCGGGATCGCCCTGACCTGGATTTCTTTATCCGCTACGGGCGCGACAGTGACGCAAACTTGGACCACACCGCGCTTTATCGTGACAACCTGATCCCGGTCGGCAGCCCGGAATTGGCCGAGCGCCTGAACCGAACAGGGTTAAAGGATATTGCAGCCCAACGCCTGATACATCTTGATTCCGAAGACAACAGCTGGACCACATGGCCAGATTGGTTCCGCGAACTGGGTTATGAGGAACGACTGACATCCGAGGCGCGGGTCAACAGCTATTCGGTCGCTTTGCAACTGGCCCGTAAAGGGGCAGGTCTGGTTCTGGGGTGGCAGCGGTTGATTCAGCCTATGTTGCAGTCGGGCAAACTTGTTCCCATCGGCTCACATTATCTGACGGCACCCAACCAGTTTTACCTTGTCGGTCGGCCAGATGATGAGCTGTCCGACAACGCCCGAGCGCTCAAAGATTGGATCATTCAAGAGGTGCGCGAAGGGACGGTTTAATTCAACTCAACCTGTGATGAGGTTTTCTGATATTGATGAAAACCCATTCTGTCCGCCAATAGGTTTTGCAATGCAATCCAGCCGCAGGAGAGCCTGATGAACAAACATAGCCCGCTTTCGTCGGTTCTGGCCGATGTGAACACCGCCAACGGCCTGCCAAACGAACATTATGTCGACCCCGGCGTTTTCGCCGAGGAGCGGCAATCGGTTCTTTATGCAAACTGGTCCGGCATCGGATTTGGCAAAGACGTCCCAGAATCCGGCGATGCAAAACCGGTGGATTTTCTGGGCATGCCCCTGTTGATCGTCCGTGACCGTGATGGCGAGATTGGCGTGTTTCAAAACACCTGCCGCCACCGCGGGATGATCCTTGTGGATGCACCCAAGAAAATCGGCGGCGCTATTCGCTGCCCCTATCACAGCTGGTGTTACAGCCTGAAGGGAGAGTTGCGCGCGACACCCCATGTTGGCGGCCCTGGTCAGAACAAACATGAAGATGTCAAAAACGAAGACCTTGGGCTGGTGCGTATCCGTTCGCATGTCTGGCGCGATGTGATCTTTGTGAATGTCGACGGCAATGCTCCGACCTTTGAGGATGCGCATGGAGAATTGCTGGAACGCTGGAGAGAATTCGAAACTCCCCTGTTTCATGGCGGCGATGAATCCTCGTTGAAACTTGAGGTCAAAACCAACTGGAAGCTGGCGGTTGAAAACTATTGCGAAAGCTATCACCTGCCGTGGGTCCATCCGGGGCTCAACAGCTATTCCCGGCTGGAAGATCACTACAACATCGAAAAGCGCGGGCATTATTCGGGTCAGGGCACGTTGGTCTATCGGCAGTTGACCGATCAGGATGGCGCAACAATGCCTGATTTTCCGGGCCTCAGCGACAAATGGGATGAAGGCGCGGAATACATCGCTCTATACCCGAACGTCTTGCTGGGCGTTCAGCGCGATCACAGCTTTGCAATCATCCTGGAACCTGTCGATCAGGGCAATACGGTTGAGCATATCGAGCTCTACTATGCCAAAAGCGAGGCTGATACACCCGAACATGACGGGCTGCGCGCCTCGAATGCACAACTATGGAAAACCGTTTTCGAAGAAGATGTTTTTGTCGTCGAAGGCATGCAAAAAGGCCGACATGGTATGCTGTTTGACGGCGGCCGGTTCTCGCCCGCGATGGATGGCCCAACGCATAACTTCCACCATTGGGTCGCGACACAGATAGAGAATGGACGCTCCGAATAGTCTCGAAATCGCACATGGAGCTGAAAGAAATGGACAGGGCAGCGCTGGATGACTTGTTGCTGGACGCGCATGCGCGCAATGATCCGGCTGCCCTTGTCGCATATTATACGATGGCCGCCGATGAGCGCGAAGGCGCAGGCGACATCGATGCGGCCTGTTTTTTCCTGACCCACGCCTTTGTCTTTGCGCTGGAGCACGGCGCACCTGAGACTGATATCCTCAATCTGCGTCTGGTGCGCCATGGTCGGGCCGATCGCCTAGAACTGTGATCTCCGCAACGCCGGACGTCGCACTTTAAGTTTCGCCCGGCGTTTTGGCCCAAACAAACGACAGCTTGCTTCTTACCCCAGCATCCTTATCTATGCTGGGGTGATCACCATATGGTTGTGCTAAGGGGCGAGGGCTTGGATCAAAAGACGGATATGTTGATCATAGGCGCTGGCATCGCCGGGATGACCATGGCGCTTGAGGCGCGCAAACTGGGCATCCGCGATATCACCATTCTGGAAAAGGCCGATGAAATCGGTGGGACATGGCGGGAAAACACATATCCCGGGGTTGCCTGCGATGTACCATCGCATCTTTATAGCATGGCATCTCATCCCAACCCGGACTGGAGTCAGGTTTACGCAGGCGGGGCCGAAATACAGGCTTATCTTCGAGACATTGCGCAAAAAGAAAACCTGTATCACCTCTGCCAGTTCAACCAGCGCCTGAAATCCGCCAGGTGGTGCGGTGATCATTGGTACGTTGAAACAGATGACGGACAACGCTGGACTGCTCAGTTCCTGGTTTCGGCCATCGGAGCGCTGCATGCACCCAAAATCCCCAAAATTCCGAGTACAGAAAGTTTTGCCGGACCCAGCTTTCATTCCGCCGAATGGGATCACGATGTTGATTTGACCGGCGCAAACATAGCTGTTGTTGGCACCGGTGCTTCGGCCATACAGTTTGTCCCGGAAATCGCAAAGATCGCGAAGCGGGTAACTGTCTTCCAACGCAGCGCCCCTTACGTTCTGCCGCGTATGGATGGACCGGTCGCGCCATGGGTCAGACGGCTGTATCGGCAGGTTCCGCTGCTCGCGCGGATGAGACGAAGCCTGATCTTTGCCTATTTTGAATTCCGCCACCGCGTGTTCCGGCGCGAGAAGCATATGGTGAAATACGCCATGCACCTGTGGCACAAAGCGTTGCATTCCGCAGTATCGAACCCGGCAGAGCGGGAGAAGCTGACCCCGAACTACCAGATCGGATGCAAACGTATCCTCAGCTCGAATGAGTGGTATCCAGCCCTGATGCGCGACAATGTCGATATCATCCCTTCGGGCGTCGCGTCGATCGAGGGTGATACGATCACAGCCAGCAACGGGACAAAGGTACAGGCCGATGTCCTGATCTGGGGAACCGGTTTTCACGTGACCGATATTGCTGAACGTCTGGACATTACGGGCGCAGACGGTCTGACACTGCGCGACGCTTGGTCAGACGGGATGCAAGCCCATCTGGGCACCGCAGTTGCAGGGTTCCCGAACTTTTTCATCCTTTTGGGACCGCATACAACGCTGGCCCACAACTCGGTCATTTTGATGATCGAGGCGCAGGTGCGTCATATCGGCGAAGTGCTTACGTCAATGTCGGATCAAGGCATTCGCACGATCAACCCGCATGCAGAAAAGCAGGCCGCATTTACACAGGAAATGCAAGACCGGCACGCGGATGCTGTTTGGCAAGACGGCGGTTGCACATCATGGTATCAGGATGCCAAAGGCCACAATACGGCCCTGTGGCCCGGAACCGCTGCTGAGTTCCAGCGACGCATGGCCGCCGCGGGCATCGAACACTACGTACCCTTGTCCGACGCAAAAGGAGACTGATGAGATGACAATTGTTCTGAGCGTGCTGGCACTTCTCGTGGTCTTTCTTTTGGGCATGCACCTCTGGACAAGGCATCTGACCAAGGTTGGCCTTCAGACCGTTCCTCAATTGGGCCAGATAATCCCGGTCTCAGGCGGCAGCATTCATTACGTTGAAAAAGGCGACCCCAACGCACAAACGATTGTGATGATCCACGGGCTGGCCGGGCAATTGCAGCATTTCACCTATGGTCTGATGGATGAGCTTGCGGATGAGTATCACGTGATCGCCTTGGATCGATCAGGCTGTGGATATTCTACCCGCGACACGGCTGAGATGGGCCGTTTGCCCGAACAGGCCCGCATGATCACCGAATTCCTCGATGCAAAGGGCGTCACTGATGCCGTGTTAGTCGGGCATTCACTGGGCGGAGCGGTCTCACTTGCCATCGCACTGGACTACCCGGACCGCGTGTCCAGCCTAGCCCTGCTTGCGCCCTTGACCCATCAAATGCCAAAGCCGCCAGAGGTGTTTAAATCCCTTGAAATCCGCACGGCCTGGATACGCCGCCTGATCGGAAACACCCTGGCTGTTCCCATTGCGTCCAAAACGGCACCCCATGTCTTGCAGGTGGCCTTTGACCCCGAAACAGCACCGGATGATTTCCTGGAACGCGCAGGTGGCGCGCTTGGCTTGCGCCCAACAGCCTTTATCACCGCATCCCAGGATCTTGTTGGGGTAGATGACAGCATCGCGGCCCAAAGCGCACGCTATCCTGAACTGAAAACGCCCGGAGGTGTTTTATACGGGGCACAGGATGCTATCCTTTCCGCTAAAATGCACGGGCCGCAGATGCAGCAATTCGGACTGACATATGAAGAGGTCGATGGTCTGGGCCATATGACCCCCATCACCGTGCCGGAAACATGTGCAGATTTCATACGCAGGGTAATCCAGAACGCTGCGAAGGCAGACAATACATCAACTGATGTCGGTTGAGGTTAGATCAGAAAAATTCCCTGTCGAACCGACCATTTCCCCCTTGACCCTCTCCAACGGCTCGCTTACATCGCCTTTCACTCATGGCGGAGTAGCTCAGTTGGTTAGAGCAGCGGAATCATAATCCGCGTGTCGGGGGTTCAAGTCCCTCCTCCGCTACCACTAAACCCCCCACTTTTTTGGAACGGTTTGAAACCAGGGCGCTAAGGCGGCCTTTCACTTCGACCGGCACGCTGCCTTCCTCGGTCGGAGACACAACGATCTCCGAAATCAAGCCGCGCACCGCATCACGTGCTTTTGGATTCGGATTGCCGTCATGCGACTGCATGGAAGAGATCATTTCATCCAGTGCCGTGACATAACTGGTTGCTGTCGCAGGATTGAATTCGAGCGCCTTCTCCTTCTCGTCAAAGCTGGCCAATACGTCCGCGGCAACTGAGGCGCGTTCTTTGGCCTCGGTCAACTTTGCCTCGCCTTCGACTCCTTCAAGAATTTCCATCTCAAAAAGCTCGATACGGCGCGATAGCAGCTTGTTAGCTTCTGCTACAGCGCGTTCGAGCTTCTTCCTGTCCGGTTTGTCCGCTGCGTTGAGTTTGCGACGTTCTTCATTGTAGGTGCGGATGAACTCATCGATGTAGGTTGGCTCAGACAACTCCTTTCGCAGTTCGGTCAGCAGAGCGCTCTCGATCTTGTCGAGGCGAACCTTCCCGTTATTGTTGCAGGAGCCACTCTCTTTGGCCGTTGAGCAATGGATGCGGATGGTATTGCCGTTTCTGTCATGAATCGACATGCCGCCACCGCAGCACCCGCATTTGATCAGCCCCGAGAACGGGCGCACAGGGTTTCGGGTCGATTTTCCCGATCGCTTGGCCGCAGACTGCGTGGCCAAACGCCGCTGAACTGCGTCCCAAAGTTCCTCTTCGACAATACGAAGGTGCGGAACTCCCACAAATTTCCAGTCTTTGACCGGCTTTTCACGGCTGGCCCTTTTGCCTGTTATCGGGTTTCGTACCATTTTGACGCGATCCCAAACGAGTATGCCAGCATAAAGGGAATTTCTGAGAATACCGTAGCCGCGCTTGCCGTTTCCATTCAGCGTTGACGCGTTCCACTTCGTCCCACGAGGCGGTAACTCACCGCGAGCGTTGAGCTCATGAGCAATATCTCGCGGGGAGGCTCCTTCTGCGTAGGCCTTATAGATTTGGCAAATAACTTCTGCTTCGTGTGCCTTGACCTGGAGCTCCCCGGGTTTTCCCGCAATAGGTGAGTAACCATAAGCCTTACCGCCGGCACTCAAACCTTTGGCTATGTTGCCTGACATTCCGCGATGCACTTTTTCACGCAGATCTTTGAGGAAAACCGTACCGACGAAGCCGCGAAGGCCAATCTGGAGTTCCGACTGTACCCCCTCGCTGGCTGAAATGATTTCGACGCCGGCGTAGCTAAGCAGTTTATGCACCTTATGAAGATCACCTGCGTCCCGGCTGATCCGATCAACACACTCCACGACCAGTGCATCAATTTCACCCGCACTCGCCGCTTCGAGAAGATTAGCAAAACCAACTCGCCCAATCAGAGTCTCAGAGGTTTTGGCCCTGTCTTCGAATGTCCGGACCTCCCTATAGCCTTCACTTGTCAGGTAGCGTCGGCAGAGCTCCACCTGATCTTCAATGGAGCGCTCCGACTGGAGCGTGGTCGAATAGCGGGCGTAGATCGCAGCGCGGCGTTGCATTCTCTCGAGTTCCTCGCGTCTTGTTGTGCTGCCGCCCGGGCCAATTCCCGGACGAGCTCAAGCAAACCAACATCTGGCGTCGGGTTTTGCTTTGCTGCTGGGGACTTGGTGATCTCTTCACAAATCGAAAAATCGGTTTGGATCGGTTTTTGAACTGTCATGGTGCTCGCTTTATGTTTCAACGAGCGTGAGATCGGTCTCCTTTAGAAAATTTAGAAACGCAGTTTAATCCGAACGGTTCGGAGAGCGAGAAACGCTCTCCGATAGCGGCAGGCTAAGTCTGCGCTTCTGCGATCACTCGACGAGATATGCGGTCGGCACGACGCAGGTTCTGGATGAGTTGAAGACGCCTGCGAAGCGTTACCAAAGGTTCAACCGTCAGGTTCAATTCGGCTGCTTGATTTGTCAGCCGCCAATTTATCCAGGCACCGCCCGGGCAATTCTCATCCGTGATCACCTCGCTCACCCATCCGGATTCTATCTCAGCCAAGACAGGCTGGAGCAGAGATTCGAGATCGTCGAGATCGCGATCACCGAACATTTCGCCCGCACCGAGGCGCGAGCCAAAACGATAGGCTATGCGCGCGCCGCTGGGCTCCAGACTGTCGATCAGCATGTCGAGTGCCTTTGACGCTGAGGGCACCATGTTGAGCGCTTCGAGGATCGCGGCCTCGATCGGCAATAGCTGCTGTGCGATGCTATCATACATAGCGCACCTCCCGCGTATCCGGCCGTCCCTTGCGACGCGTTTCCACCGTGACGGCGCGTATCTTTCGACCCGAGCCTCTGCTGCCGAACCTACGGGAGCGCCGGATATCGCGTTCTGCATGTATTCGTGCGCGAACGCGATGAAGTCGATCCAGCGCTGCGTCGGCGAGTTCACCCAATACGGGCGTTCCATCGGAGTTTCTGTCGAAGCCGCTGTTGTCGACAGATACGGAAACACGTCGAGCCGCATTGAAGCGTGTTGGCGCCCTCAAAGAAGCCTGTTCCCGCTCCTCTTCCGAACGCACATCGACGCAATAAGCCTGCTTACGTGGACAGGGGTTCGTTGTGCCGTAAGCCAGAACCGCAAAGCGCTCACCGGCCATTTCCTCGACATCAATAACCAGCGACGGCCGAACTTTGGGATCATCCTCTCCCATCGTTTCATGGGGGAAGCGAAACGCGACGACATCGCCAACTTTCAAACGGGATTTCCAGTTCTCGGAGGGCAGCGCGATTTCAGTTTAAGTGTCATGAGACATCCTTCATCGAAGTTGAAAAGAGCCGCGTCTTCCACCGTGTTTGGGCTGGTTCCCACTTTCGGCTGCGCGACATCCGGACTGCGCAGTCGAAGGTGGGCGACCTGCTTTTTCCGCTGTTTCGGTTCTCGTCCGTGCGCTGTTGTCCGGTCTGTTGCAGCTTTCCGATCTGTCGCCAGCGTGTTCGAAGTGTTTCCTATGGGTCGGTTGACGGGTGTTTCCGACTGCTGTGCCTCTGTTGGAGGTCCACAGAGTTCTCTGTGTCCAGAATGGTTCCCCTGTAGTGGACATGGACCTGTCCGGTCCGGAGCAACGGGCAGCTCTGGGAGTGTTCCTACCTTCTTGCGCGCGTAATACTGGGACCTACCAAGACCATAGTTCAGCCAGGGCTTGTTTCTCGATGCGTTGTTTTCCGGCAGGTACTGATCTCGCGAGGTACTCCCCTGAACAGCACGTCGTGCTCGTTCCCGTTCAGCTTTTCTGCGGTGGCGCTCTTCCGCTGGCATCACCTGACGCATGCTCAACTGACGCGCCATATCCGCTGATACGTCGAGACGCTCCGCAACAGTCGAGCCGCTGTAACAATATCTCTCGCTCTCGCGTGCATTGTCGCAAGCTTGCAGCTTTGACTTAGCAAGAGCCTGCTTAATGATTGCGTTTGTTTCATTCCTGCATAGCCTGGGGGTTGCCGTATCTGCCGCTCGTTGAATGTGACCTTCGATGCGTTTGGTGTCTGACTGATGGGTCTGGCAGGTAGCATAGAAGTGCAGCCAGGTGTTTCGGTATCCCACAGGGATCACCCCACCGTGGTAAATCCGGTAAGCCTCGAGATCTTTCAGGATCTGTTCAAATCGCTCAGCTTGGGTCAATCCCCGCGGCATTGTCTGACTACCCGGCTCCCGATCCTGACGCTGTTTGCGGCGCTCCGTAAGCTCGGAACGGGTGGGCCGCCCGACGGCGGCAAAAATCTGATCAGCAAGGACATCAAAATCCTGGCGTTGGCAATTCCCACCAGACACCCGAACGACCCGGCCCGATTTCTCGTTTCGAGTGCCAGGAATGCGAAAGACGCGAGCTGGGTCGTTGCAAGTACGATCCGAACCAAAGGGAGCAAGCAGATCCATCAATGCCCGGATTGCCGCCTGCCAGCGGGATAGTGCAGCAGGTGGCATCGAATGGATCAACCAGATTGCCGCCAGTCCTCGTCCCGTCCGCAAATAGAATGATGGCTCAGAGACACTACGCATCAGAAGATGGTCTGCGACGGCTGCCTGAACGTTCTCTTCACCCTCAGCGCGCCAGCCGGGATCGTTGTGAAAGTCCAAATCGACATAGAGCGTATTCAGACTTGCCAGGCTGGAGTTCCTGCGTCGACCATTGAACCGGTTCAACGAGATGAACGATGTGCGATCCAGCAGCGCATGAAGGCACGCTACAATCCCATCCGGAGAGCGGGTGAATTGTTGGCTGGCCTCCCCGGAATTCTTGATCAGAACGGCAGGCTTACCAACCGCACCGACGGGATGGAGAAGCTGAACATACTCCTTTGGCGAAACGGTGTGGGTGTCATCTGAATGCGGGGCAAAGTCGCGCGGATCGGTGTGCTTCATCCGCGGGAATTGGCTCTACGGTTGTAGGCACAGAAAAATCCAAGCAAAGAAAGGCAAGGCCCGGGTGACGTCCCATGCTCGTCAACCGATCAACGGCTCGAGTCCAAACAATATCGATCGCATCCAGTATTGTGCCCTGCAAAAACGGGATTCGGTGTCATCTTGTACGCTGACGCGGCTTGCGTGTTCTTACACGCCGTATGTTGGAAAACCGATCATTCTGCTGGAGCTGAGGTAGGTGATACGCCTCAAGGTCGACATCAGAGGAGAATTCCTCATCGAGGATGTCTAATGGCACGACGTTTATGCCTTCTGTCGCCCATCGAACCGCTTTCTGGTATGCTGTCTCAGTTCTTAGACATTCTATTTGCGACGAAGCTTCCAGCGCAGCTTTCACTTCGCGATCGGATCTCGCCTTCAGCATTCGACGTTTCTCATCGCTGGCCGTTTTCTTGCGGGCAGCCTCTCTCTCCTGCGCGATACGCTCCGCTTCGAGGTCGTCTCTCTGACGCTCCAGGGCGCGCAGCTGCAACCAGGAGTGCCAGAGTGTTGAATTGTGTTCTTGGACAGCCTGGCGCCGTACTCCGGCAACGGTGTCGTCGCTTCCGCTTTCTTGCAATCTGCGGCGCGACCTGGCGGATCTGCGTGGCCCGACATGATCTTGTCTTGCTAGGCCTTGCGGTGCATCGCCTGTCTTGGCCATCTCGGCATACGAACGAAGATCAACCCGCGCTGGAGAGCCAATCTTGCGCAGGGCCGCGTTGGTCCGCTTTTCCCATTCTCCGCGGATACGCTTGATTTCTCCGGGGCCTGAGGTTCTGTCGTCAAGAACACGCGTTTTCTCTCCAAAACCACCCGTGATCCTATCAACCTTCCGCGTCGTCATCAGGATGTGAGCGTGGAAATTCAGGTTGGTCTTCGATGGATCGAAGAGCCTCTGCTCGTAGTCTTCCCGCGTCAGTTCGAGTTTGCCCGCATTGTGCCGTTTCTCTTCCTCAGGACACAGGAAACGCGGCGCGTGAACGTCGGCTTGAACGGCAACGCCGTGTTCATCGCGAAGCCAGAGGCAGAAGCCGCGGACAAGCCCGACCTGCTCGAGAAGCGGTAGCTCGCGTGGCAGGGAGGGGCGCAGTTCGCGGATGACTCTTGCATTCCTTCGGCGTTCAGAACGCTCGGCTGCGTTCCAGAACTCCTCGGCACTTCCTGTCCAGTTGATCAATTCATGCGACAGGAGGCCACCCTTTCTGCCCGGCGAAAACCGTCGTCCAACCCGCGCATCCCGGAAGGTGGTGCGTGCGGTGTATGTGGCGGATTTGACGGCGGAGCGGCCGTCAGCACGAGAATGTAGGATGACTTCGAGTCTGCTGGCGGGGTGTATCATGTAAAGGACATCGGGCCCCAACCCGATCTCCGCACAAAAAAGCCCGCGGCAGGCGCGCAGGCAAACCCCAAGTTTGCGTAACTGTGCGCATTGCCCAGCAGGCATGCGGACGGCCGCTCACGAGGCGGCCTGGCGAAGCCACATTTTCCCGCCCGGGTAGCGAAGCCGGGATCCAAGCCGCATTTCTTGTCCGACCACTGAAAAGGGAGGGCGAATTGGCGGACCTGGATCAACAAATCGAACAGGCGCGCGCGAGACTCAGGGACCTTCAAGCCCGGGCGAGCAAACAACGACGACGCGATGAAACGCGCAAAAAGATTATCTATGGCGCTGCTGTTTTGAAGCTTCTCGAGGAAATTGAGAGAGACAAAGCTGATCGGTTGCTCAAGCTTCTGCACGAACGTATCTCACGCGACTCAGATCGAGAGCTGTTAGGGCTGTAAACCCAGTTAGATCCTCTTGAGGCACTGCCCGCTCTCAGAAGGGTTGGCTGACTTGGGCCTATTGAAAGAAAAAACTGGCGCGGCTTACCGCGCTCAGTATCGTCAGGTCGCGACGTGCGAAACATCCCTGTCTGGCGAATAGATGTCGAGAATATTCCAATGCCCGGTTGTTGGTGTCGGGTTGTTGATCATTGGCACATCGAGCACGGTTGGTTTGCCACTGGCGATTGCCGCTTCCAGTGCGGGCAACAACTCGTCAGCAGCGCTGAGTCTGTGCCCTTCCGCGCCATAGGCTCGCGCTATGTCGGCATAGCCCGGTCCGTTTGCGGGTGCGGCGGCTGATCCGGGGAACATGGTTCCATAGGTCAAACCGTAATGCGCTTTTTGAAGGCCGGCGATCGTTCCGAAGGCGTTGTTGTTCATGACCAGCCAGATAATGCCCAGATCAAGCTCGACGGCCGTTGCGAGCATCGATGGGTTTTGACCGAAGCCACCATCACCGACCAGACTGATTACAACGCGATCAGGTGCCGCCAGTTTCGCGCCGATCGCGCCCGGAGGGCCGAAACCCATCGTCGCGAACCCGCCCGGGGTCAGGATAGAACCCGGTGTCAGAATATCGAACTGTTGTCCTACCCCGTTCTTGTTCCATCCGACGTCCGTGGTGATGATGGCATCCTCGGGCAGTGCCTTGCGGGTATCTGCCAGAATACGCTCGGGCATCATTGGAAAGGCCGATGAGGTCGCCATTTCCGCGTTGCGCGCTTTGAAGTCCGTCCGGAAACCAGCGATCTTCTGCTCCAGCACGGGGCGCTTGAAGCCGTCCGGATACATCTCGCGGGCAACCCGGTTGAGGACGCGCAAAGCGGCCTTGGCGTCAGCAACGACGCCGATCTCGGTGGGATAGTTCCGACCGATTTCCTGTGGTTCGATGTCGATATGAATGACCTTTGAGCCGGGAATGTTGAACGTATAGCCGGGATACCAGCTGGAACAATCGGCCTCTTTGAACCGGGTGCCCACGGCAAAGATGTAATCGGCATTCAGGCAGGACTGGTTCACCAGTTCGGTGCCCCAAAACCCGGTCATGCCCAGCACAAGCGGATGGTCGTCCCGCAATGCGCCCTTGCCCATCAGGGAATGCGCGACGGGCAGACCCATATGTTCGACAAACTCGCGCAGCTCCTCGCTGGCCTGCGCCAGAAGGATACCGCCGCCGACATAGGCGACCGGGTTTTCGGCTTTAGCCAACGCTTCGACAATCTCTCGCGCTGTCTCGTCGTCAATCGATGGTTTCTTGAGCGCGCGCGTGTTGTCGCGGATACGGTCGAAACTGTCTGAGGAAATCACCTCTGAAAAGATATCCATGGGGACATTGACTAGTACCGGCCCGGGCTGGCCGCTTTCAGCGAGATGAAACGCCTTTTCCAGAATCTCGGCCATCAGGTCCGCCCGATCTACGCGCCATGCACGTTTGACAAAGGGCCGATAAATCTCCCACTGGGCAGCGTCTGCGTGCAGGTTCACTTCCTGATGTGGATGTTTGCCGTAGTAGTGCGAAGGAATATCGCCCGCGATCACGACCATAGGGATACAGTCCAAGGCCGCGTTGGCGACCCCGGTGGCGCAATTGGTCAGTCCCGGGGAGAGGTGGGACAGCACCACCGAGGCCTTGCCCGTCACGCGGGCATAAGCATCCGCCGCGTGGCTGGCGATTTGTTCATGTCGTACTGTAACGAAATCGATGGGACTTTCCGCCAGCGCAGCCAGAACCGCGATGTTCGTGTGCCCGCACAGGCCGAACACATGTTTGACCTCACGACGCTCAAGGAAATCAACGATGTGTTCGGCGACGGTTTTACCGTCCAGTTTGCTTGCGTCCATCACGCGACCTCCTGTCCGTAGAACTCACCGAACAAGTCCGGCTCCGAGGGGCGATCCTCGGGGATGGGACGGCTGACCCAAGTGTAGTTCATCATGTGTTTCATCGTGACGTTTTCGTTGGTGATGTTGCCGCCCCAGATGCCGCAACCCAGACTGCTGGTCATAGGCATACCATTGGTCCAAGCACCCGCATTGGCCTTGGATTGAGGCTGCCGAACCATCATCCGGCTGACCGGAGCCAGACGCGCCAACCGGTCGATATGATCGTCATTGTGGCTGTAGATGCCGCAGGAATGGCCCTTGCCCCCGGTGTTGTAGATCTGGCTGACCGTTTCCAGCGCGTCATCAAACGTGTTGAAGTGATAAAGCGCCATCAGCGTGGTCAGTTTTTCCTTGGAAAACTTGTGCTCTGGCCCGATTTGCCCCTGATTTTCGACCATCAGGAATTTGCGATCTTCGGGGATGCTAAAACCGGCGACTTTGGCCGTTTGCTGCGGCGGACAGGCGATGGTCGGAAACGTACGGTTTCCCTTTTCATCCCACATGGCCGCTTCGAGCATGGCCTTCTCTTCGTCCGAACAAAGGTAGCCTCCCTCGGCTTGAAGCGCCTTGACCATATCGTCGTAAACTGAGCGCTGGATGATGATGTTGCCGTCGGCCGAGCAGCCCGACCCAAAGTCAGAGGTCTTTGAAATACGGGTATTCTGCGCGGCGATATCCAGATCGGCAGTCTCATCAATTACAATGGATGAATTGCCTGCGCCGACACCATAGGCTGGACGCCCTGAACTGTACGCCGCTTTGACCATGGGTTTGCCGCCCGTCGCCAAAGTCAAGTCACAGATCTCCATCAGATGTTGCGTCAATGGGATCGAGGGTTTGCGAATGGATTGAAACAAGTCCTCGGGGGCACCGGCAGCACGACAAGCTGCACGCATAACCTCGACCATTTCGAAGGTCGTATGAGCGGTTCGCGGGTGCGGGCTGAAGATGACGGCATTCCGGGCGTTGGCGGCGGAAACGCCGGTCACCGGTGGTGTCATCGCTGGGTTAGTCATTGGGATCAGGGATGCGATGACGCCAGCAGGTTTGGCATATTTCACCAGACCTTTTTCCTCATCAACCTCGACGATGCCGGTCGAGGGTGTGCGCAAGACATCTCGCAGCACCATGTGAATCTTGAAGCGCTTCGCAGGGCGCCCTTCGCGATCTCCGATACCGCTTTCGTCCACGCCCTGCTGGGCCAGACGGGTAAAGGTTTTCTCGTTCCCCGCATACCACGCAATGGCCTGAGACAGGCGGTCCAACCTGTCCTGGTCCCAATCCTCGATCTCGACCATGGCAGCGCGGGCGCGTGCCAGCATATCGGCCGCGAGTTGTCGGTCGTTTTCAGTGAGCTCTTTGCCCATGATGATCCTCTTGGTGTTTTAGAATTGCAGCATCGGGCACACGACGCTGTGACCGCGCCTCGCCGAATGTTCGCTTGGCGTGGCTGAGACAGCGACGCGCGTGTTCTTCATATCCCAACTCTGCAACGCGGCTTTGGTTGGGCAGTTCGATGGAATAGTCGACGGGCGGCATCCGTTCGATGATGCCGGTGAAGTCAATCCAGCCTTCGCCGGGATAGAGCCGCGCATCGCGGGCCAGTTGGATCATGCCCTCTCGCGTATCGGCGATCCCGGGTAGGCAATCGGAGATATGCAGGAAGTGAAACAACTCCGAGGGGACGTGCAGAAGCTCTCCCAAATCCACGCGGCTGAGATGCAGATAAAGCGTATCGACCAGAATACCGCCATTCGGTTGATCAGAGGCGCGGACAATATCCAGGGCCTCATCCAGCGTGCGCAAGCGAGAGAAGCTTGGGAATTCCAAGTCCACTGTTAGCCCGTAGGGCGCCGCCAGTTCGCAGGTTTCAGAATAGACGTCGATCAGGAAGTCACGATCATCGCGGGTAGTGGTCCACGCGCTCATGATCATGCGTTTAGCGCCTAATTCCCCACCGATCTCAAGAGAAGGCTCAAAACTGCGGGGATCGACATCTTCCGTGATGCGCGCAAGTTCGACATCGAGGACTTTCAAGCCAGTGGTAGAGAGAGCAGTTTTGGTGGCATGCACCTGTGCCTTGTCGATTGGAGATTGAGTGAATTCACCGGGCACATGCATCGGAATGAATCGGGGGCTGACGGCATCGTAACCGGCGCGGGCGGCGATATAGACCAGCTCGGGCGGTGTGCAGCCAATCAGCGTCAGATGCGCCAAGGAATAGAGAGAGGGACTTGCGCCAGCCTCTTCGGGTTTCACCATGAACGACAGCTCCACGTGCCTGCGAATCTCAGTTTCATCACACGTTACAAAAAATATCTGATATTTTTTAAAATATCAACTTTTAATACTGAGTAGGAAATGAAAACGCCCGGGCGTGTTTTACATTCGTGTTGGCAGTGCCTTAGAGAGTGACCCAGTCCCCTCCAGACTGGTGAGAGCGCACAGAGGCATCAATGAATCGGACACCGTCTGCGCCTTGTTCGACACTGGGATAGGTCAGCCAATCGGCCGGAACAGTAACGCCATCCCGACGCGCGGCTACGGCCATGGCAAATTCCGTATAGAGGTTGGCCCAGGCTTCGATAATCCCTTCAGGGAAGCCGCGCGCGGTACGGATCAGACGTTCTGCGCCGGGGCCGATGCCATGCCCGTGACCTCGGCTGATGATACGATCCGGCTCACCAAATCGATTGAACTTCAACTGTTCCGAATTCTCCAAGTCCCATTCCAGACCTCCTTCGCTCCCGAATATGCGCAACCGCAAACCGCCTCTATTTCCCGGAGCAAGACGCGTTGCCATGAGAGTGCCCGGAACCTCATTTTGGTAACGAGTGAACATGAACACCGTGTCTTCCATAGGCTTTGGAGCGCCGCAGACATGAAACTCGGCCCGTAGGTCGGTCAAGGGCAGGCCTGAGACAAAACTGGCCAGATGCGCGGCATGGGTGCCGATATCGCCGACACAGCTGGTCGGACCAGAAATCTTTGGGTCCAGCCGCCACTTTACATGAGGCGCATCGGCCACATCTTCGGGCGTCATCCAGTCTTGCATGAACTCGACGTGGATTTGGTTGGTTTTACCGATGCCGCCTTCAGCCACGATTTGTTTGGCCTGACGGATTACTGGAAAACACGACATCGCATAGCCGACAGCAAAGATGTGTCCCGTGCGCGCGGTAATCTCCTCAAGCCCCTCGGCCTCGGCGACTTCGTTGGTCAGGGGCTTGTCGCACAGCACGTCAATGCCCACCTCCAGAAACGCTTTGGCCGCTTCAAAATGAACGTGGTTCGGGGTAGTGATCATGACAGCATCTACGCCATCCGGGCGTGCCGCCTCGGCCTGTGCCATCTCCTCGAACGACGCGTAGCACCGGTCGGCCGGCAGGAACCACTCGGCCCCGCGCGCCTTGCTGCGCTCGGCATCTGAACTGAGCGCGCCTGCGGCGACATCCCATCGGTCGCTCATCCGCGCTGCCATCGCTTGCGTGACAGAGATCCGTCCACCGCCAACAACGCCCAGCCGCAAACGGCGAGACAACCGGGGGAATGGGCCGTCAAAGTTCAGGTCTTCGGGTAAAAGTCTCTCAGCCATTCTGAACCTCCATTTCCGGGACCCGTACGCCTTCCGGCAGCATTTCCACCGCCATGAAGATGCTGGGGGTAATCGTCTCGTATTGATGCCAGGGATAGTTGCCTTCGTCGTCATACATCGGCTTGTGGGTCGTGCCGGGGGCCATGAATTCTTCGAGGTAAAGGGTTTCAACATCCCGTTCGCGGCATTGCTGCATTTTGCCAAAGCCTACGATTTGCGTATGCACTTCGCGAAACCCCGGTACCGGGCAGAACGGATGATCCTTGTGCAATCCGACATTCAGCGGAACCGAACCCGAGTGGTACATGGTCAGTCCAACGTTACCCACAAAGACCTTGGGTGACATGTAATGGCTGACACCACGCAGACGCTCCTCTTGACGGACGTCGAAAGCAGATGGCCATGTATCTTTCACCCATGCGAACAGCTCGTTGTCATCGGCATAGGCGTCGAAACCATAGACAATGACTGCGCGTTCCACGCCATTTAGCACGCTGTCTTGCACGATCACAGACGAAAGCGGCGCAACGGTCTGATCCTCGACCGAGAGGCCCCTCCCCCCGAGGTTCAGAACAATGGCGCGACCCTCGACAGATATTCTGTCTTCATCAATAATGTGCTGGACGCGAAAAAATGGCTGGGCAAAGTCAAGAGTCTCAATAGGCATGGACCAGCTCCTTCTTCTCATCATTCAGGAAATCGACCGGCAGAGGTGTCGGCGCTTCGCACCGGCTTTCTATTGTCTGATAGGCGCCGAATTTCGGCGCTCGTTCAATCGCGTCCATGACCTCGAAAACGTGGTAGGCAAGCGCTCCACTTGCACGGGGTTGGCGTCCTTCTTGCGCCGCCAGAGCCAGATCCAAAAGGCCGAGTCCGCGGCTGTCTTCATTAAATCCATGTTTGTTCTCGACCACTTGCCAGTCTTCGCGACCGGCTGGGCGAGGCTGATGAGACCAGCGCGAGGTGTCCCGCGTTTTCAGCCAGACATCCCCCTGAAAGATATTGGCCCCATGAACCGGGTCTGGGTCTGGGATGCAGATGGTTCCGTCTTCGCCATAGATCTCGAACCGGGGCGTTTCGCTGTCCCAGACGTCGAAGCTCATGGTCATTGACCCGATGGCGCCG
This sequence comes from Ruegeria sp. I1, assembly GCF_056532675.1. NCBI lineage: Bacteria > Pseudomonadati > Pseudomonadota > Alphaproteobacteria > Rhodobacterales > Roseobacteraceae > Ruegeria > Ruegeria sp. I1. Next base: position 59,195 of record NZ_JBQFNM010000011.1, on the reverse strand, counting down.
GACGAAAACTGCAACAGACTCAGGGAATGTGTATCGACCTCGACATCCATCCATTCACCGTTGCGAGGGCCGTTTTCAATCATCCTATTGCCGAACGTGCGCCGAGCCATTCCGGCGACCCGGTCTACGGGACCAAGACAGAAAATCATGGCGGTCAGGTAGTATGGCCCAAGGTCCAGCAAGGGCCCACCACCCGCCTTGTAGTAGAAATCCGGGTTGGGATGGTGGCGTTCTGTCCCGTGGGTACCGACATGGGCAAAAACCCCTGTCGGTTTGCCAATGGCACCCTCGTCGATCAAGCGCCGAACGGTCTGCCAGCGACCGCCCAGAAATGTGTCGGGCGCGCAACCGACCAGCAACCCCTTTTCAGAGGCCATGTGCAGGATCGCCTTGCCATCCACTCGATTCATAACCAACGGCTTCTCGGAATAGACGTGCTTGCCCGCCTCCAACGCGCGCAAACTGATTTCCGCATGCGCCGCCGGAATTGTCAGATTCAGAACGCAGTCAATCGTCGGATCGTCAAACACTTCATCTGGAGTGCAGGCCTTGGCGACACCGTATTGATCCGCTTTGGCGCGGCTTTCCGAAGGATCAAGGCTTGCACAAGCCACGACCTCGACGCACAAAAATTTGGATAGTGTTTTTAGATAGATATCGCTGATACGACCACAGCCGATAAGGCCGACCCGGAAGGATTTCGATGTCTCACGTGTCATCATTCCTGTCTTCGTAGAGGGGTAAATAATTCGGGGGCATTGGCCCTTTGTTGCGACCGCCCTGGTTCATCTGCTCCCAAGCGTGTGCAAGTATTCCAACCGAGCGGGACAGGCAGAACAGCCCCCGCGACAAGGGCGCAGGAAAGCCAAGCTCGCAGAAGATCACCGCTGTCGCGCCGTCGATATTCATGGCAATTGGCCGACCGCCGCGTTGACGACCGAGTTCGGCCTGAACCTCTTCTCCGATATCGGCAAACCGGCCAGAAACTGTGCCTTCTGCCGCCGCATCTCGAACAAGTTGCATCAATCGTGGTGCGCGTGGATCGACGGGCTTGTGAAACCTGTGACCAAAGCCCGATACGATCTTGCCGTAGGTCTCGCGCCAACTGTCCAAGCCATCCCGAACAACGTCATTCAGCGAAGCTCCTGCATCCATGCGGACTGCGATATCATAGTACAGCTCTGCACACTGCTCGCCTGCCCCGCCGTGCACGTCGCCCAGCATGTTCACCGCAGTCGCCATCGCATTGTTGAGACCTACCCCGCAGGTGGCGGCCATACGCGCCGCCGCGATCGAGGGAGCCTGCGGACCATGATCCACGCCTGCGACCAAAGCTGCCTCGAACAGGCGCGCTTGAGCGTCGCTGGGCAGATCGCCCCGCACCATCAGCCAGATCATCTGCGGGAGTGAAACGTTCCCGATCAGGTCCTCTATGGCGTTGCCACGAAAAGCGATCTGACCAGGCTTCATGTCGATGATGGAGGTACGCCACCATTGGCGAACGGCGCGCTCATCCATCGTCATGTTTTCATCCAGAACGGTCATTGAGCCTGCACCTCTTTGAGTGTCTGGGTTTTGCTTTGCGCGGCGAGGCGAATGGGCGCGTTACGCGCGCCATAACCGGCATAGCCCATACGGCGTTCAACAATTTCAAAAAAGAAGCCGTTAAAGATCGGGCGGCTGTAGATCTGAAAATACTCGGCACCCGCCGCCCGGTCGTAGAGAATGTTGCCTCGGCGCAGATAGGCAACCAAATCGTCATCCAGCCCGAATGTCGCTTGCAGATCGGCGTAGTAGTTTTCAGGGATGGACAGGCTGGGAAAGCCGGACTTGAGCAACTGGGCTGAGGTTTCAAAAATATCATCCGACTGGAAGGCAATGTGCTGAACACCGGCCCCAAAGCCATCTTCAAGGAATGACGCCGCCAGAGTTCGGCGCCCAACGGCCCCGTTCAGGTTCAGGCGCACTTCGCCCTCGGGGCTTTCAATGGCTTGGCTTTGCACGACGCCGGACGGGTCGGCGACGTTCACGATTGGCGACTTCGCCATCTCAAAAGTCGAAATGTAGTAGAGCAGCCAGCTTTGCATCTCATCATGACGCATCGTCTGGGCCAGATGGTCGATACGGCGCAGACCGGCAGGCTGGGTCGCCTTGGTTTTCGCAACCGGCTCGAACTCGATATCCCAGACCCGATGCAGGTCGGATTTCTCATCGATGAAATGCACGACATTTCCACCGACACCCCGAATGGCCGGGATATCCAGCTCTCCGGTCCCCACCGGCTGTGAGAAATTCGGCGCGCCCAACGCGGTCGCCCGCTGAACCGTCTGATCCGCATCTTTGACACGCAACCCCATGTCACAAACGCAGGGGCCGTGACCCAGGAACGCCGAATGGGCAAAACCTTCCTTTTCGGTATTCACAACGATGTTTATCGCGCCCTGCCGCCACAGCTCGACGGACTTGCTCACATGCTTTCGCTCCATTCGAAAACACATTGCTGACAGCATATCTGCCAGTTGAGCGCCGCTTACCTCATCAGCTGTAAACTCGACGAACTCAAAGCCTGACGCATAAACGCGTTCCGGCAGGTCCGGGATGCCGAAGTCGGTTCCCGGCTCGGTCCGGGATACCTCATCCAGGAGGTTCACCAGCGATCTGTAACAGTCACGCGCCAGCGTTTGACCACCGGGTTGCGGCGCTGCTTCGTTGACGCGCGCAATGGACCAAGGCCCCTTGTACCCAGCACGGGACAACACCCGCACAAAGCCCGCAAGGTTCAGCGACCCAAGCCCTGGCAAAAGCCCGAAGTGCCGTTTGAGCCTGCGAATATCCATCTCAAGCCGGGGGGCGTCGGACAGTTGTACATGGAACAGCCGCTCTCCGGGGATGTCCCGAAGGCGGGCTGGTTTGGACCCGTCGGCAAGCGAGAAGAAAGAATTCAAAGCCAACCCCAGATGAGGGCTGTCGACAGCATCAACGACGCCTAACGCCTGTTCATCCGAGTGAATAAGATCCGACCATGGCAAGCCCATATAGGCCAGACGCATCCCCATTTCTTTAGCGATTTGGGCCGCCTCGCCAAGATCTGCGATTACCTGTTCTCCGGTCGCAGCGGCATCGACCTCGAATGCGGACCCAATAAGCAGCAGATCCGTACCCAACTCGCTCATCAGATCGAGTTTGCGCTTAAGCCGATCAAAGGCGCGCTCCCGTCCGGCGCCGGCCTGACCTTCAAGGTTATGGAAGGGTTGTAACAGGCAAATCTTCAGGCCGAGATCTGATGCAATTTTCCGAATTTGCGATGGCGGCCCGTCAAAAGCGGTCAAATCCGGTTCGTGTAATTCGACACCCCCGAATCCCGCGTCAGCGATAGCACTCAGCTTTACAGCCAGATCACCGGGGATCGACGTTGTCGAAACCGACAGGCACATTATCCCTGATATCCAAACATACGCGGCAACCACAGGACCAGATCCGGCATCAGCATCATGATCACCAAGGCGAAGATGAGAACCGCAAGGAAGGCCCAAATCTCCGAGATGATTTCACGCAGCGGAATGTCCGTCACAGCGTTGATCACAAAGAGTAGAATGCCATAGGGCGGCGTGATCAGACCGATCATCGAGTTCACTACGACCAACACCCCGAAATGCACCAGATCAATCCCAAGCGCTTCGCAGGTTGGAATGAACAGGGGCACAATCACGAGGATGATCGTTGTTGCGTCTAACACGCATCCCAACGCAAGGATCAGCAGGTTGACGAGGATCAGGAACACAATCGGGCTGACATCCGAACCCTCCAGCAGTGCCGAGATCGACTGAGGGATTTGCTCCTGAATAACGATGAAGTTCAGGATAAACGCACCACCAATAACCACCCCGACCGCTGCGGAAGAACGCGCGCTGTCGACGAACACTTGATAAAGGCCACGGAAGGTCAGCGCACGGTAGAACAACGCTGCCAACAGCAGGGCGTAGAATGCAGCCACGGCGGCAGCTTCGGTCGGAGTGGTGACGCCGCCATATATACCGTACAGCAGGATTGCGGGCATCAGTAGTGCCGGAAACGCGTTTGCGGTTTTAGCTGGCAATTCGCGCAGCGGAACAGGTTCTTCCAGTGCAAAGTTCCGCTTGCCGGCAAGATAGTAGTTCATCGCCATGAGGACGACGCCCATGATCAGGCCCGGCAGAATCCCTGCCAGGAACAGCGACCCGATAGAGGCTTTCGACACCAGCGCATAAAGGACCATCGGGATCGAGGGCGGAATGATCGGGCCAATCGTCGCCGACGCTGCCGTGATTGCGGCTGCGTAACCTCGGCTGTAGCGGCCATCCTTGGTCATCATTTCGATGATGATTTTGCCGATCCCCGCAGCATCCGCGACAGCCGACCCGGACATACCCGAAAAGATCAGAGACGCTACCACGTTGACGTGCCCAAGGCCGCCCTTGAATCGCCCGACCGCAGCGACGCAGAAGTTCAGCAAGCGGTCCGTGATCGACCCCGCATTCATGATATTGGCGGCGACGATGAACAAAGGCACGGCAAGCAAGATCGTGCTTTTGTAGAAGCCTTGCAGGATCTTCTCGCCCGCAAGCGCGACGTCCAGTCCGGCCACGCCCAGATACATCAACGAGGCCAGTAGGATGGAATAGCCGATAGGTGTCCCGATGCCTGCCAGTACAAAGAGTGTGAGCAGGCAAGAAAGAAGTTCGAAACTCATTTGCTTGCGTCCTCGTCGTCTTCCACGTCAACGCGGGGATGATCGTCGACCACGTTAAATCCCACGACCATTTCAAGTTCAGTTTTAGGTGGGCCGTTGCGCATGATGTCAAAGAACAGCCATCCATAGCGCGCGGCTACGACCAGCATGAACACCGCGTAGATCGAAAACACCGTGCGCAGCGGTACCTTCTCGCCCGAGAAGGGGTTTCGCACGGTCGCAGTCTTGCGGATTTTCATCCAATCGATGTAATCCCACGTCGGCAGGAAACTGTAGAGCATCCCAATGACGATGGCGGCGGCTGCGAGCATCGCAAAGACCTGACGGACACGTCGGGGTACCGACAGGTAAATGATGTCAAACTTCACGTGATCCCGCTCGCGCACGATGAAGGCGCAGCTAAAAAAGATCACCCAGACCCACAAAATGCCGATCAGTTCAAGCGTCCATCCAGCGGGGGTAAAGAAGTACCGCAGAAGAATTTGTAGAAGGAAGATCAGGAAGATTGCCGCCAGCATCCCGCCGGCAATCGCCTCGGTCAGTCGGGAGAACCCTTTGATAAAGGCTTTCATTATGGTTCTCCCTCCCTTGTCTTACTGGGCTCAGTTGCCCAGAGCGTTGATCTGATCCAGAACGCCTTCGGGCCATGAACCTGCAAACTCGCTGTCCAGATACATGGACTGTACCTGATCACGGAACGCTGCGAGATCGGGTTCGTAGATCTCCATCCCCTGCTCTTTCAGGAAGCTGACAAGGTCCTCTTCTTTCTGAAGCTGCTTCTGGCGGCCGGATTCAGCTGCAGCATCCGCAGCTTCCTGGACCTTGGCCTGCTGTTCCGGTGTCAGCCCGTCCCAAACCTCTTTGCCGATTGCGATATAGTTCAAGTCGACCAAGTGCGATGTTAGGATGATCTGATTGGTCACTTCGTAGAACTTGGCATCCACCACGGTCGGCAGCGGGTTGTCCTGACCATCTACGGCGCCGGTCGACAGAGCTGTGTAAACCTCTGAGAATGCCATTGGTGTCGGGGCGGCACCCAGCGCTTTGCCAAGGAACTGCCACGCATCTGTGCCCGGCATCCGCAGATTCACACCCTCCAGATCAGCTGGAGTGCTGACGGTCAGTTCATCCTTGGGCTGGCGCAGGTTCACCTGACGACGGCCCAGGTACATGACCGACAGCAGTTTGACGCCCAGTTCTTCCTCGGCCTTTTGCTTGAAGGCATCCATCAAGGGATCGTTGAAGACAGCCACCTGATGCGCGGCGTCCTGGTGGACATAGCCTGCGGTAAATATCGAAAACTCGGGGAAGAACTGTGCCAGCTCCTGCGCCGAGGTGATCGACATTTCCAGGTTGCCCCGGCTGATGGCGTCCAATTCGGTGCCTTGGGCGAAGATGGTTCCGTTATAGCTGGGCTCGTAGCTTGCGAAATCAGCGACCATGGGTGCGAAAACCTCGGCCATGGCGACCGAACGTTGGTCGGTCTCCGACCCGGACGTTGCGAGGCGAAGTTGCACTTTGTCGTCTGCAAGCGCACCACTTGTTGCGCTGAACAGAACACCGGTTGCAACCAGGGCTGATACAGCAGCCCGGCGGGTAAGTTTGGTAATCACTTTGCTCCTCCCTGAGACATCATGATGCTTTTTTCCGATTCTGAGTTTTGACCTATTTTGGACATTTTGCAAGATTTTTTACAAAATATCAGATATTTTTCATTACCTGCAATCTCTGTTGCTGCGTTTCCTGAAGGTTTCTTATCCTGACAGTCTCGCCAGTTCTGCAAGAATTCTGAATAGCTTCAATAACTTGAAGCGTTCTGAACCCTTCCCATCCAGACACAATCGGCACTGCTTCGTGCCGAGCTACTTCAACAAAGTGCCTGAGCTGATTGACCAGAGGGTCAGACGCACCCTTCTTCAGCGCGGTTGATGAGATTGGCGTCCACCAGTCCCTTTGCTCACCCTGGTAACTCCACAATCGAAGATCGGGAACGGACAACGAACCATGAGAGCCACCTATCATGTAGCTACTCTCAGTGGTCGACGGATAGATTGGATATTCCTGAGACGTCATCTCCCAGCTCCATGGAGCAACGATGCTATCGGACACACTTATGGTCCCGATCGCCCCACTTTCAAACGTCAACAGCGCGCCGGCGACATCTTCGTTGTCGTAACCCCGCTGCGATGAAGCCGACTGAGCCTGAACGGTCACGACTTCTCCGGCCAGGTACCGCAGCAAATCCACATCGTGGACAAGATTGACTGAGATGGGCCCTGCACCGGGATTCTTTCTCCAGGGCGCAGCATCAAAATACTCGTCTGGCTTATAGAACCAGCAATTCGCATGGACAGCGCGCACATCTCCAATCTTCCCATCGACAATGGCTTCCTTAGCCGACCGGATCAGAGGATTGTGCCGACGATGATGTCCGACCATCAGTGGCACATTGGCCTTCTCCGCTGCTTGAACAAGCTCAAGTGCAGCGGTGGCTTCCACGGCGATCGGCTTTTCGACGAGAACGGGACAACCATGTCGAACACACGTGAGACCTTGCTCGACATGAAGCGTGGTCGGAGTCGCCAGAACAGCTCCGTCTGGCGTCTGATTTGCTAACATTTCCTCGACGGTTTCGTAACATGCGACCCCATGCTCAACGGCGTAAGCACGGCCTTCATCGCTGGGGTCGACCACCGCGACGAGATCAACATGGCGCAACGCTCGGATAGCGTCTGCGTGGCGGCGTCCAACAAGGCCAATGCCGACAATGGCAATGCGAAAGTTCTTAGACACTTTGCTTCCTTCCGGAGGGTCAGGAAAATCCCGAAACCGATGATTGCGATCGGGCTGCTTTGCCCAACTTGGCCACGACCGTATTGGGGTTTTCGCGATTCCGCAATAATGTATGATATTTTTATTTTTACCATACATCGGTTTGGATTGCTGATGTCTCTGAAAAATGCTAATTGAACGAGGAAACTGATAATATCGGGTGAAACGCATGGTGAAACAGCCGTCTACGATAGGTGCAAGCACCTATCAGCGCATCAAGCGGGACATCATCTTCGGGGAACTGCAGCCCGGCTCCAAACTGAAGCTGGACGCCTTGAAGGAACGCTACTCAGCAAGCCTTTCGACACTTCGTGAAACGCTGAACAGGCTCGCTAGTGACGGATTTGTCGAAGCTCCCGAGCAACGAGGTTTCCTGGTCACGCCGGTTTCACGAGATGACCTAACCGAGATATCAGAGCTGCGCGTTCTGTTGGAATGCCACGCGTTGGAGTTGTCCATTGCGAACGGCGACACGGACTGGGAAGGCAACCTTGTTGCCGCACACCACAAACTGCACCTGATGGAACAGCAGCTTCTCAAGGGCGATGAGTCCGAGAAAGAAACCTGGAAACGATATGATTGGGAGTTTCATCAAGCAATGATCGCGGCCTGCAACTCCAAAAACCTTCTGTCTCTGCACTCGATCATATACGACAAGTACCTGCGGTATCAGATGCTCGTGTTGACTTATCGAGGTGAAGAAGCGGTCAAGGAGCACAAGGGCATGTTCGATGCCGCGCTGGCCAGAGACGCCGACACGGCGAAGAGGCTGTTGGAAGATCACATTCGAAATGGCCTCCAGCATACCTTGGAGGCTATGTAAGACGTTCCCCTTGCCGCAATAGCGACAGCCTTCAACGCAGAGCACCCCGGTGAAGGCCAATTTCTTTTGATCGAATTCGCCAGTCAGGGCACCGCTACGACAATTGACCTTTCGGCTTACCCCTTGAAGGTCACGGCACCCATATTTTACAGAGTGTTAATGTGTGGGGTTTGTGTCCAAGACGGACCTCCGCTACCAGTTCCCCAACAGGGTCGATCGATGAAGTAAAGATCCCTACGCGGTTGCGCGATTATACTGCTATCTACGTACCTTGTGTACCTTCAAACCATCCAGATAAGCCCGTTTTTCGATCTGAACCTCTTCATCGCCTAAACCTGACCGGTTGAGCTCAAGGAAATACGCAGCAGCCCCAGAGGGTTGGACATTCGCATTCTTGACAGGAATCAGATCATCCGACCGCACATTTACTACGGACAGCACCTTTGTAAGTGCCAGGAATCGGTCGTCAGTGTCTGAGACATTGATCCGTAAGACATGCGCTTGCGCAGAAACCGTCTGTTCAACCCTGCTCACAACTGCATCCAGATCGGACGCAGGTTTGAGCTGTTGGGTATAGTCTGAAAGGTGCTCCAGAATTCTGTTGGATTGAATGTTTTGCCAATAAACACTTTTGATCCAGTCAGACGGGTTTCTGGTTGTGTAGAAAAAGGTCACGCGGGCTTTGCCGCCGGCGAACAGCTGCACTTCTTCCAAGAGAACCTGAGCAAGGACATGTGTTTTTGTGTATGACCAGACATTCTTCCGCCCCGGGATCATGCCTGCGAATTCTTCGCTACTGATCAGCAGGGGTTTGTCTTCCTGATCTACAAAGGGTTCAAGCGCCGCACGCAGCTTCGTGCGAAAGCCCTGGAGTACTCGGTCTTGCGATAGAACGGCGTATCTACGCGCCGAAAACCCGGCCTCTTTCAGATCGCGCGGCAGAAGGATGTTAACGCGTTTTTTCAGAAGCTCCCGGTTTCTGAAAAGCATCGATTGAAAGGTTCTGGTTCCCGTTTTGTGAAAACCCTGATGAATAACCACCTTCATGTCAGAACCCTAGTCTACACCGCGCGACGGTCTGAAAAGCCAAACTCTACCGGGCAAAAACTTATTTGTGAGCGACTGATAAAGACCCCAAGCGATAACCAATTGCGAACAATGGCCAGCATATATCCATTAATGTTTCTAAAGACCGGTCAAATCGATCAATGGAGTCGCGCGCGTTACCTCAAACTCATGCGAGCTATCGGGCAGGGCAATGCTGATCTCAAGGCTTTGAGCACGTTCAAAGCGGCTGAAATAGGCAAACTCGATGGTCGTCAGCGCTGCGATGTCCTGACATTGGATTACATAATCAGCTCGAAACTCAGAATGTTCGGCATCTTCATCCGGCTCATTGCTGGATTCAACAACCTGCGTTTGATCAACGATCCCCTCTGATGTCAGCGCCACATTGGCCGATGCGGTAAAACAGCCCGCATCTTCGGCAAGGACAAATAACTCCAATGGCTTAGATAAATCCGAAATCGCGACCGCAACCTTAGCGCGATCCTCATCTGTCTCTGCTTGGCTTTCAAACCCGACAATATCCGCGCTGGGCACGGTTAGTGACAGTGAGAATTCCGCCCCTGAGAACACCATGCTCAACTGCCCAGTGCCATGTTTGTGCTGGTAGTCTTGCTGTGTTGCATGGGCCATCACGCCCGTCGACAACAAAGACAAGAAAAGAAACAGGCGCATCATCAACCACGTACCACCAAAAATAGAATCACAACGCCGAGTTTAGCCCGAATCGCAAGGTGCGCAACGCAGGTCGCTACGGCAAGTATCGCCAGATATGGGGATGTGCGGCAGTTTGCCCATACGTGAGCGTATATCCGACAATAAAACTCAGGTTGACATTTCCGACTCATTCACTCAACTTTTTGGGTGTAAAAAACAGTGTGGCCACTCAGCCCGCACCGCCCTTTATTGACAGGAAAGATCAAACCACATGTCCAAGTCTATTGCCGCTGCCAGCGCCCTAGCCTTCTGCGCCGCAACCACCGCATCGGCCGCCGATGCGCCTGCAAAAGCAGATGTCCTGAACACCTACGCGAATATTGCTGAAGCCAAGTATGACGATAGCCTGATCGCTGCCAAGTCACTGCAAGCGGCCGTGAACGCTCTGATCGCAGAGCCATCGGATGCCACCCTGAATGCGGCCCGTGCCGCCTGGCTTGCCGCGCGCGTACCTTATCAGCAAAGCGAGGTTTACCGTTTCGGCAATGCCATCGTCGATGACTGGGAGGGCAAGGTGAACGCCTGGCCGTTGGATGAAGGTCTGATCGACTATGTTGACGCGTCCTACGGTGGCCCGAGTGATGAGAATGAGTTTGCCGCTCTGAACGTCATCGCCAACCCCAGCTTTGAGCTGTCTGGCAATGCGATTGACGCCTCTGAAATCACCCCTAAACTGCTGGCAGAAACCCTGCACGAAGCTGATGGCATCGAAGCCAATGTAGCAACCGGCTACCATGCGGTCGAATTCTTGCTGTGGGGTCAGGACCTGAACGGCCACGGCGGCGGCGCTGGCAACCGCCCTTGGACTGACTTTGCACAAGCGGACGAATGTACCAACGGAAACTGCGACCGTCGTGCCCAGTATCTGAGCGCCGCAACAGACTTGTTGGTTAGCGATCTGGAATGGATAACTGCACAATGGGCCGAAGATGGTGAAGCCCGTGCTGCACTGACCCAGAACGAAGACGCGGGTATCAGTGCGATCCTGACAGGCATGGGGTCGCTGTCTTATGGCGAAACCGCAGGTGAGCGGATGCGTCTTGGCGTAATGCTGAACGACCCGGAAGAAGAGCATTCCTGTTTTGCCGACAACACACATAACGACCACTACTACAACGGTGTTGGCATCCAGAACGTCTATCTGGGCAGCTACACCCGGATTGATGGCACCCCGGTCAATGGTGCGTCATTGTCCGATCTGGTCATCGCAACCGACCCTGCGCTGGATACCGAGATGAAAGCCAAACTGGCGAATACCATGCTTGCCCTGGGCGTGATGAAATCCACCGCCGAAGCCGGGTTCGCCTATGACCAGATGTTGGAACGCGGCAATGCCGGTGGCGAAGCATTGATCATGGGGGGTGTGAACGGCCTGATAGACCAGACTAAAACGATCGAACGTATCGTTACCGCGCTTGAGTTGGAGAATATCGAATTCGAAGGTTCGGACAGCCTGGATAACCCGGATGCAGTGTTCCAATGAGCTAACCCTGGGACCAGAGACGCAAGGAGGCGTCTCTGGTCAAGTTGGCACTGCTACGCGCCAAGTCGTTGATCTTGATCTCGAACCCTACGCTGCGACCAAATGAGATCACCACAAGAACCTTATAGACGGATATGCAATTGGCGGACGAACGCAATCGAACCCATCTGTAAGGTGCTGATCAAACAATTGATCGCTGATGAAGAAAGTCACATCGATGCTTTGGAAACGCCAGCTGATCTGCCTGAGCGGCACAGCACAGCCATCTATGCATAGCTCAATACCGCAGAATTGGGCAAAGGCGTACACCGTTATCGTGCTGACGTTCTGCACACTTGTCGCCACCCCCGCAGTGCCAAACCAGCTGCAAGATCTGCACCTGAACGTCATTCCTCGCACCGCCGAAGAACAGGATCGCATTTCCAAAGTTACTGCGCCACCGCTGGACTTTTTCGCTCCGCAACGCTTTGAAGACCTGCCCGGAGGGGCGGCGACCGTCCGTGTGCGCAATGATGCCGACGCATTTTCCCAGCCTTCGCGCAATCTGAGCTTTGAACAGGAGCTGGACTTCAAAGTCGGAAACGGGTTGTTCAGGAAAATCTGGGTTTCATCACCATCCTCGACGCTCGCCTCGGATGGTTTGGGGCCGCTCTACAACGCACGCTCTTGCCAGCGCTGTCATATCAAGGACGGGCGCGGGCATACACCGAACGGGCCGGATGACACCGCGATTTCGATGTTTCTGCGGGTTTCCATCCCCGGCGCGGCGGAAGACGGCTATGCCGAGATCGCGGACCACATCGCCACCTTGCCTGAGCCTACCTATGGCGGTCAGATGCAGGACTTCGCAATGGCGGGACATCCGGCAGAATACCGGCTGGATATCACATATGAAGAGGTTCCCATCACCCTCTCAGAGGGCGAAACTGCGTCACTGCGCAGCCCAACCTACCAAGCCGCCGATCTGGGCTATGGCCCTTTGCACCCGGATGCCATGCTTAGCCCTCGCGTGGCGCCGCAGATGATCGGCCTAGGATTGCTGGAGGCGATCCCGGTCGCCGACCTGCTGGCCAAGGCCGATCCGGACGACACGGATGGGGATGGGATATCAGGCCGCCCGAACATCGTTTGGTCTGCGGAATATGACGCGCCGATGATGGGACGGTTTGGCCATAAGGCCGGGATGCCAACCGTCATGGAACAATCTGCAGCGGCCTTTGCGGGCGATATTGGCATCGCCAGCCCTCTGTTCCCTACGCCTTTTGGGGATTGCACCGATACGCAGATCGATTGCGTGCAAGCCCCCCATGGCGATGATGACCACAGAGGTTTCGAGATTGATCAGGTTGGGATGGATCTAGTGGCTTTCTACAGCCGTAACCTAGGCGTACCCGGTCGTCGTGATGTAGATGACCCAGAGGTATTGCGCGGAAAAGAAGTGTTTCATAGCTCGGGATGCGTTTCGTGCCACACGCCGTCCCATGTGACCCACCGTCTGGAAGACCGCGAAGAACACAGCTTTCAGCTGATCTGGCCTTACACCGACCTCCTGCTGCATGACATGGGCGAAGGTCTGGCCGACAATCGCCCCGAAGCGCGCGCAACAGGCCGCGAGTGGCGGACGCCCCCGTTGTGGGGTATTGGCCTGACCAAGCGTGTCTCGGGCCATACAGAATTCCTTCACGATGGCCGCGCGCGCAATTTTCTAGAGGCCATCCTTTGGCATGGCGGCGAAGCGCAGGGGGCCCGAGACCAGGTCGTTTCTATGCCCAAATCCGACCGGGATGCCCTTATCCGTTTTTTGGAGAGCCTGTGACACATGCATAAACTCGCCCTGATCGCAGCCTTGGTTTTTCCGTTGTCCGCAGCGGCGCAGGACCACACGCCCACGCTGATCGACGTGACCGAAAACCACATCCTGCCACGCTTCACTATGCTTGCCGAAGCGACAGAAGTTCTAAATGCGACCGCGCAGCAGGATTGTGCTCCAGAATCGCAAGACCTTCGGGCCGCTTACAGCACCGCATTCGACGCGTGGATATCGGCCAGCCACCTACGATTTGGGCCTACCGAAACCGATGATCGCGCCTTTGCGATGGCTTTCTGGCCGGACACCAAGGGCTTCACACCCAAGGCCCTATCAAAAAACATTGCAAGCGAAGATAGCGCCGTTGCGTCATCTGATGCCTATGCCGAAACCTCGATCGCCGGGCGCGGGTTCTTTGCACTGGAACGGATGCTATATGACACTGAGTTTGCCCAGCGAGGCAGCGCTGCATATCGATGCACTCTGATCCAGGCGATCAGTGCTGATATTGATGCAAATGCCGATGCTATGGCGGCCGACTGGCAAACTTTTGCGCCTGAACTGACGCAACCAGCGGCAGATGGCCCCTATCGCACGCAGGATGAGGCCTTGCAGGAATTGTTCAAGGCATTGTCGACCGGGCTGCAGTTCACATCCGAGACACGCTTGGGCCGTCCGCTGGGCACATATGACCGACCGCGCCCCAAACGGGCCGAGGCGCGCCGTTCCGAACGATCCTTACGCCATGTTGAGCTTTCGCTTTTCTCCACGCGCGGTCTTGCGGCGCGCCTGTCTGCCGAACACCCGGAAATCGCCGCGGATCTGGAAACAGCTTTCAACCGCGCGATCGAGAGCGCTCGGTCTATCGACGACCCGGCTCTGGCCGGTGTTGCGGATCCCCAAGGCCGCTTTCGGATCGAAGCGCTGCAACAGTCGATTAATGATATCCGCCAGATTGCAGCGACTGAGCTTGGCCCGACACTTGGAATCAGTGCCGGCTTCAACTCATTGGATGGAGACTGAGCCCTTGACCAGCCGCAGGCAATTCCTTGCCGGTCTCGCCGCCGCCAGCATCGCCCCGATCCGGGGATGGGCCGCGGCAGGTGCACCAGACTATCTGGCGGCAGGGCTGTTCCCGGATGGGTCATTCCGATTGGCGGGTCTGAGCGCCGAAGGCGATATCCTGTTCGCCGTGCCCCTACCTGCCCGCGGTCACGCTGCCGCCGCGCATCCTACGGAACCGCTGGCCGTGGCCTTCGCGCGCCGTCCCGGAACCTTTGCTATCGTGATCGATTGCGCCGGTGGTACAGAACGGATCCGGCTTCAGGCGCCTGAAGGCCATCATTTCTATGGGCATGGCACGTTCTCAGCAGATGGTTCCAAGTTCTTCGCAACCGAAAACAACTTCGAAACCGGAGAAGGCCGCTTCAGTGTCTGGGATACAAAAACCTTCGAACGACTCGGCGAGTTCTCATCAGGTGGCATTGGCCCTCACGACATACGCTTGATGCCAGATGGGCAGACCCTCGTGATTGCCAATGGCGGCATTGAAACCCGCCCCGAGACCGGTCGCACCAAGCTGAATCTGCCAGTGATGCGCCCGAACCTCAGCTATGTGACCCTAACGGGCGGGCTGGTAGAGCAGATGGAGTTGCCCAGCGCATTGCACAAGAATTCGATCCGGCATCTGGCCATACGCGGCGATGGGCTGGTCGGATTTGCTATGCAGTGGCAAGGCAGCCGGACCGAGCATCCGCCACTTCTGGGTCTGCACCGAATGGGCCAAGACCCGGTCTTGCTGTCCGCCCCGGCTGCAAACCAACGCCATCTACAGGGTTATGCAGGCAGCGTTGCCTTCTCGACCGATGGCGCAACGATCGCCATCACCTGCCCGCGTGGCAATGCACTGCACCGATTCGACGTGCAGACCGCCACATTCACAGACGCCTCAGCACTGCAAGACGTTTGCGGGCTTGGCGCGGGCCTCGATGGGTTGATCTTCACAACTGGATCCGGGCTATTTGGCGCATTAAATCAAGCAGAACCAAAGGTTCTGACGCGTTCGGATTGCCAATGGGACAACCATCTGATCCCGATCCGTACCTTCGCGTGAAATTCGGCAATCCCCTTCACATAGTTTACACTTGGAAGAATCAAACTGCTGCCGTATTGGCGGGCGCGAAACTGGCACGCTTATGTTAAGGATCGACCTGATTGAAACAGACGCCCGACGCACCGCATTCCATCTACGGGGTTGAGAAATGGGGCAAAGGCCTCATCGAGGTGACGGAGCAGGGCGAGGTCGGTCTGCGCAATCCGATGTCTCCGGACACGGCGGCGATCAGCCTGCCCGGTATCCTCAGCGATTTGGATGACCGGGGTATCAAAGCGCCGATGCTGCTGCGCGTGACGTCCTATCTGGAACATGAGATCGCGCATCTGAATGAAAGCTTCGCTGAAGCCATCGCGCGGGTAGGCTACAAAGGCCCCTATCGTGGCGTGTTTCCGATCAAGGTGAACCAACAGGCGCAGGTGGTCGACCGGATCGTCGAGTTCGGCAAGAAGTACAATTACGGGCTCGAGGCCGGGTCCAAGCCCGAACTGGTGGTGGCTTTGGCGCACCGGCTGGCGTCTGAGGCGTTGATTGTCTGCAATGGCGTCAAAGATGCCGAGTTCATCCAACTGGCGATCCTGTCACGTAAAATCGGGTTCAACACCGTCATCGTTCTGGAAAGCCCGAAAGAGGCCGACACGGTGATCGATGTCTACAACGAGTTGGGCATCGAACCCCTGATCGGCGTTCGGGTGAAACTGACCAACCAGATTAGTGGGAAGTGGGAGGAAAGCTCGGGCGACCGCTCGGCCTTTGGTATGAATACCGACCAGCTTGTGGCAACGGTGGACAAGTTGCGCGAGGCGGGACTGTTGCATTGTCTCAGGCTGCAGCACTCGCATCTGGGCAGCCAAGTGCAGGACGTCAACGATGTCCGCCGCGCCGTGGGTGAGGCCTGTCGTTATTATACCGAACTCACCCGCGAGGGCGTTCCGCTGACCCATCTGGACCTCGGCGGCGGTATGGGCGTGGATTATACCGGCGAAAAGAAGGCCGCAGAAAACTCGATCAACTACACGGTTGAGGAGTATTGCAGCAACGTGGTCGAAACCGTCGCTTATGCCATGGATGAGGCCGAGATTGCCCACCCGACATTGGTGACTGAAAGCGGGCGTGCAGTCGTTGCGACGTCTTCGATGCTCGTGTTCAATGTGCTGGAAACCACGCTCTACGATGCACCGGATGGCCCCGAAGTAGAACCAGACGACCACCACATGGTCTCGGACCTCGCTACGGTACACGGTTACCTCAGCAAAGATCGCCTGCAGGAATGCTGGAACGACGCCACATTCTATCGCAACGAATTGCGCGCCCTCTTCCGACGCGGCTATGTTGACCTGCGCCAAATGGCCCGCGCCGAACGCATCTACCTGTCGCTGATGGCCCGCCTCAAGGCACTGGCCGCCAGCGATGAACTGGACACGGATGTGGATGATCAGCTTGAGAAAGTGGCCGATATCTACCACTGCAACTTCTCGCTTTTCCAATCCCTACCCGATGTCTGGGCCATCGACCAACTGCACCCGATCGTGCCGCTGCAAGGGTTGAACCAAATGCCCGACCGCCGCGCCGTTCTGTCCGACATCACCTGCGACAGCGACGGCAAGATCGACCAGTTCATTCTGGCCGACGGTGTCTCACCCAGCCTGCCGGTGCATTCGCTACCAGATCAGGGCGAGTACTTCATGGGCGTCTTCTTTGTAGGTGCCTATCAGGAAACGCTCGGCGATCTGCACAACCTCTTCGGTGATACCAATGTCGTCACCATCGACCTGCGGGCAGATGGCGGCTTCGACCTGCTCCATGAACAAGAGGGCGACACAATCAGCCAGGTCCTGTCTTACGTTGAATTCGACCCCCAAGACTGCGTCGCCGCCTTCCGCAAAATGGTGGACGAGGCGATCTCGACCGGTACTCTGCAAGCCAAGGACCGCAAAACCCTGATGGGCGCCTATCGCGACTCGATCAACGGCTACACCTATTACGAATAAGAAGGAGACAGACCATGGGCAAAACACTGGTTGTCGGCGCGGGCGGCGTATCCCACGCAGCCGTGCATAAGATGGCGATGAATTCGAACATCTTCACCGAGATCACTCTGGCCAGCCGCACGAAATCGAAATGCGATGCCATCGCAGCAGCCGTTAAAGATCGCGTCGATGTGGACATCAAGACCGCCGAACTGGACGCCTACAAGGTCGAAGATACGGTGAAACTGATCAAGGAAACCGGCGCCGAGATCCTCGTGAACCTCGCCCTGCCCTATCAGGATCTGGTGTTGATGGACGCGTGCCTTAAGGCCGGTATCCACTACCTCGACACCGCGAATTATGAGCCCGAGGATGAGGCCAAGTTCGAATACCACTGGCAATGGGCCTATCAGGAACGGTTCAAAGAGGCTGGCCTGACCGCCATCCTCGGCTCGGGCTTCGATCCGGGCGTGACCTCCGTCTTTGCCACATGGCTCAAGAAACACAAGCTCGACACCATCCGCCAGATCGACGTGCTGGACGCCAATGGCGGCTCGAACGATCAGGAATTCGCCACCAACTTCAACCCGGAAATCAACCTGCGCGAAGTGCTGGCCGAAGTGCGCCACTGGGAAAATGGCGAATGGAAACACTCCCCCGCCATGAACCACAAGGTCGAATTCGATTTTCCCGCCATCGGCCCCAAGAATATGTACCTGATGTATCACGAGGAGTTGGAATCGCTCAGCACCCACTTCCCCGAGATCGAGCGGGCCCGCTTCTGGATGACCTTCGGCGACGCCTATATCACCCACGCCAAGGTGCTGGAAAATGTCGGCATGACCCGCATCGACCCGGTGATGCATGACGGCAAGGAAATCATCCCGATCCAGTTCCTGAAAACCCTGCTGCCCAATCCCGGCGATCTGGGCGCGGAAACAAAGGGCAAAGCCTGCATTGGTGACATCGCCACGGGTCAGGCCAAGGACGGCTCGGGCGAGAAGACCTTCTACATCTACAACATCTGCGACCACGAAGAATGCTATGCTGAGGTCGGCTCCCAGGCCGTCAGCTACACCACGGGCGTCCCCGCCATGATCGGCGCAGCACAGGTTCTGAAAGGCAATTGGACAGAGCCGGGAGTCTGGAACATGGAACAGCTCGACCCCGATGACTTCATGGACATGCTAAACACCCACGGCCTTCCATGGCAGGTCCACGAACTCGACGGCCCCGTAGAATTCTAGATCCAGAACTTCATCTGGCTATAAGTATCCTGGGGGTCCGGGGGCAGCGCCCCCGGCCTCTCTAACAATCGGAGACGCCGGACATGTCCGACATGATGACTACCCAGGCCGGAGACGCCGGTGCCTTCCGCAATTTCGACCTCAGCCGCGTCCCCACACCCTGCTTCGTGGTCGACGAAAAAGCGGTCGAGCGGAACCTGACTATCCTCTCCGAGATCGGCACCCGTTCCGGCGCGCATGTCCTCAGCGCGCTCAAGGCGTTTTCGATGTTCTCGCTGGCCCCTCTGGTGCGCCAGCACCTCGGCGGCACGTGCGCCAGCGGCATTTATGAGGCGCGACTGGGCCGTGAGGAATATGGCGGTGAGGTCGCCACCTTCTGCGCTGGATACAAAGACGCCGACATGGACGAAATCCTGTCGCTGTCCGACCACATCATCTTCAACTCGCCTGCTCAAAAAGTCCGCTTTCTCGCCAAAGTCCAAGCCGCCAATGTGCAGGCGGGCTTGCGCATCAACCCGGAACACTCCGAAGGCGAGATCCCCAAATACGATCCCTGCGCGCCCTGCTCGCGCCTCGGGACACCCGTCAGCCAACTGTCTGAAGATACTCTGATCGGCGTGGACGGTCTGCACATGCACACACTCTGCGAACAGGGTTTCGAACCGCTGCAGCGCACATGGGCTGCCGTTGAGCCGAAACTCAAACCCTTCCTCGGCCAGCTCAAATGGCTGAATTTCGGCGGCGGTCACCATATTACCCGCGATGACTACGACCGCGATAGTCTGGTAGAATTCATCAAATCCATCCGCGCGAAATACAATGTCGACATCTATCTCGAACCCGGCGAAGCCGTGGCACTGGACGCAGGCATTCTGGTCGGCGAAATCCTCGACTTGCCGACCAATGGCATGACCCTTGCGATCACCGATATCTCGGCCACCTGCCACATGCCCGACGTGATCGAAGCCCCCTATCGCCCCGCCCTGATGGACGAGGCCAAGGCGGGCCATACCTACCGTCTGGGCGGGCCGTCGTGCCTGGCAGGCGATGTGATCGGCGACTACACATGGGATCAGCCGCTGGAGATCGGGCAACGCTTTGCCTTCCTCGATCAGGCACATTACTCGATGGTCAAGACCAACACCTTCAACGGCGTACCTCTGCCAACCATCGCCCTATGGAACAGCGAAACGGACGAACTGAAGATCATCAGACAGTTCGGTTATGACGACTTTAAGGACCGCCTCTCATGAGCATTTTCCTCGACAGTGAACTGACTCCCGCTGAGCGCTCGGAAGACGCGCGCTTTCGCGTGATCCCGGTGCCGCTGGAACGCACTGTTTCATACGGATCAGGCACCGCCAAAGGCCCCGAGGCGATCATCGAGGCCAGCAGCGAGCTGGAACGCATCACCGGCAACGCCGAACCCTGCGTCGAGGGTATCTTTACCGAAGACCCTCTGGAGTGTGACGGCCCCTTACCCGAGGTGATGGAACGCCTCGCCCAACGGACCGAGGCCGCCGTTCGCGCGGGCAAAGTACCGGTGACGCTGGGCGGCGAGCATTCCCTCAGCTACGGCGCGGTGATGGGTGTGGCGCGGGCGCTGAACCAGCCCATCGGAATCGTCCAGATCGACGCCCATGCAGACTTGCGCAACGCCTATCAAGGCGAAAAACACTCCCACGCCTCGGTCATGCATCTGCTGGCCGAAAAGGGCGTCCGACTTGCGCAGTTCGGCGTGCGTGCATTCTCAACCGAAGAGGCCAAAAGCCGGCTGCAAAACCATGTCTTCCACGTCGACGCCGAGGAACTGGTGACCGGGAACATCCACTCAGTCGATCTGCCGCAAGATTTCCCGGAGCTGGTCTATGTCAGCTTTGATGTCGACGGCCTGGACCCTTCACAAATGCCCGCTACCGGCACACCCGTGCCGGGTGGCTTGGGCTATTATCAGGCACTGCACCTTGTTGAACATGCCTTGAAAGGCCGTAAATGCGTTGGCTTTGACGTGGTGGAACTGGCACCGGATGGCAACGCTGCATGGGATTTCACTGCCGCACAGATCGTCTATCGCCTGATGGCATCCTGCTAGATTTCGAGCGCCCCGCCGAGCTTAGACCCACGTGAAAAAGGCCTCAGGCCGGAGAGGCCAAAGCCCCCTCTGGTCTGACACGTTTCTTCAACACAGGTCGGCCTGCAACAAGCAAAAACAAGACCGAAATGACTATCCCGATCACCGCTGGCAGATAAAGCAATCCCCAAAGCCGTGGATCATCGATCACAACGGGCGACACAAAGCCTCTGACACCTTCCAGCAGGACCAGAATTGTGAAGGCCCCCAGAATCTGTGGCCATAGCCCAAAACGAGAGAAGCTGCCAAGCATGAGCGTTGCATACCCCGCCAGCGACACCGCGATACAGATCGCAACCCACGAGAAGCGCTGATGCAATTCTTCAATCAGGTGCCCACGGCTGTGGAATTCCGTTTCCTCGATGGTCTTCATGGAATAGAGCAGTTCTGCCGTTGAAATCGCTTCAAGGCTGCGCCGGGTCATGCCGCCTGTATTGGCCAGTTCCGAGATGTCGTAGGATGCGTCCTGAAACAGGGTCGACGACAGCGTCCGTCCCTCGGCATTCAGGCGCAAAGCCACGCCATCGACCATCACCAGATGAATACCGGTGCTGTTGTTCACGAGATAGGCCGTGGCGCTGGAATAGCTGACTGCATTCTCTGGATCACGCCGGTCGGACACAAACACCTCTTGCAGTGTTCCATCCAGATCAATGCCCCCGATATAGACCGTTACATTTTCGGCCGGGTGCATGAATTCACCTTCGTTTAACAGCTGTGCTGTCACATCCCCGGCAACCTCGGCCTGTCTGATCTCAAGCTGCTCGACCGAGGCCGGGCGCAGAAAAACACTGATGATCGCCATCATCAAACCCGTGATCAGGCCAAACAGAACCACAGCGCGCGCCAACCTCCAGGGGCTGGATCCGGTCGCCAGCATCACTGTCAACTCGCTTTCCCGGCTCAATCGGTTGGTGACGTAAACCGCCGCCGCAAAAACAGCCATGGGCATCACCGTGCGGATCAGGGTTGGCAGTGTCAGGGCAGTGAACTCCAGAAACACCATCGCCGATTGCCCGCCGCTGATGACCCGATCAAACAGGCTGACGGATCGGGTGATCCAGAACACCCCGACAAGGACCAAAGTGAAAAAGCCGAACAGAATCAGCAACTGCCGCAGGAAATATCCATCAAAGCGCGACATGGGTCCTCGTGTGTTTGTGTCTACCGGGGCTGACCATAGGCCATTCGATTGGCAGAGGAAACCTGTCGCCCTTGCTAATGCTTCGCCCACTCCAATCCTTGCGAGATTGCGTTTTGTGAACTCTTCGGTTCGTGCGACACTCAAAAGATTATGAATAACGGAGTTTAACAAATGGCCTTATTTTTCTCGCGCCGCACTTACAATGCACAGAAAAAGAAATTCACCCTGAAACCTGCCGCGAAAACGCGCTACGTCCATATCACTCAGAAAACCGCCGACGGGCGTATCCGCAAAGGTGGCATCATCAAAAAGGCAAAATGGCTGGACCTTGTGCAGCAGCAAGGCGGAAACTCTGCCGTTTTGATCTATGTTCACGGCTTCAATACCAGCCAGAAGGATATGCTGGATCGGTTGGACAAGATTGAGAAGGGTGTTCGGGCCAATGGATACAAGGGCGCGGTGGTCGCCTTTGACTGGCCCAGCGACGGGTCACTGCATACCTATGACAGCGACCGCGCAGATGCCAAAGCTGTGGCCCCGCATCTGGTTGGGGATGGCATGTTGCCACTTCTTGGCATGGCTCCCAAGCCCAAGGTGCACATTCTGGCGCACTCCATGGGGGCCTTGGTTGTCTTGCGCGCCTTCTCTGATTTCGGTGATTCCGCAGGACCCGGCAACAAAATCTGGTCGGCCGATCAGGTGACATTTGCCTCGGGCGATGTGGATGCGGAATGGCTGGAAAAAGGCGCCTGGGGCGATCTGGTGCTGAAAAAGCGCAGCAAACGGTTCACCAACTACTACAGCGGCAAGGACAAGGTTCTGGCGCTATCCGGCGGCCTTGTTAACGGTGGCAGGGAACGCGTCGGTCGCGTTGGAATGCCCAAGCTGACCTCTAAAGGGCATTGGGACATCTATTGCGAGGAACAATACAAGCGCGACGTGCCAAAAGGGCAGCGCAAAAT
This sequence comes from Ruegeria sp. I1, assembly GCF_056532675.1. NCBI lineage: Bacteria > Pseudomonadati > Pseudomonadota > Alphaproteobacteria > Rhodobacterales > Roseobacteraceae > Ruegeria > Ruegeria sp. I1. Next base: position 36,172 of record NZ_JBQFNM010000011.1, on the reverse strand, counting down.
GGCGAAATCTCATCGTTGGTGGTTCGACAGCAAGGGGTTCTACAAAGATTTGTCGCTAACCATCGACGGGCGGGATGCCAAAACGATGCCGACCCGGCACAAGACGAATATCGGCGACCAATTATTGTTGGCCTGAGTCCGCGTCCCTAAATATTTTAGGATGGCAGGGGCAGCAGGGTTCGAACCCGCGACCTACGGTTTTGGAGTTCGTGGGTCTTTCATTTCTACCGATACCTGCCCATATCTATCTGTATGTAATTGAACGGTTTGGGTATCGAGGTATACTCCTAGGCATCTCTGTCAAACGCACAAAACGCACAAAAAACGCACAAAAGAATGAAGATCCGACTGAACGAACGCAAGGCCGATGAACTCAAGCCCAAGGACAGGGGCTACGAGGTCCGGGATGAGATTGTGCGCGGCCTAGTCCTTCGTGTCGGAAAACGTGGACAGAAAGTTTGGGAGGTAATCATACAGCGCGGCAAACGCCGCCAGCGTGAACGTCTAGGAACATTCCCTGACATCAGCGTGAAGCAGGCCCGCAAGTTGGCTGAAGAGGCCAAAGAGCAGGCCCACGTAATTCGCACTGATAACAGTGCCAAGACTGTTTCTGACTTGTTCGACGCGTATAGAGCCGCACGTGAGCCTGAGTTGAGGACTTGGCACGACATACAGTCCGTTTGGGACATCTGGGCCAAGGACCGCATTGGGCACATTCGGGCAACCGACCTGTCCTTCTACCACGGTCAAGACCTGCGAACCTACGTCAGCAAGAAATCCTCCCCGATCCGGGCCGGTTCAGTTGTCAGCTACCTGCGCCCTTTCCTCGCCTGGTGCGCCGAGGAACAAATGATAAAGAGCAATCCTTGGGAAAAGCTCAAGGTTGGCGCAAAGGCTGGAAGTCGAGACCGTGTTCTTACGGACGATGAATGGGCGGCGATTTACGCGACCGCCTGCGAAATGCCCTACCCTTTCGGACCCTTCACCCAAGCTTTGATGCTAAGCGCCCAGCGTATCAGCAACGTCGCCCAGATGCGTTATGATGAGATACAGGGCGATGTGTGGGTAATACCCAAAGAAAAGGTGAAGGCCACGCGCACTGCCAGCGCCGCAGCCCATGAAGTTCCACTGTCTGAATCTTTGGCCGCACTAATAGCCAACATAAAGAAGCGCGGTGATTACGTTTTCACAACCACAGGCGACAAACCAATCGCGCCAGGATCGAAGCTGAAAGCTAAGCTGCAAAGCAACTCCGAAACGTCCGACTGGAGATATCACGATATCCGCCGCACCGCCGCAACCCTGATGACCACTGGCAATGAGGCTGGGAAGGCAAACAGGTTCATTGTTGAGCGCGTCTTAGGCCACGCGGACAGCAGCGTAACCGCTATCTATGACCGGGCCACCTACCGAGACGAAAAGCGCGAAGCCCTTGAGGTGCTGGCCGCAACTGTATCAGGCATTGAGGGCAGTGCTATGCCAGAACGTACGGTAGTGAGTATTTCGAAATGATGATTGATGCGGACCTCGGCACCCATGATGCCATAGTGGAGGTGTGCACGCATCATTTGGGCCGAGAATTCGTTGAAGACAATTCCGATGTTCTTATTCCAGGCTGGTTCCTTGACTTGGACTTTGTTCACGCAGTCGAAAAAGACAGTCAGAAAAAGGCCGTCAATGACATTCAAGACTGCCTCGCCAAGGCACTTAGGAAACTCTACTCGCTTCACCCCGACTTGAGACAAGCCATTGAATGGCAGGTTTCCGACAACCTTGCCGAAGACGACCCGGTAACGCGATTACAAACTTTTGCAAAGATGGAAGGGGAACTGACACCCTTCAAATCGCACGAAAACCTGGAAACCCTCATTCGGGCCGCACTATCCTCATTTATTGGCGTTTCAGCAGACACACCTGGCCTTGAAACCCATTACGGAACACCTGGGAAGTCGGCAAAATCGACCGCAAAGAATGTCCTTCACGATTTGAATATGAGGGATCTAACGCCCCAACAGCGGGAAGGTGAAACTTGGCAGAAAGCTCTGACGGTCAAGCGGTGCCGGGAATTCTGGCGCGTTGCAAAGGACATTGATGCACCCAAAACCTATTCAGGCCGGTTCGGTGAGTTTCTTAGTGATGTAATTGCAGCGTTAGGTAAGCACGACGCTTGGAGCAGTGGACCGGCGACCATGAGGGCTTGGGCCGGGTGTACCACAGAATACGAGTGGTTCCTCTAAGCCTAAGAGTTCACACCTAGGCGGTTGTTTTCGCGCCTAGCTGGTAATGTTTTACCTCAGAATATCTTCAAATTGCTCTGTATTCACGTCGCGCCTTGGCAAACGCCAAACAGCGGCACAGCCTCAAGGAGGTCGATATGAATACAGTTCATTCGCTTACCGAGCAGCCGTTCCGACCGGATGAGTATTATTCGCCGGATGACGTTGTGAGCAAAGGCTTCGCCGCCAAACAGACATTGGCGAAATGGCGTCACGAGAAAAAAGGCCCGGCTTACATCAAGTCCGGCAGTCGCGTGCTCTATAGCGGCAAAGACTTAATCGACTGGCTTAAGGCTCAGCGAGTTGAGCCAAAGGCCGCTGCCTAAAAGAAACCCCCACCCGAGGCACGGGCGGAGGCAAATTCTTTTAGGTGACGCTGAAAGAATAGCCGAAAACTCGATGTCTTTCAACAAAAGAAAGGCAATACAGAATGATTTTCGAGCAAAACCAAACAATCGACGAAGTGCTGCCTCAAGCAGAACGCGTGATGCGAGCACAGGATCTACAGGTCCATTGCCTACGGAGGAAACACGGTTTGTCGGAGGCCGCAGCGCGGTTGGTCGCCGCGCTGCACTTTGGCGAGGTGCGGTCATGAGCGTTACCATCCAAAAAAACACCCCGGAGGAAATTGTCGTCAGTCGCCAGGACTACATCGGGCGCGACGTGGTGAACCTCCGCGTCTGGTATCTGGCGAAAGACGGAGAGAAGTATGCAACGCGAAAGGGGCTGGCGTTCAACGCCACCCTCCTCCCCGACATTCAGCAAGCACTGGCTGAATTGGCTATGGAAGGGGGTGCGTCATGACTGCACTCGTTCAGTGCCCCAAGCCTCGGATCCCGGTCGAGGAGATTGCGCGCCTTCACGGGGCCGGGTTTAGCCTGTTGCCACTGGGTGGAGGGTCGGACGCAAAGGCCCCTCTGTGCAGCCTTCAGGGGGTTAACAGATACCCGCTAAGGCGCGTGCTTGGCCCAATGCATGGTAAAGCGAGCGCTTGCTACGGGGTTCGATTGTCTGGCCTAGCCGTGATTGACTGCGACGAAGACAACGCGGCTTTGATGAAGGACATGGAGGCGCGCTTTGGTGCGTCGCCGGTTCACGTGTCCACGCCGCGCGGTGTTCACCTGTACTACGCAGATAATGGCGGTCATGCACCCAATCTGCGCGCTCAAGGCTTTCCTGTGGACGTTAAACGGGGTTCTCACAGCTACGTTGTTGGACCACATTCAACTCGCCCTGATGGCGGTGTCTACGAACCCACCCAAGGCATCCTCGGTATCGATGGCTTGCCTACCATATCGCTGCAGACTGACGCGACGAAGTCCCGCGCGGGAACCATAGCTGCAGGAAATCGCAATCGGGAACTGAGCCTTGCCGCAATCGGAATGGTGGAGGCCGTAGACACGCCCGACGAGTTGTTCAGCAACCTAGCCTTCATCCGTGACGACGAATGCGAAGATCCCGCCACATTGCCCGATTCAGAACTGCGCAAAATCGCCGATTGGGCCTGGACTAAGAGGCTGGAGGGCAAAGTGTACCGAGACCGCGATAGCGAGTTTCGCATGAACCGCGCCGCGTTGGATAAGCTGTCAGAATACGACAACGCATCGGATGCCATCGCTTTGCTCGCAACGCTCCTTGCGAACCACGGCCACATCGCTGGAAAGACGTTTGCCCTGGACCACGCGGGAATGGCGAAAGCAGGACATACCAGTTTGGGTCGCCGCCGATTTTCAGATGCTATCAAGACGCTTCGCCATGCGGGTCTTCTCGGTATCGCCAAAGAGTACTCGGTCGGACGCAGTCATCGGACGTACCGTCTTCTGCGGATCACACCTGAAATGCCCAACGTGCATTCGCTGCTCTCGGCTAAGGAGGCGTCCTAATGCAAAGGGGGAGGGGTTTATTAATTACATATGTTGACCGCTTCCGGTCAAAAGGGGCTTTGCGTCCAATTCACCAACAATCCAACAAGCGAGGCATGTGCAATGACGGATGAGGCAAACCGCAATAGCGGAACCAATACGGAAGACAGAAACCCGGACGGCACGTTTGCCACCGGCAACCCAGGCAAACCACGTGGAACCCGTCACAGGGTCACACGAGCGGTTGAGGAGCTGCTTGAAGGCCAATCTGAGCAAATCACCCAGAAGGCGGTCGAAATGGCGCTTGAGGGCGACAGCACTGCCCTACGGTTGTGTCTGGAGAGAATTGCGCCCGCCCGAAAGGACTCTCCTGTGTCTTTCCCCCTTCCGCCCATCAAAACCGCACAGGACGCGTCAGAGGCAGCGCAAGGAGTCCTGCAGGCGGTTTCTCAGGGTGAGGTGACACCAATTGAGGGAGCGACGGTCATGGGCCTGGTGGAGCAGTTCCGGCGGGTGCTGGAGACGACAGAACTGGAACGAAGGATCACAGCATTGGAGGCAGCGAAATGAGCCTGAAATCACGTGTCGAAAAAGTTGAGCGCAAATCCGGTCTTCAAGACGGAGATCCGGTGGATAGCATCATCATCTGCTCACTGCCTCCGAGGCTTGGGGAAGATGGATCGGTCATTCCGCGAAAGCCTGGGGACAATGAGGGTCAGACACCGGGTTTTGCGCACATCATCAAAGGGCCTAGCGCGGGCCAGCAGGTTAATGCCTTTGAGGGGGAAACAGTCGCGGAGTTCCAAGCCCGCGTTGAGCGCATTGTGGAGGGTGCAGAATGAGCATTCGGTCGAGAGTAGGAAAGCTGGAGAAGGTGTCATTCAACGGTGAAGCAGATTGGTGCCCTGTGTTTGAAACTGACGCCTCGGGTTCATTAGTCGCGGGCGAGTTTCCGCAGGTTGGCCTGCCACGGCTGGTTCGCAACGAAAGTGAAACAAGCGAAGACTTTTGCAATCGGGTCTACTTGGAGACTTCCAGAGCTACTGCCACACTCTCAGGCGGGATTTATCAGAGGTTCACTACTGAAACTTTGGAGGGATGCCTAAGAGCGTTGGAGCGCGAAATAGCGAGGCCTGATCCGAACCTATTACTCAACTAAGAAAGGAACGTTCAATTTCTGAGGTTGTTATTCGCCAAGAGAACAGGCCCCGTCCTCCAAGACGCAATTCTCACTACAAATTTTTGCTGCAAGTCGAAACAGTACAAGGAAACAACTTTGCGAAGGTCGCGCTCAAAACAGAGTACTTGCAACTTTTGGTATGTCGATTTTCAGAAGTTACTGTCATAACCAAACTTCAAAAAGCCAGTAAGAAACGCGGCTGCATGATCCGCCGCCAGTTCTCGAAAGACATCGTCGGTCTTCTTGTTGCATAAATCAGAAACACCACGAACTGCGATCACTTCGGTTAACCTGTCTTGAAAGTGCTCTCGTGCTCTTCGAGCGGCATGTGTCATTCCGCCACTCTCCATTTCAACCGCGAAGTACTCCTTGTCATCATTCTTAATATCTTCGCGTATAGATTTTTTGTTGAGCACAAAGTCCCAGGACATGATTTTACCCAAACGGACAATTGGCTTTGTTCGGTCGAAATATTCATCCACTCTGAAATCCTCGATATCAGGGCGTAGATCCTCGTCAGCAATCGCAGTTTTTAGCCACTTGTCGCATTCGGTTCGAAATCCGGAGTCTTTGTGAGTTGCAAAGAGCCCCACTGCTGGTGCTTCATCATCAGGCGCTGAATTATTGTGTTTGATGAAGCTCGAGATGAGATTTTGGAGTCTGTCGTTCACATGCTGGTCACCGAGAGAAGTTTTTCTCATAGCATTGGAAACGCTTTCACCAGAAATCTTATCGTAGCCGCGCCAGTGTATACTGCTTGAAACTATAACGTTACCCAGTTGCGCTTTCTCGACATCCAGTGATCCCCCGATACCACAAAACGCAACGAGGCGCGGTCTATGCTGTGTATGGAGCAAATGAGAAAGCTCAATTCCAGCGTAGCCGTTACCGGCTCGTCGCAGACATCGTGTTAGAACAATTAGATCAGGCTGATCGCTCGAAAGCGGCAACTTCCAGCGCTCGAGATCCTTGAGTTTTTCTGCTTTAGTGGGTTGAACCCGCCTAGCACCAACTCTCTGCAGATGAGCATTTAGTGCAGCAGCTTCCAGTTCTTCAATAGCCGTAAAAATCAGGACATCACAGTCTTCAACATCATAGTTATCGTGCGCGGAAATATCGCGCGTACCAATTGCCATACTGAACTCCAAGCCCTTTTAACGAAAGAGACTATCCCGCTCGAAATGTACTTCGTCAAGCTTTGGTGCTGATAGAAAGCGAACAAACAAAATGCGGTAGCGGTACGCTATGCTATCAAATTTTCCCGCAGCAATTAGTTGCGACAAGCGTTCTGCAGCAGGGATGCCGCCTATCGCATAAGAGCACTCGAAACATCCATCCGTCATTGAAGTTAGTCTAGATGCTAGACCCAATTCGCGCAGCAGACTCCCTTGAAACGAGAGTGTTCGGTTTGTTGACGCTGGTCCAAGCGTACCAAAAAAACCGATGGTTACATCAGACACTTCTTCTCCCATACCTTGTTGAGAAACAAAGGCTGGGGATAACCTCGACGCGTGTGAAAAGGCTGCTTCTGCTGCTTCAGAGTACATGCCAATATGCCCCTCGTAGTGGTTTAACACCACATTTTGTGCTAGAGTACCACGATTGACATATATGTGAAGCTATTTTTGACACAACAACTGCGTTCGATAGCGTAAATAGCTCGAAAGGGCAACGTAAGTCAGTCTCGGATGTGTTCACCATACAAAAGGCTCACTCAATAAACTCAATACAAATTAGAATCCGATTACACCCAATAGAAAACGCTAAATCTTCTACAATGTCAAAATAGGGCAATATCGAGGAGGTTTTTGAGTTGTCGTCGCGCAATCATGATTGACCTTGTGAAACAGTCTTCAAACCTTTTGGATTTTAACAGTACCCCGCCCGTTTAAGCCGTGATTTGGCTGCCGGGGTTTCTAGTCCGATATATCTTCCGGTCGGGTCGTATCGGTTGCAGCGAAGCGCATGTCCTGCGGCGATTACAGCGGCCCCTACGTCCTCTCCGTTGGCATAGCAAACCCCCACCCATCTATCGTGAGTGCGTTCGCCGTTGAGGTCGCAGGATATCGACTTGCCGCGAAGATAATTCACCATCCAGCGCTTAGCGTTCTGCCCCGAACGTGTGTCCAGTTCTGGAGCATCAACGCCATTCAATCGTACTGGAGTGCCATTTACAACGATTGTGTCGGCGTCTCGCACGTGTAACTGAGCGTGGGCGGCGGAAGTGGAAAACAGTATGAAAAATAAGAAGCGTATCATGTGTTATACATATAGAAACCTGATGCGAAGTCTCCCAAAAAGAACGCCCAGCCAATGTGGCCGGGCTAGTCCGAGGAAAATCTTGGATTGGTTCGAGTATTCCGCAAATTGGTAAAGATTTACTTAGTGTCTCACGTCAAAAGAAAAGTACTTCCTAGCGCTTTACTCCATCACTGCTCAAGAAGGTTTGCAAACCCATCTTGAACCGCCCTGCGAATGGCCGCCGCAAGACGGGCCTTTTGGGTCGGCAACGAAATTGCGCGCAGCATCGATTACCTTTCAACCCACCTGAACGAGCAGGTCACCATCGACGACATGGCCGACCACGTCGGCATGAGCCGTGCGGTATTCCATCTCCGGTTCAAGGAAGCCACAACATTGTCGCCAATACAGTTCGTGAAATCCATGCGGCTGAACAACGCCGCCATGAAGATTGCGGAAGGAAAGGCTGTGTCGGAGGCAGCCTGGGACGTGGGCTATCAAAGCTCTTCTCAATTCAGCCGAGAGTTTAAACGTATGTACGGCCAGTCGCCCCGGCAATGGAGCCAAGACCTACAACCAACCAAAGGGTTGGCCTAGGGCCAAGAAAGCAGACCCTGAATGAGGCAAAACTAACTACGGCTTTGTCCGCATCGCTGACGTCTGCTTCTCAATCAAGACCTAAACTTCAGGGCTAGTCAGTTAGCAACGTCTTTTGCGATATCGCCTACCGCATCAATCTCACGAAGCTTCTGCAAATCGTCGCATGACTTCTGGTTACCGTCGAAGCAGTCCAGTTGCAGTTGCTGCTCGTTCATTTCCCTGTCCAGGTCATTGCTGATTTCGTCTGCGTCAGGAGTGTCTATGCTTGGAGGTGGGGAGGCACCTTGGTCCGATGGATCGTCGGGAAGGTCACAAGCTGCAAGGATCGGTAGTGCTATAAGGACAGTGAGTTTTTTCATTGTAAGCCCTCATCTGAAAGGTATCTTAAAATCGCCGGAATCTCCTGGCTGCAAGCCGCTTGGTGAAACAATTATAACAGAAATTGAAACCTATTGTGACACGTTAGGGATGTCTTCCGAAAATTGGTTTGATTGAAAGCGCTCAGCACTTTTCCTTTGGGTTTCAAGGCGAACATTGAGCCTAAAACGCTTCGTCTTTCTGTTCACTGCTTGAATTAAGGCCACCACTGAAAACAAAGGGAATTCAGTGCTTCCCAGTGGTGCCTGAATACCCCATTTGTTCACATTCGTTCTGCTCCTGTTCTTGCCCTGTATGGGGTAATATGTTACCGTATGTGCGGGTAGTACGGGGCAGAAAATGAGCACACCACAAGAGCAAAAGACACAGGCAGCGAAGGCAGTGCGCCTTTCACCTCAGGACCAGTTTTCCGAGGAAGAGTTTAACGCGATGCTGGGTGAGGATGCGGCATTGGTTCAAAGCGGCCATGTCCAATTCTGGCGGTTTAACGATTCGGTCGGACAGTTCAATGCCACGGCACCCGCCAACGTCTGGCACATGGAACTGCATATCCACAACGAGGACTGGCAGGCCGTCGCCGAGGACGCCAAGCTTATCCTAAACGCCTTCTGGGACGCCCAGAAACCCGAGTACATCACTGCAACCAGCCCCGCCTTTTGGCCGAGCGTCGTGTTGATGCAAACCATCGGTCTTCAACAGGTTGGCATCCTGCCTTTAGAAGACGGCCCCACAATTCTCTGGGGGTGGCGGCAATGTCACTGAGGCCCGGCAAAACCAAAAGAACATACAAGGAGGTAGGACATGGGCAAGGGCAGTGCACCAAAACCACCTGATCCTAAAGAGACGTCGCAGGCGCAAACAGGAACAAGTGTAGCCACGGCAATCGCGAATGCGCACTTAGGAAACGTCAATCAGGTAACGCCAGACGGTACTTTGACTTACGACCAGACGGGTACGCACGAATTCTATGACCCATACACGGGTCAGAGCTACGATATCCCGACATACACGGCGACACAGACGCTTTCCGATGCTCAACAGGCGATTAAGACCCAGGACGACGCTGCACAGCTCAATCTTGCGACGCTTGCAAACAATCAGTCGGGGTTTTTGAACGACTACATGGCACAACCCTTTGAGTATGGGGTGGGTGAGCATGAGGCATGGGCAGGCGGGCTGTATGACGACCTGAACACCGAAGGCAACGCACAGGCAGCGGAATCCCTAACTGCTCAGCTCGCCAATCGCGGCATCAACGTTGGTTCTGAAGCTTATAACCGGGAAATGGCAAACCTACGGGAAAGCCAGAACAACGCGCGCAACCGTTTTATGTTGGATTCTCATAGCACCGGCATGAACATGGCGATGGCTGAACGCAATCAACCAATCAACGAAATCACCGCGCTCTTGAGTGGGTCTCAGGTTTCACACCCGAACTTCGTCAATTCAAATACATCGCAGATCCCGACAACTGATGTCGCTGGAAACATTAATCAAAACTACAACCAGCAGCTAGGTATATGGCAGCAAGACCAGGCGAACTCCAACGCACTGCTTGGTGGGTTGTTCGGCCTCGGAGGGGCGGCCCTGATTGGGCAGCCGTGGAAGCCATGATGTATTGCGGGGCCAAACTGCCTGACGGGTCGCGCTGCATGGCTGAGCCTCTAGAGGGTAAGCGTCGGTGCCGGTTGCATGGCGGGCTGTCCACAGGTGCCAAGTCCTCCGAAGGACGGCGCAGACAATCCGAGGGAGCGAAAGCGCGATGGGCAGAAATCAATGAAGCACTAATACTGGCGCGAAGCATGCGCCAAACCAATGAGGCAAGGGCATGACTTCTTTCTTTTGGGGGCAAACTCCATCACTCACACCGCAAGGCGCGCAACGAAAGCGCGACTTGGCAAACTCTCTAACCATGGGGCTGGGGGCACCTAAGAACGTCCCTGAGGGCCTGAACTACCTTGGCAACGCCTATATCGTTAATCGCCTTCACAAGCGCGCTGACGACGCGGAGAAAGCCGGTAGGGAACAGGCTAGTTCTGAGGCAAGTAAGACGCGCGAAATGATTCTGGCGGCAATCACCGGGCGGGAACCGAAACCCTACAGTTCAGGCACCGGCCCGATGACTATCCACGGTATTCCGCCGACGATGACGCCTGAGCAAGAAATCGGTGACGCAACGATGGCCGCGCTAGGCAAAGACAATGCGATGTCAACGGAAGGCCGGATTGTTAAGGGACTGACTGACAGAGGTCTGCCGGAACATGTTGCCCATGGTTTCATTGATAACTTCCGTGATGAAAGCGGGCTGCGTAGCGATATCAACGAGGTGAACCCGATTGTACCCGGTTCGCGCGGCGGGTACGGCCTAGCACAGTGGACAGGCCCACGACGCAAGCAGCTTGAAGCCTTCGCAGCGCAACAGGGCAAGCAGGTATCGGACCTAGATACACAGCTTGATTTCTTGGTGACCGAATTGCAGGGATCGGAGGCCAAAGCAGGCCGCTCCATTCTCAGCACCCGCAACCGTCCCGAGGCGGCGGCGGCGATAGTGAATGACTTCCTGAGACCCGCAGAGGAACACCGGGCACGCCGTGAGGCAAACTATCTGGGCGCGCAGCAGGCTCCCCAGATTGACTTGAGCATGGCTTATGAAACCCTCTCGAACCCTTGGTTAGCACCAGCGGATCGGGCATCGCTTATGGGTCTGATCCAACAAGTCCAGCAGCAGAACGACCCGCTGCGCCAGATGCAGTTAGAGCGTGCCCAAATCGAACTAGACAATTTGCGCAACCCGCAGGCTGGTTTCTCAGTGCTAACGGATGCCCAAGAGATTGAGATGGGGCTTGACCCGTCTGGCAGCTATCAGCGCGGCGCAGATGGCAAGGTTTCCCAGATAGGTGGCGCGGGAACGAATATCAGTGTCAACACAGGAGGTGAGCTTGACCGCTTCTTGTACGGTTCTGACGCAGGGCTACCCGCCGGATGGCGGCTGGATCGTCAAACCGGGACAGCCAGCCAGATACCCGGTGGACCCGCCGCGCTTGAAGCCGCGCAGGGGGCGAGCAAAGAGGGCAACAAGGATCGTCAGGCCAAACTTAAGCTTGGCACCACGCTCACGTCACTTGGCCTCAACATGAATGAAATCGAGGATGGCGGACTGCCGGTAACCGGGGCGATGGGAGATTTCCGAAGAACTAACTTCGGACGCTTCCTGACTGGTTCGGACGCCGTGGACTTTGGCAACCGCACTGACCAAATCACGGACTCGGCGGCGTTCGCTGAAATCCAGAACATGCGCGATAACAGCCCCACAGGTGGCGCGGTTGGCCAGTTGACCGACAAGGAACGCGCCGCAATCGGTAACGCCGTGACGGGGCTGAACAACTCTACCAGCGCTGAGGAATACACCCGAGCCGCCAAAGCATATCAGAAACTGGCTCTTGATTTGTCCTACGGTGAAGGAAGCTGGCAGATGTTAGATGATGGTAGTGTGATCCCAGCCCAACAGGGCGCTGCGCCACAAAGTTACTCGCCTGCACAACCCGCACAAACGAGCGCCCCTCCGGTCGGCACGGTCGAGGATGGGTATCGCTTTCTAGGTGGTGACCCGCAAGACCCGAAAAACTGGCAGGAGGTGAACTGATGGCTGGACCTTGGGAAAAGTACAAAACCCCGGAGGCCACGCAAAAAGGCAAGCCTTGGGAAAAGTACGCCAATCAGGAGGCAAGCCAGCCCTTGGGGGACGGCTCAACAGTCGCCCCCTATGATCCGTCGCTCTTTGAACGGGCTATGACCAGCCTGCGTCAGAGCGGGATTGTCCCGCGCAGTAATATCCGGGACTTCGAAAGCATCGGGGCGGGTGTTCGCAGCGCTGTGGATACCGCAATGTTCGGCTTTGGCGATGAGGCCCGCGCACTGTCCGAAACACTGGGTCCAGTGGCCTACGGAATGCCGCCCGGTATCATCCCGCATGAGACAGATAGTTTCAGCGAAAACCTCGCCGAGGAACAGGCACGGTCACAGGCTGCACGGGTTCACAACCCAACCGCCTCAACCGTTGGTGATGTGGCAGGCCTCGCGACAGGTGTTGCCGGAATCGGCAAAGCTGGCCTGAGCATGGCGGCAAAAGCCAAGACACCGGGTAAGATGGTTGCTGGTTCAGCCATTGACGGATTCGGATACGGTGGATTGGCCGGGCTCGGCCACACAGACGGTGATTTAGTGGATCGCACCGCCGGTGCCGCAGAAGGTGCTGCTATCGGTGCATCGATAGGTGGCGCTGCATCAGGTTTAGCCGCAGCAGTACCCGCCGCACGGGGATACATGGCCCGTCGCGTCGGTAAGCCTGCCTCCCAGGCCAGAGAACGGATTGCACAGGCGATGACGCCTGAAACTGCCGCCAGACTGGATGACCTAGGCCCCGACGGGATGCTAATCGATGCCATGGGCGAACGTGGGCGCGCTCTGGGGCGTGCTGCGGCCAATTCCAGCCCAGAGGCCCGCGAAATGCTTGAAACCGCCTCACGCGCCCGTATGGCGGGTCAGAGCGACCGTCTGACAGATAGCCTCCTACAGGCATCACGGATGAAAGCGCCACAATCTACAACAGAAATGATTCAGGGTGTCCGCAACAAAGCCAGACCCAGCATTAACGCCGCATACGACGAGGCCCGGTCTCTCGGTCACGACATTGACATGAGCGCGTTTGATGACTTGTTCCAATCGGACATGGGGCGGAAAGCCTTGCAAGAGGGTCAGCGCCTCGCCCGAGACCGTATGGCGGCGGAAGGCATATCCGGCCAGCCTTCTACACTGGCGGTGTTGGATGAGGCCAAGAAAGCTCTAGATGACATGGCGCGGCCTGCTCTGGGCCAGGGTCAGACTAACCAACAGAGCATTGCGGGGATACTGTCACGCAGCTTGCGTCAGCGGATCGATGACCTGATGCCCGAATACGGGGGTGCCCGCGAACTGGCGGCAAGCGCCAAGACACGAGAGAACGCTGTTACCATCGGTGCAGAGGGTGCGAAGCCTCGTGTCCCGGCAGACTATGCCCGCCGCGCAGAGAAAGCGGCGATGGCCCACCCTGACGAAGTGGCGCAGGGATACGCAGGATCCAAGATAGACGCCATACAGAACCGCAGAGACACACCGGGCGTTGTAGACAGCCTGTTCGGCCCACGTCGACAGCAGGACGCCATGCAGGCCGCTCTGGGGCCTGAGGGGGCCGCTACGGTACGAAATCAGATTGCCAACGAGCGCACCTTTGCAGACACGCACCGTGCCCTGACAGGCAATTCCTCGACCGCTCGGCAATTGATAGAACAAAGCCTCTTAGGTGGTGTTGGGGGTGGAGCCGGTCTCGCCACTACAGGCGACTTGCAAGGTGCTGGGGCGGGTGCTGCGGCAATGCTGGCCGCACGTCACGGCGGCGGCGCACTGCTCAGGAAGGCCACAGCGGGCAATGAATCGCGGGTGTCCCCGGTCATTGCGGAAATGCTGACAAAGGCAGGTCTACCGGCCCAGCTCCGGCAAGTGACCTCTCAAGCCCCGAACAAGGTCAGGGAAATGATTGTACGAGCCTTGATGATGAATGCGACAGGCCCTCAGTTGAACCCTGAATAGAGTATCCAGGCCCCGTATAGCGCGGGGCCTATTACGCCACACAGAGCGGCCCATCCAATGAAGGCGTACCCAAGCAGAGATAGTTGCCGGTCTGTATCGGTCACAACGCTCCACACTGCCCAGCAGCCAAAGCCAAAAACAGCGGCGGTAGCCATAACGACGCAATAGAGTTGGAAAATGGATAGGTCAGCAACTGTCATACCCCAAAGATGGGCACCTAGGACTCGTGTGTAAACCCCAGTGACAAGTTGGCTTCGTTTCTCAAGCAAACCGTATTGGTTGAAATGCTAGATACAGGATGACCTGTGAAACCAAGGCTTGAGTCTCGGAAAGTTTGAGCTTCTGCTAGCACAGACTACTTCATTCCAAAGTTCTGAGGCGCGAAAATGTCTGGTTTTTTCATTACAAAGAGAATGAGAGTTGGGATTTCGAATGTTCACATCGACCTAGAAGAGGCAAATGGTGAAAATAGCTCTTCGTTTACCTTAAGTCTTGCTTACGACGCATGCTTGGCTTGGGCTGAAATTGCCCAAAACCACATGGAAGAGGCTTTGGCTGCTATGTCCGTCCGTAGGGATGTTTGGTCCAAAAACCATAGCGCAGCGGATCGGGCGGAGGCCCTTGTCAACGAATTCCAATCATCGATGCAGGCGGTGGTGGCAGCAGCTACGTGCATTGATGCACTGTATGACCACGTATCCCGACATGCGCCGGTCAACCCCAACATTCGAAAGGCCTGGTTCAAGAATGGCACCGCCCGATACTCTCAAGTCGCAGAAGCACTTCGTTTTGGGTTCCAGATCCAACAGAAGTATATGAGGTCGTTTACCGAAAACCTGAAAGCTACTTACACGTTGAGGGATTATTCGGTTCACCCGACCAGTGCTGTACTACCCGCGTATACTCATCCAGAGCTGGACGTTGTTACTGAGTGGAAGTTTACCGTTTTTCGTGGCGACGTTGCTGAAACCATCACTACCGGAGTACTTGGGGTGCTTTGGGAGACAACGCGAGCGAAGAGCTACCGCACACCTGAATTAAAGGCGTATATGACAGGTATTCGGGATGCGGTTGATGAGATTCTGCCAAATGGGAAACCAACAACGAGAAACGGAAACGTTTCTTTCACTCTGCCGGGACGTTCTCAATAAGCGAAACGCGCGCTGAGACTGCAAGGAAGGCTGTCGCAAGATGGCGGCGCTCGCGGCAAAGGCTTCGCGAACCATGGGGTTCTCACGCGTCCAAGCACAGCGGCCCCAAATACGCCCGCCAGGTTTCCCCGGATTTATTTAGATCCTCTTGTAGCTGCGGTTACTCAACTTGAAGGCAAGTAAAAACACTAGCTGCAACAAACGGCAGGTTTGCAGCATATACGCGTCCAAAAGTTGGGCCTATGTATACATCATGATATCTGTTTAAAATTCCTGTCACCCGAATTTTAACTCTAAAGTTATTATTATTAATCGCATAGACCTGTGAGCTAAATCCAGAGTTTACCACTTCCACATGTACAAAGACGTTTTCTCGCAAACCGGAACACCGCATTGTGCCTGAGCGCGCCTCATTTGGAACCAAAACAAGGAAAGAAAGAACCAATAGGATTTGGATGACTAATCTCAACGATTTCAGAATTCTTGTATCCCCGCTTTCGTGTCTTTCCGGCCTTTGCTGCGTTCGTACCTGCCTGTGCCGCACAAACTGTCGGCTTCGGCTTCCAGCATCGCATTCAATGCCTCTTCGACGGTTCCGTGAAACATCTCGCCCAGGTGGTGGCGTATCGCTTGCGCCATCGGTTTGAGCTTCTCATTGTTATCCATTCTCTGCTCATCTCAAGCAGTCTGAAAGGAGCCTCGGTCAAAGGTGCCAAAAAACTCTGTACGTTGTCCACTCTGTAAATGAGTTACTAAAACTGCTATGAACTTTGGGAGTCTAACTTATGCTGGTGTTTTGGCTCGATGACCACGCGCGTTTTTCTTATTATTCTTGCTAGTTTTCTATCCAACTGCGGGCTCAATAGCTCTCCGCAACCCGGAATCTCAGTGGCGGCTTCCCCGCTGCCATCACCCGTGTACGCTCCGACCTCTTCACAAAGACCAACCTATCAAAGAAGAGATGATGTCTACATTGAAGGTGAACCGCAGGGATACACGCGAATTCGTGGCCCCGAAGATAGAGACCCGGTTGATATTAACTCTGGGTTCAATTGGTGTCGAAATGTCGATGGATACGTAGTTCAGTGCTATACTGACTATTGAAGTTCGTCGCTGCAGTTTGTCCCGGCGAACTTGTCCTGAAACGTAAGTTTGCGCTCAAACTCCTTTTGGAGTGCGGGTTCCAAGCAAAACCAATCTGGTGCAGCCAATACGGGCTGGGCAGCCATCACCAACCCGAGCACAATACCTGAAATAAAATAGCGGCAGCCGCTCATTTCACATCACGCTTCACACGAACAACCCCAACCCCATTGGCGGTGTCGCCTTCGTCAAGGAACTGGGTAGGTCGGCTGTTTGTCTATGGCCGTACGGTGATGGACGCAGGCTTACCTTGCTCAATCAACGACTGTAGCTGGGAGGCCGTGTCAGCAATTGCTTGCCAATTTCTGAAGCATACGCTTATGGCATCTACGATGTTTGACGACCATTCTGGTCCAGCCAAAAGCAAATCCGTCTCGCTAACTCCGTACAAATAAGGGTCTTCCCAGCGTTCTGTGAGTTCCATCTGGATTGACCCAGGATCGGACACGCCTTCGATGACTATTTCGCTGATGACTCCTGCAAGTGCAATCAAAGGTTTTTTCTCGTCAGGTAGTGAATCGAAGTGCATTGTTCGGCCACGCCACGCTTTCTCATCGCTTGAAGCGCCAAAGTTCTCCCAAATAACGCATTCAGCGGGCATTCCACACTCGGACGCGATGACAACCGCGTGACCGGCTTCATGATACGTAACCGAACAGAGCTCGCGTGCGCTGATTTCTTTAAGTTTGGACTCCGTCATGACCTAACTTCCCGGATGCAAGCCAATAAGCTCCTGTGGCGACTTTCTAAGCCTGGCACCAGGTTCTCCACCGTTTAGGAACTCGATACCTTCGGCGCTGAGTGCGTTATACATCGCGACCTTTGTCGAAAGGTCCGCATTTCGCATTGCCTCTGGCTTGGCTTCCAGACGCTTTATTGTTGAGCCACCGATCCCGGCTCTTTCAGCCAAATCCCCCTGCGACCAACCTAGCAGCATACGCGCAGCCTTAGTGTGTTGAGGTGTGATGTCGGCGTAGTGCATGATACTTTTTGTTCCTTTATGGTACTTTTGGTATTGCAATAGGTGTGTTACTGCCCATATACTTTTAGTACCACGTACGATACCAAACGGCAACCGGAGGAAACGGCAATGGAAGAACAACGCGTTCGCGCGAACGGAGAATTCATGCTCGGGCCCGTCTACGAAGTCCCAGACCAACCCGACGCATACGACGTGGCATACAAGATTGTCGCTTTGGCCCGGATCGGCATCGCTGCCTCGGACAGCCCTTTAAACATCGACCTGACCAAGAAGGGCTACCTGGAGTTGCTTGAGGTGATTGCGCAGCTCGCGTCAGACATCTGCGAAATGATCCCTGATTTGGAAATGAAAGCGAAAGGAGAACTGCAATGAACGCTGAAATCAAATCAACTGAACTGAACGCAAATCCAGATATCTTTGTTGCAGATTCCTCGGACCTAGTCACTTGCCAACAGCGCGTGACGGCATTCTGCCGATGGTTCGACCTGCCCGACCCTGGACTGCGCTATGACGAAGACGGCGATATCCTGATAGACGATGTGTTTCTGAACTGGTGCAAAGACGAGGGTATCTCCATCGACTGGCTGGCCTGCGGCGATCCAAAGGGCATGGCGGTAGCATTCCGCAAGTCTCACAAAAGTGAACGGCAATTCGCAGCGAATCTGAAACTGATGGACGACCAAGAGATGCGAGCAATCGAGATTGGTATGAAAGCCTACATCGCGGGTTTGGTTCCTATGGAACAGGCAATCGAGGCGGCAAAACAAGCATTGAAGGAAGTCAAAGAAGAGGCCGCCTAGCAGGTTTTAAGAGCGGGCGCAGCACCACCTGCACCCGCATTCCTTTTTGAGTTTTGATATGAGTTATTACGACGTCAACCGGCATTGGTCCGACCAGTTCCTGCCAGAGATAAAGAGCATCATAGGCAGCCACATACTACAGGCCGCGCCAGATCCATTGGACCATTTCCAGGCCACCGACCTGTTGATGCTTGACGCCAAGGACATGCGGATTGCAGCCAGGGTGAGGCGTCACGGATATGCCGACCGATACCCACATCAGTTCACCATCCGCGCCCAACTACCTACGGGAGCCGAGACGGAGTTATCCAAAATAGTGAATGGCCACGGAGACTGGATGTTCTACGGCCATGCAGGGCCAGACGGGCACTCAATCCTGAACTGGTGGCTGATTGACCTCAAGGCGTTCAGAGCGGCGCTGATACGGCACAGGACCACCGGAGCGCACCTGTTGATGGGCGACAAGCGCAATGCCGACGGAACGTGCTTCAAGTGGTTCGACATCAGGTCGTTTCCGAAGGAGCCGCCGTTGGTGGTGGCGAGGGGCGGAGGGTAAAACCGTAACTTGGGCCGGGCGGCTTTTGCTTCGGAAGGCAGCTACGAGCCCCTACCAGACCTTCACCTCCATATCTTACTTTGCTTGCGCAGAGAGCCGCGAACGGCGTAGTCCGGACATTCAATTCCACCAAGTGAATTGGAAAGGCGCGGACAAAACCGCCGTTGATGTTGCCCAGATTGCTAACGCAGCATTCGTTCGCATCTGCGGCACGATTTGCCTTCGTAGCACGGCACAAGTCACCGAATTGATCTTTCACCGGTATCGATTTGGCTAGTTCCGAGACCACGCTTTCGCTGCAAGCTGGTCAGATCATCCTGAAGACGGCCACGGCACCTCGTCCGCGAAAGTGGTGTTTCCGCTTTAGGGAACTGAGCCCAAGTCCAAAGCACCAAGTTTGGCGCGCACGCCATTAAGGCGAGCTACTTGGAGTTGGGCGATAACGGCATGGTGTGATTGCGGCGGTCGCTCTCCGGCGGCGAACGAAGTGCGGTATGTTAGGCTCATGGATAAATGCCGTGATGAGAACGAGCTATGGTGTCCGGCGGCTTTGCCCCGGCATAGGATAAGACCATGGCGTTGCGAGCTTCGACGAAGCGGGCGGGGCTTATCCCGAAATGGCGGGAAAAATCGTGGGACATGTGGGCTTCATCGAAATACCCATTATCGGCAGCAATCTTTGCGAGCGTTAGCGACCCCGCAGTGCTTAACTGTCGTATCGTGTTGTTTAGTCGGGCGACGGTAGCATATCGCTTCGGGCCAAGGCCCACGATCTCTGTGAACTGCCGCGTAAGGGTCCGTTGCGAGATATCAAATCGTCGCGCCAGGTCCGCCACCCGGATCTGGCCGCGGTACCGGTCGATTTCAGCCGCCACGGCATCGACGATCGGCGACCTGTCCGGTTGGGTGGCCAGTTGCTCCAGCAGCATCGAAGAGAAAGCAGCGATGCGTAGGGCAGGTGTTCGAGCCCAAGCGACCCGATCAAGCATTCGGTCGACAGCGCGGCGGGGCAGAAAATCGCGAACATCGGCGGATAGTCCATTGATCTCGATTGCAGGAACTCCGAAAAGCCTCAAAAGCGCGGATGGCTTGAGTTCGGCCATGACATGCCCGATCTCACCTCTGTAGTGCACGTTGATGTCATCCTCTCCGACCTGACCGCAGAAATGGAATGCGCTGGCGCTTGTTCGACGCTCCGCACGCTGGGATGAAATCGGATCGCGAAAGACGAATCCGATAAAGCACCGGCCAGTCGGAAACGGCCGGATCTGGAAATCAACCGAATAGCCAATATCAGCGTAAAGGAAGCGTTCGACAAAGGGGGCGATCGTCGAAGGGGCGGGGTAGACGCGGTAGAGGTCAGGGGCTGACGTCATCGGCTCACCTTTTGTTTGTCGCCCATCGCTTCGATAGTGGCGAGCGCAAAACCCGCTCGTTCAATGGCCATTTTTTACAATTCTGGCGATTCTGACAAGGAGTAGAGTCGACGGTACAATGTGGACTTGGCTTTCCAATTCAAACTGTTCAGGCTTCGCTTGGACAAAGGAGCCTTGGACGTCATCAGCCAGGTATTAGAAAAGGAACCGATTATGCCTTCTTTGACCGATTATCAAGTGCTTCAGGACAAACCCATTTTTTTACAGGATCCGCCCCAATCGGAAGAGCCAGATCATATCAAGTGGAACTGGACACGTCCGGACGATCTCCACATCACCAGCCAGTTGGTGCGGTCCCCAATCCTCTCTTTCAAGGTCCGAGTGTTCGAGCTCGCGCATTTCTTTGTCAAGATGAACGGGTTGGTGATTATTGACCAAACCGAGCTTGCAGTCGACAACATAAAGGTCTGGTGGGAAGTGTTCTCCTGGCGGTCGGCTTTTCCAAGCGGCAGTACAATATCCAAGGTAGAACCGATCGAGCTATTTCTCGATGGCGGACGCATCAAAATCTCGGACGTCGTCATCTGGTTCCAGATCGACGTCTGACGCCCACAGGCACGGCTCTTGGTTCAGAGTGACATCTATTACTAGCGCACTGCCCCCAATCATTTGAAGGAAGCTTAGAAGCAGTGTTGGTGGGGTTTAAGCCTGACATCTGAGAGCCTTGAGGTCGATGTCTGGCACACTGACTTGTTGCCGACTGCTGGTCAGATTCCTTTCAATCGCTCTTTTTGAGAATAATCCAACGAAAGGAACCATCGGTTATGAAGCAATCATTCCTTAGCACCTTATTCGTGTTCATTCAAATTGGCGGAGTTGCTATGATTACCCCTACTCCCGGTAGCAGCCAGGTTCGAAATCAGCTCCAAAAAGAGAACTCGAATACTGACACGCCCCTGGATTTTCGCACTCTTGTACAACCGGCCGGACCATTGGCCGATACAGGTTCGGCGACGTGCTCACCTAGTGGTTCGGCGCTTTGCACGGCATTTGAAACTGGCTGCGGCTTTGCCGATGGAGGAATGTCCACAGAGCCCGACGGTAGCGTCACTTGCACCGTTTCTCGGGATGCCAAGATTGAAGAACGCATCTCCAGATCCTTCTCGACATCACCAGCGCCACTCAACGATGAGCCAGCCCATTGCACAAGTGACGGTACCAAAATCGGTGACAAGATTTGCGGCGGGTTTGGCGTCGCTTGCGGCGATCTCGGCTGCGGTGCCGCCACGGAACCTGACGGAAGCGTATCCTGCTCTTGCTAAAGCTTCAGCCATACTTATTGGCGCTTGATCTGAAAAGTGAACGACCGGTTTCCCATCCTCATTAAGGGCACCAAACCATGCATCAGCAGAAACTTTTGCACTGCGTGCGTGCGGAGCACTAAACCACAATGACTGTGTTGGGCTCACAGCCACCTTTCTCTGCGGATCGCAGGGACTGGCGGTCAGAGCCCTGACCTGCCTTTCCTGGTCTATTTGACCACTGCATTTGCATTCGTCAGGTTTCGTTGGCATTGCAGACCTTCGAGGTTTGATTGATGAACTCACAGGACGCGCCACTAAGCGGCCATTCAACCGGCTAACTTCATTGATCTCCTAGTGCCCACTTCTGCGATAGTCACATAGCTTGGACACTGCAAATGTATTAATCTGCACTTAGCCCTATTTGGTTGTTCGCCCCCAACGCTTCGCCATCATATGTTCTTCGAGCCAATGAGTGAGTTTTTCAGTTTCTCTGATGGCCTCAAGAAGATGGTCTCTCGAAACGTGGACCACAGGATCCAAAAACGAGACACTTGCTATCTCTGAATCACTGAACTTGGCTCTGTCCACGTCACTCATAAAAAATAGATGACCATATTTACTCCTGTCAGTCTTCGAGTGATTAACGCGCATGGTCGTTATATTCTCAGGATGCTGATCACGATTGCGAGCCAGCGTAATCTGCTCAATCACTCCCAGGTCGGCAGGGCAATTCCGACGGGATATGTCGAGGATCTGCTCAAAGCAGGTCATGTAGCCATCGATAAAGCCCTTCTTGAAAGCTTTCTTCCGCTCTCCCTCCTCCCATTGCACCCCTAGCTCCCGCTCCCAAGTTCTGAAGTAGAGTTGCAATGATGGTGAAACCATTGACAAGCATGTACGACCTAGTACTTCAAGGGCATCGGATGCCTCGATCCACTCAAGCAAATAGGCGGGTTCACCATCCTCACTATATGGTGGGTCGTCAAACGGCGGTAGCTCATCCTCGATAGCCCTAATGGTCGTTTCAAACGGCTTTGCAGCCGTATCGTAAAACCGTTGTATGAATTTAGTGCGCTCTTTGTAAAAGTACAGGACGTCCATTCTTGTCTCCGGTGTATTCATTTGCGGTCAGTGGAGTGAGACATAGCGTCTCGTGTATTGATCCACTAAGCGCTTTGAAAAATTTCGTCCCAACGCTTCGCGAGCGGCAAGCAGCAAATGTGCCAGATAAGCCAATATGCATAGATGGAGTCGGAGCCATAGGCGACACCGTCATGATGGAGGGCGTGAGCTACACCATGGCGAATATTTGGCCCGTGTTTTGAGAGAAATACCCGGCGAATGTCGTCTGTCAGGGCGACTCCGAAGATCGCCTTGAGCTCATCTCCGAGCGTGTCATAAAGCGCTGAAATAGTCCGGTCTTCTTGCGTGCCCGTCGCATCATCAAATTTTGACACGTCATGTCCGTGCGACTTGAGAACGTGCCTAAGAATTCCTTCAAGCATGGGGGTTAGAATGTACATCGCAGATACGTACTCGCCCCGGAAAAAATTTGCGAAACCTACTGATATCGTGTGGAAAAGGTTAGGCGGAACAGCAGGGCTATGCCGTAGTATATGCCCAATTTCTTGATCACTAACAAAGTGCTCCAACGCAATTGTGCTTCGCGCTACGTCCACAGCAGCTTTTGCAACACAGTTGCGCCGTATACCTTCGGCTTGTGCTATCTTGCCTTCCAGATCGGCAGGAGTAAGCTCATCCTCAGACAATGTGCCCTCTGACTTCGCGACAGTCTTACCGTCGCCATCTAAGAAAGCTGTGCCGAAAATCGACGAAAGCGGGAAATCGGCTACTTGCTTTTTGGCATCGGCCACAAGTTTGTCCGGATCAGGTGAGAAGGCCAGCAAAGTAAACATCCTAAATGCAGAGGATAGATCTTGGCCCTGGAACTTTTCTCTTACGCCCTCGGCAGTTTCTTTAACGTCCATGCTATATTCAAAGGACTGCATTTCGTCTTTGATACCGTCTTGAATGTCGATCAGACGATGGCGTAGTTCATTGCGCCGCTCACGGGACGATGGAAGGCCATGATACTCGGCGATTGCCTGTGACATCCAGTGCGCAGCTATCATGGCGGCTCCTTCTTTTGCCGCAAGCGTTTCAGCTTCAGCAGCAAGGCACTCTGCGGCCCTCCTTCTACAGTCATCGGCTTTGTCTTGTGCTCCAGCCCCGGCGTTAGCTCCGGACGCAAGTCTCCATAAATCAACTACGATGGTTGTACCTAGTTCAGAACCATGTGCCGATAGAAAGTCTTCCACGAACTGGGCAACATCTTCGGCAGACGATGCAGACCAATCTAAGTCCGTTTCCCCAAACTTCCGCAACAAGACAGCATGCTCGCTTTCACTTGGTCTTATTCTCAAGTCAGCAAGGATACTTAGAAGCTCAGCGTGGTATGGATCAGGGCGCCCCAACCCTCTAGAAACCTGAAGCGCGTGTGAGAGGATTTCATGGCCAGTCAAACCAAACGCGGACGTATCATAGGTGCAAGTCAGCTTTCCTTCATCGAGTCCACGAAGAACTTTTATGTACTCTGCAAGTGCAGCTCTTCCGAGCTGGTGCTTACTTCTTTCTAGGTACCATGCAAGATGCCCCAGCCGTGCCTTTACGACCGGGTTGTCACACATGTCGAAGCATTTTTCGATGATGTTGACAAAAGGGCCGTCGAAGTCTTCAGGCGCGGCTGACCTCGTTTCTGGGGAACGAAATATTGGGTGAAACGGTTGTTGGGGATTGTCGGTCGACGCTCCCATCCACATGATTGCACTCAGCATGTTGAACAGGTGTTTGTGTCCGTTGCTGTCGGAAAGCGTTTTTGCGGCATTGTTGAAGTGGTCGCCATATACCCTCGGTTCGCAGGAGGTTTCCCCGTGGATAACGGGCGCAATCTCGAAACCGGGAAAATGTTCTTCTGTTGCAAGCAGCCACATCGGCTTCGGTGGCTCTTGCGGGTCAATTTCTTGGGTCATTTAAGTCCAATCTAAATAATGGATTTTGGGAAATGCGGCACACCGATAGGTAGTACCCCTTATATATGTATATACTTGGAATTGCCCTGATTTGTCACAAACGGACTCAAAAAAACTGCCACAGAAACAATAGCCCGCCGCGATTGGAGGCTTAGATGCACTCTCTGATGGGTTTGAATACCTACTTTGCAAAATCTGCTTCTGCAGCATTGCTGCCTTTCGTAATGCTAGGTCCTGCACCAGCAGCGAACGACCGCTCTGTGGCCCGAGCAGCCGGTCCAGAAATGGGCCGGTTGTTACACTGAAAGCAGTGTAAGAAATCGCCCCATACGAGAACTATCAGTAAAAACCGGACCGTCGGGCAGGTTTGGGCTTCACGCTCGAATAGCAGGAGCAGCAAGAATAGCAGCCATGCTATTGGTCACACTTTCGCCCAGTCAATCACTTACACTCGCCCGATAGGTTAACATCGATTGAGTGATTCATGCGTATTCGGTTCAAACTTCTGTTCATTGGCATCCTGACTACCATTCTGGCTTTCTCAGCGTCAGCCGAAGAGATCCCGCCAAATGAGGCAATGCAGCACGTTGGTGACTGGGTGACAGTTGTTGGCGTCGTTAGTCAGGTTGCCGACAATGGCAAAGGCACCAGTTTTCTCAACTTTGGGGGCCGCTACCCTAATCACACTTTCTACGGCGTGGTTTTAAGGAAGTACGAACACAAATTCCCCGACGTTCATAGATACCAAGGCCAAGCCATCGCAATCAGTGGAAACATAACGCTCTACAAAGGCAAGCCGCAGATTGTCCTGTACTCACCGGAGCAGGTTCAGATTCGCTGACTCTTTCCACAATGATTGAAACAAACAGGGCTTGTTGCTGGTTTCTGCTGTGTGTCGGTTGGGTATCCTCAGTTTAAAGGCAGGCCATTTAATAATGGTGGAAAAAGGTGCGGGGAGCCCTTGAACCTCACTTCCGGCCCGGATCGGTGGAATTTGAACCTGACAAAACCTGACATATGAATCACCGGTTTCTACCGGGGAATAGCGGGCACAGGGTGAGAGTTCAGGCCCGATTCACACACTTTTTTCGCAAAACGCACAAAAAAACGCACAAAATTCTGCAGCAGGTGAGCGGAAAATGTGGCTAAGCGTTTGATTTTAATGGCAGGGGCAGCAGGGTTCGAACCCGCGACCTACGGTTTTGGAGACCGTCGCTCTACCAACTGAGCTATACCCCTGTGGTGCGCCACCAGATATGCTAGCCGCGCGGCGGACTCAAGAGGCTTTTTTTGCAATCCTCGTCAGTTCGTCACCTGACAAACAAGTTGCGCGGCGCGCGCAGTGCGGTAAGACAAGGGTCGGGCAACAAAAGGAACCCAGTTTGAGCCTCCGCACGAAAATCGCCGACAGCGAAGCTTTGTTGAATTGGACTGCGCGGCGGATCGCCAGCTATATCCGGATGGTCAACCGCAACACGCGTTGGCAGCGCATCGGATATAAAGAGCTGGATCAACTGGCCGAACAGGGTGAACCGGTCATCGTTGTGCTTTGGCACCAAAGACTGGCCCAATCGCCCTATTTTTTCCCACTGGACAAGGGAGATATCTGTTCGATCACATCCTCGGCACGCGCGGGCAGCATGGTTGGACGCGTGCAGAAACTGTTTGGCATGGACACGATCGCCATGACCAGTAAGAATGCGAACAATATCGCGGTGTCGCGCGAAGTGATTGGCAAGATCAAACGGGGAATATCGATCGGGATTGCTGCTGACGGCCCACGAGGCCCTGAACGGGTGTTGTCGACCGTCCCTTTGGTTTGGGCGCGCACTTCGCGCAAGCGGGTTTTTGGCATTACCTTTTCCGCCAAACACGGGCGAGAGGCAGGCACCTGGGACCGCCTTCTGATGCCGCGCCCCTGGTGCAATGAGGGCGTGTTTCTGTGCCGCGAGTGGACCGAAACGGTGCCGCGCAAGGCCAGCGAAGAAGAGATTGAGGCGCTGCGGCTCAGCCTTGAGCAACACATGAACGACATCACGGCCGAGGCCGACCGGATGGTCGGGCGCGAACCGTGGTCGCCCGAGGCCTAACCGCCCCTTAAGCGTTGCATCAGGTAGATTTCGCTGCCTTCGGGGATGGGTTCGGTTAGCCCCGTGGCAATGACGCGCCCGTCGACAGCAATAGAAACGCCTGCATCAATCGGGGCCTGCAACTGAGGGTATGTATCGACCAAAGCTTGCAGAAGCTCTCCGGTGGTCTTGGCCTCAACCTCTACCACCTGTCGGCCCCCGGTCAGTGACCGGAGGCCGGACCAAAGATGGACCTCAACCATTGTCCTTAAGCGCCGCCAGAATGCGCGGCGGAGACATTGGCAATTGCTTCATCCGAACACCAGCCGCGTTTGACACCGCGTTGGCGATGGCCGCTAGGGGCGGAACGATGCCGGTTTCACCCACACCACGCACTCCAAACGGGTGGCCGGGGTTGGGCACTTCGACAATCACCGTGTCGATCATCGGCAGGTCGCTGGCCACCGGGATGCGATAGTCGAGGAAGATCGAGTTCTGCAACCGGCCATCCTCGCCATAGATATATTCCTCGTTCAGCGCCCAGCCGATGCCTTGCGCGGCGCCGCCCTGATATTGACCTTCCACATAGGTCGGGTGGATCGCCTTACCGGCGTCCTGAATGACCGTGTAGCGAGTGATCGATGTTTTTCCGGTTTCCGGGTCGACCTCAGCATCGACGATATGGGTACCGAAGGACACACCCGCACCTTCCGGAGTCGCCTCGAAATGGCCTGAGATCGGACCGCCGGTGCGCCCCATATCCGCCGTGATGTCGGACAGGGCCAGCGGATCGAAATCGCCAGCATTGGGTCCAGAGGGCACGGCACAGCCGTCTTCCCATTTCACAGCCTCAACCGGGATACCCCACTTGGCCGCCGCACGTTCGCATAGTTTTTCGACCGCGTGTTTGGCCGCCTTGATGGTCGCCAAACCCGACGCGTAGGTCACGCGCGAGCCGTGGCTGACGTCGTTGTAGCCTAGCGTTGCGGTGTCTGCGATGGTCACGCGGATGTTTTCATAGGGAATACCCAAAACCTCAGCCGCCATCAGCGCCATCGACGCGCGTGAGCCACCGATATCGGGCGTTCCCACCATCAACTGCGCCGAGCCATCCTCGGACAGTGCGAGCGACACCGAAGTTTCACCGCCATGGTTGAACCAGAAGCCACAGGAAATCCCGCGCCCCTGCCCCGGCTTCAGCGGGGCCGAATAGTGCGGGTGCGCCTTTGCGGCCTCCAGCGTTTCGACCAGACCAATGCGTTCGTAGGTCGGGCCATAGCTGGCTTTGGTCCCCTCGTGGGCGGCGTTCTTTAGGCGCACATCAACAGGATCGAGGCCCAGCTTGTTACACAGCTCATCAATCACCGATTCGACGGCAAAGGCCCCCATTGGGGCGCCCGGCGCGCGATAGGCCGCCTGTTTCGGGCGGTTGGCCATCACGTCATATCCGATCTGTTTAACGTTGGTCAGATTGTAAGGGGCAAAGGCGCACATGGCGGTCATATCACCCGGCGCGCCGGGGAAAGCCCCACCTTGCAGACGGAATACGCCCTGCGCTGCCGAAATCGTGCCGTCCTTCTTCATCCCAATCTTGATATCCATAGACGCCGAGGCCGTTGGCCCCGTGGCGCGGAACACCTCTGACCGGGTCATCACGATCTTGACTGGGCGGTTCGCCTTGCGGCTCAGTGCGAGCGAGACAGGTTCAATGAAGACGGTGGTCTTACCACCAAAGCCGCCGCCGATTTCGGATGCGGTGACACGCAGTTGGGAGGTCTCAATCCCCAGCAGAGCCGCACAGGTTTTCTGAGCGATCCAGTGGCCTTGCGTTGTGCACCACAACTCACCTTTGCCATCATTGCCCAGCATGCCCAGACAGGCGTGCGGTTCGATATAGCCCTGATGGGTGGCCTCGGTGACAAAGCTGTCTTCGATGACCAGATCAGCCTCGGCAAAACCCGCTTCGACATCGCCATGGCCGCTCTCGTGGTAGCGTACAACGTTGGGATGCATCCCCTCGGGTACTGAATAGTCCGCCGCCCCTTCACGAATGACCGGTGCGTCGGGTGCCATCGCCTTGTCCACATCGGTGACATGGGGCAGGACCTCGTATTCAACCTCGATCAGTTTCAACGCATCGCGCGCCGCGAGGGCAGAGGTCGCCGCGACAGCTGCCACCGCGTGACCATCATAGAGCGCTTTTTCACCCGCCATGACGTTTTCCAGCACGTTCCAAAATTCGCCTTCCAGACCGGGCTTGAACGGGACATCGGCGAAATCGGCGCGGGTGATGACGGCTTTGACGTCCTTATGCGCTTCGGCTTTGGATGCATCGATCTTGATGATCCGCGCATGGGCATGGGGAGAACGCAGGATCGCGCCGTGCAGCATGCCGGGCGCGGTGATATCCGCACCAAACTTGGCGCGGCCTGTCACCTTGTCCAGACCGTCCGGGCGATCTGGGCGGGTGCCAACAAAAGTGAAATCAGTTTTGCGATCGTCCAGAGCCATTATGACGCCTCCCGCATCTCAGCCGCCGTGTCCATCACAGCGCGAATGATTTTGTCATAGCCCGTGCAGCGGCAGAGGTTTCCTGCCAGCCAGTACCGGGTTTCCTCTTCGGTCGGGTTGGGGTTCTTTTCCAGCAGCGATTTGGCCGCGACCAGAATGCCCGGAGTGCAGATGCCGCATTGCAGGGCGGCGTATTCGATCATCTTTTTCTGCAACGGGTGCAGAACATCCCCGTCCGCGATGCCTTCGACCGTCTCGATCTGTTTGCCTTCAGCTTCGACACCCAGCATCAGGCACGAGCACACCAGACGGCCATCTACGGTGACCGAGCAGGCGCCGCAATCGCCGGTGCCGCAGCCTTCTTTCGCGCCGGTCAGGTTCAGCTTGTCGCGCAGGCAATCCAGCAGGGTTTCGCGCGGGTCGCAGAGGTATTCGAACGCGTCGCCGTTAACAGTGGTGGATACTTGGAGCTTGCTCATGCTTGGTCTCCCTTCGCGCGGGCATAGGCGATTTTTGCGGCGCGTTTGGCCAGCACTCCGGCCACTTCGGTGCGGAAGGCGATGGTGCCGCGTTTGTCATCGATCGGGTTGCAGGCTGCCGAGGCCGCAGTGGCCAGCGCATCCAGTGCGGCGTCATCCAGCGTTGAGCCGATGATGGCCTTGGCACAGTCTTCGACCAGCAGGACGGTCGGGGCCACAGCGCCCAACGACACGCGCGCCTCGGTGATGGTATCGCCGTCCAGCCGCAGGCTGACGCCGACGCCGACGACGGCAATGTCCATCTCGGTCCGTGGGATAAAGCGCAGATAGGCGTCGCCGCCGTTTTCGCCGCGGGCAGGAATGTTGACGGCCGAGATCACCTCGCCCTTGGCCAAGGCGGTCTTGCCGGGGCCTGTCGGGATATCTTCGACCGCGACCGTCCGATCCCCGTCGGGGCCGGTTACGGTGACGGTCACACCCGCCGCAATCATCGCAGGCACCGAATCCGCTGCCGGAGAGCCATTGCACAGGTTGCCTGTCAGCGTTGCGCGCCCCTGCACCTGAGTCGATCCGATCAAGTCCATCGCCTCGACCACACCGGGCCAATCACGGCCAAGCTCGGGATGCTCGCTCATCTCGGCACCCGTAGTGGCCACGCCAAGCGTCCAACTGCCATCAGCGTTGCGGGTGATGTCATTTACACCGTTGATTTTCTTTATGTCGATCAGCGTATCGGGCGTCACCAGTTCCGAGCGCAGCTGCACCAAGACATCGGTGCCGCCGGCCAGAAACCGTATGATGCCCGTCGCTTTTGCGGCCAGAGCCGAAGCTTCGGCAAAGCTGGCAGGGCTGTGATAATCCATGATTTTACCTCGCGCCTGTGGGTCAGGATTCACTGGGGTTCGGATGGACGTTAGTTCAGCCATCCTCCGGCGTCCATGGCCCGCACGACCTATTTTGATGTCAAATCATGTCGCTTTCAGACCGTAGTCAAAGGTCGATCTCGATCACGCCGTCGGGATCTGCCGCGCGGCTTTGGCACAAGATCAT
Source organism: Ruegeria sp. I1 (assembly GCF_056532675.1). Taxonomy (NCBI): domain Bacteria; kingdom Pseudomonadati; phylum Pseudomonadota; class Alphaproteobacteria; order Rhodobacterales; family Roseobacteraceae; genus Ruegeria; species Ruegeria sp. I1. The sequence continues at coordinate 5,560 of NZ_JBQFNM010000011.1, read as the reverse complement.
TGCTTTTTCGCGTTGTTTCGCTGACAGAACGAAATCGCGGTGGTCAACTTCGCCCGCCAAAACACCGCATTTGCAGACACCGCAGATTCCATCTGAACATTTCACATCCACGTGAAACCCAGCCTCATTCAGGACCTGAGCCGCATCCTTGTCTGAGGGGACAGACAAAACCTGACCCGAACGCGCAAGCTTGAGGTGAAAGGGGTGATTTTCATATTCAGGCACTTCCGGAGCCGAGAAATACTCCAGATGCCGTGCGTCATCAGGGAAACCTTGTCGAGCGGCCGCTTGCATCACCCCGTCCATGTAGCGATCCGGACCACAGGTATAGACGTGCCATCCCTCGTGATAGTCCGAAAGGATAGCATCCAGATCGGCACGGGTTCCTTCGTCAGAGAAATGATAGTGAACGCGATCTGCCCAAGGGGCAGCGGCCAGGTCTTCAATGTAACCGGCACTGTCGCGTGCGCTGGCAGAGTAGTGCAACTCGAACGCACGACCCAGCGCATGCAGACGGTGAGCAAAGGCAATCATCGGCGTGATCCCGATGCCGCCACCCATCAGGAAGGTCTTGGTCGCGGTCTCGTCCAGTTCGAAATGATTGATCGGATTTGAGATGAAAACCTTGCGCCCTTCGTTGAAGATCCGGTGCAACAGGGCGGACCCGCCGCGCCCCTCATCCTCGCGCAGCACGCCGATCTGATAGGTTGCCCGATCCGATGGATTACCCGACATCGAGTATTGCCTCAGGAATTCGGGCGCGACCAGCACGTCCAGATGTGCGCCCGCTGTCCATCCCGGCAGGGGCGCACCGTCCAGCGATGCAAACTCGTATTTCGTGACATCCGCTGTCATCTTTTCGACCTTGGTCACGGCAACCCGCATCACAGGTGCGTGGCCAGCGATCTGATAGCGATGTACAACAGAGAGATCCCCTGCAACCTTGCGGGATTTGTATTCGTCCGCCGAAACCATCGCCTGATACGCGGCGATCCCGGCCTCTCGGTCCATTGCAAAGGGATAAGGCCACGGGTGTGGGGCCAGATTGGCGGGGTACACCGCCAAAGTCTGATCCTCGTACTTTAGGTCAAGGTCCCGTTGCAGATCACGCCGGTTGAGTGGATGGGTTGAGGGTCGATAGGACCCATCGCCCTGCAATTCGATGTCCCACCACCATTTCTTGGTGTCATTCAGCCCGCCATTTCCAACTGCGTCATCCAGTCTGGCCAATGCGGGGGCCGCTTGCGGAATGTTCATCGCAGCCCAGCGAAAGGGGCGTTCCTTGAAGATGCCTTCTAGGTTCCAGGGGCAGGTTTTCATACAGCGTCCGCACATTGATCCGCCGGGTGTGGTGATCCGGTAGGTCGCACATTTCTGGCTGTCGGACTTCCAGATTTCATAGCCGTTGAACATCAGCTTGGGTCCAGCCGTGATCGCGCCCGAGGGGCATTCGCGCGCGCATTTGTTGCAGGACTCGCAAAAGGACTGCAGGCCAAAATCGATGGGCTTGTCGTGATCAACCGGCATATCGGTCGTCACCACACCTGATTTCAGACGTGGGCCCAGATAGGGGTTCAGAATGACCTCTCCAATGCGGCTGACCTCACCCATTCCCGACAGCAGCAGCAATGGCGGTTGCAGCACTTCGCCATCCATCACCGTATGCGCTTTGGCCTTGTAGCCCATGTTCCTGATCTGCTGCGCGATCACCCCGCCAAGCAGTGAAAACCGCAGATAGGCCCGCATAGATTGTGCGACGCTGATCCAGTCATCGCCGCTTGCGCCTTCCATCGTTTCATAGCCCTGGTCGATGATCATGCTGACGGCCTGATCATGGGGCGGTACGATTTCTTCTCCTGTCGCGTCGTGGGAATACCAGCTCCAGTCCGGGCATCGGCTGAGGCCAACCGCATCGACGCCCAGAAAGTAACTTGTCGCCTTGATGTTGGCGGCGTTGCGTGCGGCGTCCGAGGGTTTGGGCACGTCCGCACTCTCGCCATCCTGCAAAAGTACAAACGCACCAAGAGCCCGACGTTGAGCAAAACTCGGGGCGGATTTGCGCACGTAATATCCACCCTTTGCGGCATCTTGCAGATGTTTGCCCATATCCCCGAACTGGGCGCGGGCGAACATGTCCGCGCGTTTGGGGACGCGGGCGACATTTTCTTCGTCGATATAGGTGGTCGGCGTTTCGACCCGTTTCAGCGTCTCAAACGGATGAGCGCCATCCACATAGCGCCGCTTGGCATATGGATCGCGGTTCAGTGCGTTCTTGGCATACCCCGCCCCCAGCCACCAGGCAGGACCCTGCGTGCGAAACCAGGGTTGTTCTGCCATTGGGACCAAGGGCAGATCATGGGCAATCTCCATCTCTGTCGTGACCGCGGCCAGCCCAAAACGCCGCCCCAGCCACGGGGCCACCAGCGCCGAGTTTTCAACCGTCGCCAATCCTGCGGCTACTGCCAGCTTGCGCAAATCAACCTCAGACGACATGGCTGAATGTGCCCGTGCATCAAAGCCAAGCAATCGGATGTAGTTCGCAATAACGGTCGCGTTTTCAGTCGCCAGAAGGCAAGCACGGTGGTCCTGCGCATCCATGATCCAATCCGCACCGGGCTCATCCGGCTGAGGATCGCGGTTGTATTCGTACAGAAAGACGATGGCGTGACGATGGCTACCTATCGGACCGGGTGTTGCTTCGACGCTTTCCTTCAGATCCGCCATGATCACATCAATGCCCGAGGCAAGCGTCTTTGTCTGACGACTGCGCAGAGCTTGCGCCAACCGGTGGATATCCGGGTTACGGCGGGGCTGTTCCAAGAAAGCGTCGCGCGGCAAAGGTCCGCAACCCATCATCGACGCGTCATTAAAATATCCAAACGCTTTCAGATGGTTCGCGCGGATCATGGGATCAGCTGGGATATCCGATATAGTCGGGTTCACCAGACCATCGCGGATCGTGTCCAGCATCGCCTGAAACTCACCCATCGCATTGACGATGCTTTCGGGCTGTTCATTCCGGTGAAAGCTCAGTAGCGGCATTTCGGGCAGCGCCGACAGGTCCGGCATGGCGCTTTGGCGCGCCAGACGTTCCAACGGATATGGACCCAAATGCACCGGTCGGTTTTTATCCGAGAAAAAGCGAATGCCCATTGAGCCTCCTTGCCTGAGAAGTGTCTAGCGCCCGGTGGACAGCAAATCCATTCATGCCTAATCATATATCATATGAAGAAAATCGATTTTTCTGACCTTGATGGTAAGGTTCTCCGCGCGTTTCTGACGATCCTCGAGGAGAGTTCCGTCTCGAAAGCTGCCGACCGATTGGGCGTAACCCAATCCGCGATCAGCCACACATTGGGCAAGCTACGCCATGTGCTTGGTGACCCGCTCTTTGTGCGATCGGGACAGGGGCTGACGCCGACAGAACGCGCTTTGTCACTGAAAGAACCGGTACAGACCGTCCTCGACGGCATGCGTGCGCTGACCGATGAACGCCCATTTGATCCTCAGTCAGAAGAGATCGAGATTTCCATCGCAACCAATGATCTGCCGCGCGAGTTGATCTTTCCCGACCTCCTGCGCGAAACCCGCACCGAGGGGGTTCAGCTAAGGATCGACTTCATCGCGTCAGGCGTGCCAGACCCAGACGTGCTGCGCAGTGACAGGTGCCAATTGATGCTGACCCCGCTGCCCCCGGACGGGCCGGATATTCTGCAGAAACGCCTGCTGCACAGCCCTTTGATGGTATTTTTTGATAAAACCCAGCGCGATGCGCCCGACAGTTGGGAAGGCTACTGCGAAAGCGACCATATCGAAGTGCGATTCCCCGATGGCCGCAGCGCGCGCGCCGTGATGCGTGGGGTCGACCAGAACCAAATCCGACCACCCGTCGTGACCCTGCCCCATTTCAACGCCATTCCCTCATTCGTAAAGGGCAGCCCCCTGATATCGACCGATACGGCGTTGATGAAACAAGGCCCACTATCCGAGCTGGATTGCGCGCCCCTCCCCTTTGAGTGCGAGCCTGTGTCGATCTACATGGTTTGGCATCAGCGGATGGCCAACGACCCTGCCCATCGTTGGCTGCGCAAACGGATTGAAGAGATCGCGGCTCGGCTGCGAAGCTAACTGTCAATCAACCAGTTAAAACCGCGCTTTAACTAGATGTGTCAGTGCAGCACCCGTTTCAAAATAGACCCGGCGCAGGCGAGGCCATCGCTCGTGGTGCTCGGGTACCACTGGAACAGGCAGGCAGGAAGGATCACCGGTCAGAAGGCTTTGCGCCATCAGGCGTCCAAACACCGTACCGGGTCCGATGCCCCGACCGGAAAACCCATGCGCCGACAAGGCATTGGGGCCAATTTGAGTGATCTTCGGGATATGGTCAGACGTCATGGCAATGCGACCATGCCACCCTTCGACAAGGGGCTGATCTGTGAGTTGCGGATAAATCTGGTCCAGTTTTCGTCTCACCCAGGCCAAGTGTATTCCGTGCCCGGCATGACCCAAATCACCCATGCCACCGATGATCATCCGTCCGTCGCCATCCAGACGGAACGATGTCATGATCAGACCCGTATCCCAGCATCCCTCACCTGCTGGTAAAATGCTGGCGCGCAGATTGTGTGACAGGGGGGCGGTCGCATACTGGAAGTAATAGACAGGGACATAGTCAGGTGCAGATTCTTCAGAGCCCTGATGATACGCATTGGTGGCCTGAATGACAGCCCGCGCCCGCACATTCCCTTGAGGTGTCTCAAGTAACCATTCCTTGCCTTCGCGGCGCAGGCTTTGGACCGGAGTTTCCGAATAGATATGCGCTCCTGACTCTGCGGCCGACCGCGCCAGACCTGTGACATATGCCATCGGCTGGATAGTTCCCGCTCGCGGATCACATAGCGCTCCATGGAACGCTGTACTGCCGGTTCTTTGTGATGCATCCTGCGCTGTTAGCAGCTCAACTGGCGCACCGCTGGCAACCAACTGCGCATATCGTTTCTGCAGATCGCGGCGCCCTGCCCCGGAATGCGCACAGTGAAGCGTGCCCTGCCGTACCGGTTCACAATCGATCCCATTTTGATCTATTAGATCGAAGACATCCGCAGGTGCCTGCGCCAACAGATCGATCAGCCGGTCACCGGTTTCCTGACCCAGATGATTGCGGATATCGTCAGGCGGTAGCCAAAGGCCCGCATTGACCAACCCCACATTGCGCCCAGAGCCGCCATGACCGATGCTCTTTGCTTCGAGCAGACAAACAGACGCACCCTGCTGCGCCGCATATAAGGCCGCCGAACAGCCCGTATAGCCACCTCCTACGATCGCAAGGTCCACACTTATGTCAGACAACAACGGTGCCACCGCGACAGTTTCACGGCAGGTGGTTCGCCAAAGAGGTTCATCGGGATTAGTCATGGCGCGCTTTCAATCATTCTGCGCAGCCTTAGCGCGTCCATGCGACTGTTACCAATCAAAGATCAAACCTGATCGAAAATCTGCGCGGTCTTCGACCTTGCGTCCTGCGGACGGCATGGGCCGGGTCGGCGCGGGCACTGCCCGG
>NZ_JBQFNM010000010.1:0-185605 GCF_056532675.1 Ruegeria sp. I1 | reverse complement strand
GCGCGATCTTCCAGTATCCCGGCACCCACGGCCATGTGCGCGACTTCACATCGGAAATCGCAGCACTGCATGAGCACAAAGCCATCGCCATCGTTGCCGCCGACATCCTGTCGCTGGCGCTGCTGAAATCCCCCGGTGAGATGGGCGCGGATATTGCCATCGGCTCGACCCAGCGCTTTGGCGTGCCGATGGGCTATGGTGGCCCGCACGCGGCTTACATGGCGACCAGCGACAAGCTGAAACGCTCGATGCCGGGCCGGATCATCGGTGTGTCGATCGACAGCCGCGGCAACAAGGCCTATCGCCTGTCGCTGCAAACCCGTGAGCAGCATATCCGGCGTGAGAAAGCCAACTCGAATGTCTGCACCGCGCAGGCGCTGCTGGCGGTGATTGCCTCGATGTATGCCGTGTACCACGGTCCCGATGGCATCAAGGCCATCGCGCAATCGGTGCATCGCAAGACCTCGCGCCTGGCGGCCGGTCTGGAAGAGGCGGGCTTTGCCGTGGAACCGGAAGTGTTCTTCGACACCATCACCGTTGAAGTCGGCCCTCTGCAGACAACAGTGATGGAGGCCGCCGTCGCGCGTGGTGTGAACCTGCGCAAGGTCGGCGAGACCAAGGTTGGTATCAGCCTAGATGAACAGACCCGGCCCGAGACCATCGAGGCCGTCTGGGGCGCCTTTGGCATCGACCGTCAGGATGACAGCGCAAATGTCGATTACCGTCTGCCCGATTACGCCCTGCGCGAAAGCGAATACCTGACCCACCCGATCTTCCATCAGAACCGGGCCGAGGCCGAGATCACCCGCTATATGCGCCGCCTGGCCGACCGCGACCTGGCGCTGGACCGGGCGATGATCCCGCTGGGGTCCTGCACCATGAAGCTGAACGCCACGATCGAGATGATCCCGGTCACCTGGCCCGAGTTCGGCAACCTGCACCCGTTCTGCCCCGAAGATCAGGCGCAGGGCTATCACGAGATGATTGCCGATCTGAACGACAAGCTGTGCCAGATCACCGGCTATGACGCGATCAGCCAGCAGCCCAACTCGGGCGCGCAGGGGGAATATGCGGGTCTGCTGACCATCCGTAACTATCACTTCGCCCGCGGCGAAGGGCAGCGCAATGTCTGCCTGATCCCGACCTCGGCCCATGGCACCAACCCGGCCTCGGCCCAGATGGTGGGCTGGCAGGTTGTGCCGGTGCTGGCGGATGAGAATGGCAATATCGACCTGAACGACTTCCGCGCCAAGGCCGAGAAGCATTCCGATCATCTGGCCGCCTGCATGATCACCTATCCGTCCACCCATGGCGTATTCGAGACCACCGTGCAGGAGGTCTGCCAGATCACCCATGATCACGGCGGTCAGGTCTATATCGACGGCGCCAACATGAACGCCATGGTCGGCCTGTCGCGTCCCGGTGACATTGGCGGCGATGTCAGCCACCTGAACCTGCACAAGACCTTCTGCATCCCCCATGGCGGCGGCGGCCCCGGCATGGGTCCGATCGGCGTCAAGGCGCATCTGGAAGAGCACCTGCCTGGCCACCCGGAATACGGCACCGCCGTTGGTCCGGTCTCAGCCGCGCCCTTTGGGTCTCCGTCCATTCTGCCGGTCTCATGGGCCTATGTGCTGCTGATGGGTGGCGCGGGTCTGACCCAGGCGACCAAAGTGGCGATCCTGAACGCCAATTACATCGCGGCGCGTCTGCAGGATGCCTATCCGATCCTCTACACCTCCGAGTCCGGTCGTGTGGCGCATGAATGCATCCTCGACACAAGACCCCTGGACGAGGCGGCCCATGTCACCGTGGATGACGTGGCCAAACGTCTGGTCGACAGCGGCTTCCACGCGCCGACGATGAGCTGGCCGGTGGCGGGCACCCTGATGGTGGAGCCCACGGAATCGGAACCCAAGGCCGAGCTGGACCGCTTCTGCGACGCCATGCTCTCGATCCGCTCGGAAGCGCAGGACATCATCGACGGCAAGATCGACGCGGAAAACAACCCGCTGAAAAACGCCCCCCACACGGTGCGCGATCTGGTCGGCGACTGGGACCGGCCCTACACCCGCGAACAGGCCTGCTTCCCCCCAGGCTCCATGGGCGTCGACAAATACTGGTCCCCCGTCAACCGCGTCGACAACGCATATGGCGACCGAAACCTCATATGCACATGCCCCCCAATGACCGAATACATCGAAGCCGCTGAATAAAAACATCCACCCAAAAGGGGGGGTGCCCACAGGCAGCAGAGCGCTTCCCGCTCTCTGCCACTCAAACCAGAAGTGTCATGACATATGAAACACTACGTCCTGCGTAACGAACCCGAAAACAAGGCAAACGCCTTTGCAGCGGTGTCTGAGCGGGTTCAATATGTTGATGTCATTTTGCACCCGAATGCATCCCGCGCGACGGCAGAGCTGGCGTTGGATTTCTACCGGGCTCTGAACGGTTTGATGGAAAATCAGCGCTACGTTATCACTCTGCGTGCTCTTGCCGAGGATAAGGTCGGTGGGCCGTTGTATTGGGCCGGGCGGACGGCTGTCATCTGGGGGGATCTGGAGGACAGTTGGAATCTGAGCGGCTCGCAAAAACATTGGGCGACCCAGGTGCTGAACCTGGCGCCCCGGGTCATTCTGGTTGGGGGCGCTGTGATGCTGCTGGCCCAGGCCAGCGGGTGTGACGGGCATATTGCAGCGATACATTCCAGTTTTCAGGCGGCAGCGTCAGAGCAGGGCATAAGAAGTTGCGGTGCCTCAACGTATCTTTCACCCAACGGGCGATTGCACAGTGCCAATACCCGCATCAGTGCCCTGCGTTTGCTGGCCGATTTTGTATCGGGTGATCATGGCGAGCATCTTGCGGATGCGGTACGCAGATATGTTGGCCTGGATGAGCCAAAACAGGCAATAGAGAGCCAGACCGCCAATCGGCTTATTCGCAGATCAGGTGGGGATGAACTGGTCATTCTGACGCTGGCGACCATGCTGGAGCATATCGAGGAGCCTCTGAGTATCACTGACCTTTCAAAGGCAGTGGGTGCTTCGACCCGTCAACTTCAGAGACGATACCTGTGTAAAACCGGTGCGACGCTTCTGCATACGTATAAAGAGCTTCGGGTAGAGAGAGCTATTGACCTGCTGAGACAGACCGACATGTCGTTGGTCGAAATTGTAGCTGCGACCGGGTTTTCCTCACGCGCAGCCATGTCGCGTGCCCTGTTTGAACAATGCGGATCGCGGCCAGAGGATATCAGGACCCGCCGCTATCTCGGATATGCTGCCGGTTAGCTAAACCAACCTTGGCGCTGGTTCGGATCGGTTCCACACAGCCGATCGATGACGTGATCGATTTCCGGGTGGCATCGGGACCTGTGTGGACGTTCGATCACCAGGGCTTTGCCGGTTTTGTGACTGTGTTCAGACACACGGCAGAGCTGCTGCGCATCCAGTGCCTGCGCAACCAATGCGGCATGCCCCATAAGCACACCCGCACCTGATTTTGCCTCTTCGACCGCCAAAGCGTAAAGAGAGTACCGAGGGCCGCGTGCCGGATCGCCGATGTCGATACCGGTGGCGCCTGACCATGCTGGCCAATCGCTGTCCCAGGTCTGATCGTGCAGCAGCGGCGCCATTGAAAGATCGATACCCTGCGCCAGCTTAGGCGAGCAAACCGGAAAGATGATGTCGTCTTCGACGATGATCTGATCTTCGGTTTCGTCGGGCCGCGATATGAAGATGGACAAATCAAACAGATCCCTGGACAGGCTTGGGGGGTTCTCCATCGCCGTGACGGATATGTTCAGATTGGGATGCAGGTCACGCAATCGACCCAGACGGGGCGGCAACCAAAGCTGCGCGACCGATGGCAGTGCGGCAATGTGAACTTCGGGGTTGGGTGCCAGACTACGCAGATTTTGGGTTGCAGCTGCCAGAAGATCGAAAGCCTGTGTGAAATCCTCGGTCAACAAACGACCAGCGGTAGATAATGAAACGCCTTGTGCGCTGCGTTCAAACAGGCTGGTGCCGGACCACGCCTCAACAGCTTTGACATGCTGTGACACCGCGCCTGCGGTGACACCCAATTCCTCGGCCGCCGCAACGAAACTGCCCAGACGGGCGGCAGCCTCGAAGGCGCGCAATGCGTTCAGGGGTGGCCCTTTGGGTCGTCGGGGAAGAACTGCCATGCGTTAGCCTTAGTTTTTCTAGGGCAAGAAATAGCAGAACTGATTTGCATTGTCATGCAGACCGTCCATTCTGAAGCCAAGCAAGGAGTATGCAGCAATGACAATAGACATAAGATCCTGGGTCCCGGACGCCAGTGAAACGCTTGTGCAGCAGATCGCAGCGACCACCGCGCGCAGCACCTCGGCCGTATTGCTTGACCGGATCGAAGACCTGGCGAACCGGAACCGCGAGATTCATGAGAAAGAGTGTTTCAACCTCAATCCAGCCACCAACGTCATGAACCCGAGGGCCGAGGCGCTGCTGTCTTCGGGTATCGGGTCGCGCCCTTCGCTTGGATATCCGGGCGACAAATATGAGATGGGCCTTGAGGCCATCGAAGAGATCGAGGTGATCGCAACCCAGCTTTGTGCAGAGGTTTTCAACGCACGTTTCGCTGAAATCCGCGTGCCGTCAGGCGCGATTGCAAACCTTTATGGATTTATGGCCACCTGCAAACCGGGTGACACGATCATCGCGCCCCCTGCGTCGATTGGCGGGCATGTCACGCATCATGTGGCGGGCTGTGCGGGTCTGTTCGGGCTGCGCACGGTTGAGGCACCGGTTGACGCCGATGGATACACCATCGATCTGGATCAACTGCACGCCATTGCGAAACGCGAACGACCCAAACTGATCACGGTTGGGGGTAGCCTCAACCTGTTCGAACATCCTGTGAAAGAGATACGTGTCATCGCCGATGAGGTGGGTGCCAAAGTGATGTTCGACGCCGCACATCAGTGCGGGATCATCGCAGGCAAGGCGTGGCGTGACCCGCTGGCCGAAGGCGCACATCTGATGACAATGAGCACCTACAAAAGCCTAGGCGGCCCTGCCGGAGGGCTGATTGTCACCAATGAGGCTGATCTGGCCGAGCGGCTGGACGCGATTGCCTTCCCCGGAATGACGGCCAATTTCGACGCGGCAAAATCGGCTGCACTCGCGGTCACGATGCTGGATTGGCGCGATTTCGGGGCCGACTATGCGGCACAGATGATCGCAATGGCCCAGGCGTTGGCAGAACGCCTGAATGACAATGGCGTACCTGTCTTTGCTAGCCAAGGGGGTTTCACCTGCTCCCACCAGTTTGCTGTATTGGCTAACGCGTTTGGCGGTGGGCAAACCGCGTCCAAAACCCTGTGGCAGGCGGGTTTTTTGGCCTGCGGCATCGGCCTTCCGGCGCCAGAGGTGCAGGGCGACATGAACGGTTTGCGCATAGGCACCCCGGAACTGGTAAGATGGGGCATGACCACGGATCATGCAGACAGGCTGGCCACCCTGATCGCGCGCGGCCTGGCGGGCGATGACGTAGGTGCCGAGGTTTGCGACTGGCGGCAAAGCTTTGACAGCCTATCCTTTGTTCATGCGTGAAGCTTGATGTTCATATAGGCGACAGAGCCAGTATGATTTCACCTGCCGAGTGAACCGGTTTCATGATCGATGCAGTGCGTCATGCATTGCCAGCCCACACGTCAAGCACTTTCGGCCGTATGCCCGTGAAGAACTAATACGACAAAAATCTGCGGCTAAGCAACCGCGTGGTTAGTTGATTGAAAATCCCAAAAAACTGAGCTCTGTTCACAATACCCAAAGCCGTCACGTTCCTAGGTTGGAAATGTAACCGCAAGATAAGGAGATCAAAAATGGAACGTTTCGGCACACTCAAAAAACACATCGTTGCACCGGCACTGGTGATTGCACTGACAGCAGGATCTGCCATAGCAGGGCCTGGCCACTACGCCGCCGCTGGTCATCATGGCGCCAAAATCAGCCACTCAGAAATATCACGTGGCACGGCGCATGAAGCAACGGATATGACAACAACCGTTACTGGGAAAATTGTTAACCTTATTGCCAACCTCTCTCCATTGGAAGCAACGCAAGATGAGAGTAGTTCCAAGGTCGCTCCAACCTTCAGCGGCTACACTTTCAATCATGCCACAACGCCTTCTCCGCTTGAGACCATGCAGGATGCGGGTTCCGGTATCGTCGATACAAGGGGGAAACTGATACAATCACATAAAGCCAGCGGTGATTTCTACTTGGACGGCGAGGCGCATTTCCAGTCCGCGCCCAGAGCCCAACACAACGGCTATGCCGATACCAATACACAGGTTGGTGATACTGATGGAACCATCAAATAGGACGCCGAACAGAAGGTTCTAGACATGTCAGGAAGCAAGTACCTCGATGCGATTGCGGAAGCCGCTGGCGGCGTCCTCAAATTCAAACAATGGCAAGACAACCCAAACAAACCGCCGATCGGGCGCCCTTAGATAGCAATGCAATGGAACTAGGTTTCTGAATCCAAGGTGGCGATGTCAATTCATTGACCTCGCCACCTAAATGCCATTCTGGATGTGTAGTCGACTCCTTGCTTTGTTTCGCGTGACGTTCAACATATTGGTTGTGCGGCAGGCGTAGAGTTGAGTTACCTTTGCGACGTCGGCGTGGCGGCTGAGCTCGGTTCATCCCAAGTGATCAGGTTTGCCGCTTCAGTGCTGCCGGGGCTGACCGTCATTGGTGTTGCAAATCCCGGGATGATCTCGACATCATAGAGCTCAGTTATGGCGCCATCGATGCGGAACCAGTCGACACAGGTGCCGGTGGCAAGGTCGATGATCTGCAGGCCACACCACGCGTCGCTGTCTGCGGCGTCCAGCCGATCTGCCAATGGCAGCCCTTCGAAACGTTTGTAGCGCGGCTTGGACAGACCGACGAAAGCATATCCCTTGTAGAACCGCAGCCCGCGAAGGAACCCCGGACAAAAGGCAACCGGTTTGAACTGGCCCGGCGCCTCGTTCTCCAACCCGTCCACATAGCCAAGCTCACCGGTGCCAGAGTTCAGAAGCCAGAGCTTGCCATCATACCAGCGCGGCGAATGCGGCATCGACAGGCCCTTGCAGACAACTTGGTTGTTCTGGACGTCAATGGCCACGCCTCCGTCAACGCGGCGATCTCTCCACCCGTCAATCGTGTTGGATTGGGATACGGCAGTGACGTAGGCGGGCTGGCCGTCGCGCATGGCCATCCCATTCAGGTGGCACCGGTCCTCATCCACGATCTGCGTAATCGACGGCGGGGTCCACACAGGTACGAAGCTGTGGCGCTTAGACAGGGTCGACAGGCAGTTGAAACGGGTGTTCACAAAGACCGGCGCGCCATCTGCATACAGCCCGATATCATGAACATCCAACTCACCAACACTATGTATAATCCGAGGCATAAAACAGGCATCGAAGACGTTATTGATGCGTTCATGCGGGGCGAGAATGTTCTCGAACCTCAGAATTTCGGCGCCCCCAGCCAGCGTCAGCCCGCCTTGGCCGTCATAATGCAGCCCCATAGGTTTTGGCATGGCCGACTGATGTACATGCAACGACCCGTCAGAACCCCGACCCAGATGGTACAGTAGCCCGGATTGGTAGGATGAAACCGCAAGCGAGCATTCCAATCGCGCCAGCCGATCCACCAAACCCCGGGATTGGCTGTATTCGACGGCGTCCTGTTGGTTTTGTTCGGAGGCTGTGTTCATCATGGGGTTACTCGGGGCCTTCTGTTTGAGCCGATGTGGTCTATTGCGGGCCTGAGACTTGTCCAGACCACTCGATTTCTAAACACGCACCCGGTGAATGCAACAACAGGGGTTTCAGGCTGGTGTACCCGTCACGGTGATTTCCCAACAGAAAACCCGTCTGGGCCAATTGGAGCGCGCGCCTCGCTGATATCAACCTGCGTAAAAGCCGACGGGTCGATGGTGGACACAACCCTGATCGGAATCCCTAGCTGATACGGTTGATTAGCGCGTGAATCTGCGGATTTCAGCCGCAAAAGGTCACCATATTTTCTTATTTTCAACATTACGCTGGGACAATTGCGGCGCTTCTTGCTCGATATGCACATGCAAAAGCAGCAGGGTTAGGTAGAAAAATGAGTATCGATCGTCGTGTTTTCGTCACTGGAACGTTGGGACTTGGGCTAGCAGCATTCTTGCCGGTTGGGGGCTACGCACTTGCTATGGCGGCGGGTCAGGTGGCGCACCGCATTCTGGCCGCAGAAAAGCTGAGTTTTCTAACCGAGAAAGTCGCAAAAGCCACCGTGTTGTTAAGCCTGGGTTCCGAAGCCGACAAGGCTCTGACCGAACTACAACAAGCGCATGACGAGTTTGACGATATCCTGCTTGGTTTCAAAGAGGGCAAGGGTTCGTCGGGCATCGATCGCGAGCGGTTCTACTCGGTCAACAAAGCGCTTGAGGAAGTCGCAACATTGTGGGCGCCCTATCGGATCGCGGTTGAGGATATTATTGCCACCAAATCCGTGAACGACGCGCAATTGACCATGATCGTGGGCGATGTGGGACCTTTGGAAGAGGCGAACCATGTGGTCGTTCGCAAGCTGGAAGCTGCCTATGGCGAGGTCGATATCGAACCGTCTATGGCCTTGGCCCTGGAGTTTGCGGGTCGGCAGCGGATGATCACGCAGAAAATCTGCAAGGAAATCGCCCTGGCCGCGACAGGAAAAGACACGGCGGAGCACCACGAGAAGTTCAAGAAGAACGCTGCGAAATTTGGCAAGATCGTCGACGCGCTGATCGATGGCGGCAATGACTATATCAAGATGTCCACGCCTCCAAGCGACGCCTCGCTTGCTGCGCTGAAGCAGGTAAAAGCCTATTGGGCCGAGCTTCAGCCGACTGTGGAAGCCTTGAACGCCGCAGATGTTCCCAGCCTTGATGACGTTGTGCATTTCTGCGCTGAGATGGATGTTCTTGAAAACGAATCCGAACGGGCGGTTCTTCTTTATGAGGATGCCATCAAGATCGGGTCCTGATCCGGTTTGTCCAGAACTGGCGGTTTAATCAACACCTTCTCACTCAATAGATTTTGCACGCCGCTGTCTGAATCGGCGCATTCGCGTCGGGTTCAGACAACAAAGAAGCCCCGCAGGTGATGCTGCGGGGCTTCGTATATTCTTGTCAGGGTGGTTTTCTTACCCCTTCTTCAGAACCTCACGGCCCAGAAGCTCGGCAATCTGAACTGCGTTCAGTGCAGCACCTTTGCGCAGGTTGTCCGAGACGCACCACAGGTTCAGACCGTTCTCGATGGTCGAATCCTGGCGGATGCGGCTGATGAAGGTGGCGAAATCGCCCGCGCACTCGATGGGCGAGACGTAGCCACCCTCTTCACGCTTGTCGATGACCATGATGCCCGGCGCCTCGCGCAGGATGTCGCGGGCTTCGTCTTCGTCCAGGAATTCCTCGAACTCGATATTCACGGCCTCGGAATGGCCAACAAACACGGGAACGCGGACGCAGGTGGCCGTAACCTTGATCGACGGATCGACGATCTTTTTGGTCTCGACAACCATCTTCCATTCTTCCTTGGTCGAGCCGTCTTCCATGAAGGCGTCGATCTGCGGGATGACGTTAAATGCGATCTGTTTCTGGAACTTCTTCGGCTCAACCTCGGTCGTGGGGTTGTAGATGGCTTTGGTTTGATCCCACAGCTCATCCATGCCCTCTTTACCGGCACCCGAAACCGACTGATAGGTCGACACGACTACGCGCTTGATACGTGCGCGGTCGTGCAGCGGCTTCAGCGCGACAACCATCTGCGCGGTCGAGCAGTTGGGGTTGGCGATGATGTTCTTGTTTTTGTAGTCGTGAATCGCTTGCGGGTTACATTCCGGCACGATCAGCGGAATGTCCGGGTCGTAGCGATAAAGCGATGAGTTATCGATCACCACACAACCCGCTGCGGCCGCTTTGGGGCCGTAGGTTTTGGTTGCGTCCGAGCCGATGGCAAACAGCGCCATGTCCCAGCCGGTGAAGTCGAATGTGTCGATGTCTTTGGTGGTCAGTGTCTTGTCGCCGAATGTCACCTCAGTCCCCAGCGAACGACGGCTTGCCAGAGCGGCAATTTCATCGATCGGGAACTGGCGTTCCGCCAGGATGTTCAGCATTTCGCGGCCCACGTTACCTGTGGCGCCGGCGACAACGACGCGATAGCCCATTTCATGTCTCCAAAGTTAAGGACGCGCGTTCATAGCCGCGTTGCAGCAAAGAAAAAAGAGCTTTCGGATCGGTTTTCGATGAATGACGCGGATTTGAGGCGTTCACCGCACTCTAATCGGCGTCCAGCAGAGATCGATAGACCTTTACGATGGCTTCCGCCTCGCCTTCGATTCGAAAATTCCGCTCCACATGGGCGCGAGCGGCCTGTCCGGCGGCAGCCAGTTGGGCCGGGTCGGACAGCATCTGATCCAGCGCTTGGGCCAATGCCGGGGCATTGTCTTTTTCAACCAGCCGCCCGGTTTCGCCATCCTTAATCTGGGCGCTAAAGGCCCCTACGCCGTGACAGGCAATCGCGGGCACGCCCGAGGCCATTGCCTCAAGCGGGGTCAGCCCGAACCCTTCGTGGCGGGCGGGGGCGACGAACAGATCGAGGGCGCGGTAGGTCTCGACAATCTCTTCCCACGGGCGTTCGCCGAGGAAATGCACACGGTCAGCTAGACTTGCGGCTTGTAGTTTGGATTCCTGTTCGGCTTGAAACCCTTCGAATTCGCTGGTGGCGCGGCCGGTGAAGATGATGTGGGCATCGGGGTGATTGGGCAGGACGTTCAGTGCGCCGTCAACCAGCAGATCAACGCCCTTCTGAGGGCGAATGCGCCCGAAACAACCGATCAGGGTGCCACTGGGCAAGCCCAGCTTGTTGCGCAGTGTTTGTTTGTCGGTCGCTGGATGGAACAGTTCGGTGTTTACGCCATGCATGATGACGGTTGACGGGTGTTGCAGAAACGAGGCCGCCTGCGGCGTTGTCGCGATCAGCGCGTCCATTTGCGAGATCAGTGTCTTGGTAAACCCCGAATGATCCCGTTGCGCGGCAGAGGTGAATAGCAGTTTCAGATTGCGCCGCAGGACCTTGCGCAGAAACAGCCCCATCAGCATTTCGGTATTGCGTCGCGCGTGCCAGACCCGGCAGGTGCGGTTCGACAGGAACGGAACCTTGATCAGGCGGATATGCGGCAGGTCTTCGGGCAGGCCGGGACCGGTAGCGACGATCCCGATCATCTCTTTCTGGATCGGCAGCAGGCGGATGACCGTGGTTGTGACCCCGGACAGGCTGTGTTTCAGGTTGGGTGCGATCACCTCGATATCCTGCACGGGCCGTCCCTCCGGTTTCCAATCAGTCCAGGCTGTCCCGGCTGAATAGATAGATCACGCAGCCAATGGCAAGGGTCACGGCAAAAAAGCTGAAGATGGCCAGATAGGGTGCGGTGGCTCCGGTAGCGGCGTTTGCCGCATGGATACGCCCGGTCACGAATTGTGCAATGCCGACGCCTCCGATTCCAAACAGATTCAGCAAGGTGACCCCACGCCCAATCAGATGCGGCGGCACAAAGGCGCGGCCATGGGCCATGATAACCGGAAAGCTGGCCCCCAGAAACCCAATGACTGCCAGCAGCAGGACCGAGACCCAGACCGCGCTGTCGATCCACACACACAGCAGACCCAAAGCCGCAGCGCCCAGCGCGTTGCCGCCGAAGATCACCCATTTCCGCGTGCCCAGAATGCGATCCAGCGGACCGTAGGCAAAGGTCCCTGCAATCATCGCGGCCCCCATGATCAGCGTTGCAGTGCCGATCTGGGTGGTGCTGAGCCCAAAGACATCGTTCAGATAAGGACCGGCCCATAATCCACGCAGCGCGGCCGAGGGGGCGTAAGCCACCAGCATCAAGGGCAGGATCAGCCATAAGGCGGGTTCTTTGAGCAGGTCCAGAACCGATCCCTTATGCTCGGTTTCAACCTTGGCCGGGTCGCGCACGCTGATCCAGATGCCAAGGGCGACAACTGCAGAAACCAAAGCCAGGCCCAGCAGGGTGGCACGCCAGCCCAGTATTTCAGCCGCAAGAGCGGTTGGGTAGGAAGCGACCAGATTGCCCACCGATCCCACGCCCAGCATCACTGCTGCAAGCGTGGCAAACCGGGCGGGCGGATACTCGCGTGCAAAGATGAAATACGACGCCATCAGAACCGGAGAGCACCCAACCCCAATCAGCGCCATCGCAATACTGACGTGAACGGCGGACGTGGCCACGGCAAACACAACCGCCCCACCTGCACCGCCGACCAGCAGCAATACAGCAGCGGTCAGGCGCGGGCCGACCCGGTCCAGCGCCCAGCCGACCGGGATTTGCATGGCCGCAAAGACCAAAAACCAAAGGCCCGAGGCAAAGGCCAGATCTTCGGGCGTGGCGCCGATGTCGCGTTCCAGATCAAGGCTCAGGACCGCAAGGAACGCGCGAAAGAACTGGCTGAGGACATAGGCCAGACACAGTACAACCAGCCCAGATTTCATCTAACGTCCCCTTCAAATCTTGCGATCACTCCTTGGCATGTTGTGGTAAAACGCACAAGCGCGTGTAGAATGTTGCAGGTAACAGACATTGATCACGTTTGAGCTATCTGACCATTCAATTCAATCTGAGGGGGACCATGAAAGACCTCCATTCTGCATTTTACGAAAACCTGCCGCTGCTGCGCGATTTCAATCAGCTGGCGGATCCGTCCTCGTTTGCGGCTGTCCCGGATGAATGGGTTCTGGGCGTTGCCGATATCGTCGACTCGACCGGAGAGATTGCGCGCGGACGCTACAAGACCGTGAACATGGTGGGCGCGGCTGTGATCTCGGGCATGATCAACACGATGGATGGCAAACTGTTTCCTTATGTCTTTGGTGGAGACGGTGCCGGGCTTGCCGTGCCGCCCAGTGCCGCCGATCAGGCCCGCCAGACGCTTGCCGCGCTACGGCGCTGGGCTGAGGAAGAGTTTTCAATGCCGCTGCGGGCGGCGTTGGTGCCCGTGGCAGAGCTGCGTCAGGCGGGAAAGGATTTGCGCGTGGCCCGGTATGCGCCATCGAACGGGGTGGACTATGCAATGTTCTCGGGCGGTGGTTTGGCCTGGGCCGAGGCACAGATGAAAGCCGGAGAACATCAGGTGCCGCTGGCCGAACCGGGCAGCCAGCCAGATCTGACCGGTCTGTCCTGTCGCTGGTCCAACAGTCCGGCGCAGCATGGGCGCATCGTTTCGGTTGTGGTGCAACCCACGGTGCAGGCAACCGAACGTGACTTTGCCGATCTGGCGCAATCGGTCTTGCGCGCCTCGGACGGGTTGGACCGCGCGGGTCACCCGGTGCCGGAAAATGGCCCGCCCATGACATGGCCGCCACCGGGTGTTGATCTGGATGCGCATGTATCGCGAACCGGTCGCAGCCTGTTGCTGCAAAAGCTGAAGTTGCTGGGGCAGAACCTTCTGATTGCGATCCTGTTCTGGACCAATAAGCGTATGGGTCAGTTCGAGCCCGAGCACTATAAGCGCATGGTCAGTCGCAATGCCGATTTCCGCAAATTCGACGATGGGCTGAAGATGACGCTGGATTGCGACGATGCCACGCTGGACCAGATCGAACATATGCTGGAAGAGGCGCGCGGGCGCGGCAAAATCAGATTTGGTCTGCATGCACAGGATGAGGCGATGATGACCTGCTTTGTGCCCGCCGCCACGCGGGATGATCACGTTCATTTCGTTGATGGTGCATCCGGCGGGTATGCGCAGGCGGCGGCTTTGATGCGGGGCTAGCCCTGGCCAGATTTCCATTGCGCCGACAGCGCGCGCGCCGCGTTGGCCAGAAGCATGACATCAATGCCGACCGCTAGAAACAGCGGGTCCATGTCCAGATAGGCTTGGGTCGCCTCATCATTGGTGCCCAGAATCCCCGGCGCTTTGCCAGCGGCCCTGATCCGTTTTATGGCGTCGGCGATGGTGGCGCGCACTTCTGGCGCGGCGCTGTTGCCCTGATAGCCCATATCGGTCGACAGATCGGCGGGTCCGATAAAGACCCCATCAATCCCGTCGACCTGTAGAATTTCATCCAGCGCCGCCATACCAGCGCGGTTTTCCACCTGCACCAACAGGCAGATTTCCTGATCGGCGGTCTGGATGTAGTCTTGGGTTGATCCATACATCGTCGCGCGCGCGGATGTTGCGCCGACGCCGCGTGCACCTTCGGGTGGATAGCGGCAAGCACGGACCAGTTCCCGTGCTTGTTCGGCGCTTTCGACGATCGGCACCAAAACGGTTTGCGCGCCCGCATCCAGAATCATCTTGATCAGCCAGGTCTCACCCACCGGTACGCGGACGACGGGATGAGACGGGCTGTTGGCCAAGGCAATCAGCTGATCCCGGATCGACCGGATATCATTGGGCGCGTGCTCTCCATCAATGACCAGCCAGTCGAACCCTGCGGTTCCCATCACCTCGGCAGTGGTGGGTTCGGCGAAGCTCATCCAGCAGCCGATCTGCCGTTTGCCCTGTGCCAGAGCCTGTTTGAATGTGTTTTTTGGGGCGGGCATTCTGCTGTGTCCTGTATGAGACTCTTGAGATTCTGCTACATTCTGTCATGCAGTCTCGGTCAATATCCATAGCTTTTGGAAACAAACCGCTTGAGATTTCAAGCAATCGCATTCCCGAGGCATTGCCGCAGACCTTGGCTGGAACTCGGCAAGCGCCGTTCCGCCAATACCGTGGTAAGGTTAAACATGGCCGATGATTTACCGTTAACTTCAAGATCTTTACCCATCGCGCTGTTGCGGGCGCGGGAAAAGGTGATGGGGCCAATTCGTGCGCTGTTGGTGGATGCCGGTGTCACCGAACAACAATGGCGGGTGCTACGTGTCTTGAACGAAGAAGGCCCGCAAGAGCCGACGCATATTGCTGAACGCGCCTGCCTGCTGTTGCCCAGCCTGACCCGTATTCTTCAAACGCTAGAGCAGAAAAACCTGATCTTGCGCCGCCGCCATCCTCAGGATGGTCGTCGTCAGATTGTCGAAATCAGTGATGCGGGTGTTCAGATCATTCACGCTAATTTGGCCGTGAGTGTGGAACAGGCCAAACGGGTGCGCAGCCAGCTTGGCCCCGACAAGCATGAAATGCTGCTGGATCTTCTCAATGAACTCAATGATCTGGAAAGCTAAGATCTGGTCCGGCCTTAGGTTTATGACCCCGTCGGAGATGGTAGGGGGAACTCTCCGACGGGGTTTGGCCAGACCCGGACTGGATATGTGCCTGGCCCGTGCTTCGAAGACGTGCAGAACCGAAAATTGGTTCGTTACCGAGGCTTAGGATCCAGGGGGATGGACCTAAACCTTTGCGTGTGCTCCGAAGCGGTCATGCTCGTTTGCCGACTTGCTGTCTGGTCCGCAAGTGGTTTCTTTTCGTCGCTTTGATCGTGCTGTTTGTCCGGCATTCCAACGATCCGGTTCTGGCGGTTGATAAAGCGCTCTGCACCAGATCGCGCAGAGCCAAATAGATTGGTTCATTACTTTGGCAACCAGCGTTCTGGGGCGAACAGGATGGTATCCAAGCACTTTTCGTCAAATGGCGATGTGCAGATTCTGGGGCCCATCGCAGGTATCGAACTGCGCCGGGGGTCAAAAAGCGCATCCGATGTGTATATCTAAAACCGATTCCTCGGGATTCGGGAAACAATTCGTTTCCAAATTGTCAAAATTGGGCAGTTCCGTGCCGAATTTACAGGGAGAGCTGTGTAAAAACCGGCGGATTTCTGCGGGTTGCGGGATTGGTCTTGTGAATTAAGATGCGCGCAAACATGCATAAGGGCCCATCATGACCGACCATTTGTTCCCGATTCCGGATATCCTTGGCATCCCAGTGCAGGGTGAAGCGGCCCGGTATCCGGTTGGTCGGATTTTCTGCGTTGGTCGCAACTATGCTGCCCATGCAGCCGAGATGGGGCATGAGGTGGATCGTGAAGCGCCCTTCTATTTCACCAAATCCGCGTCGAACGCCATTCTGACCGGCGCGACCGTGCCGTATCCGCCCGGAACCGAGAATTTCCATCACGAAATGGAATTGGCCGTAGCCATCGGCAGACCGGTGTTCAAAGCGACCAGCGCTCAGGCCTGGGATGCGGTTTATGCCTATGGTTGTGCGCTGGATATGACGCGCCGCGATCTGCAAATCCGTGAACGCAACAAACAGCGCCCTTGGGATTTGGGCAAGGATTTAGAGAATGGAACGGTTTTTGCACCGCTGACCCGTGCGGCTGAGTGGGCTCCGGACGACAGCAAGCGTATTCATTTGAGTGTCAATTCCGAACTCCGTCAGGATGCAAGCCTGCAAGAGCTGATCTGGAAGATTGATGAGATCATATGCCATTTGTCCGGTTACTATCACCTGCGTCCCGGAGACCTGATCCTGACAGGAACGCCTGCCGGCGTCGGGCCCGTAGTTGCGGGGGATATGATCGAAGGTGGCATTGACGGGCTTGCACCGCTTCGGTTGACCCTGAGCAACGCGGAATAGGGTCTATTTTGGCTCTTTCAGCCAATCTTGTACAAAGCTAACGCGATCCAGGTCCGTAAATCTGCGAACCCGATCCAATTCGGCCTCTAGGCGGCGGGTGCGCGCGTCAGACCATCGGATGGTGCGTTCCGGCCAAAGGGCACGCACGCGCAGTTCGCCCGCATCCCGATGCGCTTTCATATCGATCCGCCCAAGCAGCTTGTCACCCTCAAGTAATGGGAACACGTAGTAGCCATAGGTCCGTTTCGCCTCAGGCACAAAAACCTCGATCCGGTAGTGAAAACCAAACAGCCGCTCGGCCCGGTTCCGGTCACGTAGCATCGGATCAAACGGGCTGAGCACGCGGATGCGCCCGGTTGGTTGGGGTAGGTCCGCCAAATCATCGGTCAGATCGGGTCGTGCAAAAAGATTGCGCGTTCGCCCGTCAACACAGGCAATCTCGATTTCCTCCAAGGCTCCCGATTGCAGAGCTTTCGCGCACCAATCTTTGGCCTCCGTCGGGCTGACAGTATCCCAGAACGCAGCGATCTCACCTGATGTGGCGAAGCCAAGCCGGTCCAGCGCGGCATTGCAAAGCCAATCGACGGTCGCCTCAGCGTCACATGGGTGTTGACCGGGGCACAGATGCGTCTCGATCACCCGCTCCGTCAGGTCATAGCGTTTTTGAAACCCGTCGCGCCCGACCACGGTCAGCGCGCCGGAGCGCCACAGAAACTCAAGCGCCGTCTTGGAGGGATGCCAATCCCACCACCCGCCGGACCCTTTCTTTTCGCCCTTCCCGACATCGGATGAGGACACCGCACCATGATCTCGGATATGGTTCAGCACCGTCTCGAACTGCTGTTCGAACCCATCCCGGCGCCAATTCTTCCACCGCGACTTCAACAGATCAGCATCACGCAGAAACCGCAGATGCCAATGACGGTAATACTCCATCGGGATGACAGCGGCGTCATGGGTCCAATGTTCAAACAACGCCCGATCGTGTTCATAGAGGCGTTTCAGATTCCCGCTGCGATAGCTGGGCCTGCGCGAGAACAAGATCATGTCATGGGCGCGGGCGACGGTGTTGATACTGTCGAGCTGAACAAAGCCCAGCCGCTGGATTAGCTCCAACAGGTCTGCCCCTTTGGAACGTCCCGCAGGCGGCTCGGCCAGCGCATGACGATCCATAAAGATCGTCCGCGCTGTGCGGTTATCCAGTTGCCGCAGTGCCATCGGCCTAGCGCCGTTTCAGCGTATCGCCAAAGCTAATTTTGGGGGTCAGAGTCACGCGGGTCTCAATCTCAGATTCCGGGTCCTTGAGCCGTTCCGCGATGATTTCGGCCGCTTGCCGACCAATCTCCAACCGACAGGCATCCATCGTTGCCAGTTTGCGCGGTAGGCCTTGCAACAGTTCCACATTGTTAAACCCGGCCAGACCAATCTGTCCGGGAACATCGATGCCCTGCTCCAGCAGATACAATAGACCACCCGCCCCGATCATGTCGTTGGAATAATAAAGAAAATCCAAATCGGGTGAGCGTTCCAGCATGGTCTGTGTCATCTCGCGGCCCTTGGCGAGCGCTGAACCGCCGGAATAGAATTCCCGATCCTCGATCTCGATCCCTTTCTTGCCGAGCACTTCGGTGAAGCCTTCGAACCGCTTTCGCGCGCGATGGTCCAATGGCATCTTGGTGCCCATGAAACCGATATGTTCATAGCCCGCTTTCAGGATCGCCTGCGCCATCTCGCGGCCCGCACGACGATGAGAGATTCCGACCATCGCATCCACCGGTTTGCCGTCGGTATCCATGATCTCGACCACCGGAATGCCAGAGGAATCCAGCATGGCGCGGGCGGCCTCGGTATGCTCCAGTCCCGCAATGATCACGCCTGAAGGTCGCCACGAGAGCATCTCGTACAGCACCTTCTCTTCTTTCTCGGGCAGATAGTCGGTGACGCCGACCACAGGCTGGAGTTCGGTATCTTCCAGCACCTGGTTGATGCCGGTCAGAACCTCGGGGAACACCATGTTTGACAACGACGGGATGATAACGGCAACCAGGTTAACCCGGCTGGACGCCAGTGCACCTGCTATTTTGTTGGGGACATATCCCAGCTCTTTCGCGGCGGCCAAAACACGTGTGCGGGTGGCATCAGACACATCCCCACGATTGCGCAGGACCCGACTGACCGTCATCTCTGAGACCCCCGAAGCCTCGGATACATCTCGAAGGGTCAGCGGGCGTTTGGTTTCTGTGTTCACGAGAGGCACCTGCGTTGTTGTTTTGCCCGATGGTAGCGTGAACAGGTCGACGTGTACAACAATTGTGCAAAGGCAATGACAACCCCGAAATTCCCGGTTACAGAAGGCCCCAAGCGGCCCCGTGGCTCAACTGGATAGAGCAGCCCCCTCCTAAGGGGCAGGTTGCAGGTTCGAATCCTGCCGGGGTCGCCATTGTTACTGCACCACAGGCTCAGCAAACCTACCGCGGGTCCGGTTGGCGAAGGCGACCAGGGACAGCATCACCGGGACTTCGACGAGGACACCAACGACCGTTGCCAATGCCGCGCCAGAGTTCAGACCAAACAGGCTGATGGCCACTGCGACGGCCAGTTCGAAGAAGTTGGATGTGCCTATCATGGCACAGGGTGCCGCGATGCGGTGGGGGACTTTCAGAGCATAGGCCGCGCCGTAGGCCAGCGCAAAGATGACGTAGCTTTGAATTAGGATCGGTATGGCGATCAGGACGATGACCATGGGCTTGGACAGGATCGTCTGGCCCTGAAGGCCAAACAGGATGACCACGGTAGCGATTAGGCCCATGATGGACCATGGTTTTACCCGTGCAGAAAACGTGTCGATTGCGTCTTTTGATCCCAGCTTCCGGCGTGTGAGCAGCCCGGCCATCAGTGGCAGAACGACATAGAGGACAGTGGCCAGTACCAATGTCTGCCATGGGACAGATATGTCGGTCACACCAAGCAGAAAGGCCACAATCGGCGCGAAGGCTACCACCATGATCAGATCGTTCACTGAGACCTGCACCAGCGTATAGGTCGCATCGCCCTTGGTCAGCTGTGACCAGACGAAGACCATCGCGGTACAAGGCGCTGCGCCCAGCAGGATCAAGCCTGCAGTGTATTGGGCGGCATCCTCGGGTGCGATCCAAGGCGCAAAGACATAGTCAAAGAACAGAACGGCCAGGAGGGCCATAGTGAAAGGTTTGATCAACCAGTTGACCACTAGCGTCACAATCAGGCCTTTTGGTTGGCGTGCGACACCGGCGACCGCTCGGAAATCCACGCCAACCATCATCGGGTAGACCATTGCCCAGATCAGAACGGCGACAACCAGGTTGACGCTTGCGAATTCGGCTGAGGCGACCAACCCGACCAGACCGGGTGCTGCCAATCCGATCAGCACGCCGCCGACCATGGCGAGGGCGACCCAGATGGTCAGATAGCGCTCGAAGATGCTCATGAATATGCCTCAGTTGTTTGGTCGGTCAGCTTGCCCGAAGTGAGCGCTGCAAGGGCCACCATGACAGCCGCTGTGCCCAGCACAAGGGGCAGGCCGCCGACCTGATAGGTAAAGCCGGACAGCACGGTGCCCAAAAGGCGCCCCGTCGCGTTGGCCATGTAGTAGAAGCCGACATCCATCGTGACCCGTTCGGACTTGGTGAAGGCGAGGATCAGATAGGAATGCAGGGATGAGTTGACGGCAAAGATTGCCCCAAACACCAGAAGGCCTACGACCAAAGTGATTGTCAGCCATGTCTCCGGCCCGGAAGACAGCAAAACTGCCAGTGTTAGAGCCGCAGGTACGCAGAAAAGCATCGCGGCCCAGCTGCGTGCGGCGCGGATCAAATCGCCTTCGGATCGGTCTGAGGCCCGCAGGATTTTGGGCGCGTTGGCCTGAATGACGCCGTAGAGGATGATCCAGAAGGCCATAAAGGTGCCGATCATGAAAAAGGCAGCGCGGTTGCCCTCTTCGGTGCCATCCGAGAGGACGGCGTAGAAATAGATCGGGATGCCGACCACGAACCACACGTCGCGGGCACCGAACAGGAAAACCCGCGCGGCGGACAGCCAGTTGACGTTGGCAGATTTCGAAAAGACCTCAGAGAACTTCGCGCCCTTGCGCCCTTTGGGCAGGCCGGGGGGCATGAAGCGGATGACGGCGAATAGGATCACCGCCAGAACGACTGCCATCACGATGATCGCCGCCTGAAAGCCCAGCGTTGCCAGCATCGCCGCACCAAGCAAAAAGCCCAGCCCTTTGACGGCGTTTTTTGAGCCGGTCAACAGCGCCACCCAGCGAAACAGCCCGCTGCCCTCGGTCGGGGCCAGCAGTTTCACCGCAGATTTCGAAGACATCTTGGCCAGATCCTTGGCCACTCCGCTGGCGCCTTGCACGATCATGACAAAGGCCACGGATGCTCCAATCGCCCAGTTAGGGTCGAGTTGCGTCAGCGCCAGCAGCGCGACCACCTGCAACCCAAGCCCGGCATAGAGCGTCGAGGTCAGGCCAAACCGCGCCGCGATCCAACCCGCCGCAAGGTTGGTCACCATTCCGGCGATCTCATATAGAACGAACAGATAGGCCAGCTGCACCGGTGAGAAGCCCAGCGTATGAAAGTGCAACAGCACCAACATCCGCAAGGCCCCGTCGGTCAGCATAAAGGCCCAATAGGCCGCCGTGACCGCGATATAGGCCGACAGCCCCTCGGGCCGGTCGGTCACAGCGAGGCCCCAACCATCAGCGCCACATCGACCAGACGATGCGCATAGCCCATCTCGTTGTCATACCAGGCATAGATTTTCACCTGCGTACCGTTCACAACCATGGTCGATGGCGCATCCACGATCGAGGAGCGTTCGTCATTGGTGTAGTCGGTCGAGACCAGCGGCCGGGTCTCATAGCCCAGAATGCCGTTCAACTCACCTTCGGCGGCGGCTTTGAAGAAGGCGTTGACCTCTTCGACGGTGGTTTCACGCTCAACCTCGAACACGCAGTCGGTCAGTGAGGCGTTCAACAGCGGCACCCGCACCGCATGGCCGTTCAGACGCCCCTTGAGTTCAGGGTAGATCAGCGTGATCGCCGTGGCCGAGCCGGTTGTGGTCGGGATCAGAGAGTTCAGCGCAGACCGCGCCCGGCGGAGGTCCTTGGCGGGGCGGTCCACGATGGTCTGTGTGTTGGTCACGTCATGGATTGTGGTCATCGAGCCGTGGCGGATGCCCAGGTTCTCGTGGATGACCTTCACCACCGGGGCCAGACAGTTCGTCGTGCAGGAGGCTGCAGTTACGATCTGATGGGTCGCCGGATCGTAGATGTTGTCATTCACACCCATCACGATATTGGCGGTCGGGCCGTCCTTGACTGGGGCTGAGACGACAACTTTTTTCGCACCAGCTTCGAAATAAGGGGCCAGCTTTGCCTCGGTCTTGAAGACACCGGTGCAGTCGATCACCACATCAACGCCGTCCAGCGGCAGGGCGCTCAGGTCCTTGGTACCGATGAAGGGCAGCCGGGTGCCGTTGATGGTGACGCTGTCGTCATCATGCTCGAAAGTGGCATCCCAGCGGCCATGGACGGTGTCGAATTCCAACAGATGCGCGTGCATCTCGGCGTCTCCGACCGCGTCATTGATCCAGGCGATCTTGGCGCCTTTTTCCAACAGCGGTTTCAGGGCCAGCTTTCCTATACGGCCCAAGCCATTCACAGCATATGTGGTCATTTCAGTCTCCGACAGAGGTTCTGCCGATTTCATCGACAGCAGATTGTAGGGCGATCCGGTCAAGGTTTTCGACTGGCAAGGAGGTGAACGCCTCGATCCGGTGCTTCAGCGCGCCATAGGCTGTTTGGAAAGCTAGGCTTTTCTCGGCATCTGTTCCGGTTGCTTTGACTGGGTCTTCCATGCCCCAATGGCCGCTGATCGGTTGACCCTCCCAGGCGGGGCATTCCTCGTTCGCTGCCCTGTTACAGACGGTAAAGACAAAATCCATCTGTGGTGCCTCAGCCGTGGCGAACTCGGACATATGCTTTGAACGCAGGACCGAGGTATCGTGACCCTTATCGTGCAAGACCTGCACGGCAAATGGGTTCAGCTCGGACGCGGGTTGCGTTCCTGCGGAATAGACGGTGAACCGATCCCCACCCATCTGGCGCAGCAGCGATTCAGCAAAGATCGAGCGCGCAGAGTTTCCCACGCACAGAAACAGAACGTTGAACTTGCGGTCAGTCATTTCGCCTTTTCCTTTTGTTGAAGGCATACAGAGATCGGGCCGCCCTCGGCAGCAATCGACGATCAGGAAATCCAGCATCCCCTGCACATTCTTCATGTCGATGGAGTAGAGCAGCGACGTGCCAGAACGTTGCTGTGTCACCAACCCGCACCGTTGCAGCGCGTTCAGATAGTTCGACATGGTGCTGGGCTTAATATCCAGCTCAGATGCCAGCTCACCTGCCGGCACGGTGTCAGGAAACCGACGCATTAACATGCGAAACACGGTGATGCGTTGTGGGTGGCCCAGAATGGCCAGCTGATCTGTGATTCTTTCTATCATATTTCATGAATTATCGAAATAATGTTGGCCGATCAATCCAAGTTCGACCTTTTTACAGAACTTTCATAAACCGAGGTGCCCGCTGATTTCCCATGCATATGCATCTGGACCTGCGGGCCCGATCATGACGGTCTAAATGACGCTCCGCACCCGGGCGTATCCTGTCAGGGCGACCATAGGTGCCGCTGTAGCTCAGCTGGTAGAGCACGTCATTCGTAATGATGGGGTCGGGGGTTCGAGTCCCTTCAGCGGCACCAAAAAACTGGCACTAAAGTACTCACAGAAGCGATCGAACGAATGTGACGCAACGTCCAGATCTAAGACCGCTTGGTTAGAAAGTTGACGTAAACGTAAGCTTGCGAACGAAAATTTTGACTGACCGGTCAACAAACGCAAAAACTGGCGGAATTCCATACCTTCCACGGTCAAATAAAACTCGTAGATGCGCCGTGTCGCTGCGGGTTCCGCTCACTCACAAAATTTCCTTGAGCCACCTCCCCCTCACGGTTCGGAAACGACCCGCAGCGACCTCATTGATTAAGAAATACACGCGCTGGAGTTTAAAAATGTCGATTAAGTCGCTTCTGAACCAATGGTTGGAAAACAAATCAGTCCGTATTTCCATACCGGGAAATCTTGCTCCGGACTCATCTGATGACGAGCGTTTCGATGGGGGTCTGGACCAGTCGGAAACCAAAGCTCTTTTTCATAGCGTGCTCCATGAGAAGCAAAACGATGGAATTGACGGTCGCAGATAAGCCTGCGAGCGTTGCACCCAAGCTCAGCTTAGCGCTTACGCGCGTTTTTCGCCGATCGATGCGACGCCCAGAACATCTAAGACTTTCGCCTCGATATGCTCGGCATTCATACCCGCCACGGCATACATGTCAGCCGGGCTGGCCTGATCGACAAAGATGTCGGGCAAAACCATTGATCGGTATTTCAGGCCCCGATCAAACACCCCTTCATCCGCCAACAATTGCGCTACGTGGCTGCCGAACCCGCCCACAGCGCCTTCTTCAATAGTGATCAGCGCCTCGTGCGTTTCCGCCAGACCCAGAATCAGATCGCGATCCAGTGGCTTAGCGAAACGGGCATCTGCGATGGTGGGTGTGATCCCCCGCGCGGCCAGCGACTCGGCGGCTTTCTGCACCTCTGCGAGGCGTGTGCCAAAGGAGAGCAATGCCACGCGCGCGCCTTCCTGGATCATGCGGCCTTTGCCGATCTCCAGCACCTCTCCGCGTTCGGGCAGGTCAACGCCCACACCTTCGCCACGTGGATAGCGGAACGCGATGGGGCCTTCGTCATGTGCGACTGCGGTGGCCACCATATGCATCAGTTCCGCCTCATCTGCGGCGGCCATGACAACCATACCTGGAAGGTTTGATAGGTAGGCAATGTCAAAGGACCCTGCATGGGTTGCGCCATCGGCACCGACCAGCCCGGCGCGGTCGATGGCAAAGCGGACAGGTAGGCGCTGGATCGCCACATCATGCACCACCTGATCGTATCCGCGCTGTAAGAAAGTCGAATAGATCGCGCAGAAGGGTTTCATCCCGCCCGCCGCCAGCGCTGCCGAGAAGGTCACCCCGTGCTGTTCTGCAATCGCCACGTCGAAACAGCGCGATGGGTAGCGTTCCGCAAACAGGTTCAGCCCGGTGCCGTCTGGCATCGCCGCCGTGACGGCGACGATCTTGTCATCGCGCGCGGCCTCTTCCACCAGCGTCTTACCAAAGACCGACGTATAAGATGGTGCGTTCGATGGCGCCTTTTTCTGCTCACCCGTCACCACATCGAACTTGGCGGTGGCGTGACCCTTGTCGCGGGCTTGCTCGGCGGGGGCGTAGCCTTTGCCCTTCTTGGTCAGAACATGAATAAGGATCGGACCCGTCGCACGCGCTTTGACCGTGCGGAGCACCGGCAGCAATTGGTCCAGATCATGCCCGTCGATTGGACCGAGATAGGAAAAGCCAAGCTCCTCAAACAAAGTGCCGCCAACGGCCATGCCTTTCAGCATCTCCTTGGCGCGCTTGGCCCCTTCGCGGAATGGCTCGGGCAGCAGCGACACCGCACCCTTAGCAGCGGCTTTCAGATCGTGAAACGGTTCCTCGGCATAGATGCGCGATAGGTAGTTGGACAGCGCGCCAACGGGCGGCGCGATACTCATCTCATTGTCGTTCAGAATCACGATCAGGCGCTTTTTCAGGTGGCCCGCATTGTTCATCGCCTCAAAGGCCATACCCGCCGACATCGAGCCATCGCCGATCACCGCAATCGCATCGCCCAGCCCTTCGGGCGTGACGCCGCCCAGATCGCGCGCAACCGCAAAACCAAGCGCTGCACTGATCGAGGTTGAGCTATGCGCAGCCCCAAAGGGGTCATAGGGGCTCTCGCTGCGTTTGGTGAATCCGCTGAGGCCATCTTTCATGCGCAACGTTCGAATGCGATCACGTCGTTCGGTCAGGATCTTATGCGGATAGCACTGGTGCCCCACATCCCAGACAATCTTGTCGCGGGGTGTGTCGAACACTGCATGCAGCGCGGTGGTCAGTTCCACAACGCCCAATCCCGCACCCAGATGCCCGCCAGTGACGGACACGGCGGAAATCGTCTCGGCCCGCAATTCCTGCGCCACCTGATGCAACTGCGTGTCCGAGAACTGCTTGAGGTCGGCAGGACGGCTCACAAGATCCAGCAGAGGCGTGTTCGGGCGATCAGACATTTAGCGCGTTCCTGACTTAGCTGTCCCGGGCAATAACGAAGCGGGCGGCATCCTTCAAGGTTTCGGCCCTTGGTCCATATCCATCCAGCGCGGCGCAAGCCCGATCCACCAGTTCTGCCGCACGGGTTTTGGCGGGGCCCAACCCAAGCAGCGACACAAACGTGGCTTTGCCCGCATCCGCATCTTTCTGCAGCCGTTTTCCGGCGCGCTCCGCATCACCTTCCACATCCAAGATGTCATCTGCAATTTGAAAAGCAAGGCCAAGGGCTTGGGCATATTGGCGCAAGGCGGACGGATCGGCCTGTGCCAGCCGTGCACCGGCACAGGCAGACCATTCAATCAAGGCGCCAGTTTTGCCTGCTTGCAAATGGGTGATCGCCTCAAGCGACAAAGGCTCCGCCGCCGATTCAGCAGCGATATCCAGCGCCTGACCCATAACCATGCCCTGCGCACCGCTGGCTTTGGCCAGCGTCAGGGCCAGATCCGCACGAATTTCGGCATTGCCCACCTCAGGGCGTGTGCACAGCTCAAAGGCCAGTGTCTGCAGCGCGTCTCCGGCCAGAACCGCCGTTCCTTCATCCCATTTCACATGGGTTGTGGGGCGCCCGCGCCGCAGGTCATCATCATCCATGCAGGGCAGATCGTCGTGGACCAGTGAATAAGCGTGCAGTGCTTCAATCGCCGCGGCGGGCCAGATCGCGCGCGCCTCGTCCACGTCATGCAAGCGGGCGCTTTCCAGCACCAAAAACCCCCGCAAGCGCTTACCGCCACGAGTGGCATAGCCCATGGCCCGCGTCACGTCGAAATCATCGAAGCCCTTCAGCACATGTTCAAACTGCGCCTGAATCTGCGCGGCGTCCTGTGCCAGCCTTTCCCGAAACATTTACTGACCGTCGACAGGTGTCGTCCCGGTCGGCTGGCCGCCCGCGTCCAAAGTGATCGCGGCGACCTTCTCTTCGGCCCGCTTCAACTCATCTTCGCAGCGTTTCTTCAGGGCCGCTCCGCGTTCATAGAGCGCAATTGACTGATCCAGAGCCACGTCGCCGCGTTCCAACTGGCCGACTACAGCTTCAAGCTCTTTCATCGCCTGTTCAAACGTCATCTGTTCAACGGGAGTATCGGTCATTGTGCTGCCTTCATCAGTTCTTCCACATGGGCGCGCGTCGCCTCGGCCAGTGCGTTCAGATCATACCCGCCTTCCAGAGTCGAGACGATACGGCCTTCACAAACCTCATCGGCGATCTTGCACAGCTCAGCGGTGATCCATGCAAAATCGCCGGTGGACCAGTTCAGATTGGCCAGCGGATCGTCCTGATGGGCGTCAAACCCGGCTGAGATGATGATCAACTCAGGCCTGAACGCACGCAGACGCGAAAACGCCTGCGCTTCATAAGCCGCCCGCATCTCAGACCCACCCGTGCCCGGGGCCAGTGGTATGTTCACAATGGTTTCATATGCACCAGTCTCATCCGGTCGTCCCGATCCGGGCCATAGGGGCATCTGCTGGCTGGTAATCACCAACGCGCGCTTCTCGTCCCACAGCAGATCCTGCGTACCATTGCCATGATGCACATCGAAATCAACCACGGCGACGCGGCTTAACCCGTGATGATCCAGCGCATGTTTTGCTGCAAGCGCCGCATTGCCGAACAGGCAAAACCCCATCGCCTTGTCTGTTTCCGCGTGATGGCCCGGCGGCCGGATCGCGCAAAACGCGTTCGAAACCTCTCCCCCAAGCACCAGATCGACCGCCCGCACCACGGCGCCCGCCGCGCGATAGGCCGCATCGACCGAGCCCGGAGACATAAAGGTATCCCCATCAATCTGCGTATAGCCATCAGCTGGACGCGCTGCGCGAATATCCCGGATGTGGTCTTCGGGATGGACTCGCAGCAAATCATCATCCGCTGCCATCGGCGCAGTTCTGCGATCCAGATCCAAAGGCTCCAGCGCATGAAGAATATACTCCAACCGCGCCACCCGCTCGGGATGCCCGTCCGGTGTCACATGCCCCAGACAATCGGCATGGGTCAGCAAGGCAGTCTTCATCGGGATCCCCTGTTCATCTGGCTAAAAATATCCTCGCCGAAGGCATAAAATCGCCGCGCAGCGGCCCAATCAATCCGGGGCCAGCATATACCCGGCGCCGCGTACCGTCTGCAAATACCGAGGCTGCTTTGGGTCTTGCTCGATCTTCCGACGTAACCGCGTGATCTGCACGTCGACTGCCCGCTCCTGCGCCTGCCCCTTGTCGCGGCCCAGATCCTCGACCAGTTTTGCCCGGCTGATCGGCTCACCCGGCTTGGCCGAGAAGATCTTCATCAACTGGCTTTCGGTTGCGGTCAGACGCACCGGGTCCTCCCCCTGCCACATCTCTCCTCGCTCAATATCATAGCGGATCGGGCCAAGGGTCAGGATTTTCGCTGCCGCATCCTGAGCCGGAGCTTCGGGCATCCGCCGCAGAATGGCGTTGATGCGCAGCAACAGCTCTTTCGGCTCAAACGGTTTGGCCAGATAGTCATCGGCCCCGGCCTCAAGCCCGGCAATCCGATGCTCGGTCTCGCCCCGCGCGGTCAGCAGCAGGATCGGAGTCGTATGGGTTTCGCGCAGCGCCTTTGTCAGGCTCACGCCATCCTCGCCCGGCATCATTACGTCCAGCACGATCATGTCGAAATCCAACCCGGACAGAACCCGCCGCGCATGCGCCGCGTCGCGGGCCGCCGTCACCAGAAACCCGTTCCGCATCAGAAACTTCTTTAACAGATCGCGAATGCGTTCGTCATCATCGACGATCAGCAGATGGACGTCCATATCGCTCATGAGGTCGTATCCCGCAACTTCGTATAAGCATGACGCATATCAGCATCCATCATCGCTTCAAGAACTTTACGAAATCCAGCGACGGCTTCGGGCCCCGCATCCTTATACGCCGCACGCATCCGGGCGCGCTGGGCATCGGACAGTGTCGCCTCTAGCGCGCGACCCTTGTCAGTCAGGAAAAGATGCCGTTCGCGCTTGTCGACAGTACCCACCCGGCTTTCGACCATACCATCCTCGATCAATGTCCGTAGCACACGGTTCAGGGATTGTTTTGTCACGCCCAGTATGGCCAGCAGGTTGTTCACCGTGGTCCCCGGTGCGCGATTGACGAAATGGATCGCCCGATGGTGGGCGCGGCCATAAGACATCTCGGACAGGATGCGATCGGGATCAGCAGTAAAGCCGCGATAGGCAAAGAACATGGCCTCGATCCCCTGTCGCAACTGCTCATCAGTAAGAAACAACAGGCTTTCGCCCCCAAACTTCGGAGCGGGACGGATTTCGGACATATCATGCCTCATGCGTTACACGCCGTTCACTTTATGTCAGCGTTATTGACATTCCAAGGGCAGACAGGTATCGAATCGCAGTTTTTGCGCAAGATTGTGTCCGCATCGGACCTAAATAGCGCAACAATCGGAAATTCAACCCAAGGCTGGAGGTTTCGCATGGCGGGGTATGATGATCGTGATGGCACCATCTGGATGGATGGCAAACTGGTGCCCTGGCGTGAGGCGAACGTACATATTCTGACCCACGCGATGCATTATGCGTCCTCGGTGTTCGAAGGTGAGCGTGCCTATAACGGCAAAATCTTCAAAAGCCGCGAACACTCCGAGCGTCTGATCGCCTCGGCAGAGGCTTTAGACATGCCGATGCCCTACTCGGTCGATGATATCGAAGCCGCCAAGGAAGAAGCCCTGAAAGCCAGCGGTCTGACGGACGCTTATGTGCGGGCGCTGGTCTGGCGCGGCTCGGGTGAGGATATGGGTGTCGCCTCGGCCAAGAACCCAGTGCGCATGGCCATCGCGGTCTGGCCTTGGGGTGCCTATTATGGGGATGCCAAGATGCAGGGTGCCAAGCTGGACATCGCGGAATGGAAGCGCCCCAGCCCGGAAACCATCCCAGTACACGCCAAAGCGGCAGGCCTGTACATGATCTGCACGATCTCAAAGCACAAGGCCGAAGCCAAAGGGTGTTCTGACGCGCTGTTCATGGACTGGCGCGGCTATGTGGCCGAGGCAACCGGTGCGAACGTGTTCTTCGTCAAGGACGGAGAGGTGCACACCCCGCTGGCCGATTGCTTCCTGAACGGCATTACACGTCAGACCGTGATTCAGATGCTGAAAGACAAAGGTCTCACCGTCCATGAACGCCGTATCAAGCCCGAAGAAATGGCGGATTTTGAACAGTGTTGGCTGACCGGCACAGCGGCCGAGGTCACGCCTGTAGGCCAAATCGGTGACTACACGTTTGAGGTGGGCGACATCACGCGTGAGATCGCCGAGGACTATGAGAAACTGGTGCGCGCCTAAGCGATGTTGAAGCATCAGCCCTGAACCCTCGCGTTAAGCGGGGGTTTTTCTTTGCGCATCGTTCAAGTTCTTGTGCAGATCGTTCAGACAGCTGGACGAATGCATGGGCCGCTGTAGGTTACACCCATGCTAGACCTGCTGAGCGATATCCTGACACGTCTGTCCCTAAGGGGAACGTTCTACTTCCGAACCTCTTTCACGCCACCCTTCGGTGTCCAGGTGCCGTCCTATCAGAATGTGGCGCGCTTCCACTTCGTGCAGCGGGGTGAGCTGAAGGTATTCGTCTCTAACACAGGCGAAACTGTGCGACTTAAGCAAGGCGACCTGATCCTGATCCCCCACGGTTCTGCCCATGCACTGCTATGCAACCAGGTCCAACCGGTCGATGCGTTGCCGCTTGAACAGGTGCTGAAGGAGTCGGGCTACCAGGGGGACGGTGTGCTGGTCCACGGCGGTGAAGAGACCGGGCGTGACACTCAGCTGATCTGCGGTCATTTCTCATTCACAGGTCCGCCGGGGCGCCAAGGTACCGGCCATATGCTGATCGACCGCCTGCCACCTTACATCCTGATCGAGAACTATGGCGAAGAGGCCGGGGCCTGGATCGAAGCCACGCTTCGCATGATCGGGTCTGAGGTTAGCGGTGCGCGGATTGGCGGTGACTTGATCGCTCTGAAGCTTTCGGAAGTTCTGTTTGCGCAGGCGATCCGCGCCCATCTTGAACATCAAAGCCCTACGGATTCGGCCATTGCGGGGTTTGCTGACCCTCGTATCTCGCGCGCTTTGACTGCATTTCATCAAGCGCCCGCGCAAGAGTGGAGCGTTGAGTCTCTGGCGCGCGAGGCGGGGATGTCACGCACTGCCTTCGCGCAGCTTTTTGCTGAGAAGATGGCGACCACGCCAATGCAATATCTGACCGATTGGCGCATGCAAATCGCTTGCCATGGCCTGACCGAGGCGCGCTGGAATGTGGCTGATGCTGCGGCAGAGGTTGGATATGCTTCCGAAGCAGCCTTTTCCCGTGTGTTTAAAAAACAGATTGGCTTGTCCCCGGCAGCCTATCGATCGATGCACTGATCGATCAGGTTTCTGAACGACCTGCACGATTTCGCGTACGATCCGGAATTCTGCGACCGAATACCTGCACCTAACTTGGGGCCATACCAACCCAGGAAAGGAAATCGCAATGTCTGTTCGCTTTGTCACCCGCTCCGTCCACGCATATCTGGACTATCCTGTCGCTATTGCCTTGATGGTGCTGCCCTTCGTGCTTGGGCTGGGTCAATCCAATCCGCTGGCTTTGTGGCTGTCTGTCGTCACCGGGGCGGCTGCCTTCGTGCTGACTGTCCTGACGGATCACCACCTCGGTATCTGGCGCGTGTTGCCCTACAAATTTCATCTGGCTGTCGATCTTCTGGTCGGCATTACATTCCTGTTTGCGCCCAGCATGTTTGGGTTTTCGGGTCTGGACGCAGCATTTTATTGGCTGAACGGGGCTGCAGTTGTCGCGGTTATCTCGCTCAGCGCGCCCGAGCAACGCGCAGCTGCCTGAGCATTTATCCACAGGGCTTCACAATATCATCGTGATAGTTTCAAGAAACTGAGCCGCCCGTTTTACAAATGGGCGGCTCACTGCGGCTTACCAATCGCGTGCCTTCGAACAGGTGTCTAGACAGGAGAGCCCCCATGACCAAATTCCTTCGCCCCAACCGCCGCATGTTTCTGGCTGGCAGCACCGCTGTTGCAGCCTCGCTGTCGACGCCAGCGATCAGCCGCGCCGCTTCGCGCCCGGTGTTTACCCACGGCGTTCAGTCGGGCGATGTGGACACAAGCTCTGGCATGATCTGGACCCGTACAGATCGTCCGGCGCGCGTGATGATGGAGGTTTCGACCACCGAGAGCTTTGCTGATGCCCGCCAATTGCCGCCAATGGATGCGATCCCAAACAGCGATTTTGCGGTTAAGCGTCTCATCGATGGGCTGCCCTCGGATCAGGATATCTTCTATCGTTTTGTGGCCGCTGATCTGAGCGATATCAACACCATATCAGAGCCTATTATAGGCCAGTTCCGCACCGCGCCGACCGCAAGGCGCAATATTCGGTTCGCCTGGTCAGGGGATACCGCCGGTCAGGGCTGGGGCATCGACGACGATGGAATGCGCACCTATGCGACCATGAGCCAGCACCGGCCCGATTTCTTCATCCATTCTGGCGATACCGTCTACGCCGATGGCCCGATGCAGGACGAGGTTGAAAAAGACGGGCAGGTGATCTGGAAGAACGCCACTCTGATCGATGAGAAACGCAAGGTTGCGGAAACACTGGATGAATTCCGCGCCCAGTGGAAATACAACATGATGGACGAACATGTGCGGGCGATGAATGCGGTATGCCCGACCTTTTTCCAGTGGGATGACCATGAGGTGGTGAACAACTGGTCGGATGCCAAAGACCTGATTTCCGATGACCGGTATTCCGAGAAATCGGTGCATGTTCTGCAAGCGCGCGCGGGACGCGCCTTTCATGAGATGACGCCGCTTCGGATCACACCGGCTGAACCCGGTCGGGTTTATCGCAAGATTTCATACGGTCCGATGCTTGAGGTGTTCTTCTTGGATCTTCGTAGCTATCGCGGCCCGAACGGCCCGGCGATGGAAGATGAGATCACCGACCAGTCCCGCATTCTGGGCGCGGCACAGTTGGATTGGCTAAAGCGCGAGCTTGCAGCATCACAAGCGACCTGGAAAGTCATCGCCTCGGACATGCCGATTGGCTTGATTGTCTGGGACAACTGGAAGGAACAGGCCGGGGCAGAGGCGATCTCGAACGGTGATAGTGGACCAGCCAAGGGGCGCGAGCTAGAGATTGCCGATCTGCTGCGGTTCATCAAAACCGCAGGCGTCACCAACACTGTCTGGTTCACCGCGGATGTGCACTATACCGCGGCGCACTACTATGACCCTAACAAAGCTCAATTCCAAGATTTTGAACCGTTTTGGGAGTTTGTGTCCGGCCCTCTGCACGCGGGAACCTTTGGCCCGAATGCGCTGGATGGCACCTTCGGTCCCGAGGTGAAATTTGCCAAAGCCCCCGCCGAAGGGCAGGGCGTCAACCTTCCCCCAAGCGCTGGTTTGCAGTTCTTTGGTCTGGTCGACATTGATGGTGCTACGCAACAGATGACGGTGCGCCTGATGGATCGTGCCGATACCGAGCTTTGGTCGGTGACTTTGGATCCGCAAGGTCAGTCCATCTGATACTTGTTTCCCTGTGACTTGCGCCCTCGTTGTTTTTCGAGGGCGTTTTTTCCTTGCAATAGTATACAAAAATAGTCAGATAAAAGCCAACGCCGGATTGTACCTTGTCCGGCCATGGGTTTCGGGGCGGTTTGCAGGCTTAGCGCGCAACTTGGTGATGGCGTGTCGCCGCTCCGAAAACGACCGCGTTGGGTTCTGGCATGGGCGATCCGCTTGAAGAGATCATTGCACGGCATGACGCTGCAACCGCTTGTGGCTGCAGCTGCTGCGACACTGACTTTGCAGCCTATTTCGACTGCACGAAACGCGAGAGCGCGATTTCTGAACGGCCCGAGGACGCGACACCACCTGAAAGCGCCACCTGCCGCATGGATTCGATACGCTACATCTTCGAAAATGTACTTCTAAGGCGCTTCGAATAAGGCAGGTGTGGCCCTCTCACATCCTGCCCGTCACGAAACCCCTTAGTAATCAACGCCCCGCTGTGCCTTGATGCCTGATTGGAAAGGGTGTTTTTCTTCGGTCATTTCAGTGACCAGATCGGCATAGTCACGCAGTGCTTGCGGCGCGTCGCGGCCCGTCAGGAAAACGCTAGTCTTATCCGACCGCGCCTTGAGACCGTCTAGTACACGCTCGACCGACAGGTATTCATACCGCAGCGCGATATTAATCTCGTCCAGAACTACCAGATCATAATCCCCGCTGGCCATCAGATCGCAGGCTTTGTCAAAGGCAGCGGTAGCGGCGGCAATATCGCGTTCGCGATCTTGTGTGTCCCAGGTAAAGCCTTCGCCCATCGTGTGCCACGTCACCAGATCGCGGTCTTGAAAGAACCGGCGCTCGCCCGTCTTCCACTTGCCTTTGATGAACTGAACAACGGCAACCTTTTGCCGCCAGCCCAGCGCACGGATCACAACACCAAAGGCTGCCGAGGACTTCCCCTTACCCTTACCAGTATTGATCAGAACCAGGCCGCGCCCCGGATCGACCGCCTCGGACACTTTCTTGCGGTGCTTGGCCTGCACCTTCTGCATCTTTTCCTTGTGATCCTGCGCGTCGCTCATGGGGCACCCTCATTGATTGTTCCGCCCAACCTAGGCGAAGTTTGCGAAAGGTAAAGATCAGGCTTTGGGGTCCGTGACCGAACGGGCCTTGCCTCGTTCCAGCCCAAGCTGATGCTCGCGCCAAATCACGACTACATTGCCCGCGATCACCAGAGTAGCCCCCAGCAGAATGGCCAGTGTTGGCAGTTCATCAAACCAGACATAGCCAATGAAGATGGCAAACAGCATCGTCGTATAGTCATAAGGTGCCAGCATTGAGGCTTGCCCGAACCGATAGGATGAGGTGACCAATATCTGAGCCACTCCGCCAATAAGGCCCATTGCAATCAGTATTAGAGCCTGATTAAGGGTTGGCATTGTCCATCCCCAGAACGCAGTCAACGAGGAGAGTAGCGTCGCGGTCATCGAGAAATAGAACACGATGGCGGCGGGATGGTCGACCTTAACCAGTTGGCGGATATGGATCTGTACAAAGGCGCGGGCCAGCGTTGCGGCTAAGACGCATAGCGCGCCTATGGTTGCCGCCATTTCCATCTGGGTGCTGCCCAGCCGGGGCCAGATCATGATCAAAACGCCCAGCAGCCCCAATGCAACCGCACCAATGCGGATCATGCGAATGCGCTCGCCCAGCATCACGGCGGCCAGAATCAGGGTGAAGATCGGGGTGGCGTAGCCAATGGCCGTGACCTCAGGCAGGGGCAGCAGGCTGAGGCCGGTAAAGGTCAAGCCCATGGCGCTGGTGCCCAACACACCACGCCAGAAATGGCCCATAGGCTTCTTGACGACAAAGCCTTGCGCCAACTCTCCGCGCCAGATCAGCCAGGCAATGATCACCGGAACGGCAAAGAGTGAGCGAAAAAACACCAGCTCACCCGGCGGGAAATCCTCGGACAGGGCTTTGACCAGTGCCGACATCGCTGTGAACAGCATCAGCGCGGCCAGTTTCAGACCCACGGCAAGCATGGGTCGATGCGATGTTAAGGATTGTGCCATGTGCCGCGAACCTGCGCCTTTGGCGTGGAAAGATCAACGACGGGATTGTACCAATTATGCAGTTTTCCAGTGATCTGGAACGGGGTGGCCGATTTCCTCTGCCAGGGCCTCAAGATACCCCAGCATCATTGACACGCGCGTGCTCGCCAGATCCCGCCCGCCCTGCGTAAGCATGCCGGACGGTAAGTCGAGCAACTTGATCTTCCAATGATCGATCGCGAATGTCAGATCGTCCAGATCGCGGTTTTCTGCAAATGGGTCATCAAGATCGTAAAGCGTCCGGTCCAGAGCACCGGCCACGGTGAAACACCGGGCAATCCCAATTGCCCCAAGCGCATCGAGGCGATCCGCATCGCGCAGGATGCGGGCCTCGGGTGAGCGAGGCGGGATATTGGCCGAGTAGCTGTGCGCTTCGATTGCATGTTGGGTGGCATGGATCGAGGGGGCGTCAAAGCCCAAATCGTCCAATATAGACTCTGATATCTGTGCCGATTTACGAGATGCGAGATGCCGGTTCGGATCGTTTTTCGGCAGGTTGACCAGATCGTGCAGATAGCACGCGGCCATGAGAACCTGCATATTGGCCTGATCATCTGCAATGGCCTGTGCGTTGCACCAGACGCGGTCCAGATGCGCCAGATCATGGGCTGGGTCAGCCTGCATGCGCTGCGCGACGATGCCGCGCAGCTGGGTGCGGAGATCAGCCAATATGGCCACGGTTCTCACCGATCTGACCGCGATGCAACAGCAGGTGATCCAGGATCACGCAGGCCATCATCGCCTCGCCTACCGGCACGGCTCGGATTCCGACGCAAGGGTCGTGGCGGCCTTTGGTGATGATCTCGGTTTCCTCACCGGATTTGGTAATCGTCTTGCGGGTGGTCAAAATCGATGAGGTCGGTTTGACGGCAAAGCGCACCACGATGTCCTGTCCGGTCGAGATGCCGCCCAGAATGCCGCCCGCATGGTTCGAGCTGTATTGGGGGCCTTTCTGGCCCATGAAGATCTCATCTGCATTGGCCTCGCCGGTCAGTTCGGCGGCGGCCATGCCTTCTCCAATTTCAACGCCTTTGACCGCGTTGATCGACATCATCGCAGCGGCCAGATCAGTGTCTAACTTGGCGTAAACGGGTGCTCCGATCCCAGCAGGGACACCGCGCGCCACGACCTCAACCACGGCGCCGACCGAGTTGCCGGATTTGCGCAGATCGTCCAGATAGGCGGCCCAGTCCTCGGCGGCTTGGGGGTCAGGTGTCCAGAAGGGGTTCTGTTCGATCTGCGACCAGTCGAAATTGGCGCGGTCGATCCTGTGCGGGCCGATCTGGGTCATGTAGCCGGTGATCTGCACATTCGGCGCGATTTGTTTGATCGCCTCGCGGGCCAGCCCTCCGGCCGCGACGCGCGAGGCGGTTTCACGGGCCGAGCTGCGCCCGCCGCCGCGATAGTCGCGGATGCCGTATTTCTGCCAGTAGGTGATATCGGCATGTCCCGGGCGAAACTTGTCGATGATATCGCCGTAGTCTTTCGAGCGCTGGTCCGTGTTCTCGATCATCAGCTGAACGGGCGTGCCGGTGGTCTGACCTTCGAACACGCCGGACAGGATTTTCACCTGATCGGGCTCGCGCCGCTGGGTGGTGAATTTGTTCTGCCCCGGTTTGCGCCTGTCCAGCCAGTGTTGGATCATCGCGGCGTCGACTGTCACACCCGGAGGGCAGCCATCAACGGTTGCACCCAATGCGGGCCCATGGCTTTCACCCCAGGTGGTGACGCGGAAGAGGTGTCCAAAGCTGTTCATCGACATGGGGCATGCTCCTTTGTGGGTTGTGATTAGCGGGCACAGGGCTTGGCCTCAAGCGGATTTCGGATAAGGGGGGAGGGGGCCAGCCCCCTATTGAGCCGTTGGCTCAATTCACCCCCGGGATGTTTTTGGCCAGATGAAGTGGATCAGGCTTGCGCTTTCAAGGACTGGCGGGTTTTGGTGATCGCAAGCGCAGCGTGTGCAGCCTCGCGGCCTTTTTGCACGAAGTGGTCGCGATAGATGGCGTTGTGGTGATCGGTTTCCTGATACTGATGTGGGGTCAGTGAGACCGAGAGGACGGGAACGCCCGTATCAAGCCCGGCCCGCATTAGCCCATCAACTACGGCTTGAGCCACAAAATCGTGCCGGTAGATGCCACCATCCACCACAAACGCCGCACAGGCGATTGCAGCGTAGCGTCCGGTTTGGGCCAGATCACGGGCCAGTAGCGGCAGTTCGAACGCACCAGGGACATCGAAGACATCAACCTGATCGCTGGGGATGAGTTGCAGAAACCCATCCAGTGCACGGTCGACAATATCGGAGTGCCAGTTGGCTTTGATGAAGGCATAGCGGGTGTGTGTCATTCGGGCCTCCTGAGTTACAGACACGTCACCCAAGGCGATCACGAGCAGGCGCGCCGCTGGGCGGCACGATGCACGTTCTCTTTCATCCGGACTGTAACCGTCGGCTCTGGCCTCTCACCAGATCTGCTGACACCCCGGAATTAGGGGCCGCTCGCGGGCTTACGGGTCTTCGCCCGCATACCGCCGGTGGGGAATTTCGCCCCGCCCTGAGAACAGGCGCGACCTTGCATAGAACCCACCTGATCTGCAAGAGATTTGACAGGAGGATTTTTATGCACCCCAATCCCGCATTTCGTGCCGAAGAGCGCGACCGGCATATCACCTTTGCCCGTGACCGTGGCTTTGGCGTTTTGGCTGTGTCAGGCGATACCGCGCCGATCATGAGTCATGTCCCGTTTCTGCTGGATGAAACAGGTGAGCTGGCCGAGTTGCATCTGGTGCGGTCGAACCCGATTGTCAGGCTGCTCAAGCAACCGCGCGCGGTGCGGATCGCTGTAACTGGGCCGGATGCGTATATCTCGCCCGATTGGTATGCGGTGGATGACCAGGTGCCCACCTGGAACTATGTGGCGGTTCATCTGATCGGTCGCCTTGAGCTGCGCCCGCAGGAGGAATTGTTGGATCTGCTGAACCGGCAATCTGCCTTCTACGAACAGAAACTGCTGCCGAAACCCCCTTGGGTCACAGGTAAGATGTCAAAGGATGCGCTGGCCCGGATGATGCGGATGATCGTGCCTTGCCGGATGCAGGTTGAGGATATTCAGGGCACCTGGAAACTGGGTCAGAACAAGCCCGATGAGGTGCGACGCGCTGCGGCGGATCAGGTGGCGACCGGTTTTGGCGCTGAAACCGATCAGCTGGCCGCGCTGATGCGTGAGGTGTAGAAGACCCTGTTTAGAGCCTACTTTTTCTCAAAAAACAGGATCACCTCGCCAATGCGGACCCCAAAACGCGAGACATAGGCGCGGTTTAGCAGGCGGTCATCCTCCAGCAGCCACATCCAGTCGTCGAACTTCACGCGCATGGTGCCGTCCTTGATCGGCAGGTCGATCTTGTATTTCCAGTTGAAGGTGTCACCGCGCTCGATCCCTTCAG
Organism: Ruegeria sp. I1; assembly: GCF_056532675.1. NCBI lineage: Bacteria > Pseudomonadati > Pseudomonadota > Alphaproteobacteria > Rhodobacterales > Roseobacteraceae > Ruegeria > Ruegeria sp. I1. The sequence continues at coordinate 146,576 of NZ_JBQFNM010000010.1, read as the reverse complement.
CGGTGCCAAGCACGCCGGGGGCGGTGCCGGTCCAGGTATCGGCGCCGGTTTTGGTCAGTGTCCAGATACGCTGCTCGGTTGCGCCGTCGTCATAGACGAAATCCTCAACCAAGGTGAGCGTTTCGCCGTCCCAGGTGCCGTCGATATCCACGGTAAAGCGGCGCGGAACGTTGCCGAGGATGTCCTGAAACTGACCATAAGCGACGGTTTTGCCTTCGAAAAACTCCTCGAGGTTCAATTCACGGTCCGAAAGGAAGGTCTTTGGCACGCGGGGCTTGGCCGAGCAGGCGGCCAGAACCACAAGGCACGCGATGGCGGCAAAGGTGATGACAAAGCGGGCGCGGATCATTGAAGTGGTCTTTCCGCAGCCTTGGCATCATAGCCATTTGCGCCGTTCAGATGCGCGGTCTTGACCTCGGGCGCGGGGCGCATCGTGGCGACCAGCTCGGCCACTTTGATGCCGAACTTGCGCATTTCCGAGCGGTTCATGATCGCGCCATTTTCCGTCAGGTACATCCAGTCGGTGACATCCAGCGTATGCCCGCCTGCATCTTCAGGCAGGATGATCCGATAGGTCAGTTTGACGGTCGAGCCCGAGATCTCTCCCTTTCCTTCACCGACAATGTCATCCGCCGTGGCGATGAACGTGTTGCCGGTGCCCAGTGTCAGATACCATTTGCGGGTCATCTGTTTGCCATTGGAATAGGTGAACCATTCGGCCAATGTGCCCGAGTTGCCGTCCCATTCGCCGACCATGCGCGCGACAAAGCTGTTCGACATCTTGCCATTCGGGCCATAGATCAGGCCTTCGGACAGGATTTCGCCATTCAAGTGCTCTTTCAGCGAGAAGTTGGGGCCCGTGCCCGCATAATCGGCAGGCGATTGTGAGCGAAAGCTGAGGAAACGCCCCTTGGCCGCCAGAACAGCGAGGATGGCGAGTAGAAGCACGACAAGTGTATTCATTTGGCTGTAACCTCCGTGGGCAGGGTCAGAACCATCCCGAACGCGCCAAGCTTGAGGATGCAGGGCAGTACGGCATAGGCGAGGTTGAGTGTTTTCAAAGCCTCGACACTATTGGTTTGACCGGGTGTAAAGCCGCTGCGCTCCAGCAGTGGCAGAGTGAAAAAGGCAGCGAGGGCAAGGCCCAGCTTGCCGGCAAAAGACCAGATGCCAAAAGCGGCCGAGGCGTTCAGCCCCGCGCGTGTCAGCACCACGGAAAACATGGCAGGCAGAACAACCATATCCGCCCCAAGCGCCGCGCCAGACGCGATGCAGATGATGGCGAAACCGGTGAGGTCTCCGGAGGATAGCGTTGCGGCACCGATGAAGCCCGCGATGGAGAGCGGCATGGCGATGATCAGGGTCTTTTTCGGGCCGATCCGATTGCTGAGCTTGGCCCAAAGCGGAACGCTTGCGCCTGCGCAGAGGAAGAACAGGATCAGCAGCGGCCCCGCCTTGCCGGGCAGTTGCAGGCGATCTTCGACAAAGAACAGGAACAGTGTGGATGTGATGGCGACCGGCAGGCTGTTGACCAGTGCCAATGCCAGTAGACGCAGCGCTCCGGCCTGCCCAAGTCCGGCAAAAGACAAGCCCTGACCGGTGATCGGCGTGCGTCGCCAGATTGGAATGGTCAGGATTAGGGTCAACAGCGCCAAAAAGCCCAGAAACAGGCCAAAGGCGGGGTATCCTTGTGCGGATGCACCCAAGGCCACGAACAGGGCCGGGGCGCTGGCGGCGATCACGACGCCTGTCAATTGCCCGCCTTCGCGGAAGGCGGCGAGCGTCATCAGCTCTTTGGCATCGGCCTTTTTTGCAAGCGTTGCGCTGCGACCATATAAAAGGATCGTACCGAGGCTGTAGGCCGAGAACAGCAAGATCAGGACCGCCACCAAAGTGGCAATACTGGCGCCTGCGGGCAGGCCAAACAGCAGGGGGAAGCCGATGGCCAGACCCAGCGCGGCCAAGGCGGCGAACAAAAGCTGCCTGCCTGGCCAGCGGTCGATGGCCCAGCCGATCAGCGGGTCCTGCACCAGATCGACCAGCCGGATCACAAGCAGAACCGTACCAATCACCCCAAGGCCGATGCCCAGATTCACCGCCGCAAAGCGTGGCAGGTGAATATAAAGCGGAATACCCGCCGCAGCGAGCATCAGCGCATACAGGCTGACACGGGGGTACAGCATCACTGGCCCTTCAAGCTTTGCGTAAAGCTGGCCGAGCGGGTGTTGTTGCCCAGAAAGATCGACATGAAGGACTTCTTGATGTCGTTGCTCGCCAATGTGCAGGTCTGGGTACCATTCCGCCAGAAGCCAACCTTGTTTGGCCCCTCTGAGATTGCCAGATAGCTGTCCCCTTTGCTGACAGCCTGAAAGCACTTTTCAAGCTGCGCCTGCGTGGGCTGCGGATTGCCCTGACGGGCCATTTCTTCCAGCGTCGATTCTACCAGCGCCTTTTGTTTCAGGTTTTTGCGGTAGGTCAGTTTCAGGCCAAAATCCTGGCTCCAACTGAACGCGGCTCCGCTTGGTGTGTAGAGTTTCGCATCATACAGCGGCAGGCCGAGAAACCGAAAGGTCCCGCTGCCGATCTGTTTGGGATCTTGCAATTCGCTTGCCAGCGGATCAGCCGCCAGCCCACCGGGGGCCAGCAGCGTCAAGGACAGAAGCCCAGCGCGCCACAGGCGTCTATTCAGCCGCAACAGCAGGGATGGCCGGGTCTTGTTCCAAAGTGCCATGGTCAGCTCCGATCGTTTGCGAGGTGCCCTTGATGCGATCCACAACGTGCATCGCGCTGGCAATCCCGTCTTCGTGAAACCCGTGCCGGTTATACGCTCCGGCAAACCAGGTCCGGTTCTGTCCCTGCATCTCGCGGATTTGCCCTTGTGCTTTCAGGGCGGCCTTGTCGAACACCGGATGGGCAAATTCGACCTGATCATAGATTTTATCCGCGGCAATCTCTGACGACGCGTTCAGCGTCACGAACAGCGGGTCGCTGTCCGGGATATTTTGCAGCCGGTTCATCCAGTAGGTGACGCCAACATTTCCGGCTTGCGAGCGATAGGTCCAGCTGGACCAGCAAGCACGGCGCTTCGGCATCTGGCTGGGATCGCAATGTAGAATGGCGCTGTTGGGCTGATAGCGGATCGCTTCCAATGCTGCAGCTTCGGCGGTCGTGGCATTGTCGCCCAGAATGGCGCGGGACTGGTCGGAATGAGTGGCTAGAATGATCTCATCAAACTGGTCGGTGTGGCCCTGACTGGTCACCGAAACGCCCATGTCGTCGCGCTGAACGAGATCGACCGGGGCAGCCAGTCGAATATCGCAGCCCCGTTCGCGCAGGGCGGCGTCGATGCGGCGAACATACTCGATGCTGCCACCTTTGACCGTATACCACTGATGCTGATTGGCTCGGCCACTGGCCAGCAACGCATGATTGCGGAAGAATTGTACCAGCGAGCGCGCCGGGAACTGATCGACAAACTCCACCGGGGTCGACCAGATCGCGCCGCACATCGGCATCAGATAGTTGTGGCGGAACCAATGGCCCAGACGCATCTGATCCACCAACTCTCCGATTGTGGTGTCATCATCCTTGGCAGCCTCGGGTGCTTCTTTGCTGAACCGCAGGATGTCGGCGATCATCTTGTAGTAGGACGGGCGCGCCAGATTCCGTTTCTGCGCGGTCAGGGTGCGCAGGTTGTTCAGCCCATACTCGATCCGACCGTTGTCGATGGTTGCGCCAAAGCTCATCTCGGATTTGATGACCGGCACGTTCAACTCGTCAAACAGCTTGGTCAGATGGGGATAGGTCGCATAGTTGAAGACGATAAACCCGGTATCGACAGGCTGATCGCCATTCTTGCCGGCCATGACGGTACGCGCATGTCCCCCCAGCCGGGGTTCGGCCTCGTAAATAGTGATGTCGTGATCTTCTGACAGATAATAGGCTGCGGATAGACCGGAAATGCCTGCACCTACGATTGCGATTTTCTTGCGTTCGCCTCGCGTTTCGTCGAACATGTGATCCCCTTAGTGCGACATTTTACAAGGGGATACGTAGCAGGTTTGATGTCGGATCAATCAGATTAGATTAATTTCCACGTTGCTCTATGTTGTGAGGTCTGTGCTGATTTTCCAGTATGGCGGCGTGATCCAGCACCCGTGCCCGACCGTAAAATAAGCATCAGAACACAATACGGCCCAGACATGAGCTGCTTTGACGGAAAAACCTATTGGATCGTTGGCGCCAGCGAGGGCCTGGGCCGCGCTTTGGCCGAGGGGCTCAGCCGCCGGGGTGCGCATCTGATCCTGTCGGCGCGCAATGCGGATCGGCTGGCCGATATCTGCGCGAGCCTGCCGAATGCCCGCGCGGTTCCTTTTGACGTCACCGATCTGGATGCTGTGCGCCGTGCTGTGGCAGAGGCCGGTGCGGTCGACGGGCTGGTTTATAATGCCGGGGCCTACGAGCCGATGCGCAGCGCCGATTGGGAGACCGAGGCGGTACTGGCCATGACCGACGTGAACTACACCGGTGCGTTACGGGTGTTGGGTGAAACGGTGCCGTCTTTCGTGCGTACAGGCCGCGGCGATATCACCCTGATCGGGTCCCTGTCTGGCTATCGTGGGTTGCCCGCGGCTGTGGGCTATGCGGCCAGCAAGGCGGCTTTGGTGTCGCTGGCGGAAACCATGCGCTTTGATCTTGCGGGTACCGGGGTCACTGTGCGCATCGTCAACCCGGGCTTCATTAAGACCCGTCTGACCGAGAAAAACAATTTCAAGATGCCGATGTTGATGACGGCTGAGGACGCGGCAGACCGGGTGATCAAAGCGATGTCGCGCCGTCGTTTCCGGACTGACTTCCCGGCCCCGTTTTCATGGGTCATCCGGTTGCTGGACTACCTTCCGGATTGGCTGATCTATCGCGGGAAATAGCGCTGATCCAGGGTCAACCGCAGGTCAGGCGTTGGATCACGCCGGTATCATCCACAAACACATTCAGTCGGTCGATCCGATAATCCTGGGTTGCAATGTCGTTTGGCCCCAGTACGCGACTGCGTTCGGGCAGATTGGCTTGAATGGTTGAAACCGGCTGGCCAATCGTCTCGGCAAATGGATCACCCTGACAAAAGGCCAGATCGACAGGCGCGGCCTCTGGCTCAATCGGAATATCTTCGGGTGGGGGTGGTTCTGAACAGGCCGCCAGAAGGATCAGGATCGGAAAAATTCGGTGCATTGGCGTTCCTCATTCGGACAATGTCGTTTCTTCAATATCAAAAGTTTAGCCACTCTGTCATGAATGCATAGTTGAAAGAACCCCGTTTTTGACGCAGGGTTTGGACAAACAAGACTGGGAGACAAGCACTATGCGCACCCGTGCAGCCGTCGCCGTTCAGGCTGGCAAGCCTTTGGAAATTATGGATGTGAACCTCGAAGGCCCCAAGGCGGGTGAGGTTCTGGTTGAGATCAAGGCCACCGGTATTTGCCACACAGATGAGTTCACCTTGTCGGGGGCAGACCCCGAAGGCCTGTTCCCGGCAATTCTGGGCCACGAAGGCGCTGGCGTGGTGGTCGAAGTCGGGCCGGGCGTGACCAGCCTGAAACCCGGCGATCATGTGATCCCGCTTTACACCCCGGAATGCCGCGAGTGTGAATATTGTCTGCATCCCAAAACGAACCTGTGTCAGGCAATCCGTGAAACACAAGGCAAGGGCCTGATGCCGGATGGCACCTCGCGGTTCTCGACGCTGGATGGCGATCCGATCCTGCACTACATGGGCTGCTCGACCTTCTCGAACCACACGGTTCTGCCAGAAATCGCGCTGGCCAAAGTGCGCGAGGACGCGCCGTTTGACAAGATTTGCTATATCGGTTGCGGTGTAACCACCGGCATCGGCGCTGTGATCAACACCGCCAAAGTGGAAATCGGCAGTCGCGCCATCGTGTTCGGTCTGGGCGGTATTGGCCTGAACGTGATCCAGGGCCTGCGTCTGGCCGGGGCCGATCAGATCGTTGGTGTCGATCTGAACCCGTCGAAGGTGGAAATGGCGACCAAGTTCGGGATGACCGATTTCGTGAACCCAAAAGAGGTTGAAGGCGATCTTGTTCCCTACCTGGTGAACCTGACCAAGGGCGGTGCCGATTATACTTTCGACGCCACCGGCAATGTTGGCGTGATGCGCGACGCGCTGGAATCGGCGCATAAAGGCTGGGGTGAGTCGATCATCATCGGCGTGGCCCCTGCGGGTGCCGAGATCTCGACGCGCCCGTTCCAGCTGGTCACCGGCCGCTCGTGGCGCGGCACGGCCTTTGGCGGCGCGCGGGGCCGGACAGATGTGCCCAAGATCGTTGACTGGTATATGGACGGCAAGATCGAGATCGATCCGATGATCACCCACACCATGGGTCTGGACGACATCAACCACGGCTTCGACCTGATGCACAAGGGTGAGAGCATCCGGTCGGTGGTGGTTTACTGACAAGACAAAAATACTTTCCAAGGGCGGGCTTTTGCTCGCCCTTTTTGACCCTTACATTCCTCACCATGAATTAAATTTAAGGTTGAGGAATTCAGGTGACGACAGGACGAACAGACCGCCTTGCAGTTCTGATTGACGCGGACAATGTCTCCGCAAAACATGCAGCAGAAATTTTTGAAGAAATCGCAACGTTGGGAGAGGCTGGCCTACGACGGATATACGGCGACTTCGCCAATGGACCGCCGCAGGGATGGGAGGCCAAGTCCCTGGCCGAATACGCCATCGTGCCCCATCAGCAGTTTGCCAATACGTCCAAAAAGAACTCCAGCGATATTGCCTTGGTCATTGATGCCATGGATATCCTGCATTCCGGCAGGTTCAGCGGGTTTGTTCTAGTGTCCTCAGACAGCGATTTCACGCGTCTCGCCAGCCGCATTCGCGAACAAGGGCTGGACGTCTATGGTATCGGAGAGCGCAAGGCACCCAAGGCGTTTGTAGCCGCGTGTAATCGATTTATTTATATCGAGAATATTGAGAAACAGCCCGAGGACATCCCGCAGGCAAAGAAAACCGAAAGCGCAAAGCCAAGGCAAGAATTGAACCATGCCTATCAGCTTGTTCGCAATGTTGTTCAAAACGCTGATGAACCAGATGGGTGGGTTAAGCTAGGGCAAGTAGGAAGTCAGCTTAGCAAGATCTACCCGGATTTTGATGCTCGTTCCTATGGCTACGCGAAGCTGAGCGATTTGGTGCGCGCGACGGGAAAATTCGAAGAAGACGGAATAAACGGCGGTTACAGGATTAGACTCAAAGCCAGCTGATCACGTAAATTTGTCGTTCTGATGAATTCCACTTTTGGTCTTGAGCTACTCCCCCGGTCGCGACGCCCCGGTATCTGCGCGTGGCGACCGTACCCGCAGGACCGGAGTGTTCACGGATGTGGTGTTGGACCGGCTCTCGCGCCAGACCACAAAAACACCAGACGCGATGATGATACCTGCGCCGACGGCGACCCAGCCATCCGGGCGCTCGCCAAAGAAGATCATGCCGAACAAAGTGGCCCAGATGATCTGACTGTATTGGCTGGGCGCGACGACCCCGGCGGGCGCGGCGCGGTAGGCGAGGATGATCAGGTGTTGCGCGATGACCGAAAACACACCAACCAGCGCCATCATTGCCAGATGCAGCAGCGAGGGCGGTTGATAGACGGCGGGTTGCATCAGGCTCATGACCAGAATGGCCAACAACATGGGATAGAGGATCAGGACGGCGGATCGTTCCTCATTCCCGATCTTGCGCACCAGAACAGACCCGAATGCGCTGCAAAACGCGGCAGCCAGAGCGGCCAGGTGGCCCAGTGTGATGTCCGTTGAACCCGGGCGCAGGACGATCAGAACACCGATCAGGCCAACACCAACGGCGGCCCAGCGCTGGACACGGACGACCTCTCCCAAAATTGGGATCGACAGAACGGTCACGATCAATGGGAAGGAGAAGAGCAACGAGTAGACCTCGGCCAGTGGCAGCACCGAAAAGGCGTAGAAGGCGCAGACCATGGCCGTAACCATCAGGGCCGACCGCAGCAGCACTAGCCAGGGATGGTGCGGCAGAAAGTTCCCGGTGGTCCGGTCTGTCAGGATTGTCACCGCCATGGGGACAAAGGAAAACAGAGTGGCGAAAAAGATGATCTGCATCACCGAATAGGTCCCGCCCAGCACCTTGATCAACGCGTCATGGCTGGCGAAAACCGCGAATCCAAGAAACGCGAAACCAAGTCCCCTTAGGGTGGTGTTTTGAGTGCTCATCGCTGTGGCCTCGGGTGATGTCGGTGTGGTGGCACTGTGCCGTCGCAGCGCAAAAAGGGCTGTCTTGCCCCTGAGTAAACCCATTCTGCCAGCGCGCATAGCCCCTATTTTACCGCTAACAGTGCAAAGCTGCCATGTCTTCAGATCAACGCAGGATCGGTGGCGCATCCTTGGGCTGACGCGCCGATTGCACGCCGGCCTTCATCCCCACCCCGATGCGTCGCGCCAGGGCGGCCCAGGGCGTCGCGGTTTCGGCTGGCAACGTCTGGGCTGCGACCTCTTCGAACAGGTCCAGCCAATGGGCGAACATGTCGGGCTGAACTGCCGGCCGTTCAATATGAACCCGCTGCGGATTGCCGTCATACCCGCGCTCATACAGGATCGCATTGCGCCAGAATGAGGCGATCTTTTCCTCATGCGCGGGCCAGTCATCGACATGTTGCGCAAAAACGGGGCCCAGTACCGGGTCGGTCCGGACACGGGCGTAAAAGGCGCACACTTGCGCATTGATCTGATCAGACGTGGCCGGAAAACGCGGTGGAAGGATTGGTCGGGTCATAATGTTTGGGTCCTAACCAGAATCCCGGCGGTTCTACAGGCGTGGTTTTGTCGCGCTCATCCTTACGGCCAACGGCGACATGCGATTTGCGCAGGAATCGGGTCGCGCGGCGTGGTCATGATTGGGCATGGTTCGGAAAACCGGAGGATTGATATGTTCAAAATCACTGCATTGCCCACTGACGAAGTCCGCACCCTGCAACAGGGTGGTCCGGATGCCTATGGAGTCACGCCAGAGCACGCTGTTTCAACCGGCGCGGGCAATCCTTGCCGTCATTGTCTGCAAAACATACCCGAAGGGGCGCCGATGCTGGTTCTGGCGCATAGGCCCTTTGCCAAGACGCATCCTTATGCGGAAACCGGGCCGATATTTTTGTGTGCCGAACCCTGCGAGCGCTATGAAGGGGATGAATTGCCCGAGATTCTGACCAGCTCTCCTGACTATCTGATCAAGGGATACGGGCAGGATGACCGGATCGTTTATGGCACCGGAGCAATCACCCCAACGGATCAGATTGGTGCAAAGGTCAAAGATATCTTTGAACGCCCCGATGTGGCCTATATCCACGTGCGATCCGCGCGCAACAATTGCTATCAAGCGCGGATCGACCGGGGCTAAGGGCTGGTTCTGGGCCGCGCTTACGTCGCCCGAGCCTGAGACGAGGTCAGCGCAAGGAACACATCCTCAAGATCTGCTTCTTCTGTGCGCACATCGCGGATGCGGATACCCGCAGCGCGAACAGATTCCAGTACCTGCTCGGCACTGGTCTGGGCGCTGCGATACTGCAGCAGCAGGCTGCCATCGTCGCGCAATGTGGCCTCGACCCCGTCAGCGGACGGAAGGTCCGCAACCGGGCTATCGGGCATGATCACCATGGTGCGCCGGTCCATGCGGCTCAGCAAGTTGGCGGTGCTGTCTTGGGTGATCTTTTCACCATGGTTGATGATGGCGATTTGATCACACATTTCCTGCGCTTCTTCCAGGTAATGCGTGGTCAGGATGATCGTCATCCCCTGTTCGTTCAGCTTGCGCACATTGGTCCAAAGCATCTGGCGCAACTCGATATCGACACCCGCAGTCGGTTCATCCAGAACCAAAATCCTGGGGTGATGCACCAACGCCTTGGCCAGCAGCAGCCGCCGCCGCATCCCGCCTGATAGCGTGCGGGCATAAGCTTCGGCCTTGTCGCTGAGGCCGACGAGCTCCAGAATCTCATCGCTGCGGCGCTGGGCCTTGGGCACGCCATAAAGGCCAGCCTGTACCTCCAACGCGCCGCGCGGGGTAAAGAACGGGTCCAGGTTCAGCTCTTGCGGCATCACACCGATGGCGGCGCGCGACTGGCGTGGGTTCTGATCCTGATCGAAGCCCCAGATCGAAACCTTCCCGGAGGTTTTGATCACCAGCCCGGCAAGAATGTTGATCAGGGTCGACTTACCCGCGCCGTTCGGCCCCAAAAGCCCAAAAACCGAGCCGCTGGGAATGGTCAGGTCAATCCCCTTCAGTGCGTGCTTCTCGGGCTGGCCCTTGCTTGCCCGATAGGTCTTGCGCAGACCTTCGATCCTGATTGCCGCATCGCTCATGTGGCTCTTGCCCCCGGATTGCTCATCGCTCATAAACGCACCTAATGCATGCCCGCGAGGCCGACAACCAGTGAAGGATCGCCAGCCGTGACAATCGAAGCGCCGGAAACCAAGATCGTCGAAACCACCCGCGTCGCTTGTGACGGCGGCGAAGGTGCGCTGGGCCATCCGCGCGTGTGGCTGCAAATCCCTGAAGATACGGGCTGGGTCGAGTGCCCGTATTGCGACTGCAAATATGTTCTGAAAGGCACAGAGCAAGGCTAATTGCCCGTCCAATCGGGTTTCGCCCAAATCTCGCCGTGTTTTTTATGCTATTTCGGTGGTGCATACAGCGTAGGCGAGCGTGATGACTGACATTGCACCTAATGACTCTGCCAACCCGATATTCGGATGGATCGGCTTTTGCATTGCCTCTTTGGCGCTGTTTGCTGCCTTGTTCGTCTTTTGGGCCGGACCCTTCGCACCTCAGCAATCCGCGGGTGTGTCGCTGGGTGAGCTAGCGGCTGAAATCGGCAAATCCACCCTTCGATCTGCGGCAGGGCTGGAACAGCCCGAGCCTGTTGCGCGTGCGCGCGATCTGGATGATTTCCTGCAGATCGGTGTCGCCATGTTGGGTGCACTGGCAGTTGTTCTGTCTGTTGTCGGCATCCTGCGTCACGAAAAGCGCCGCCCTGCCATCGCCGGGATTGCGGTTGGCGTCGGCGCAATCCTGTTCCAGTTCTTTGCCTTCGCGTTTTTTGCCTTCCTTGGTGTGTTGGTCATTATGGCTTTGCTCAACAGCTTTTCGGACGTTTTCAGCGGCCTCTTCGGCGGTTAGCCCAAGTTCAAGACTGGTCACCCGAGCGACCCTGTGGCAGAACCATCTCTGACCGACAGGGAGCGTGCGCATGAGCAATTTCGGAAAAGGGTGTCACCTGCATCTCATCGATGGATCGGCCTTTATTTTCAGGGCCTATCACGCGCTGCCGCCGCTGACGCGGAAATCCGATGGCTTGCCGATCGGGGCGGTTTCGGGCTTTTGCAACATGCTGCAAAAATATGTCGAGGGGAACGATGGCCCGGATGCACCGACCCATGTGGCGGTGATCTTCGACAAGGGCTCTCACACCTTCCGCAATGACCTCTATGACCTGTACAAAGCCAATCGTGAGGCGATGCCCGAGGACCTGCGCCCGCAGATGCCGCTGACCCGCGAGGCGACAAAGGCCTTCAACATCGCTTGCAAAGAGTTGGAGGGGTATGAGGCTGACGACATCATTGCCACTCTTGCCGTTCAGGCACGTGAGGCTGGCGGACGTGTGACTATTGTGAGTTCCGACAAGGACCTGATGCAGTTGGTCGGCGGCGGCGTCGAGATGCTGGATGCGATGAAGAACAAGCGCATCGACCGGGACGGGGTGATCGAGAAATTCGGCGTTGGCCCGGAGCGCGTGGTTGATGTGCAGGCGCTGGCTGGGGATAGCGTTGACAACGTACCCGGGGCACCGGGAATCGGCGTCAAAACGGCAGCCTTGCTGATCAACGAATATGGTGATCTCGAAACCCTGCTGGACCGTGCGGGAGAGATCAAACAGCCCAAGCGCCGCCAGACCCTGATCGAAAAGCGCGATCAGATCGAGCTGTCGAAGAAGCTGGTGCAGCTGGATGAACAGACCCCTCTTGATTTCACGCTCGATGATCTGGAAGTGAAGGACCCTGAGGCCGACGTCTTGATGAGTTTTCTGGCTCAGATGGAGTTCCGTACGCTGACCAAGCGCATTGCGGATAAACTGGGCGTGGACTCGCCAGTAATCCCCGATGCTCCCGCGGCCGAAGCAGCGCCCGAAGTCGAAGCAATACCATTTGACGCCTCGAAACACGAATGTGTTCGGGATGCGGCTGCGCTACAAGTCTGGGTCGACCGGGCCTATGAAACCGGCTGGATCGCCGTTGATACGGAAACCACCGGCCTGAACGAGATGATCGCCGATCTGGTCGGCATTTCGCTTTGTATCGAAGCAGGGGAGGCCTGCTACATCCCGCTGACCCACCGCGACGGATCGGCGGATGATCTGTTCGGCTCGGATGCGCTGGCCGAGGGGCAGATGCCGCTAGATGAGGCTCTAACACTGCTGAGACCGCTGTTCGAGGACCCCTCGATCCTCAAGATCGGGCAGAACATGAAATACGATGCCAAGATCTTTGCGCGCTATGGCATCGATATCGCTCCGATCGATGACACGATGCTGATGTCCAACGCCATGCATGGCGGTGAGCATGGACATGGGATGGATACTCTGTCCGAGCGCTATCTAAGCCATACTCCTATCCCGATCAAACCGCTGCTGGGCTCGGGCAAATCGGCGATCACCTTCGACAAGGTGCCGATTGATGAGGCCACCGCTTATGCCGCCGAGGACGCGGATATTACTCTGCGCCTGTGGCGATTGTTCAAGCCGCAGCTGCATCAGGTTCAGGTGACGACGGTTTATGAAACGCTGGAACGCCCGCTGGTGCCGGTTCTCAAAGAAATGGAGATGCACGGTATCAAGGTGGACCGCGATGTCCTCAGTCGGATGTCGAATGCCTTTGCGCAGAAAATGGCCGGACTAGAGGCTGAAATTCACGGGTTGGCCGGTCAGAACTTCAATGTCGGCTCGCCCGCACAGTTGGGTGAGATCCTGTTCGACAAGATGGGTCTGGAAGGCGGCAAGAAGGGGAAAACCGGGAAGTACTCGACCGGGGCGGATATTCTTGAGGATCTGGCGACCGAGCATGAATTGCCGCGCCGGGTACTGGACTGGCGGCAACTGTCGAAGTTGAAATCGACCTACACGGATGCGCTGCAGACCCATATCAATCCGGACACGGGCCGCGTGCATACGTCTTATTCGATCACTGGGGCGAACACGGGCCGTTTGGCCTCGACCGATCCGAACCTGCAGAACATTCCCGTCCGGACCGAGGAAGGCCGCCGCATTCGTGAGGCGTTCATCGCCGAGCCGGGCAATGTGATGGTGAGCCTCGACTATAGCCAGATCGAGCTGCGCATTCTGGCACATATTGCCGGGATTGACGCCTTGAAACAGGCGTTTGCCGACGGGTTGGACATTCACGCGATGACCGCGTCCGAGATGTTCGATGTGCCATTGGATGAGATGACGCCGGATATCCGTCGTCAGGCCAAGGCGATCAACTTTGGTGTGATCTACGGCATCTCGGGCTTTGGCCTGGCGCGCAACCTTCGTATTCCGCGGGCCGAGGCACAGGGATTCATCGACCGCTATTTCGAACGCTTCCCTGGTATTCGCGCCTATATGGACGACACCATCGCCTTTGCGAAAGAGCACGGCTATGTGCAGACCCTGTTTGGGCGCAAAATCCACACGCCTGAGATCAATGCCAAAGGGCCGCATGCGGGTTTCTCGCGCCGGGCTGCGATCAACGCGCCGATCCAAGGTACGGCGGCGGATGTGATCCGGCGCGCGATGGTGCGGATGCCGGATGCGATTCAAGGGTTGCCCGCCAAGATGCTGTTGCAGGTGCATGACGAATTGCTGTTCGAAGTGTCTGAGGACGGTGTTGATCGGCTGATCGAGGTGGCGCGCGATGTGATGGAGGGGGCCTCGGACCCGGCGGTGAAGCTGGATGTGAAGCTGGATGTCGATGCCGGGCGCGGGGCAAACTGGGCCGAAGCGCACTAGGGCACGCCGCTCATCAGGCCTTGGGCCTGACCAGACGATCGACCAGCCGTTTGACACTGGGTCCAAGGATCACGATGACGGTGAAGGCGATAGGCCAGCAAAAGGCCCAGGCCGCCATCCAATCCCCAAAGGTGCCCGGCCCAAATCCGATGGCCTTGACCGTGGCAATCCCGGTCACGATGCAGGACATCAGTCCTGACATGATCAGGCAGAACATAATATGTGACAGTCGGGCGTGGGTCATCGGTATCATCCGTTCATTCACCGCGCCAAGCTGTGCGATATCTTCGCAGAAAATGCCAGTAACGGGTATGTTAGCGCGCCATCCAGCCCAGCGAGTCCACGGTGCGGGGCGTCGTTGGATTGTATTCGGCGCTGACCCAGCCGTCGTATCCGCTGTTGTCGATGGCGTTGAACAGGGCGGGAAAGTCGATCGAGCCATCGCCCGGCTCTGACCGGTTTGGGGCGGCGCCGATCTGGGCGTGGGTCACGCGGTCCTGATATTTCTGCCATATGGCAAGCGCATCCCCATGGATCATCTGCGCGTGGAAGCTGTCAAATTGCAGGCCAATATTGGGACGGTCCACCTGATCCAGCACCTCAGCCGCGAGCGCGTAGTCGTTCAGAAAGTAGTCGGGTTGTGACACCGGGTTCAGCGGTTCGATGGTGAATTGCTGGTTTGGTGCGACGTCTGCTGCCCATTGCAGGTTTTGTATGAGACGCTCCATGGCCTTAGGCCCGGAGGCATATCCGGACATGATATGTATCGTCTGAGGGCGCAACAGCTCTGCATAGCGCAGGACGCGCCGGATGTCAGATTGGAACCGAGCCTCGCCCTTCGGCACCGCCGCATAGCCCGGCTGGCCGCCCGTGTAGTTGGGCGGAGGGGCATTGATCAGAACCAGCTCCAGCCCGTTCGCCAGCAAGGCGCGGCGGGTTTCCTTGGCTGCCAGATCATAGGGAAACAGAATCTCGACGGCCTTGAAGCCGGCCTGTGCGGCGGCTTCGAAACGGTCGAGATACGGCAACTCGGTAAAGAGCAGCGAAAGATTGGCGGCAAATCTGGGCATGAGTGGTCCCGGGGTTTGGTTCGCAAACTCTAACGGGCGGGTGGTTTTCAGGAAAGAGACTGAAAACGACAGATTGTCGAAAATCGACCAGAACGGACCGCGCAAATCATCGAAATTCTAGGCGACACGGCGAATCATTTTCGAGCGCCGTTTTTTATGAAGGTTCGATCCAATGGCGATGAGCCCAGACCCCGTGCGCGGGACATCTTTACCTGTGTCTGGTGGGCGCAGCTCGGCCTTGCCAGGCAATGGGCTGGCGGTTGCGTCTATGTTGACATGGGCTGCCGGGTTTCCCGCGGCTGAGGTCTTGTTACAAACTTGGCCACCAGTTGCGTTGCTCGTTGCACGACTGGCGCTCGCTGTGGCTGTCATGTTGCCAATTTGGATTCTGATCGACGGCCAATCGCGCGTCTTGCGTGCCCGATGGGGGCATGCAATGTTTGTTGGGGGGATGCTTGGCGCCGGTATGTTCCTGATCATTTTGGCGCAAAAGCTGACAGATCCGGTAACAGTGGCCATCATCGCATCCTGCGCACCGTTGTTTGCCACATTGATCGAGTTGGCAACTGGAACACGGCGGTTACGCTGGAATTTTGCGTTGGGTGTGGTGGTGTCCATCATAGGCGGTCTGATCGCCACCAGTGCGGTGGCCCCGGCGCAGCTGGGGTTGGGCGCTATTTGTGCCGTAGCCTCGACCGGGCTGTTCTGCTGGGCGACAATGGCAACTGCGAGAGATTTCCCTGACCTTAGCCAGACAGGCCGCAGTACCATCACATTTTTTGGCGGATTGATTGTTGCTGTATTGCTGTTCTTCGTTGCGCGACAATTGGGTGTGGATGTAATGCCAACGGCACAGATCGATGTTCAACAGATCGGAATGCTCGGAATTTATGCGTTGGTTGCAATGGGCCTCAGTCAGGTACTGTTCGTTGGATCCGTTGGGAAGCTGGGCGTTGCATTGGCCTCATTCCACATCAACATAGCGCCTTTCTACGTGATGCTGATCATGCTGATGTTGGGGGATGACTGGAACTGGACTCGCGCGCTGGGCGCAGGGATCGTGGCCGTGGCTGTGGTGCTGGCGCAGGACCGCAAGGTGGCGCATACCGTTTAGTCCGGTAGATCTGAGGCTGAGATTAGCGGAAAGAACTGCCCACCCGACCAGACGCCAAACCAGCCATCATGCTTGGTACCAATATCCACGAGTCGGTAGAAGCTTTTGCGGTCAATGCGTGCTTCAAGGTTGTTTCGGATCAATACGTAGGGTGCGGGTTCCTCTGTTTCCGCATCGATGACAATGCGGATCGGGTGATCCGGCCCGGCGATGGCCGTATCGCCCACATGGGTGGTAAATGTCAGGTCTTGCGACAGGCCATCCCCTGTCTGGTCGAAGTCGACCGCAAGAAACGGCGCATCCTCGACAGTGATTCCCACCTTCTCGACCGGGGTGACGAGGTAGTATTTGCCGTCTTCTTTCTTAAGAATTGAGGAAAAAAGCTTCACAAGCTCGAACCGGTTGATGGGCGACCCTAAGTAACTCCAAGAACCATCTTTGGCGATCTTGATGTCCAGATCGCCGCAAAACGGAGGATTCCACAGGTGAACGGGCGGTAAACCCTTGGTTTTGGCCGCTTTGACTGATGCAGCCAAACCATCCGGCGAAGGTTTCACGGGTTTTTGTCCGCTCATTGCTTTTGCCATTTCCTCTTAGCGCGATACACTTCATCTATAATAGTCCACGGAAGGGAAAGTCATGACCGAACCTGCCGACCTCGTATCCGAGATCGAAGCGCTGGAAACCAAGTTGCAAGAGGCCAAGGCCTCGATCACCCGCCGCTTCATCGGGCAGGAGAGGGTCGTGGACCTGACCCTGACGGCTCTGTTGTGCGGTGGACATGCCCTGCTGATCGGTTTGCCGGGTCTTGGTAAAACGCGATTGGTCGAGACTCTGTCAACAGTGATGGGCCTGCACGGCAATCGCATCCAATTCACGCCCGATCTGATGCCTGCCGATATTCTGGGGTCCGAGGTTCTGGATACCGCTGATGACGGCAGCCGTCATTTCCGGTTCATTTCAGGCCCGATCTTTTGCCAGTTGCTGATGGCGGATGAGATCAACCGCGCCAGCCCTCGGACGCAATCGGCCCTGCTTCAGGCGATGCAGGAGCGGACTGTGACCGTGGCGGGCGAGGATCGCTCACTCGGGACACCATTCCATGTGCTGGCGACACAGAACCCGATTGAACAGGAGGGCACCTATCCGCTGCCCGAGGCGCAGCTGGACCGTTTTCTTGTTCAGGTCGACGTCGAATACCCAGATCGTCAGACCGAGCGGGACATTCTGCTGGCCACTACAGGCGTCGAAGAAGATGATGCGCATCAGATTTTCACCAAAGAGGAACTGCTGGCCGCGCAAGTCCTGTTGCGTCGTATGCCGGTGGGGGAGTCAGTTGTCGAACTGATCCTCGATCTGGTTCGCGCGTTCCGCCCGGATGAAGCGGGCGTGTCCGAGCGGGTCAAGGAAACCGTTGCTTGGGGGCCCGGCCCTCGTGCGGCGCAGGCGCTGATGATGACAGTTCGAGCGCGGGCCATGCTTCAAGGGCGTTTAGCGCCGAATGCCGAAGATGTATTGGATATGGCCCGCCCGGTGCTTTGCCACCGGATGGCACTGAACTTTGCGGCGCGGGCGCGGGGCGACAGCTTGTCAGACCTCATCGAGTCTACCGCTGCCAGTTTGATCCGAACCGAGGCTGCGGCGTGAATGCTGCGCTAACCCTTCGAGAGCGATCTGAGGCCGAGGCGTCCCGGCTGCCGCCGCTGTTGGCGCGCGCCGAACATCTGGCCGGAACCGTTTTATTGGGCGACCATGGTCGGCGGCGATCAGGTATGGGCGATGATTTCTGGCAATATCGCCCGGCTCAGATCGGAGATAGCCGCCGGATGATCGACCACCGCCGATCAGCGCGAGGGGACCAGCAATTTGTGCGGGAGCGCGAATGGCAGATTGCGCAATCGGTGATGCTGTGGGTCGATCAGGGCGCGTCAATGCGGTTTGCTTCTGATAAAGGCTTGCCGACGAAATCGGACAGGGCGCGTCTGTTGGGTCTGGCTACGGCTATCTTGCTGGTGCGCGGCGGTGAACGTGTTGGGCTAACGGGGACGACCTTGCCGCCCCGACGCGGCAATGCGCAGATCATCCGCTTGGCTCAAGCCTGGTCCGAGGATGATCAGGCAGACTATGCCCCGCCTGAACACCGTGCCATGATCCCGCATGCGCGTGCGGTGTTTATCTCGGATTTCCTTGGCCCGATGGACGAGGTTGAACTGGCGCTGACCAAAGCCGCTGACCGCGGTGTACGCGGTGTGATCTTGCAGGTGCTGGACCCAAGCGAGGAGAGCTTTCCTTATCTCGGCCGTACCATTTTCGAAAGCGTTGGTGGAACAGCTCGCCATGAAACACTAAAAGCCGGAGACCTGCGCGATCGCTATCTGAACCGATTGGCGCAGCGCAAGGATGCGTTGACGCGGCTGTGCCGCGCGACGGGGTGGCAGTTGGGTCTGCATCACACCAGCGATAGCGCGCAGGCGGCGCTGCTTTGGCTCTATCGCGCGTTGGACGGGGGCACGCGATGACGGTTCTGGCGGGCATCGGCTTTACCGCGCCATGGGTGCTGTTGGGTCTGCTGACCTTGCCGATCCTGTGGTTGATCCTGCGTGCCGTGCCCCCCGCGCCGATCCGGCGCTTGTTCCCGGCGGTGACATTGCTGCTGGGGTTGAAGGATGACGAGAGCGTCTCGGACCGCACCCCGTGGTGGCTGCTCTTGTTACGTATGCTGGCAGCGGCAGCGATCATTATTGGATTGGCGGGTCCGGTCCTGAACCCTTCACGCGATGAAACGGGCACCGGGCCTTTGTTGCTGGTGTTGGATGCCAGCTGGGGCGGGGCTACACGGTGGTCCTCGACGCTTGACCAGATCGATGCGCAATTGACCGAGGCGGGCCGCTCAAGCCGTCCTGTCTCGATCCTGCGATTGACCGAACCGGTACCGCCCGTGTTTCAGGCGGCAGAGGCATGGCGCAACCGCCTGCCCGGCCTGGTTCCCAACCCATGGCAGCCGACTGAGGCGCAGATCGAACAGGTCATAGCCGGGCTGGATCAGGTCGAGGGAGGATTTGACACGCATTGGTTCAGTGATCGGCTGACCTATGACGGCCATGAGGGTTTGGTGTCAGCGCTGCAATCGCGCGGTGACGTGACAGTTTACCAATCCCCATCGGATGCATTGGCCATCCTTCCGGCGGCCTATCAGGATGGTGTCATTCAGATCACGGTGTTGCGGGCCGAGCCGGGCCCCGAGGAAACCGTGACCATTCTGGCGCAGGGCCGTGACCCTGCGGGCACCGCGCGCGTTCTACAATCTGTAGAACTGGCTTTTGAGGCAGGCGCGACTGACGCGCAGATCGAACTTGCGCTGCCATCGGAACTGCGCGCTCGGATCACTCGGTTCGAGATTCAGGGCCAGAAATCGGCAGGGGCAGTCACACTAACCGATGACAGCCTGCGCCGGCGCGAGGTCGCGCTGATTGCCGGAACGGTGAACCGCGAAGGGCTGGAGCTGCTGTCGCCGCTACACTATCTAACCCAAGTTCTGATCCCCACGGCGGATTTTGTCGAGGGTGGGTTGCTAGAGGTTCTGCCTGCAAACCCGGATGTGATCGTTCTGTCCGACGTGGCGCAGATGTCCGACACCGAACAGGCGGGTCTGATCGACTGGGTCGAACAGGGTGGCCTGTTGCTGCGCTTTGCCGGACCGCGCATGGCAGCCAGCGATCTGGGCCGCGACGAAGAGGACACGTTGCTGCCTGTGCGCCTGCGCAGCGGTGGGCGCACTGTCGGCGGCGCGATGAGTTGGGGCGAGGCCAAGACACTGGCGCCATTTCCAGAAGCGTCGCCCTTTTACGGGCTGCAGATACCCGGTGACGTTGTCGTTTCGACCCAAGTCATGGCACAACCTGACCCTAACTTGGCGGATCGGGTGATTGCGTCGTTGTCGGATGGCACGCCTCTGGTCACCCGCAAGGCATTGGGATTGGGGCAGGTGGTTCTATTCCATGTGACCGCAGATGCTGAATGGTCCAGCCTGCCACTCTCGGGTCTGTTCGTGGAAATGCTGGATCGTCTGGCGGTGGCCTCGGCGGCGAAATCACGGCAGGTGGATCAGCTACAAGGCACCACGTGGGAGCCTGTGCAAATCATGGACGGCTTTGGTACGTTGTCCGACGCGGGCACCCTGGCGGGTGTGGATGGTGTTGAACTGGTCTCTGGGCAAATTGGTCCTGATATCCGCCCCGGTCTCTACGAAAGCGGTAAGCAAAAGCTGGCCCGCAATGTATTGGCCGAGGATGCAACCCTGCGCCCGGTTGTCTGGCCCGCTGGTGTTCCAATCAAAGGACAGGAAGTAACGACCGAGACGCCATTGGGTGGTTTGCTGCTCAGCCTTGCGCTGATCCTTCTGACCGTGGATGTGATTGCCTCGCTTGCCCTGTCAGGCCGGTTGGGTCTGGCCAAAGCAACGGCTGTTGCGTTGGGGGCCTTGCTTTTGGTGCCCGAGGCGCAGGCGCAAACGCCGGATGATACGGATTTCGCTCTCGCCGCGACACAAGAGTTGGTTCTGGCACATGTTCTGACCGGCGATGCGCGGGTGGACGACATCGCGCAGGCAGGTCTGCGTGGCTTAGGGCAGACGCTGTTCTTCCGCACATCTGTGGAGCCGGCAGAGCCGTTTGGCGTGGATCTGGAACGCGATGAGCTGGCCTTTTTCCCATTGCTCTATTGGCCGATCACCCCCGATCAGTCGCAACCTTCAGCCGAGGCCTATGCCAAGCTGAACGCTTATCTGCGGTCAGGTGGCATGATCCTGTTCGATACGCGCGATGCGGATATTGCCGGGTTCGGCGCTTCCAGCCCAAATGGGCGCAAGCTGCAACAGCTGGCCGCCCCGCTAAATATCCCGGCGCTAGAGCCTATTCCCCGCGACCACGTCCTGACCCGGACCTTCTATCTGTTACAGGATTTTCCGGGCCGCTATGCGGGCACTGAGGTCTGGGTTGAAGCTGCGCCGCTGGATGCAGAACAAATTGAGGGGATGCCCTTCCGTAACCTCAATGACAACGTGACGCCGGTGGTGATCGGCGGCAACGACTGGGCCGGGGCCTGGGCGGTGGACCGTAACGGGCAGGCGTTGCTGCCGGTGGGACGCGGTTATGCGGGCGAGCGGCAGCGCGAACTGGCCAACCGCTTTGGGGTCAATCTGGTGATGCATGTGCTGACTGGAAACTACAAATCCGATCAGGTCCACGTGCCTGCTCTGCTGGACAGGTTGGGACAATGACCGGAACCGTCATCTTTGATCCGCTGATACCATGGCCCGTGCTGGCCGTTGTTGCCGCGATTGCGGTCTGCGGGATCGTTCTGGCCCTTTGGCGCGGCCTGTCCGGTTGGGCGCTGCGCGGCTTGGCCGCTCTGGTCGTGATCGCTGCTCTGGCCGGTCCGGTGTATCAGGTCGAAGATCGCGCGCCGCTGACCGATATCGTTCTTATGATCGAAGATGAAAGCGCCAGTCAGACACTCTCAGATCGTGCGGATCAGACCGCCGAGGCCGCTGAGGCGCTGGCCGCCGAGATCGACTCGCGCGACAATACCGAGCTGCGCCGCATCCGTGTTGGCGACGGGGATGGGGATGAAGGCACGCAGGTGATGGCCGCGGTGAACACGGCGCTGGCCGAAGAACCGCGTGCGCGGATTGCCGGTATCCTTGTTGTCTCGGATGGGATCGTGCACGACGTCGATCAAGCGCCCGACCTGCCTTCACCGATGCATCTGCTACAAACCGGGCGCGAAAACGATTGGGACCGCAGGCTGATCGTCCGCAACGCGCCTGCCTTTGCTATTATCGGCGAACCTGTAACACTGACTTTGCGGGTCGAAGACAGTGGCGCCGCACCGGTTGGTGCCGCAAATGCACCGCTTGAGATTTCCGTCGACGGCGGTGAACCGCAGCAGTTCACCATTCCGATTGGCATGGATGTGGAACTGCCCATCACGCTGCCCCATGGCGGGCGCAATGTCATCCAGTTCACGGTTCCCGAGGCCGAGGGTGAGCTGACGGATCGCAATAACACCGCGCTGATCCAGATGAATGGTGTCCGTGATCGGCTGCGGGTGCTGCTGGTGTCGGGTGAACCGCATCCGGGCGGTCGCACGTGGCGGAACCTGTTGAAATCAGACAGTTCCGTTGATCTGGTTCACTTTACCATCTTGCGCCCTCCGGAGAAGCAGGATGGCGTGCCGGTCGATGAGTTGTCGCTGATTGCCTTCCCGACCCGAGAGCTGTTTCTGGAAAAGATCAACGATTTCGATCTGATCATCTTTGATCGTTACAAACGACGCGGCATCTTGCCCGCGATCTATCTGGACAACGTGACCGATTATATCAACGATGGCGGCGCAGTGCTGATTGCAGCGGGTCCTGATTTTGCCACTGCGGACAGTATTTTTCGCTCACCGCTCGCGTCGATCTTACCGGCGCAGCCAACCGCGCGCGTGATCGAAGAACGCTATGTGCCTATGGTCAGCGATCTGGGGCATCGCCATCCCGTGACCACCAATCTGGGTGATTCCGAGGATTGGGGCGCATGGCTGCGCCAGATCGACGTGAAGCATCGCGAGGGTCAGGTTTTGATGACAGGGGTCGAGGAGCGCCCGCTGCTGGTTCTGAACAGGGTGGGTGAAGGGCGCGTTGCCATGCTGGCATCGGATCACGCCTGGCTCTGGAGCCGGGGGTTCGAGGGCGGCGGGCCGCAGCTGGAATTGCTGCGCCGTCTGGCTCATTGGATGATGAAAGAGCCCGAGCTGGAGGAAGAGGCGCTATGGGCCGAGGCCAATGGCCAGTCGATGCGCATCATCCGTCAGACCCTCGAAGAAGAGGTTGGCCCGGTGACGATCACCCGCCCTAATGGCGAAACGCTTGAGATGACACTTGATGAGGTCACGCCCGGTCGGTTTGAAGCGCAGTATTTCGGGCCTGAGATTGGTCTTTATCGCTTGCAGGAGGGCGACCTGATGGCTGTGATCGGGCTGGGCCCCGCCGCACCAAAGGAGTTTGAGCAGACCATCGCAACGGGCGACGTTCTGGAACCGGTGATTGATCAGATGCGTGGCGGCGTCATCCGTTTGGAGGATGGTGTGCCTACGGTCCGCAACGTCCGGGCCGGGCGACCGGCGGCCGGGCGCGGCTGGATTGGTCTGACGCCGCGCGAGGCGTATGAAACGCGCGATGTTACCCAGGCCGGGCTGCTGCCCCCCTGGTTGGTGCTGCTGCTGGCGGGTGGGTTCCTGTTGGGCGGCTGGCTGCGCGAAGGTCGCCGGTAAGTGTTCACACCTTAATCGACCTGGATCGAGACCTGATCAGACGCGCCGCGTGCATCTACCACCACCAAGTGTGAAAACCCGCGACCGGGATTTGGGATATCAAACTCTCGTTGCCGTTGATCTGTCAGCACCGGAACCCCATCAGCCAACAGGGAAAACGGGCCAACTCCGCCGCGCAGTTTGACGGTCAGGGGGGCTCCGTTCGTCTCTAACATGGCGTTGTTGGGCGGAAATACCAGATCAGGCGCGCTTGGATCTTTCTCAAACGCGGCGCTGCGCGGTTGGAACCGTTGCAAAGGCTGGGGCAATTCAGCCGCGCCAAGGATCAAAGTGGATGGCGGCGGCGGGCGCAAGGGTGTGGGGGCGGGTTTCAGATGCCCGAAGGCTTCAAACAACAGGGGGGCCGCCAGCTCTCCGCCAAAGGCGCCGGGCACCGGGGTGCCATCAGCACGGCCCAACCAAACCCCGATGACATGCTGCCCGTCAAAGCCGACCGCCCAAGCGTCACGATGCCCGTAAGACGTGCCGGTTTTGTAAGCCAACCCCTGCGCTGCAGCACCCGAAGGGGGTGCCAGCCCGGACAGAATATCGGCCACTTGCCACGCGGCGACATCTGACAGGGTGCGCGTGGTCTGTGCCCGGCTAGACAGCATATCGTGATATAGAACTGGCCCCTGACCCCCCGCTGCCAGCGTCGCATAGAGCTGTACCAGATCCCGCAGGCTGAGCCCGACGCCGCCCAGCGAGATCGCCAAACCCGGAGCTCCACCACTTAGTTTCGGCTGCGTTCCAGCATCGCGCAGGGCGGCCATGACACGGGCTGGGCCCAGTTCATTGGTCAGCCGCACGACGGGGATGTTCAGCGACAATTGCAGCGCGTCGCGAACCCGGATATCGCCACGAAACATACCGTCGAAATTGCGCGGGGCGTAGCGTCCGAACATCACCGGGCTGTCGCTGATCAGGGTTTCAGGATGGGCCAACCCCTGATCAAAGGCCATGCCATAGATCAGGGGCTTGAGCGTCGATCCGGGCGAACGCACCGCGCGGGTCATATCGACAAATCCCTGGCGCGCGTCCTGATAGCCCGCTGATCCGACCGAGGCGAGTATGTCACCGCTGCGATGATCGGCCACGATCAGCGCGCCCGAGATACGCGGACCCACTTCGGAGGCCGTTTGAGCCACCAATCCCTCTAGCCGGGATTGAAGGCGCGCATCCAGGGTCAGATCGTGGGTCTGGGCCTCGGGACGCGCGCGTAACGCGTGATCGGTCAGATGCGGCGCATGGCGTGGGAAGGGGCGCATCAGCGTGGGAACCGCTTCAATCAGCGCCGCCTGCATGTCGTCTGGCGACAGAACTCCATGCCGCTGCATCCGGTGTAAAACGCGATTGCGGGCTTTTTCCGCATTCGTATTTGCCCGATCCGGCCGGCGGGTTTCAGGCGCTTGCGGCAGGGCCACCAGCAGGGCGGCTTGCGCAGCCGTCAATCGCGTCGGGTCTTTCCCGAACCACGCCCGCGCGCCTGCGCGGATACCCTCCAGATTGCCGCCGTAGGGAGCGTGGACCAGATAAAGGTCCAGAATCTGCTGCTTGGTCAGGCGCTGCTCCAGCGCCAATGCGACCCTAACCTGGCGGAGTTTGCCGTTCCATCGTCCAGTGGGGCCATCCTCGATCAGCCGCGCAACCTGCATGGTCAGGGTCGATCCGCCCGAGACTGCGCGGCCATTCCAGAGTGCTTGACCCGCAGCGCGGATCATCGCAGCTGGATCGACGCCGGAATGAGACCAGAACCGCTTATCCTCATACCGGATCAACATGTCGACAAAGCGAGGATCAACCGGGCCGGGCTGCATCCGCCAGATGCCATCCTCGACCGGGAAGGCGCGCAGCAAAGCGCCATTGCGGTCCAGCATCTCGACCGAGGTTTCGGTCAGCACCGGGGGCAGGATGGTCGCGTCTACCCAGTCCGCTGCTCGATCTCGCGCAAAGGCGGTCAGGTAGAGCGCACCAGCCAACGCCATTAGCAATGTGGCGCGTCTAGGCATCTCGGTGCCTTGCGTTTTGATATGCTTGACGCGGGATCACTTAACTTCGACCCGACCCGTCTCGGTCCGAGCACGGTTTTGCGGGCGATACATGTCCTCGACCGATGCTGCCGGGTGGTGGAAGGTGCCGGGCGTGACCGCGCGGGCAACATAGGCCAGCGTCACAGTCTCGCCGCCGGACAGATCAACAGCCGCCAGGAAACGGTCCGAGCGGAACTCGGTATGTCTGGCCTCAGACAGGTCCAACCAGTCCAGCGCCCGCACATCGCCTGAGCGCAGCAGGCTTGGGTTGTCGATCTCGATACCGGCGGCCAGCGGATCATCCACCATCAGCCTCGCGCCGCCATTTTCAAAGGGCGTGACCGTCAGAACGGTGACGAACCGGTCGCCAGTGGTGAACGAGGTCGGGTCAAGCGGATCGCCGTCCATCGAATAGTAGGCCCGGTCGATCGCATAGCCGGTGCCGCCCGCCTGCGGCTGTATGGTCGGAATGCCCGTGACGGTCAGGGTGATGTCGGTTGGGTTCGCGTCCGTGGCGGTGATGTTCAACTCATCCGCCAGCACGCTTTCCAGAACCTGAACAAATGGGCCTGAGACCGGAGCGCCATTCACACTCAACCCAGACCCGGACGGGTCCGAGACCAGCGCATGGGCGGCCAGCAGCGACCAAGAGGCCTCTTGCGTGGACAGATACTGCCTGCCAGCGCTGACACGCTGGATCAGGGCGTTGCGGTCCACAGCCTGACTGCCCGCATTCACAGCCAGCGTCAGTAGACCGGCAGCATCGCGCAAATTGGTGCCATAATCCGCACGCCAGAGGGATTGCCCTTGTTCAGGTCGTTGGTCCAGTATTTGGGCCGCACGGGTGAACATGGCATCCGCGCGGGTCTGATCGCCGTATGACGCCAGAGCGGCTCCCAATTGCGCCGCTGCCAGTGGGGTATCGAATGCGTCCCCCTTGGCGTCGGCATAATACCGCAGGTCTCCCATCGAGGCGGCTCCTTCACGCGCGAGCACCATCAGAGCGTAGGCAATGTCCTGACCACCCTTGTCGAAGTCGGGGGCATAGTTGATGCGGTTGCGCAGGTTATCCATGGCCTGTGCAAAGGCCCGGTCGGGTACTGCGTGACCTTGTGCACGGGCGCGCGACAGGAAGTCGGTGACATAAGCGTCCAGCCAGAAATCCCCACTGTTCGCGCGCCAGAGGCCGAAAGCACCGTTCGACGATTGCCGCGTCAGGATGCTGCGGATCGAGTCGTTGATGCGCTGATCCACCAGCGGCCCATCGCCCAGCCCGGTCGCCTGCGCGACCGATGACAGATAGAGCAGCGGCAGCGCCTTGCTGGTGATCTGCTCGGTGCAGCCATAGGGGTAGCGGTTCAACTGATCCAACAGGCCGGGCGTGTCGAACCTCGCCAAAGCGCCTGCGGAGAGGATCGCCTTGGCCGATCCCGGTTGGAAGCCGTCAAAGACATCCTGCGTGAACAGGAAGCTGTCGCCTTCACCCAGCGAAAACCGCCGTGTTTGAGCCACAACAGGGTCATTTGCGCGGATTGGCATCCGCAGGGTCTGTTCCAGATCACGTCCATCCGGTGTCGAGATTGCAACGCTGACCTCCGGGTCTCCGACCGCAAGAGCGCGGATGGGGATTTCGAATGTCGCCCTGCCGCCTTCGTCCAGGACAAAGCTGGTGGGTGCATCGCCCAGTTCCAATCTGGCAGAGGATGTCAGCCCCAACGCCATTTCGCCCGAGGGGCCATCGGCATGCACGACCTCCAGCAACATCCGGCTTTCATCGCCGGGGGCCAGAAAACGCGGCAGGCTGGCGGTGACAACAACCGGGTCGCGGACGATCATTTCGGCCTCGGCCTGACCTACGGCGGCGTTGGACCAGGCCACCGCCATCAGGCGCACGGAGCCGTTAAAGGCGGGCAGCGGGATGTCGATTTCGACCTCGCCGTTGGCGTCGACCTGAACCGGCCCGCTGAACACAGCCATCAGGTCCTGTGTTGGCGGAGGGGATTGCCGCCGCATTCCCGAACTGTCTCCGCCCGAACGCACGGTTCCCATCGCGCCGTTCATACCGTCGATCAATCGACCATAAACATCTCGCAGATCAACGCCCAGACGTCGCTGGCCAAAATAGTAGCCCTGCGGGTCCGGGCTTTCGAACCCGGTCAGGTTCAGGATACCCACGTCCACAGCGGCCAAACTCAGCCAAACAGGATCGTCCTCGCGAGTATTTTCGACCCTAACAATAGCCTTTTGCGCTTGTCGAGGTGAGGTCACACTGGGCACGTCAATTGCCACCTCCAGTGTACGGCCCACCGGTTCGACCGTTGCATGGGCCACGCCCATGGCGCGCGCAGGGTTCTGGCCATCGGCGACATCCATTGGGCGGATCACTGTTGCGGTGACATAGGCACCTGCACCCCAGTCCTCGTTCACCTCGAGCGGGATCACGGTTTCGCCTTCGGACACCTCGACCATCTGGCGATGGATTACCCGGTTGGATAGAACCTCAATTTGCGCCACTCCGGCCATCCGAGGAACGATGCGCAGCTGCGCGGTCTCACCGGGGCGATAGCTGTTGCGGTCCAGCGACATCTCAAGCCGGTCGGGTGAGACCGAGGCATCCGCGGCCTGATACCAACCCGCGGAGAACTCGACCGCCGTTTCCGCGTAAGCGCCATCCAGGCGCTGGACGACCAGCTCATAATGACCCCAATCGACAGGTTGCGACAGGTTTATCGGGTCTGCTGTCGTCTCAATCTCGCCGGTGGCGATGCGCGTGCGACGCGTGGTCGGTTCCCAATTCCAGTTTCCATAAAGCTGATACCATTGATAGCGGGTCTCGACCTTGTTCAGCGTCCAGCGCAGGCGCATGGGTTCCGGCGTCAGATCGGGTGACAGACCGATGATCTGAAACGCCGCCTCGGTACCCTGTTGCAGCACATCCTCAAAGAGTGGTCTGACCCCGATCATCGCCTGCGCAGATTGCACAGGCGCGGTCAGGCGGCGTTCGACCGGGCGGCCCGATCCATCGGCAAGGCGCGCAATGACCACAGCCTCGACGGGTGCACCATCAGTCTCTAACACGGGGATTTCCACGGCAATGGTGGCTTGTCCCGCTGCGTCGGTGCGGGCATCGCCGAAATAGCTGCTGCGGGTTGATGTCTCGGCATCGTAGCGGCCAAAGCGATACGCCTCATAGCCGGGAACGGTGTTAGCAGGGCGGGCGATCACCTGACCATCAATGCTCAGATCCGACCCAGGCGCGCCGAACAGATACCGCGCGTCGATCTGCAAGGGAGGCGTGTCGCCCGGGCGCAACGGCGCATCCGGCAGCGACAGGTCAAAGTCGATGCGTTCGGGCAAAAAGTCTTCGACCAGAATGGTCTGGCGGGCCAGTGCATCGCCTTTGGGGTCAGATTTGACCTCGATTTTCCACGCCCCACGCGGTACATCTGCGGCAACGGGCAGGGCAAAGACGTGCCCACCAGCAACCCCGCCATCTGAGACGGCGCGTCGATATTCAACCCCATCCGGGCGAGACAGGATCACTGTCAGCGGCAGGCCGTCAATCGCCTGCGCGGTGCTGTCCCGCGACAGGGCGGTGACATGAATTACCTCACCAGCGCGATAGGCCCCACGGTCGGTCGTCAGGAACACATCGACGGGTCCGGCAGGTGCGCGCCCCTCGACCCCGCGATCCGACAGGTCAAAGGCCGGGTCGGTCAGGGACAGAAAGCTGAAATCCGCGTCGCCATTGGATACCATAACCAGCGCAGGCGCGCTGCCGCCCGTACCGCGTGTCAGACCGGGTTCGAACCGAATATAGCCGCCGCCATCGGTCTGACCTTTGGCAATCACCGCATTGGCGTTTGAGATCAGCGAAACATCGATCCCCTCCCTCGGCATGGCGTCTGCCAACCCACGCACAGTGACATGCAGCCCATCGATGCCCAGCGCAGTGCTGATCCCCAGGTCGGTCAGCACAAACCACTGGGTCGCGCCGGGATCGTCGTAGGGATCAGCCCCCGGTACGCGCGCTGTTAGCGCATAGATTCCGGCTGGTTGATCGGCAATCGCTTCAGCCATGGGCAGGCGGGCGGTCATGGTCTGGTTCAGCTGGTTCGCAACTTCGGCGGTTCCGCTCCAGATATCCTCGGCGATTTCATCCGAGAACGCCCGTTCCTGCCACTCGCTGAGCGGACGGCCAAAGAAATCCTGCTGCACCGCGCGGATCAGGTTGCGGTCACTGACGCGCCGCAGGGTCAGGTCCAGCGTCGGCGTGTTGACGGTTTCAACCGGCAGCGCGGCATCTGCGGCCTTGGGCAAAACATAACTGCGGCCCGGAAACCGAACCGATGGCGCGCGGTCTCGCACATAATGCGTCAGCTCAACCGTGCGGTTCAGAACCTCTCCGGATGCGGCAGGAAGCCCCTCACGCAACGCAAGGCGATAGCGCTGACCGTGGGCCACGCCATCGACGCACAGGGATTTGCCGTCCAGTTGAACCACCAGCCCCTCATCGCTGCGCTGCACATACGGGTCATAGTCGACCCCGGCCTTGACCAGAGGCTCGGAAAATTCAACGCAGATGCGCGGCGCGGCGGCGTTGCTTTCAACGGTACTGTCGATGACACGAAAGCCATACTTTCCAATGGCGTGGTCCAGGGCGGCCAGCACATCCTCGCGCGGTTGCACCTGTTCGGCCAGCCGCAGGGCCGAGACCATGTCGCGCCCGCGATCCACGGCTTCCAGCGCGTTGGCAAGTGTCATCAGGGCGGCAATCTGTGTGGCCGGTGCATCGGCCCGAAGATACCCGTTGATTGCGGCATCGACCGCGCGCTGACGCTGTTCAAATCGACTGCCATTCGCGGGCGGATTGGCGACCTGCAGCAACCGGGCATATTCGACCCACAGGTCCGGCGCGTCGCTCAGCGATACGCCGGCCCCGGTCCACAGCATCGCCAAGCGATTGTTTTCGGCGGTTCGCGCGGCCTCCAGCAAAGTCTGCAGATCGCGGCCCCCCGCGTTGTGAGTAAACCCCAGGTCCCGGGCCTGTTTTGCCGCTCGGTTAAGGTCTTTCCGACTAAGGAAGTCCAGCGCCTCAGTCCGCGTTTTCCCCAATATTAGGATCTGATCCGAGGTTGGAACTTTCTGCGCTGATAAAGCGCCCTGATACTCTTCCTGTCGGTTGACGCCGCTTTTGGGAAAACAGGCATCCGACCGGGTGTTATAGGTAAAGGCCGTACAGCTTTGATTGGCCGAGCAGGCCCGAATGCAGGACGCCAGATCTGTATCGAACAGCGCATCCAGATCCGAGCCATAGAAATCAGCATCCCGCGTGGTGACATAGCGAAATTCAGGAATTGCGGTTTGGGCAAAGGACGCTATCGGCAGGATCAGGAACGAAATGATGTAAGCAATTGAAATCAAAACAAAGCGGTGCATGACGACCTCCTATTCCAACGTAGCCTCGCACGCGGCCTGCCAGTCACGCAACGGCTTAAACACTTTTTCACCGGTTGGCGGGATGCTGCGCATGGAACGAACGGGATCGAACGCAATGAGTCTTGCACAGAAGCTGGCACAAGAACGACGCGCGCGCCTTGCGGCCGAGCGGATGCTGGAACTGAAACAGGCGGAATTGTCCTCGGCCAATCGCAAGTTGGGTCGCCACGCCATGGCCCTGACCAAGCGCATTGGCGAAACCCAGGCCGAGGTTGAGACGGTCCGGGACGAGAATGAAAAGGTCAAATCCGACCTGACGGTCGCCAATGCCAAGATCGAAGTGGCTGAACGGCGCTTGTGGCATTCGATCCAGACCATTCAGGACGGGTTTGCCTTTTTTGATGGCGGCAGCCGGCTAATCAGTGCCAATACCTCCTATCTGAGCGTGTTCGAAGGGTTGGATGAGGTCACGCCGGGTATCTCATACATGCGTATTCTGGAGCTGCTGACCAGCGAAGGGATTGTGGATATTGGTCGGGAAAGCGCAACCGAATGGTGTTCCCGTATGCAAAGGCGTTGGACGCGTTCCAACCCTCCGCCCGAGGTGGTCCAGCTGTGGAACGGCCAGTACATCCGCCTGATCGACCAACGCGGCAGCGGGGGCGATGTGGTGAGCCTGGCGCTGAACATCACCGCCTCGGTACGGCATGAGGCCGAGTTGCAGGCCGCCCGCGACAGGGCCGAAGCTGCGAACCGCGCCAAATCGGCTTTCCTTGCGAATATGAGCCATGAGATTCGCACGCCGATGAACGGTATCGTCGGCATGACCGAGTTGCTCTCCGAGACGCCGATGGACGAAGAACAACGCCTTTACGTCAATACGATCCGCAACTCAGGTGAGGCTTTGCTGGTCATTATCAACGATGTTCTGGATTACTCGAAAATCGAAGCCGACAAGCTGATCCTGCATCCTGAAAAGTTCGATCTGGAACGCTGTATTCTTGAGGTTGCGATGCTGTTGCAGCCCAGCGTGCGCGACAAAGGCCTGACCCTGCTGGTGGATTATGACCTGTTCCTGCCCACGCTTTTTGTCGGTGATCCGGGGCGGGTGCGGCAGGTGCTGACCAACCTGGTGGGCAATGCAGTCAAGTTCACGACCGAAGGGCATGTGCTGATCCGCGTCACCGGCGTGCCCCATCCCGATCAGCAGCACTGCGACATCCACATTGCGATCGAGGATACCGGGATCGGGATCGAAGCCGACAAAATCGGGCATATTTTTGGAGAGTTCAATCAGGTCGAAGACGAACGCAACCGCCAGTTTGAGGGCACAGGTCTGGGCCTGGCCATCACCAAACGTCTGATCACGATGATGGGCGGCACGGTCTGGGTAGAAAGTGAGCTGGGGCAGGGCTCGTGCTTTGGGTTCCGTATCTCTCTGCCTGCAGCGGAAGGTCCGCAACCCGTGCCGCCTGATCTGGACGGACGTCTGAAGAACGTCATGGTGGTCGAGGATCTGGCCGTGAACCGGGCGATCCTTGAAAAACAACTCAGCCGGATGGGCGCTAAGGTCACCGTCTGCGCATCAGGTAGCGAAGCGCTGTCAAAACTGGATCGATCGATCGATCTGATCCTTTGCGATCACGATCTACCAGATATGGACGGGCTGGAATTGGCAACAACGCTGAAAAATCGCGGTTGGGCCGATCTACCACTGGTGATCATGTCAGCCAATCCGGGTGTCATCCACGCCAATCCCGCCCGGCAGCTGATCGAAGGCGTTTTGCAAAAACCCATCCCTCGCTCCGAACTGTATAGCCGCCTGATCGCACTGGGCAGCGCGGCGCTCAACCCCGACCCCTCAGCCGAGCCAGACCCCGAACTCCGCGCCGAAGGGGGCAGGTTGATGCGTGTTCTGGCAGCCGAGGACAATCGCACCAACCAACTGATCCTGAAGAAGATGGTAAAGGATCTGAATATCGAACTGCGCTTTGCCGGAAACGGGATCGAGGCGGTTGAGGCCTATCACGATTTTACCCCCGACTTGATCTTCATGGATATTTCGATGCCGAAAATGGATGGCAAACAGGCCACCGCTGAGATCCGCAGGCAAGAGATTGAAACCGGGCGGCATGTGCCTATCGTCGCGCTGACTGCCCATGCCATGGCGGGGGATGATCAAGGTATTCTGTCAGCGGGGCTTGATCACTACCTGACCAAACCGCTGCATAAAAAGTTGATCCATCAGATGATCCTGGATCATCTCCCCGGTGGCGTTGCTCCGATCACACCTGAAACGGACTGAAATTGCCTCGCATTCTTCTGTTCAAAAATACCTCGGGGAGCGCGAGGGGCTGGCCCCTCGCTCCAACCGCTTGCCCGACGTATCAGGCCTGATAAGGCCGTACAAAAACCGGTTTGTCCGCCTCCGACAAATCCGCACGATAAGCATATCCACCGCTGTCAAACTCCAGCAACGCCTGCGGATCGGTCAGGCGGTGTTGAACAATGTATCGCGCCATCGCACCGCGGGCTTTCTTTGCAAAGAAGCTCACGATTTTCGGGCTGCCCGCCTTGTCTTCCATAAAGACCGGCGTGATGACGCGTAGTTTCAGGGCTTTCAGGTCCACTGCGCCAAAATACTCCTGACTGGCGCAATTGACTAGAATACCGCTGCCAACCTCTTCGGCCTGCGTATTCAGCGCCTTGCTCAGCTGGTCGCGCCAATATTCATAAAGGTTTTTGCCACGGCGCGTCTTCAGTTTGCTGCCCATCTCCAATCGATAAGGTTGAATTGCATCCAAGGGGCGCAACACGCCATAGAGGCCGGACAGAATGCGCAGGTGATCCTGCGCCCAGGCCATCTCATCCGCATCCAGTGACGCAGCTTCAAGCCCCTGATAGGTGTCGCCAGCAAACGCCAGCGCGGCGGGGCGGGTGGTGTCAGCCTCAGGCGCGTCGGCAAAGGCGCGATAGCGGTCGCGGTTCAGACGCGCCAGATCATCACTGAGGTCCATCAGCTTTTTCAGATCGCCAAGGGTTAGGTTGCGGGTGGTTTTTGACAGTCGGATTGCGTCGTCCTGAAAATCGGGTGACGTGACCTCAACATCCCGCTCTGCCCAGTCCAGCCGCTTGGCCGGGGAAATCACTACCAGCATATCCGCCCTCTTTCCTTGCCTGTCCTGCGGTATCTAGGTCGTTTTGCGTTTTACCAAAAGAGCTTTTGTCGAAAGGCGCGGTCGACCGCAGGGAGAGGCAGCGTCTTTAGACGCCATTGAAACGCGAAACGACCTAGCTCGCATCCCTCAGCACGTCCAGAAAGGCCGCACCAAACCTTTCGTGACGGCGGTCGCCCAGCACCTGTTCGATCCCGCGCGGGTCATCCGGGCGTAGCTGCGCCACCTTCGCCAGTTGCGAGGCAGAGCAAGTCAGTGGTTTGTCGATTCCATCCGGACCACGTGACAACTGGGACTGTACCTCTAGCAAACGGTCATAAATCTCACCCTGATCTCGGCCCGCCAATTTGCGGCGCGCGGGGTGAACTGCAGCGGCCTCGCCCGCGATTACCTCAAGAAACGTGTCGCCATAGCGTTCCAGCTTCTTCGCACCGACCCCGCCAATCCGGGCCATATCATCCAGCGTCATCGGGCGCTTTTCGGCCATTTCGATCAGGGTTCGATCCGGGAAGATGACATAAGCCGGAACACGAGCGGATTCCGCCAAGGCCCGGCGTTTGGCTTTGAGCGCGCTCAGCAATGGCGCGTCTTCCTCGGTCACCATCGCCTTGACCGCAGGACGGCGCGTGGCTTTGCGGATCGTGTCTTTGCGCAGATCAATCTGCGCCTCACCCTTCAGGATGGGTTTCGCTGCCTCGGTCATACGCAGCGCGCCGTGGCGTTCGGGGTCGGGGCGCACCAGATCATGCCCCATCATCTGCCGGAAGATCGCTTGCCATTGTGGTCGGGACCAGTCCTTGCCGATCCCCCAAGTGGACAACGTGTCATGGCGGCGCGCGCGTGTTTTGTCAGTTTCATTGCCCAAAAGAATGTCGATCAGATGGCCTGAACCGAACCATTCCTCAGTGCGCAAGATCGCAGATAGGGCCATGCGCACCGGTGTCGTGCCATCGAAAACCTCAGGCGGGGTATCGCACAGATCGCATTTGCCGCAGGGTTCGGCCTGTTCTCCGAAATAGCCCAGCAGGGTTTGACGGCGACACTTCAAAGCTTCAGCCAACCCCAGCAGTGCATTCAAACGCGCGTGATCGGCCATGCGCCTTTCAGACGGGGCCAGCCCTTCATCGATCTGCGACCGGCGCAGGCGGATGTCGTCGGGGCCGAACAACGTGAGCGTTTCGGCCGGGCCACCATCGCGGCCTGCACGTCCGATCTCTTGATAATAGGCTTCGATGGATTTGGGCAGGTCCGCATGGGCGACCCAACGGATGTCGGGCTTGTCGATCCCCATCCCAAATGCCACGGTGGCCACCACGATCAAACCGTCCTCGCGGGCAAAGCGTGTTTCGACGATGCGACGGTCATCAGGGTCCATGCCGCCATGATAATGACAGGCGATGTGCCCTTCCGCGCGCAGGGCTTGCGCCAGCACCTCTGTCTTGTTGCGGGTGCCGCAATAGACGATGCCCGATTGCCCTTTGCGCGCGGCAGCAAAATCGAGGATCTGTTTGCGAGGCCCGTCCTTTGCGGCAAAGGCCAGATGGATATTGGGCCGATCGAAACCACGCAGGAACTTGCGCGGCGCGGTCCCGTCGAACAGCTTTTCGACGATCTCGTCCTGCGTTTCTGCATCCGCTGTGGCGGTGAACGCGGCCAGAGGCACGTTCAGGGCGCGGCGCAGCTCTCCGATCCGCAGATAGTCGGGCCGGAAATCGTGACCCCATTGGCTGACGCAATGCGCCTCATCCACGGCGATCAGGTTGACATTGATCCGCCGCAGCATCCCTAACGCGGACCCGGCCGCCAGACGTTCTGGGGCCATGTAGAGGAGTTTCAACCGACCGGCCTCCAACGCCTCCCACACCGCATCAGTTTCTTCTGGGGTGTTGCCCGAGGTCAGAGCGCCTGCCTCAACCCCTGCTTCCTGCAACCCGCGCACCTGATCGCGCATCAGGGCGATCAGAGGAGAGATCACCACCGTCACCCCGTCGCGCAGCAGGGCAGGCAATTGGAAGCATAGGGATTTCCCGCCGCCCGTCGGCATGATCGCCAACACGTTTTCGCCAGCGGTCACGGCATCGACGATCTCCTCCTGCCCGGGGCGGAAGGCGTCGAATCCAAAGACATCTCGCAGCAAAGGCGCGGAGTCGAACATCTGCGGGGTGGCCCTGTTTTAAGATTTATCTGCTCTTAAGACAGGACAATCACATACTAAGATTCGGTGAACAAGATGTCAGTAGAAGAACGCGGCATTGTTGGCCAAGATGATGCGTAGGGAAAAAACACCAAGCAGCACGATCAACGGCGCCAAGTCCAACCCGCCCATTGGTGGCAACAGGCGTCGAATTGGCGCGTAGATCGGTTCGAGCAAGCGGTTCAGGCCGTACCAGATCTGCGCAACAAGTTGTTGGTGAAGATTAAGCACCTGAAAGTTGATCAGCCAGCTCATGATCACATGGGCGATCACAATGAACCAGACAACGCTCAGCAACATTTGCAAGATTTGGTATAGAGACTGCATCGGGCACTCCGTTCTTTCACCGGCTGAGACGTAAGCGCCCCGGCGTCAAAGAGCAAGTCTGCGCCAACTGAAAGCTTGCGAAATGGGTGAAACGCCCGTCTTATGACGTCAAAGAACAACAGGGGCAGAGATGGCAGAGATTTCCAGGCGGAAGCGCATTTGGGGCTGGTGGTTCTTTGATTGGGCCAGTCAGCCCTATCACACTTTGTTGGTGACCTTTGTTTTTGGTCCCTATTTCGCCGGGGTGGCGGCTGGCTACTATTCGGGCACGGGTTTGGATGCTGAAGCCGCCGCTGCGCAAGCACAAACCGTCTGGGCGAATTGCTTGACCATCACCGGATTGATCATCGCCTTTGGTGCCCCACTACTGGGGGCAATGGCAGATGTGTCGGGGCGGCGGATTCCTTGGATTTTCTGCTTTTCGGTGATGTATGCGGTGGGTTCGGCGGCGCTGTGGTACACAATGCCCGACGGGTCGAACATGTGGCTGATGCTGTCGGCTTTTGGCCTTGGTTTCGTGGGCGCGGAATATGCGCTGATCTTCGTCAACTCTCAGCTGCCCGATCTGGGGGACGACAGTGAAGTGGGCGAGATTTCCGGTTCGGGATTTGCCTTTGGCTATTTCGGCGGTCTGATCTCTCTGGCGATTATGCTGGCGCTGTTTGTGGAACAGCCCAACGGCAAGACGCTGATCGGGATGGACCCGCTGTTTGGGCTGGATGCGGCGCAACAGCAGGGCACACGCTTTGTCGGGCCGTTCACGGCTGGATGGTTCCTCCTGTTCATGGTGCCGTATTTTCTGTGGGTGCGTGATGACGCACCGACGGACAAAAAGGGCAGTATGGGCGAAGCGCTGAGCCTGCTTGCCAAATCTATTTCGAACCTGCGCCATCGCCTGAGCCTGGCCAGCTATCTGGGCTCGTCCATGTTCTACCGCGATGCGCTAAACGGGCTTTACAGCTTTGGCGGCGTCTATGCCCGCTTGGTGCTGGAATGGGACCTGATCAAGATCGGTGTGTTTGGCATTGTCAGCGTTTTGGCCTCGGCGATCTTCGCTTGGATCGGTGGCAAGATGGATAAGAAATTCGGCCCTAAACCGGTCATACTCGTTGCGATCTGGGTTCTGATCTTTGTGTGTGTGACCGTTGTTTTGATGGACCGAACGCAGATCTACGGCATTTCGCTGCCCGAAGGGTCCGACCTGCCAGATCTGGTCTTCTTTGGTTGCGGTGTGCTGATCGGCGGCATGGGCGGTATCCTGCAATCGGCCAGCCGGTCGATGATGGTGCGCCATACCGATCCTAAAACCCCGGTCGAAAGCTTTGGGCTTTATGGCCTGTCGGGCCGCGCCACGGCCTTTGCCGCACCCCTTCTGATCGGGATTGCAACAGCTGTGACCGGCAGTGCAAGACTGGGGGTGTCACCCATCATACTGTTGTTTATTCTGGGTCTCATACTGATGCGCTGGGTGAAACCTGAAGGGGATCAGAGCAGATGATTTTACGACGTTTTTTAATCGCTTTGGCCGCACTTGCACTGGCAAGCACGGCGACGGCCGAACCTTTGGCGAAACAGCTGTTTGGGGCGAAACGGGTTAACTCACAGCAAAAACCAGCCGCATTCGGCAGTTATTCGCGCGGATGCGCGGCTGGATCGGTGCAATTGCCCGAAACCGGGCCGACATGGCAGGCCATGCGCCTGTCGCGCAACCGAAACTGGGGGCATCCTGTTGCGATAGACTATGTGCAGGACCTCAGCCGGTTTGCCGCAAAGCAACCGGGGTGGAATGGCCTTTATGTCGGGGATATCAGCCAGCCAAGGGGCGGGCCGATGACATCGGGTCATCGGTCTCATCAACTGGGTCTGGATATCGATATCTGGATGCTGCCAGGGGGCGATATGCGCCTGAGCCGCAAAGCACGCGAAAATCTCTCATCCATTTCCCTGCGCCGCTCGAACGGGGCGTTCGTGAACAACAACTGGACGAAACAACACCACGCTGTGCTGCGCGCAGCAGCGAAAGACAAGCGCGTGGCGCGGATTTTTGTCTTCCCCGGGGCCAAGGTTCAGATGTGCAAGGATGAGAAAGGCAACCGTGCTTACCTGCGCAAGATCAGGCCTTGGTGGGGGCATCACTATCATTTCCACGTGCGCCTGAACTGTCCCAGAGGGTCAAAAGGCTGCGTCAATCAGGACCCGATCCCCAAGGGTGATGGCTGCGCTCAGGCGCAGGAATGGGTGAACAACATTCTTAACCCACCACCACCCAACCCGAATGCGCCTGCCCCCAAGAAACGCCGGGAATATGTTCTGGCCGATTTGCCCAAGCAATGCGCCGCCGTTTTGTCGTCAAACTGATTGCTGCATCTCTGTGTGCCGGGTCGGTCTGGGCGGTTGAGGTCAAAACCGCCGCCCAGCTTGGCAGTTATGTCTGGAGGGACAACGCCGCGTGGTTCGGTGGATTCTCGGCGATCCATGTGTCTGACATGGGGCGCCATCTGACGGTTCTCAGCGACCGGGCGACCTTGATAACTGCGCGGGTCGACCGCGACGGGGATCAGATCTC
The DNA here is from genome assembly GCF_056532675.1 of Ruegeria sp. I1. NCBI lineage: Bacteria > Pseudomonadati > Pseudomonadota > Alphaproteobacteria > Rhodobacterales > Roseobacteraceae > Ruegeria > Ruegeria sp. I1. The sequence goes on along the minus strand of NZ_JBQFNM010000010.1, from coordinate 107,205 downwards.
AGGCATTCGCATTCTGGGTCATTGGCCGGTCTTATCCAGTACCGGGCGCATCATGCTGGGCTATGCTGGCGATTCTGAAGGGATCGCGATGGCCCCGGATGGTGGTTTCTACATCTCTTTCGAAGGTGTGCACCGGGTCGCCTACTACCCAGCACCGGGGACAAATGCCCGAGTCTTGCCGCGCCCCAACGCTTTTGATGATTTGGAGCGGAATGGATCGTTCGAAGGGCTGGCGATCGACGACACCGGCCGCCTGTATACGCTCACCGAAAAGAGTCGCACAATAGATGGTGATATCCCGGTCTATCGCTGGGATGGTAAGGCCTGGTCGACGCCTTTCGTGCTGCCGCAACGTGGTCAGTTCCAACCTGTTGCAGCCGATTTCGGCCCCGATGGCCGGTTCTATGTGCTAGAGCGGACGGCCTCCATTACCGGGTTTCGGTCGCGACTGCGGCGGTGGGATGTCTCTGGCGATACCCCAGAAGCAGAGGAAATCCTGTTTGAGACCAGCAAAGGCACGCATGACAATCTGGAGGGCCTATCCGTCTGGCGTGACGATCAAGGGCGGCTGCGCGCCACGATGATCTCGGACGACAATTTTCTGGCGCTGCAACAGACCGAACTGGTCGAATATCTACTGCCCGATTGACAGGTGCAGGGCAAAGGTCTAAACGCACGGCTTGCCTTGGGATGAACCCTTGGCCAAGTCGCCGCTACCTTGTCAAAACGGGCATCTGAAAATGCAACGCTCTTATATTCCCGGCATTATTGCCATGGCCGCCATTGTTGTGGCCTCCAACATTTTGGTCCAGTTCCTGATCCTTGACGGATTGCTGACCTGGGGTGCTTTCACCTATCCGCTGGCCTTTCTGGTCACTGACATCATGAACCGCGTCTATGGCGTGGGTCCCGCCCGCAAGGTCGTGTTTGCCGGGTTTGTCACCGGTATCATCTGTTCGCTGATCGGCAGTCAGATCATGCTGCAAGGCGACGGGTTCACCTATGCCGCTGTCCCACTGCGGATCGCCGTCGCGTCAGGCACCGCCTTCCTGATCGCGCAGCTGACCGATGTGACCATCTTCAATTCGCTGCGCGGTGGCCGTTGGTGGCGCGCACCGCTGGTTTCGACGCTGGTCGGATCGGCGCTGGACACGGCGATTTTCTTTACGCTGGCCTTCTCGGCCTCGGTCACCTTCTTCGGTGCAAACGCTGACGCCGCGATCAACTGGGCGTGGGAGCCTGTGCCGTTCATGCTGTCCGGCCCAATGGCACCGCTCTGGGTGACGCTGGCTTTCGCGGATTGGCTGGTAAAGCTGTCGCTGGCCCTGATTGCCCTGATCCCGTTCAAGATGATCGTCGCTCGTCTGACCGCTGCACAGCCTGCCTAAAAAAGTGCTTTGAGAATGGCGCATCTTGTGTCAGGCTCAAAGTTAACCGCAACAGATAGAAAAGGAGGTGATCCAGTGTCAAGAAAGAGATTGGAGAAAGGTGTCGGAACAACCGGGGGGATCGCCTGCTAGGGCAGCCCTTGGCGGAGCGCTCGCTCCGGCTGGTCGATTGATCTAACCGACCCGACCTCCTGAACTTTCGAAGGGCCGTCCCACCGGGGCGGCCCTTTCTGTTTTCCCTGACGCCTTGTAAGGTCCGCCCCATGTTGCGCATCACCGACGATATCATCCTACAGGATTGGGAAATGACCGAGAGCTTCGTCCGCTCCTCCGGTCCCGGCGGGCAGAATGTCAACAAGGTCTCGACCGCTGTCGAGCTGCGGTTCGAAGCCGCGCGTTCACCGTCGCTGCCCGAGCAGGTGAAGAACCGCCTGAAACGGCTGGCCGGGCGACGCTGGACCAAAGATGGGGCGATCATCATTCAATGTGAGGAAACCCGCTCTCAGGCCCGCAACCGCGAGATCGCGCGCACCCGATTGGCTGAGTTGATTTCAAGGGCGCTGGTCAAGCCCAAGCGGCGGATTGCCACCAAGCCTACCTACGGCTCAGTCAAACGCCGTCTGGCCGCGAAAAAGGCCCGTGGCGACGTCAAGGCGCTGCGCGGGAAAGTATCTGAAGATTGATCTGGTATCTTGCCGACCCGTTGATACTCTGACCCGCAAAAGCGGCAGGAGGATAACACCATGAGGCTGGAGGGGAAAACGGCAATCGTAACCGGCGGTGCGTCTGGGTTCGGGGCCGGGATCGTTCAGACGTTTCTGGCCGAGGGCGCGCGCGTGATGATCGCTGACATCAACGCCGCCGCGGCGCAGGATCTGGCGGTGCAACTGGGTTCTGGCGCGATGGCGCAGCAAGTGGATGTTAGCGACGGGGCGTCGGTTCAGGCGATGGCCGGCGCGGTCGAGGCCGCATATGGGCAGCTCGATATTCTGGTCAACAACGCTGGCGTCACCCATCTGCCCACCCCGCTGGAAGACGTCAGCGAAGAAGATTTTGATCGCGTCTTCAACGTGAACATGAAGTCCGTTTACCTGACTGCCCGCGCCTTTGTTCCGGCGATGAAAGCGCGCGGCGCCGGGGCGATCCTCAACGTCGCCTCAACCGCCGGGCTTTCGCCGCGCCCCAATCTGAACTGGTACAACGCCTCTAAGGGCTGGATGATCACCGCGACGAAAACCATGGCGGTCGAACTGGCCCCCTTTAGCGTACGCGTCAACGCGATCTGCCCGGTCGCGGGGGAAACGCCGCTGCTGAAATCCTTCATGGGCGAAGACACGCCCGAGATTCGAGCCAAGTTCCTCTCGACCATCCCGCTCGGTCGCTTCTCAACCCCTCAGGACATGGCCAATGCCGCCCTGTTCCTCTGCTCGGATGAGGCCAGCATGATCACCGGTACAGCGCTTGAGGTCGACGGTGGCCGCTGCATTTGATCCGCTTTTCTTCTGTTCAAAAATACCTCCGCCGGAGGCAGCACGCACCAGCGCGCTTTCGGCCCAACAAAAAAGGCGAAAATGACCCCCGGACCCCGAAACCTGATCACCGATGTCCCCGGCCTGAAGGTCGGCAATGCGCAGGATGCGGATCTCAAATCCGGCACAACCGTCTTTACGGCGGACGCGCCATTCACTGCTTCGGTTCACGTAATGGGCGGCGCGCCCGGAACACGCGAGACCGATCTTCTGGCCCCCGATAAATCGGTCGCCCATGTCGACGCGATTGCCCTGTCTGGCGGATCAGCCTTTGGGCTCGACGCCTGCTCGGGCGCGTCAGATGCGCTAAGGGCCCAAGGCCGGGGATATCCGGTTGGCAATACTGCGGTCCCCATCGTTCCCGGCGCGATCCTGTTCGATCTATTGAATGGCGGCAACAAAGACTGGCCCGAAAATCCCTACCGCGCATTGGGGCGGCGCGCTTTTGAGGCGGCCAGCGAAGACTTTGTACTAGGCACAGCTGGCGCAGGAACCGGTGCCTTGGCCGCCATGCAGAAGGGCGGGTTGGGCTCGGCTTCAGCAGTGCTAGACACAGGGATCACGGTGGGTGCGCTTGTTGCGGCCAATCCCATGGGGAGCGTAACCACCCAAGGCGACCGGCATTTCTGGGCGGCACCATTCGAACAAGGGAAAGAATTCGGCGGTTTAGGCTCTGATCCGCGCGCCGGTTTGGGTCAGCCTTGTGCGAGCCGCAAGGCCAGCGCAATGCGGGCCGATCCCGAGAAATCAAATACCACAATCGCCATTGTTGCCACCGATGCGGCCTTGTCAAAATCTCAATGTTACAGGCTGGCCGTAGCCGCGCATGATGGTATCGCGCGCGCGGTTTTGCCTGCCCACACACCGGGGGATGGCGATTTGGTCTTTGGCGTCAGTACAGGTGAGGTGCAGTTGGCCAATGATACCGAACTTGGAATGATCGGCCATGCGGCTTCGCTCTGTCTGGCGCGGGCCATCGCGCGCGCGGTCTACCTCGCCTCACCCGCACCCGGCGACCTGCTACCGTGCTGGTCACAGCTCAGATAAACCGGTTAGGCCCGGCGTTTTGCCACAGCGTCACAGCCCCACGCGCGGCAATCTGCGCGTTGACTCACCGGCGCTACAAAGCTCCATTTAGGCCAGCCACGCAAATCTGGAGCAAAGAATATGAATCGTTTCCTCGCCACCACAATCGTCGGCTTGCTTGCCCTGCCTGTTTATGCAGAAGGTGATGCAGAGGCGGGCAAGAAAGCTTTCAACAGATGCAAATCCTGCCACATGATCGCTGACCCTGCGGGCGATGTGATTGTTAAAGGCGGTAAAACCGGACCGAACCTTTACGGGGTCGCAGGCCGTACCGCAGGGACCCTGGAAGGGTTCAAATATGGTGACAGCATTGTCGAAGCCGGCGAAAACGGACTTGTCTGGGACGAAGAAACCTTTGTCGCCTATTCTCAAGATCCCAGAGCCTTCCTGAAAGAATACCTGGATGACACTGCGGCCAAGTCAAAGATGAGTTTCAAACTGAAATCCGGTGGCGAAGATGTCTATGCCTATATCCTCAGCGTATCAGGCGAATAGGATTTCAGATGACCCGATGACAAATCGAAAAGCCGCCTTACCTGCGGCTTTTCGTAAGGTTGATAATCCGACCGATCATTGCCATTTTGTCCCAACGCGGCCCGATCCGGAGCGGATGGGCCCCGATGCCAAGCCGATCCGGCCATAGCACCACATCAAAGTTCGCCAGTCCGATGGATCGGCATCAGGAGACGACATATGGGAATCATGATCCCGGCTTGGGTTGATGGTGAGTTGACCCCCGTGGACAAACTTGAGGCACATGAAAAAGGCCTCAGGCATAAGGCTGTCTCTGTCTTTGTGGTGCGCGGTACTGAAATCCTGATGCAGCGCCGGGCGTTGGGCAAGTATCACACCCCGGGCCTGTGGGCGAACACCTGTTGCACCCATCCTGATTGGGACGAAGGGGCCTCAGCCTGCGCAGTGCGCCGTTTGCGCGAAGAACTCGGGATCACCGGGTTGTATCCCGAGTACCGCCATCGTCTGGAGTATCACGCCGATGTCGGCAACAACCTGATCGAGCATGAGGTGGTGGACGTTTTTCTGGCGCACGTACGCGGCCCGCTGAAGATCGAGCCGAACCCGGACGAAGTGATGGATATTCGCTGGATCGATTATCACGATCTTCTGGCCGAGGTGCAGCGCCACCCGGAACGCTTTACACCCTGGCTCAAAATCTATCTGCACAACCATTCGGACACGATTTTCGGCCCGGACCTGATCATTTCCGCACAATCCTGATGCCAAAGCTTGTGCTGGCCTTGCATGGCGGGTTCAAGCCGCCTAAATCAACGCGTCATGGCAAAGCAGAAGACTGATCCAAACTACAAAGTGATCGCCGAAAACAGGCGTGCCCGCTTCGACTACGCGATCGAAGAGGATATCGAGTGTGGCATCATGCTGGAAGGATCCGAGGTCAAATCCCTTCGGGCCGGTGGATCGAACATCGCCGAAAGCTATGCCTCGGTCGATGATGGCGAGTTGTGGCTGATCAACAGCTACATCGCGCCGTATGAGCAGGCCAAGGTGTTCAAGCACGAAGAACGCCGCCGCCGTAAGTTGCTGGTCTCGCGCAAGGAGTTGTCGAACCTGTGGAATGCAACGCAACGCAAGGGCATGACGCTGGTGCCGTTGGTTCTGTATTTCAACCACAAGGGCCGGGCCAAGCTGAAGATCGGGATCGCCAAGGGTAAAAAGCTTCACGACAAGCGCGAAACCCAGGCCAAGCGTGACTGGTCACGCCAGAAGCAGCGATTGATGAAAGATCACAGCTAGGTCGCGACGTTAGTCGTCCCGCCCAGGCTCATTTGGATTGCTGGAGAACAGAGCAATCTTGTTGCCCTGCGGATCGCGCAGGTATCCAACATAGAAATTGGGTCCGTAAGCGGCACGAAAACCCGGCGCGCCTTCGTCTGATCCGCCAGCAGCCAGTGCGGCGGCATGCAGATCACGCACCTGCTGCTGATTTTGCGCTTCGAATGCGGTCATTGACCCGTTGCCCGCCGAGGCGGGTGCTCCGTCAAAGGTGGGTTTGACATAGAACTCGGGCAACACCGGTGATTGGTCCGGTTCCACTGGCAGGGCATAGCTTAGACCTTCGGGCCCTTCCTCAAGCTCATAGCCCAACGCAGGCATGAAGGCCGAATAGAACCGCTTGGCCTGTCCGACGTCATCGGTGCCAACCGTGACATAGCTGATCATTGTATCCCTCCTCGTCTTGGAAGCCCAAGACAATAGATTTTAGAATGACATGGCCGCCTGTACAGCACGTTGCCAGCGGGCATAGGCGGCATCGCGGGCATCCTGCGCCATCTGGGGCTCAAAGCGTTTATCAAGCTGCCAGGTCTGGGCGAAACCCTCCTGATCAGGATAGACGCCCGCTTTCATCCCGGCCAGCCATGCCGCGCCCAATGCGGTTGTTTCCTGCATCACCGGGCGATCCACCGGGGCCCCCAGACAGTTCGACAGGCCCTGCATGGTCCAGTCTGACGCGCTCATCCCGCCATCGACACGCAGGATCACATTAGCCTCGGCGCCCCAATCGCCTTGCATGGCATGCCACAGGTCGCGGGTCTGAAAGGCGATACTGTCCAGCGTGGCGCGGGCAATCTCGGCCCGGCCTGAATTGCGCGTCAGCCCGAACATCGCGCCCCGGCAATCAGGCTTCCAATAGGGTGCACCAAGGCCGGTGAAGGCAGGGACCAGAACCACATGCTGAGTCGGGTCGGCCTGCGCCGCCAGATCGCCGCTTTGCGGGGCGGCATCGATGATTTTCAGCGCATCCCGCAGCCATTGCACCGCAGCCCCCGCGATAAAGATCGAACCTTCCAGCGCATAGGTCTTTTGCCCGTCTAACTGATAACCAATGGTGGTCAGCAGACGGTTTTTTGAGGCGACGGGCTGCGCGCCCGTGTTCAGCAGCGCAAAACACCCTGTGCCATAGGTTGATTTCATCATGCCGGGTTGAAAGCAGGCCTGACCGATCGTGGCGGCCTGCTGATCCCCTGCGACACCCAGAATTGGTATGTTGCCACCCAGCAGGGACGTGCTGCCAAAATCAGCCGCGCAATCCAGCACCTCTGGCAGCATCGTCAAAGGCACGTCCAGCAGGTCACAAATCTCGGGGCTCCACGCGCCTTTGTGAATGTCGAACAGAAGGGTGCGCGCGGCGTTGGTCGCATCGGTGACGTGGCAACGGCCTTCGGTTAGACGCCAGATCAGAAAGCTGTCGATGGTGCCAAACAGCAGCTCTTGGGCCGCGGCCCGGTCGCGGGCTCCGTCGACGGTATCCAGAAGCCATTTGACCTTGGTGCCCGAAAAATAGGGGTCCAGTAGCAACCCAGTTTGGGCCGTCACATCATCCTCGCACCCGGCTTGTTTGTAGCGGGCGCAGATCTCGGCGGTGCGACGGTCCTGCCAGACGATAGCGTTGTGGATGGCTTTGCCGGTGGTCTTGTCCCAGACCACGGTGGTTTCGCGCTGATTAGTGATGCCGATCCCGGCGATCTGGTCGGCCGAGACGCCGCTGGTCTCCATCACCTCACGGCAGACGGTCAGAACGCTGTCCCAGATATCCTCAACATCATGTTCAACCCAGCCTTCCTGCGGGAAATGCTGAGGAAATTCGCGCTGGGCGGTGCCGACGGCCTGCATTTGTGCGTCGAACAAGATCGCGCGCGAGGACGTGGTGCCCTGATCGATTGCCAGAATATAGGTCATTGCCTGCGCTCCTCCCCCGCATGGTTTTGCGGGACTTTAGCGCAAACACTCGCGCAGGGGCCAGAGCAGAAATCAGGCCGCCGGAATGGGGGTATTGTCGATCAGGCGCACGCCATCGGCCCACGCGGTGACGAACAGCCGGGCCGGGCGTGATGCATTGGGCAGGGGCTCAAGCGTTTCGGCACAACGCAGATCGATATATTCCACCTCGGTGAACCCCGCGGCCAGCAAGTCATCCCTTGCTTGCTCTGCAAGTGGCTCGAACGGTGCGCCGGCGGCGAGTTCTTTGGCCATCGCTTGCATAAGCGTGTTCTTTCGCGCTGCGATCTTTAGCCCTTTGGCCGACAGCCGCAGGTTGCGCGATGACATGGCCAAACCCGAGGGCTCGCGGACCGTAGGGCAGCCCACAACTTCAACGGGGATGTCCAGATCACGGGCCATACGGCGGACGACAAGCAGTTGCTGATAATCTTTTTCGCCGAAATAGGCTTTATCCGCCTGCGTTTGCAGGAAAAGTTTGGCAACCACTGTGGCGACGCCCTCGAAATGGCCGGGGCGGAAGGGACCCTCCATCATATCAGTGAGGCCGCCGACGATCACAGTGGTTGAAAAGCCTGCCGGGTAGATTTCATCGGGATCGGGCACATAAATCGCATCAACACCGTAAGGGACCAGCTTTTGCGCATCCTCGCTCTGGGTACGCGGATAATTGGTCAGATCTTCGGGGTTGTTGAACTGTTTGGGGTTCACAAAGATCGTGACGATCACGCGGTCCGTGCCTGCCTTGGCGGCCTGAACCAGTGACAGATGCCCCTGGTGCAGCGCGCCCATGGTGGGCACAACGCCGATGATTTCGCTCTTGCGGTGCCATTCGGTCGTCAGCGCGCGCAGATCGGCCAGACGGCGCAGGATTGGTGCGGTCATGTCTTGGACCCTTTGGCCGGGGCCTGATCGGCAAAGACATGTTCATCCGCCGGGAAACTGCGCGCGCGCACCTCGGCGGCGTATTCGGCTATCGCGGCCTCGGCCAGCGGGCCCAGTTCGGCATAGCGTTTCACGAATTTCGGTTTGAAGGCAGTGAAAAAGCCCACCATGTCGTCAACCACAAGGATTTGCCCATCGCACCCGGCAGAGGCTCCGATACCGATTGTCGGGATCGTAACTTCGTTGGTGATCTGGTCGGCCAAACCTTGCGGAACCTTCTCTAACACGACAGAAAAGGCGCCTGCTTCGGTGACAGCGTGGGCATCGGCCAAAACGGCCTCGGCTTGTTCGTCGCGCCCCTGCACCTTGTAGCCGCCCAGGGTGTTGATCGATTGCGGTGTCAGGCCGATATGCGCCATCACCGGAATGCCGCGCTTGACCAGAAAGCGGATGGTTTCGGCCATCTCGACCCCACCTTCCAGTTTGACAGCCCCAGCCCCGGTTTCTGCCATGAGACGGGCAGCGTTGCGGAACGCCTTTGCCGGGCTTTCCTCGTAGCTGCCGAATGGCATGTCGATGACCATCATTGCACTGTCCAACCCACGGGCAACGGCCTGCCCGTGCAGGATCATCATCTCCATCGTCACGCCAAGGGTCGATTCCAGCCCGTGCAGCACCATGCCAACGCTGTCGCCCACCAGCACAAAGTCGCAATGGGTGTCCATCAAACGCGCCATCGGGGTGGTATAGGCGGTCAGACTGACCAGCGGCTCGCCCCCCTTCCGGGCGCGAATATCCTCTGCATTTGGGGCTTTTTTGCGGGCGGTGGCACTCATGTTCGCTCCTTGCGGGGTTCATGTTGCAGTGCGGCATAACAGATCGAACAGGGCCCACGAAACCCCGGTTGCGCGAACATTTTCTTGAATGACCTTAGGTTTAGGGGAACACTAGGCCCAGAAAAGCCCGCAAACACGCGGCTGCGTTGACTTCAACGGGGAGAGTTTCCATGACTAAGCAGGTGTTTCGAACCTTTGGCTCGGTGCTGGCGCTGAGCGCCGGAGTGCTGGCAACACAAGCGATGGCCCAATCGGACATTACAATCGCCATGCAGCTAGAACCGCCTCATCTGGACCCGACCAGCGCGGCTGCTCAGGCCATCGATTCGGTGGTCTACACCAATATCTTCGAAGGCCTGACCCGGTTCATGGGCGATGGTTCGGTCGTGCCGGGGCTGGCGGAAAGCTGGGAAATCTCGGATGACGGCACCGTTTATACCTTCAAGCTGCGCGATCGAGTGAGTTTCCATGATGGCAGCGCGATGGATGCTGAAGACGTTAAATTCAGCCTTGATCGCGCAATGGCCGAAGACAGTGCTAACGCGCAGAAGGCCCTGTTTGCCGGAATTGAAAGCGTCGAGGCTGTCGACCCGCTGACCGTCAAGGTCTCCCTGTCCGAACCAAACGGCAACTTCCTGTTCAACATGGCGTGGGGTGATGCGGTGATCGTCGCGCCGGAAAGCATCGACGACATCAAGACCAGCCCGGTTGGCACCGGGGCTTTCACCTTTGGCGAATGGGTGCAGGGCGATAGCATCACATTGAACCGCAATCCTGACTATTGGGGTGATCAGCCTGCATTAGAGAGTGCGACGTTCAAATTCATCTCGGACCCGACCGCGGCTTTTGCTGCCATGATGGCTGAAGATGTGGATGTGTTCGACAATTTCCCAGCGCCCGAAAACCTGCCTCAGTTCGAGGCTGATCCGCGCTTTCAGGTCCTTGTTGGCTCGACCGAAGGCGAAACGATCCTGTCGACCAACAACAAGCAAGCGCCGTTCGACGATATCCGCGTCCGGCAGGCTCTGGCCCATGCGATTGATCGTCAGGCCATCATTGACGGAGCCATGTTCGGCTATGGCACCCCAATCGGAACCCATTTTGCACCGCATAACCCGGCCTATGTCGATCTGACTGGGCAGTCTGCTTATGACCCGGAAAAGGCCAAGGCTATGCTGGCTGAGGCCGGGTTTGCCGAAGGCTTTGAGACTACGCTGCACCTGCCGCCCCCGTCCTATGCGCGCCGGGGTGGAGAGATCATCGCAGCACAATTGGCCGAAGTAGGGATCACCGCCGAGATCATCAATGTAGAATGGGCACAATGGCTGGAATCCGTGTTCAAGGGCAAGGATTTCGGACTGACCATCGTCAGCCACACCGAACCGATGGATATCGGCATCTATGCACGGCCCGATTATTATTTCCAATACGACAGCACCGATTTTCAGGCCTTGATGGAGTTGCTGAACACCACCACCGACCCTGAAGAGCGGGCCCGGTTGATGGGTGAAGCGCAGCGCCTGATTTCCAACGACTATGTCAACGGATACCTGTTCCAGCTGGCCAAACTGGGTGTGGCTAAGGCGGGCGTGCAGGGGTTGTGGCAGAACGCGCCGACAGCGGCGATTGATCTGACGGCAATCAGCTGGGCGGAGTAGCGTTCAGTCTAAGGAAAGGCCAATGATCAAACGCTCTTTCCTCACCTTGATGGTCCTGGCGCAGCTATGTGTTGCGCCATCCGCATCGGCAGAGACCACTTTGGATGCGGCAGTAGCCTTGTGGCTGGACGGCGACGATGCCAAGGCGTTGCCAATGTTGGCGGCGCTGGCGGCGTCTGGCAATTCGGATGCGCGTTTGTTGCTGGGCCGGATCGAAACCACAGATCTTGGGCCATCCCCGTTTCGGCAGAGCCTTGAGCCTGCCGAATCCCGCGCCCTGTTCCGGCGTCGCGACAACAGCAATTTCGGCACGTCCTGGCTTACCATTGAGGCCGCCAGGGGGAATGCACTGGCGCAGGCCTTAATGCGAGCCAGGCAGCCTCAGCCTGATCCCGATCAGGTGAAGCGTCTCAACGATCTTGGTGAACATCAAGCCACAGATTACCCAACGCGGATCGTTGCGTTGTATGGCAGTCAGGCGATGCGGGATGAGTTGCGCGCCGATGACGGGACCATGGACGATCTGCAGCCTTATCTGGCATATCTTTCGGACAGTCCTGAACCCCGCGGGGATGGTTTGGCGGCGCTGCGCCATATTCAGCCCGACCCGGTTTCGGCGAACTCGGAGCAGGCGCTTGGAATGGCTGGTGTTTTGGCGTTGGGGTTGGGCTATGGCGATCTGTCACCGGGTAACCCGTGGCGGCCCGCCGTGGAGAATTGGCTGATGACAGCCGAGGCGACGCGACCCATCGCGCAACTTTGCAACACGCATTGTACGGCAGAGGCTCCGGCCTGCTCCTTTGCCTTCCTCGCGCTTCTGGGCGGGTACTTCGAGGTCATCCGTATCGACAGCCCCTTTGAGACCGTCATCCCGCAATCGCAGTTTCTGGACAGCCCACGTGCCCGGTTGATGGTGTTACGCCGAGCGGCTTTGGCACGTACCGAAACCAATCTGGAAACGCTGGCAGAATCAGCCCCTGCGCAAGAGCTTTCGGCCTGCGCCCTCGATCTGGTTCGGCAAGAGCAGCGTAAGTATAACTAGCCGCTGGACCCGGGCAGGGCGCGCACTTAACCTGCCCCCAATGCTACGCTATGCCCTCAAACGACTGCTTTCACTTGTGATCAGCCTTGCCATTGCTTCGGTCGTCATCTTTGCGGTGATCGAGGTGGCGCCGGGTGATCCGGCCTCGTTCATGTTGGGGGTCAATGCGCAGCCCGACACATTGGCTGCGCTGCGGGCCGAGTTGGGCTTGGACATGTCCAAGACCCAGCGCTACTTCAACTGGGTTAGTGGGATGCTGAAAGGGGATTTCGGAACCTCGTACACCTATCGCACGCCTGTTTCACAGATGATCGCGGATCGGCTGTGGGTGTCTTTACCACTGGCTCTTTATGCACTGAGTTTGTCGACCCTGATCGCCTTTCCCGCAGGCATCTATGCCGCTGCGCGCCGCGGTAAACCGGGTGATCTCACGGTGATGGGAGCAACACAGCTAGGCATCGCGGTGCCGAATTTCTGGTTTGCGATGATGCTGGTCCTGATCTTTGCCATAAACCTGCGCTGGTTCAATGCGGGCGGGTTTGCTGGCTGGGACAACGGATTCTGGGCCGGGCTGCATTCCCTGACCCTGCCCGCGATTGCCCTGGCCTTGCCACAAGCGGCCATTCTGGCGCGGGTGATGCGATCCTCGCTTTTGGACATACTGGGCGAAGATTTCATGCGCACGGCCCGCGCCAAAGGGCTGTCGCGTCGTCAGGCGCTGTGGCGACACGGGGTGCGAAACGCGCTGATCCCGGTGCTGACGATCATCGGGCTGCAGTTTTCGTTCCTTTTGGCCGGGTCGATCATTATCGAGCAGGTGTTCTACCTGCCCGGCCTCGGGCGGCTGGTATTTCAGGCGATCTCGGCCCGCGATCTGATCGTGGTGGAATCGGTTGTCATGCTGCTGGTCTTCGCTGTCATCACCGTGAATTTCCTTGTCGATTTGGCCTATGCTGCCGTCGATCCCAGGCTGAGGAGCCGGACATGAGCCGCAACCTGATCCTAGGCGCGGTGCTGTCCTCGCTGGTCTTGCTCGCGGCGCTGATCTCGTTTGTCTGGACGCCCTATGACCATGCCGCGCTGGACATTCCCGCGAAACTGCAGCCACCCAACGCGCAGCATTGGTTCGGCACCGATCACTTCGGGCGCGACATGTTCTCGATGATCATGGTCGGCGCGCGGACGTCCATTGCCGTGGCGCTGGTCGCCGTGGGGATCGGTATGGCGTTGGGCGTGCCCTTGGGCCTGACAGCGGCCGCACGCAAGGGATCGTGGCTGGACGAAGTCATCATGCGCGGCAACGATCTGGTCTTTGCTTTCCCCTCTCTGGTCATCGCCATCCTGATCACGGCCGTGTTCGGCGCGGGTGCCATCAACGCCATCATCGCCATCGGCATCTTCAACATCCCCGTCTTTGCCCGCATCACCCGAGGGGCGGCCCTGTCCCTGTGGGAGCGTGAGTTCATCCTCGCCGCCCGTGTCTCGGGCAAGGGCGCGGCGCGGATTTCGGCGGAGCATATCCTGCCCAACGTGGCCAATCTGCTGATCGTGCAGGGCACCATTCAATTCAGCCTGGGCATTCTGGCCGAGGCGGGCTTGAGTTACGTCGGTCTCGGGGCGCAACCACCCACGCCAAGCTGGGGTCGGATGCTGGCCGATGCGCAGACGATGGTCAGTTTTGCCCCACATTTGGCTCTGATTCCGGGTCTGGCGATCATCGTGACGGTATTGGGCCTGAACCTGCTGGGTGATGGTCTGCGCGACTGGCTGGACCCCCGAATCCGGGTGGCGCGGGCATGAGTTTGCTGCGGATCGAGAACCTGTCGCTATGCATTCACGGGGGCGAGATTTTGAAACAGGTCAGCTTGTCGATTGCACCGGGGCAGATCGTTGCTGTAACCGGGGAAAGCGGCTCGGGTAAATCGATGACCGCGCTGGCCGTGATGCAGTTGTTGCCCGATGGGACGGAAAGTGATGGCTCGATCCTGCTGGACGGGCAGGAAATCCTGAACCGGCCCGAGGCAGAGATGTGCGCATTGCGCGGTGCTTCGATCGGGATGGTGTTTCAAGAGCCTATGACTGCGCTTAACCCGGTCAAAACCATCGGCGATCAGGTGATGGAGACCATCCTGATCCACAAGGCGATGCCTCCTGCGCAGGTGCGGGAGCGGGCGGAAGAGGTATTGGCCCGAGTTGGGCTGCCTTCTGATCGCTTCCCCCTGTCCCGCTATCCGCATGAATTGTCCGGTGGTCAGCGTCAGCGTGTGGTCATCGCAATGGCGATTGCCTTGCGCCCTAAACTGCTGATCGCGGATGAACCGACAACGGCGCTGGATGTGACCACTCAGGCGCAGATTCTGGATTTGCTCAGGGGCTTGGTGACCGAATACGACATGGGCCTGCTGATGATCACCCATGATCTGGCTGTTGTCGCCGATATGGCGGATCAGATCGTCGTGATGCGCCATGGCGAAGTCGTCGAAAGCGGTGCAACCGACTATCTTCTGCACAACATGCAGCACCCCTATACCCGGATGCTGTTTGAGGCGTCGAACCATCAGGTGGCTCTGCCCGATGCAAAACAACCACAACCGTTGCTAGAGGTCACGCAAGTGGTCCGTGACTATCGCCTGCCGCGCAAGGGCCTGTTCGATGCGCCCGGTCATACCCGTGCCGTGGATCAGGTCAGCTTTACCCTCAACCGGGGTGAGCGGCTGGGTCTGGTCGGGGAGTCCGGATGCGGAAAATCGACCCTAACACGGGCTATTTTGGGGTTGGAAGAGGTTCAATCCGGTAACATCCGGTTGGATGGTCAGCCGGTGTTCTCCGGTCACAAGCCGAATCCGGCCGTGCGGCGCAAGATGCAGGTGGTGTTTCAAGACCCTTATGGCAGTTTCAACCCGCGCCACCGGGTTGCGCGCCTGATTACCGAACCATTTCATTTACTCGAAATCCCTCCGACTGGAGGCGAGCGGCAGGACCGCATTGCCGAAATGCTGATCGCCGTAGGGCTGCGCCCAGAGGATGCGGACAAGTACATCCACGAATTTTCGGGTGGTCAGCGACAGCGCATTGCCATTGCCCGCGCGCTGATCATCCGCCCGGAACTGATCCTGTTTGACGAAGCGGTCTCGGCCCTCGACGTCTCGGTCCGGGCGCAGATTCTGGATTTGCTGGCTGAACTATGTGACGCCTATGATCTGACTTATCTGTTCATCAGCCACGATCTGAGCGTCGTGCGCACGATCACGGACAGGGTGATGGTCATGCAAGCCGGGAAGCTCGTTGAACAGGGCGAGACCGAGCAGGTCTTCACCAATCCGCGCCATCCATACACACAAAAGCTGATTTCTGCTGCGCCGCAGTTGCCGGAGATCGGAGTGGGTGCTGCGTGATTTTCCCCGTGTTAGAGCCGAAATAGGAGTTAGATATGACCAATGCGATATGGTTTGATCCCAGCCTCTGTTTGATCGGGGGCGCGTGGCAATCGCCGCTCACCGCTCAATCGTTGCCCTTGGTCAACCCGTCCGATGATTCTGAAATCTGCCAGATCGCGCGCGGTGGAGCATCGGATATCGACGCTGCTGTCGTGGCAGCCCGCGCTGCACTAGATGGCGAATGGGGCCGAATGCCTGCATTCGAGCGTGGGCGCATTCTAAGTCGTTTAGGTCGGTTGGTTCTGGACCGTGTCGAGGATCTGGCCGTTTTGGAGGCCAAGGACGTTGGCAAACCGCTGACGCAGGCAAGGGCGGATGCCGTGGCCTTGGCGCGGTATTGTGAGTTTTATGGTGGTGCCGCGGATAAGGTGATGGGCGAGACCATCCCGTATCTGGATGGCTACACCGTCTACACGCTGCGCGAGCCACATGGCGTGACGGGCCATATCGTGCCGTGGAACTACCCAATGCAAATCATTGGCCGCTCGGTCGGGGCCGCCCTGGCCATGGGCAATGCTTGTGTGCTGAAACCAGCGGAAGAGGCCTGCCTGACCGCGCTGGCCTTTGCCCATCTGGCGACTGAGGCCGGGCTGCCTGCCGGTGCGTTGAACGTTGTGCCGGGTCTGGGGGCCGAGGCCGGGGCCGCGCTGTCCGGGCATCCGGGCGTCGATCACATCTCGTTCACCGGGTCCGTTGCGACCGGGGCTTTGGTGCAGCAAGCAGCGGGGCGCAATGTAGTCCCTGTGACGTTGGAGCTCGGCGGAAAATCACCGCAACTGGTGTTTGATGACGCCGATTTGGACGCATCCCTGCCGTTTCTGGTCAATGCAGGCATTCAGAATGCCGGGCAAACCTGCTCTGCCTCATCCCGCATTCTGGTGCAGCGTGGGGTCTACGAACAGGTCAAGGCGCGGATGGCTGAAGCCTATGGTCAACTGACCGTGGGGCCTGCGATAAATGACCTGCGGGTGGGCCCGCTGATCTCGAACCGGCAAAAAACCATCGTTATGGGTTTTCTGGAGAAGGGAGAGGATTTGACCATCGTGGGGCAAGGGAGGATCACGTCGGATGCGCCAGAGACAGGTGCCTATGTCCGGCCGACGCTGTTCGCGGATGTTCCCGCCAATCACGTTTTGGCGCAGGATGAGATTTTTGGCCCAGTACAGGTTCTGATCCCGTTTGAAACCGAAGAACAGGCTCTAACTATAGCAAATAGTACCGATTATGGCCTTGTCGCCAGCATCTGGACCCGCGATGGCGCGCGGCAGATGCGGTTGGCGAAGCGCCTGCGCTCGGGTCAGGTGTTCATCAACAATTACGGTGCGGGCGGCGGCGTGGAGCTTCCGTTTGGAGGGGTCGGAAAATCCGGACACGGCCGCGAAAAAGGGTTCGAGGCGCTGTATGGCTTTTCACAACTCAAGACGGTGGCGGCGTTTCACGGCTAAACAATCACCTCAATTGCCTTCTGAGCACCGACACCAAACACCCGCTTGTATCGGTCGATCTGATCGGCTGGACCCATCGCTTTTTCCGGGTTGTCCGACAGCTTGACCGTTGGTCGCCCATTGGCCGACACCGCCTTGCAGACCAGCGAGAACGGCGCGAGAGCGTCGTTCGGCACAAGCCCGCGGAAATCATTGGTCAACAAGGTGCCCCACCCAAATGAGATGTTGGTGCGCCCGACAAACTGCGCGTGCAGCTCCTTGATTTTGTCGACGTCCAGCCCGTCGGAAAAGATGATCCGTTTCTGCGTTGGGTCTTCTCCACGGGACTTCCACCAGTCGATGGCCACTTCGGCCCCTTCAGCAGGGTCGCCACTGTCGATACGAATCCCAGTCCAGCCCGCCAGCCAATCGGGCGCGCGGTCCAGAAATCCCTTAGTACCGTAGGTGTCTGGCAGAATGATGCGCAGATTGCCGTCATGTTCTTCATGCCAGTCGCTGAGAACGTCATAGGGGGCCTGAGCCAGCGCCTCATCCGTATCGGCCAGAGCGGAATAGACCATGGGCAGTTCGTGGGCGTTGGTGCCGATGGCCTCAACCTCGCGCCGCATGGCGATCAGACAGTTCGAGGTGCCGGTGAAAGCAGGGCCCAACCCTTCGATCATCGCCTGAGCACACCAGTCTTGCCAGAGGAACGAGTGCCGCCGACGGGTTCCGAAATCCGCAATCCCAAGACCTTGAATGGCGCTGAGTTGTTCAATCTTCTCCCACACCCGGGTCATGGCGCGGGCATAAAGAACCTGCAACTCGAACCGGCGCATGTGGTTTAGGACGGCGCGCGAACGCAGTTCCATCAACACGGCCAAAGCGGGGATTTCCCACAGCATGACCTCGTGCCATTTACCTTCGAAGGTCAGCTCGTACTGATCGCCTTTGCGCTCCAGATGATAGGGCGGCAGGCGCATATTTTCGAACCACTCCATAAAATCCGAGCGGAACATCTGCCGTTTGCCATAAAACATGTTACCCCGCAGCCAGGTGCTTTCCCCTCGGCTGAGGCTGAGCGAGCGGATGTGGTCCAGCTGTTCGCGCAGTTCGCCTTCGTCGATCAGGCGCGCCAATGGCACGTGATTCGAGCGGTTTATCAGTGAAAACTCGACATTTGTTTGAGGCTTGTTTCGAAACACTGACTGGCACATCAGCAGTTTGTAGAAATCCGTATCGATCAAAGACCGCACAATCGGATCGATTTTCCATTTGTGATTGTAAACACGGGTCGCAATATCGACCATGGGGAACTCCTGCGATTTCCGTTGTTAGATCAATCGGCACGACGAATAGCAAGAGTCGCTGATTTGGTGACAATGCCCGTTTGACGCCACAAAGCGGGCATATTGTTTGATTGGATCACCGATTAGTGAGGGTGCGGGATGGAAAGATAAGGTTGTTAGTTGTGAATGAGTCTTCGATACGACTTTGATATTTTAAGAACAGCATCAGACGATCAAACATTTGAAACACTTTCGGGCGAGACCAAAGATGGGGTTCGCCCGGTGGCGATGTTTCGGGATGTGAAGACGTCTGATGCATTGCGCGGGGCGTCGCCCAAGATTCGCAAGATATTTCAGGATGCGGGGTTCGAGCTGGCCGCGCATGACAGCGGAATTGCGCCCGATGTATACTCGCCCGCAGATAAGGCTGACCGCGACCAGATTTTGCAAGTGCTGTTTGCCAACATCAAAAACCAGGGCGTTCAGGGTGAATACAGTGGTGAGTTCGATCTTTTGCAGTTCCTGGCGCATGTGAAACGCGCGCGGCCAGTGCAGGGGATCGTGCAGCCTGTTATGACTGCCCCCGCGCCCGAGCCAATGCCGACAAACCGAACCAGACGGCGAGCAGTGCCGGGCCGCATTGGCTTTGCCCTAGGGCTGGCCGTCATTCTGTTTGTTCTGTTCAAGTTCCTTGAGGCGACCGGGACCTCGACACCCTAAATTAGAACCACCCCTGCGGTCCGCATCGCCTGCTCAGCCGCTGCCATCGACCCGTCCATATCGATCCCGCGACAGGCATCCAGCCGAACGGTCACATCCAGCCCCAGCTGCGCGGCATCTACGGCAGAGTAATGGACGCAGAAATCCGTAGCCAACCCGACGAGGGTGACCTTCGACAACCCACGTGTGTCAAGATAGCCTTTCAACCCTGTCGGCGTCTCACGGTCGTTTTCAAAAAAGGCAGAATAGCTGTCGATTGCTCTGCGAAACCCTTTGCGGATGATCAGATCGGCATCGGTGCGCAGACCGGGGTGAAACGCAGCGCCATCCGTGCCCTGAACGCAGTGATCGGGCCACAGGACCTGCGGGCCATAGGGCATATCGATCAGCTCAAACGGGGCTTTGCCCGGGTGCGAACTGGCAAAGCTGGAATGACCTGCAGGATGCCAATCCTGCGTCAGGATCACCGCGTCGAAATCATCCATCATGGCATTGATCGGGGCCACGACCTCGTCCCCGCCCGCAACGGCCAGCGCACCCCCGGGGCAGAAATCATTTTGGACGTCGATTACGATCAGGGCATGGGTCATCTGGGGGCCTCCTTTGATGCCTTATCGGTAGGCGGGCGTGGGTTGGTCGTCAATGCGGTCTCTTGCGACTCTGCGCCTGCGGGTTTAGACCGCGCGCATGTACACGATCGCTGCTCTCTATCACTTCACCCGCTTTCCGGATCACGCCGCCTTGCGGGATCCGTTGCTGGACCTGTGCCGCGCCCAATCGGTCAAGGGCACACTGCTGCTGGCGCAGGAAGGTATCAACGGCACTATCGCGGGTCCTCGTGCTGGGATTGATGCGGTGCTGGCGCATATCAAAGCGCTGCCCGGATGTGCTGATCTTGAGTGGAAAGAGGCAACCGCAGACCATCCGCCATTCGGCAAAATGAAGGTGCGGCTGAAGAAAGAGATTGTGACCATGGGCCAGCCGGATGTCGATCCGCGGGCCCGTGTCGGCAACTATGTTGAGCCGGAGGAATGGAACGACCTGATCCGCTCGGACGACGTGGTCGTGATCGATACGCGCAACGACTATGAGGTGGCGATCGGTACGTTTGAGGGCGCAATAGACCCTGAAACCGCCAGTTTCCGGGATTTCCCGGCCTGGTGGGAGAAAAACAAGGACCGCTTCCACAACAAGCGCGTGGCCATGTTTTGCACCGGCGGCATTCGTTGCGAGAAATCCACCAACTATCTGCTGGGGCAGGGGGTCGAGGATGTGTATCACCTGAAAGGCGGCATCTTGCGCTATCTCGAAGAGATGCCTGCCGAAGATAGCACCTGGCAGGGCGAATGCTTTGTGTTCGACAACCGCGTTTCGGTCGGTCATGGGCTGGTGGAGGGGCCGCACCGTCTGTGCCATGCCTGCCGCCGCCCGATCCTGCCCGAAGATATGAAACGCCCAGAATACGAGCATGGCGTGGCTTGTCATCGGTGCGTCGATGAAACGACTGAGGCAGATAAGGCCCGGTTTCGTGAACGGCAAAAGCAAATTTTATTGGCACGCAAACGTGGGTTCGAGCACCTGGGTTCGAGCTAAATTCAGCTTGCGGGTCCGCCCCTTAGGACTGATGATCAGGGGCACACCTGCGGGACGGAGCCTCAATGCATCGTGAACCCAAAACTCTGGAAGAGTGGAAATCGACCCTGCTGGCCGCATTGGGTTTGGTGATTGCCAGTTTTCTGGCGTGGTATGGCCTGTCGCGCCTCAGTGATGCGACCGCTGGCGATACAATCGGTTCTTTCGCCTCAATGGGTCTGTTGATCTGGATCGCCTCGCAATCTTGGTACTATGTGACCCAAGTGAAATCCCCCCGGCGGCTGTTGCTGCTGATGGGCGTGTCCTTCATTCAAGTCGTGCCATTCCTGTTTGCTGCCGCTTATGGCGCCTTTGGCTATAACGACAATTGCGTGATCGGCGCGCAGGGGCCTGCGGACATCCTGTATTTCTCGTATGTCACCTTCACCACCGTCGGCTATGGCGATATGTCCCCAGTCGGACTGTGCCGCGCACTTGCTGCGGCCGAAGCGGTCACGGGCTATATCCTGCTGGGTATGTTTGTGGCGGCCGCGGTTGCGATCTATGCACGCAACCACAGCCCAAATAGCCAAGGTTAGAGCCTATTTGTTCTGGTCAATCCAGCGCGACATCATCCGTTTGTCATGGAAGCACTCAGATGGGATAGGTCGACGTTTGCTGCGCGAGATACGCTCGGCAAAGGCGACCTGCTTGCCAGTTGGGTAATTGTCGAATTGCGAGGTTACGCGGGGCTTGTGCGCTGAAATCCAATCCGACAGCATCTTGCGGTCTCGCTGCACATCTACGGGGATTTCCAGCGCAGATTGCTCTGCAATCGCACGGGCATACCGCATCTGCCGGTCTGTTACCGGAAGCAGGTGATAATCGTTGCTTGGCTCACCCAGAGCCGAATTTCGGATGTGCTGGGCCATCGGCTTGTCCTCTGACTATGTAGAACATAAATAGAACATTAACCAAATATTTCAAGTATTCTGTGGGGTTTGGTGTGTTGTTCGGCGCTTTTCCTCCAACTCAACCCTGTGTGACTGGTCCGTATCCAAAAGGTTCACAGGGTTACTCCACATAATCCTGAAGCTTTCAAAATATCATAAAGGATTCAATTGGGTTGAGTTAAACTCATGTTAAGAAAGCCCTGTTCCCGACATTTCGCGTCGGGAACAGAACATATGCCCATTCCAACCTATGGCTGACTCTTGTTTAAACCTGCCCTGCAGGCAGCGCCCGATTTTTTAGGAGAGATCTCATGAAAACCCACGCACAGGCCGTCGTTATCGGAGGGGGCCTAGTCGGTTGTTCAATCCTTTATCATCTGGCCAAGCTTGGCTGGACAGATGTTGTTCTGCTGGAGCGGGATGAGCTGACATCCGGCTCGACCTGGCATGCGGCGGCCAATATCCACGGGCTGCATGACAATAACAACGTCACGCGCATCCAACACTATACGATGAATCTGTATAAAGAGCTGGAGAAGGAAACCGGCCAGGGTTGCGGTGTATTTCAACCGGGTTCGCTGTACCTGGCCCAAACTGAAGACCGCGAACATCAGTTGCGCTTGCAAGAGGCTAAGGCGCGGTTCTACGGTCTGAACTTCTATGAAATCAGCCGGGAACAGGCAAAAGAACTGCATCCGCTGGCGCAGTTCGATGATATCCGCTGCATCATGTACGAACCCGATGGCGGCAACGTCGATCCGTCCGGTGTGACCATGGCTTATGCCGCTGGGGCGCGTGCCATGGGAGCCACGATTGAGCGGTTTTGCCCCGTAGTAGGGACGGAACAGCAGCCCGACGGCTCTTGGATCGTGAGGACCAAAAAGGGTGACATCCGCGCGCAATGGGTGGTCAATGCCGGGGGCCTGTGGGGGCGCGAGGTCGCGGCTTTGGCGGGCATCGAATTGCCGCTGCAACCGACCGAGCACCAGTATTTTGTCACGGAATCCATCGACGAAGTGGCCAGTATGGGCCGTCGTCTGCCCTCAATCGCCGACCGGGATGGCGAGTATTACTTCCGGCAGGAAGGCAATGGCCTGCTGATCGGGGCTTATGAGAAAGACATGCGGTTCTGGGCCGAAAACGGCACGCCGCTGGATTTCGCCCACGATCTGTTCCCCGACGATCTGGATCGGATCATGGAGAACGTGATCCGCGCCACCGAACGTGTTCCGGTTGCTGCCACGGCGGGTGTCAAACGCGTCATCAACGGCCCAATGATCTGGTCGCCGGATTCCAACGCGATCTGGGGCCCGGTGCCCGAGCTACAAAACTATTTCTGCTGCACCGGCATCATCCCCGGTTTCTCGCAATCCGGCGGACTGGGCTTGTTGGCGGCGCAATGGATGATCGAGGGCGAGCCGCAATACGACATGTTCGCTTGGGATCTGGCTCGCTTTGGCGATTGGGCCGACAAGAAGTTCACCCAAGCACGGGTTGAAGATCAGTATTCGCACCGTTTCGCCATCCACTTCCCAAACGAGGAACGCAGCGCTGGTCGCCCCGCCCGCGTGCGCCCGGCCTATGAGATGCAAAAGGCGATGGGGTGTGTTTTTGGCCTGAACTGCGGCTGGGAACATCCGCTTTGGTTTGCCGACCAGCCCGGCACGGTCGAAACCAACGGATTTACCCGCCAGAACTGGTGGGAGCCGGTGGGGCGCGAGGTTCAGATGTTGCGGGACGCGGTCGGCGTGATCGATATCTCGAACTTTGCCAACTATGTGATCAAGGGCCCCGGTGCCCATGACTGGCTTGATCGGCTGGTCGCCAACCGCATCCCGACTGAGATTGGGCGATCTTGCCTGACACCTCTGATCTCAGTGCGCGGTGGCGTGGCTGGGGATTTCACGATCACCAAGGTTGCCGACGACGAATACATGATGATCGGCTCGGGCATGGCCGAGCGCTATCACCAGCGTTTCTTCAACATGGTCGACCTGCCCGACGGTACCACGCTGGACGTCGCAACTGACCGGATCGCCGGATTCAACGTGGCCGGTCCGAAATCCCGCGATGTCCTGCAACGCCTGACCAACGCGGATCTGTCGAATGAAGCGTTCCGCTTCATGCGCTCACAAACCATCGAAGTCGCAGGTGTCACCTGCCTGGCCATCCGCGTCAGCTTTACCGGCGATCTGGGGTGGGAGCTGCATTGCGCCGAATCCGACCAAATCAGACTCTATTCAGCGCTTTTAGAGGCCGCTAAGGACCATGGCGGCGGCCCGGTTGGCGGACGCGCGCTGGGGTCGCTGCGGATCGAAAAGGGTTATGGTTCTTGGGGGCGCGAGTACTCTCAGGAATACTGGCCGCAAGAGGTTGGTCTTGCGGGTCTGATCAAGCTGGATAAGGATTTCCTGCACAAAGACGCCTATCTGTCTATCAAGGACAATGCCGCGCGCGAGGTTCTGTCGATCTTCGAGGTTGACGCAGCCGATGCAGATGCCAGCGGCGGTGAACCGATCTTCGCCCCGGATGGTACGCCGGTGGGCCGCGTGACCTCGGGCGCATACGGCTATTCGGTCGGGAAGTCGCTGGCGATCGGCTATGCGAACCCGAAAGTGGCCAAGCCAGGCGATACAGTTGAGGTTTTCATCCTCGGCAAACCGCACAAAGCGAAGATCCTGTCAGAGCCCCCGTTTGACCCGGCAGGCCGCCGACTGCGTGATGTACAACCGGTGATGGAGGGCGCGGCGTGACCAACAGCTTCGCCCGCGTTGCCGATTTTGCGCTGATGCGGGCGGCTGCCGACATGCCGAACAGCGCGCAAGAGGCTGCGGCGCTGATGATGCTGGACACGATGGGCATTCTGATCGCGGCGGGACCGATGGAGGCGGGCGTGATCGCGCGCGATGCCGCGGCCCTATTGTATGCCAGCACTGATCCAGCGTTCAGCGCCCGCATGATGTTTGATGGCCGCGCGGTCAGTCTGGCAGGTGCGGCTTATGCGGCCGCGACTCAAACCGATAATCTGGACGGCCATGATGGCTATAACCCTACCAAGGGTCATATTGGCGTGGTCGTTTTGCCCACTCTGGTGGCTTTGGCTGAACATCGCCCCGATCTGTCAGGCCTCGAGGCTTTGGCAGCGGTGATCACAGGCTATGAAATTGCCGGTCGGGCCGGAATATCGCTGCATGACAGCGTCACTGACTATCACACATCGGGCGCGTGGAATGCTTTGGGTGTCGCGGCCATGGCCGCGCGCATGCGGGGGCAAAGTGCTGAACAACTGCGGCAAGCCATGGGCATCGCCGAATACCATGGACCCCGCGGCCAGATGATGCGCGAGATTGCAAACCCAACCATGCTGCATGACGGGTCAGGCTGGGGTGCATTGGTTGGTCTGTCCGCCGCCGTGCTGGCCGAGCGCGGGTTTACCGGAGCCCCGGCCATCACGATCGAATCCGATGAAGCGGCATCGCATTGGTCAGATCTAGGGACCTTCTGGCAGGTCGAGCATCAATATGTGAAACCCTATCCCATCTGCCGATGGGCCCATGCGGCCATCGATGCAACGCGGGCGGTGATGATCGAACACGATTTGAGCCCTAGTCAAATTGCGACCCTAAAGGTGAACAGTTTTCATCAGGCCGCCTGTCTTTATTCAGGTATCCCTCTGACAACATCTCAAGCGCAGTATTCTTTGCCTTTTGCGGTGGCCGTTTATGCACTTCATGGTCGGATCGGTGTTGAGCATATCTCGGGGCCCGGCCTTTCTGATCCAGAGGTTGCTGAGTTCATGTCCCGTATTCAGGTTGCAGAAATTGAGCGGCACACCGCGCGTTTCCCTAAAGGGCGCTGGGCTGATGTTGAGATTACCACGATGGATGGGCGACTTCTTCATTCGGGTGATATCCATGCCCGAGGCGGCCCCGAAGCACCGTTTTCGCGATCAGACGTAATTGCGAAATACATGGAATTCGCTAAGCCTGTGGTAGGCGCGGATCGCGCCGAGGCCATCCGCGACGCGATATTGAGCTGGACCGATCCGCATTCGCGCTATTCGGATTTGGCTGCGCTTCTGTATGAACCACCAGCGCCATAGTCTATTTCCTAAGCTCATAGAATTAAGACCGCAATTGGCGTCGCTGGGTTGGTCTATTCTGTTTCAACGATCTCAAGCAAAGCAGCGATTCTTGCGCGTGCCTGAGCACTTTCATCCAGCAGGTTCACAGCATCTGCCAAGGGTTTGTCCTCGATGCGTTCAGGTGCGTCCGCCAGTGCTTGCGTTGTCGCATTTAACTCAGCGAACTTTCCGTTCGAATCCACATCGGCTCGGTCTGGCAAATTTGCCAACCAGTAATATCTGTTTGCGGCCTGCACATCGCCGACCTCCTGCAACAAAGCTGCGGCGTTGGCAAAATCGCGGCTGGCGATCATCGCCTCGATCCGCAAAGCATTGGCGGCCTCTGATGGATCATCGGCCAACTCCAGCACCGCCTGATAGGGGCGACCAACCTGCAACGCTGCCTGCGCCCTTAGCAGCGCCCGTTCCGCGCGCCTCGCGCGGTCTTGGCCGCGGTTGGCCAGTGCCGCCGCCTGCGTGCCGAACCCCAACTTTGTCAATCGCGCGGACAGGGCGATGGCTGTGTCGGTCGACACCGCATCCTTCTGTGGCTGTGACAGAGTCAGGCTCTGCCGCAAAAATGTTAAGTCATCGGCGCGTTCTGCAAGCAATTGCAGATGTCGGTCAAGCACGGCAGGATCTTCTGCGCTATCCGGCAATGTCTCGATCAGCTCAAAGGCCTGTTCGAATTCCTGCACAAGACCTAGTGCAACCACATGTGTTCGGGCCATCATTGGCCCCATTTCGGTTTTACGATATTCGTTCGCATAGGCGGCGGCGAGATCCAGTTCCTGCAGAGAAACAGCCCCTCGATCGTTCCATCGTTTTTCAACCAACCGCGCCAAGGCCAGCGGCGCCTCGGTCGAGGCTTCGGGTGCCCTAATCACTTCGGACAAGAGGCTTTCTTCTGATGGGCCATCCCCTTCGGCATAAGCCACCTCGGCCTTGGCGTTGAAGAGTGAAGGAGTTGTCTCCGGTTCAACACGCTCTACCGACCGCAAGACCCGCCGCGCGGCTTCAAGTTGTCCTGCTTCAACCAGAATAGAGGATAGCCGGGGCCCCAGGTTGCGGCGCAGATGGTCGGGCAAGCGGACAAAGCTTTGTTCGATTGCCTCAACGCGTGCATCGGTTGTCAGTTCCCGCTCTGCAAGTGCAGCCCAAAGCGCGGCATCGCTGTCGCATCGCTGCAGGCCGTGAAATGGGCTGCGCTGGGGAAACTGTTGATCGTCAACGATGTTTGCAATTGCTGCAACCTGTTGAGCCTCATCACTTTGCAAGCCCGAAAGACCGAGCACTTGAAGGGATTCCGCGCCAAAACCGTAATAGGCATAAAGCTTGGACAAAGCCAAAGCGCGATCTGCGTCCAGCCTGTCGAACTCCTGAAACAGCCCTACGCGCAGCTGTGCGACCTGATCCTGGAAAGGTCGGTCATTTGCCCAGGTTTCAAATCCAAGCTCAACGCTTGTGAAACAGGCAGGTTTGGCTTCGATCTGCGGGAATTCGGAACCCAGCAGCGCGTTGAGTTCATCCAATGCGGTTGAAAGCTCTATATTCGAGCTCAAACCACCCGTCAAAGGCAGTGCCTGCAGCGCGCGCTGTCGCCTTGGCCCGATAGTAGCAAGATTCAGTTCCAGCACATCCCGATCCGCCCCTTGCAACAGACGCGTCGATAGCTGGTCTTTGAAACTCTGCCCGCCAAGGGGCAGCGAAGGCAACTCTATGACTTCTGGCGGGTTAGGGCGGGACGAAAGGTCCGGCTCCGGCGCCGATCGGGGTGGCGGGATATTGGCCAGCAAAGGCGGCAGTATCGCGCCGGGTGCAATATCCAGAACGATCATTGAGTCGCGATAGAGAAATGCAGAAGCAACGCAGTCGCAGCCAAAATCCAGTTCCAGCCCATCGCCCGGCTGTTTCTGCGACAAAGAGGCGAGGCGGTTTGTTGTCAGCCGACTGAACACACCTCCGGTCTTGTAGGTCACATCGTCCAGATCGACGATCAAACGTGCCCCGCCTTTGCGGTGCTTCACAACCCAACCTGTGTTTGGTGGCACAGTGAACACAAGGCGTGTGTATCCATCATGCTCGCCAGAACGAACAGTCACCTCTTGTGACGATGCCCAGGTCGCCCAGGCGATCAGTGCGAATACCAGCGCGACAAGCCGGGTCATGCCGCCGCCTGCTTCAACTCTTTCAAGGCATCTTCCAACTCGGTGAAATCGGGGCGATTATGTGTGGGTGTGTTCTGTCGCCCGACTTCAATACACATTGCAGCGTTGTGGTTGTGGAGATTGGCGACAAGCACCTCTTTTATCAGTTGGTAGAAATGGTTGTCCTCTTCCACCACGTTTTTCAACTTGCCTGCAAAAGGGCCAACCAGGCCATAGGCGAGGAAGACGCCCAGAAAAGTCCCAACCAGCGCCCCCCCGATCAGTTTACCCAACACCTCGGGCGGTTGATCAATCGAGCCCATGGTCTTAATCACTCCTAAAACCGCAGCAACGATGCCCAAGGCCGGTAGGCCGTCCGCTACGGTTTGCAATGCGTGACTTGAATGCATGGCGTGATGAAAATTCGCCTCCATCCGTTTATCCAGCACTTCTTCCACCTGATGCGGATCGTCATAGTTCATGGCGGCAGCGCGCATCGTGTCGCAGATCAGATCCACCGCCTCTTTGTCGGATTGAATCTTGGGATAAGCGGAAAACAGGCTCGAACTTTCGGGTTCTTCGATGTGTTGTTCCACCTCAACCGGGTTCGCGCGCGCAATACGGATCAATGAGAACAAAAGGCAGAGCAGGTCACGGTAATCTTCGGGCTTCCATTTTGGCCCTTTAAAAACCTTACCCATGTCCTTGATTGTGTGCTTGATGCCACCTGCATCATTGCTGATCAAAAAGGCCCCGACGGCAGCCCCGCCGATCATCATCATCTCGTATGGCAGCGATTTCAGGATGATTGTCATCTTACCGCCGGCTGCAAGGTAGCCGCCGAACACCATTACGAAAATGACGATAATTCCAACAATTCCAATCATTTGCGATCTCCAGGCATGTTCGAGGCAGGTGTGCGGTCCATGGGGTCTACTCTTGCGGTGCGGTCGCGTTGCGACCTGCCATCACAACGCTGATGGTATAGGCTGCATCCGGGCTGAGACCGGCCAGTATGCTCGCCGCAGCCTCTGGCGGCATGCGTGACAGAAAGCCGGACGCAAAGGTTGGGTCCATCGTCTCAAACAACGCGGCCGCGTCTTTCGGCTTCATGTTCTGATAGACATCTGTCAGCTGGGTCAGGTCCGTTTCGGCGGCTTTGTTTGCCACGGCCAGGGTCGCACGCAGTGACTCTTCGGCCTCTTGCAAAGTGGCGAGGCGCATGTCGATGGCCTCATTGGCAATTTCCAAAGCCTTTTCCTTTTCCATCACCCTATCTTCGCGCTGTTTCACGCGTTCTTCACGGCGCAACAACTCGGCCAGAAGGCCCTCAACATCGCGCGCTTGCGTTGTTGCGGGTTTTTCTTTCGACTGCTCGACATCCGCGGATTTCGCCAGCGCTGGCCCGGCTTCCAGCCCGACACGAATAATCGCTGATCCGATCATCAACAGAGAGATGACCGTCAACACCCCCGCGCGCGGGCGATTTGGCCTTTTATCCGCAGTTTTGGGATGCATCAGGTGGCCTCGTTCATGTTTCGGCCATGCCGGAAAAACATCAGCCCTTCGGGGGCTTTGGCAGGGGCCTCACTCAGTGTGTCCTCAGGCTGCGCTTCGGGCGGTTCCACGTCAGTTTCAGCGACTTCGTTCGCTACCTCAGACTTTGGTGCAGGCTCGACCAGAGGGTCCTTCATGTCGACCGTTTCGGGATCGGTCTCCTCTGCTGGAATCACGTCGTGCATCGAGGCCATCATCAGTTCCAGACGTTGCGCCACGCTTTCGGCGCGCTGAGTCAGATCCTTCAAAGACTCGCCTGACTGATCCGAAGCCGCGCGCGCATTGTCGAGGGATCTCTTCAACTCATCTGCCTGCGAGGACAGCACTGCAACAGCGCCGCCTACGCCCTTTTCAAGATCGGTAAACCGTCTGAGTCTGCGCGACAGAACAAAGCAATACAGCCCTGCACCCAGCGCGCCCGCGACCAGCAAAATATCCGCGATAAGCTCCAATTTCGCCTCCTAATTCAGTACAAATTCCATGACCAGAACATCACGCACCCGACCTTCTCCGGTAACAATTTCAATGCGCCGCAGCAGGTGTCCTCTGATCCGGGTCAAAGCCATCGGATCTTCCAGATCCGAAACCCTGACCGCGCGCAGATAGCCGTTCAGCACATCCATGATTCGTGGTTGTATTTTTTCCACATCAGCGATGTACGGAGCGTTAACTTCGAGCTGCGCGTGAAATTTCAAATGACGCGCCTGGCTTTCGGTCAAAGAGATGACCACGGGCGGAAGATTCACGAAACCGACATCTGCAAGCGGTTCAGCCTTGGCGTCTTTCTTGTCACTTTCGGCATATGTCTCCTCGGATTTTGCGCCGAAAGGCAGCAGGCCCGATGTGGTCAAAAAATATCCTCCCGCCGCGCCAGCGACGGCCAGAATCAACCCGATCATCAGGCCCTTTTTTCCATTTTTCTCAGGCGCTTCTGCCTCTTCTGCCGTTGCGTCTGTCATGAGGTCCTCATCCATTCGTTGTGAATCCGTCATAACCCGTCAGGGACTAACCGATTGTTAAGGGCAATGGTCCAAACAGAGAACGCGCCGGGCAGAATGTCGGCGAGTCGGAGGTGAGCGTGCAGCAGATCGGAACTGTCTGGGCAAGTTTGGACAGGCGAAAACAAATCATCGTTGCCGGCGCAGTTGTGCTGGTGTTTCTGGGAATTTTGGGCATGTCGCGGTTGGCATCCGCGCCGTCGATGACGCTGCTTTATGCGGGGCTGGAAAGCGAGGCAGCGGGTGATATCGTCCGTTCGCTCGATCAACGCGGCGTGCCATATGAGATTCGCGGCGGGTCTATCTATGTGCCGGGCGGGCAGCGGGATGAGCTGCGGATGACACTGGCCAGCGAAGGGCTGCCTGCAAATGGCAATCGTGGGTACGAATTGCTCGATTCGCTAAGCGGGTTTGGCACCACCTCTCAGATGTTTGATGCCGCCTATTGGCGCGCCAAAGAGGGTGAACTTGCGCGCACGATTGTCGGCAGCCCCCATATCAGCCAAGCGCGCGTACATATTGCCAACGGATCCGCAAACCCGTTTCAACGCAGCGTGGCCCCAACTGCATCGGTTTATCTGGTGTCGACCGGGGCTGAGATTACCGGTGATCAGGCCAAGGCCATCCGGTTTCTTGTTTCTTCAGCCGTCAGCGGGCTGGCCCCGGAAAACGTGGCGGTGATCGATTCGAAGGGCGCGGTGATCGGAGGGCAGGAGACTGCTGTAGCGGGCGAAACAGCCGATGATAAATCGCGCCAGCTGCGTGAGCGTGTTTTGCGCCTGGTTGAGGCGCGCGTCGGCGCGGGCAACGCGGTTGTCGAGGTCAGCGTGGATACTGTGACCAAAACCGAATCGATCCGCGAGCGGCGTTTTGATCCCAAAGGGCGCGTTGCCATCAGCACCGATGTTGAAGAGCGTTCGGACAGCGCCCGCAACCAGTCGTCGGATGTAACAGTGGCCTCGAACCTGCCGGATGGTGATGGCGCTGGTGGGGACGAATCGAACTCGAACGCAACCCAGACACGTGAGCGGGTGAATTACGAGGTCTCAGAAACTGAGCTTGAAGTGCATACCGCGCCCGGCGCTGTCAAACGCCTGACGGTTGCTGTGCTGGTCAATGGCACACGCGTGGTCGATGCTGCAGGGGCCGAAAGTTTTGCGCCACTTCCGCAGGCCGAGTTGGACGCATTGCAGGAACTTGTTGCGTCGGCGGTGGGCTTCGACGCCGAGCGCGGAGATGTCATCACCTTGAAATCGCTGGATTTACCGGTGGTTGAACCGCAAGGCACCCTGGTATCCGCATCGATGTTTCAGAACGTTCATCTGGATGCGATGTCTCTGGTTCAAATGGCGGTTCTGGCGGTGGTCTCACTGGTTTTGGCCCTGTTTGTCATTCGCCCGATCCTGATGAAACCTGCGGTCATGCCCGCCTTGCTGCCGGCGAGCGGGGACGTTGAGGCCGAGAATGCGCAGGTGCTGACGGGTGAGATTGCCCCTGATGGTGCGTCTGAGTTCGCGCCTTTGGCCGCGCAAGCCGACGTGCCTGCAATTGGCGTAGATCAATCGCAAGACCCTGTGGATCGTTTGCGCGCGATGATCGGCGACAAGCAGGAAGAAACGGTCGAGATCCTGCGCAGTTGGTTGGAAGAAGGTGAGGAGCGTGTCTGATGTCGATCGCTCATCTTCTTGAAGATTTCACCATACTTGCCGGGGGTGGCCAGGTTCATTTGCTGGACGAAGAAGCCCTGGAAGAACAGCGCCTTGCGGCCTTCGAACAAGGCTACGGCGCTGGCTGGGAAGACGCGACGCAGGCGCAGGAACAAAGCCGTGGGCAGATTTCGTCTGAATTGGGGAAATCACTTGAAGACATGTCGTTCACTTACACCGAAGCGGTCACCAGAATGTCCCTGTCTCTGGAACCGATGTTCGACAGCCTGACGCGGCTGGTTTTGCCCGAGATGATCGATCGTGGATTTGCTGCGCAAGTTGTTGAGGAGTTGACCGAAATGGCCCGCGCGCAGGTTGGTCAGCCCATGCACATCATGGTTCCCGAGGGCCGCGCAGCCGAGGTTGAAGCGATGTTGCCGGCAGCTCTCAGCTCGCCCCCAAAAGTCATCGAAGATCCCGCGTTAGAGCCGGGACGGGCCCGCCTGCAAGTAGGTATCTCGCGCAGTGAGGTGGATTGCGGCGCGGTTCTGGCCTCGGTCGCGCGAGCCTTTGACGCATATCTATTTGAAGCCAGAGAGGCATTGGAAAATGAGTGATCCCCAGATTCAGAAACCCGAAAAAGCCAGCCCGTTCGACGCGGTCCCGATTGAGGTTACGGTCTCAGTGGGTCGTGCCCGTCCGTTGATCCGCGATTTGCTGAACATGGGTGAAAACGCTGTTTTGACCTTGGACAAACGGATCGAAGACCCGGTGGATTTGTATGTTGGCGATCAACTGGTTGCGCGCGGCCTGCTGGAAGAGATGGAAGGTGATCAGGCCGGACAACTGGCCGTGCGCCTGACGGAAATCGCAGATTTGCAGAACGGGATCGGCTGATGCGCCTTCTGATCGGGCTGGTGCTTGCCACGGCGGTGCTGACACCGTCGCTGGTCGTCGCGCAAGACCTGAGCCTGTCACTGGGCGCGGGGGAATCAATCTCGGCGCGCACCATCCAATTGATCCTTTTAATCACGGTCCTTAGTCTTGCGCCGGGGCTGGCGATCATGATCACCTGTTTTCCCTTCTTGATCACGGTGTTATCGATCCTGCGGCAGGGGATCGGATTGCAGCAATCACCACCGAATATGCTGATTGTCAGCCTGGCCCTGTTTCTCACCTACTTCATCATGGACCCGGTCTTTACCGAAGCCTGGAGCGCCGGAATACGCCCCATGATCGACGAAACGATGGAAGTGGAACCGGCCCTAGAACGCGCCTTGCAACCGTTTCGGGCCTTCATGGCTGCGCGTCTGGATGTAGATACATTTCAAGCCATGGCGGCGCTGCGACCAGGGGGTGAAGCGATGGAGTTATCGCCCGAGGCTCCGCTGTCTGTCCTGATGCCGTCTTTCATGCTGTCCGAAATTGCGCGGGCGTTTCAGATCGGATTCCTGATTTTTCTGCCGTTTCTGATCATTGATCTGGTTGTCGCCGCGGTGCTGATGTCGATGGGTATGATGATGGTGCCCCCGGCCATCGTGTCCTTGCCTTTCAAGCTGGCGTTCTTTGTGATTGCAGATGGTTGGGCCCTGATCGCCAGTGCGCTTGTGCGCAGCTACATGCCGTAGACGTGTCTGGAAAAAATGAAAGACCCGGCGGCAAACATAACAATAGGGCCGCGTTGCCCGTGGCAATGCGGCCCCTTGCATACGAAACCGAAACTTACGCGGTCCGGTTCAGATCTTTGATCAGTTGGTTGAGATTACCGCCACGCGCGTCCAGCATAGCCCCGATCTCGGTCCGTTCGGTCAACAGCAGGTTCACGCCTTCGATGAACATGTTGTAGAACTTGTCGCGCCCGGATTTGTTCGACACCAGAAAGGTAACCTCGAACGGCGAGGAGCCCTGTAGTTTCACCCGTGTTCTGACCTCGTAACCGGCGCGGATTTTGCGGGCGTTGCGCACATCGACCTGGCCGCCGATGAACTCTCGGAACCGACGCCCGTATTTGCGCGAGATGTAGCCTTGAAAGGCGTTGGTGAACTGTTTCAGCTGTGCTGGGCTGGCCGTGCGTGCATCGGCCCCAAGGGCATAGCGTGCCATGATCGGAACATCGGCATATTGCACGAAAATTTTCTCGAAATCGCGCAGCATGGCGTTTTCAGATTTGCCTGACGCGATCACGCGGTTGATCTCGGCCACAACACTGTTCACCAGCGCTTTGGCGCTTGCTTCGGTCTGGGCAAAGGCGGATCCAGGTAGCGCAGTCAGCGCCAATCCGGTCAGGCCGGTGAAAACAAAATGACGTCGGTTCAAAGATTTACTCGGCATAGGGGTCCTCGTAAGGGTCTAGATAGGGGTCCCTGACAGGGTCGGTTCCGATTTCAGCATAGGGATCGGAGTACAGATCCAGATAGGCATCCTCATCATCGCGCGCCAGTTCAAAGCGGCGATTTTGCAAATAGATCAGGCGGGCCTGTGCATAGCTGTCGGCGCTTTCATACAGGATCGAGTCAACCGTATCCGAGAACCGCCCCCGGTCGCCCATGCGGCGCACGATCTCGGCATAAACGCCAAGGTTGTCGGCGGGGCGTGTGGGGGTAAAGTTGATCGGGTTCGAGAACAGGTTGACCACAACGCCTACCGCATCGCGGGTTGTTGAGGGGCCGTAGAACGGCAGCTCGACATAGGCGCCCTCACCAAATCCCCAGACATGTAGCGTTTCGCCGAAATCCGTATCCACGGGCGGCAGGTTCAGCTCATCAGCGGGTGCGGACAGACCAAACCCGCCTACTGTCATGTTCACAACAAAACGCAACAGGGCGTTGCCCATCTGTTTTGGATTGCCTTGCAGCAGATAGTCGACGGCCTGACCCGGCAGCGAGATATTCTCGGCAAAGGTGCTGAAGCTGGTCACCATCGGATCAGGGACGATTTTGACATAGCCTTTTGAGGCCGGGCGGAACAGGAACCGGTCAACACCCAGGTTGAACTTGTGGATGCCGCGGTTCGTTTTTTCGTAAGGGTCGAACACTTCGCCCCGGGCCGCCTGCTCCGAGGGCTGCGTGGCGCAGGCGGACAGGATCGGCAACAGGGACAGCACAACAAGGTGTTTCAGACGCAATCTGCTCAACACGGTCTTTGCTACTCCAAAGTAATCCGGCCCATGATTGCCAGATGTTAAATCGATAATAGTGCCGCGTTGGCACAAGTCTTGGTCACATAAATGTTTCAGGTCCAAATTGAAACATCCAGCATTTAGCGCGTCTGCCTGCGCGTGGTAAAGTGACATCGCTTCAACACTGCGGAATAAGAGAAGTTATGCCCAGATAAACGCCACGTTCAAAAATGCCAGTTTCCTGCTTTCCCTGTCGCGCCCAAGGGGGTAGCGTCCGCCCGAGTCAAATCAGGGATAAGGATCATCGCATGAGTATCACCGCAAAACTGGAAAGCCTGGGCGTCAGCCTGCCCGACGCCCCTGCACCTGCCGCGAACTATGTACCTTTCGTGCGCGTGGGCAATATTGTCTATATTTCGGGCCAGATTTCCAAGGCGGATGATCTGATTACCGGCAAGCTGGGCGATGACATGGATGTCGAAGCGGGCGCTGCGGCGGCAAAGGTCTGCGCCATCAACCTTCTGGCACAGGTCAAAACGGCCTGCGGTGGTGACATTGAGAAACTGGTGCGCGTGATCAAGCTGACCGGCTTTGTGAATTCGACCGCTGATTTCACCGCGCAGCCGCAGGTGATCAATGGCGCGTCCGATTTCCTGGTCGAGGCGCTGGGCGACGCGGGGCGTCATTCCCGCTCGGCCGTCAGCGCGGCCTCTCTGCCCTTGGGCGTTGCGGTTGAAATCGAAGGCATTTTCGAGGTCCAATGACCCCGAAACTGCCAGCCGAATTTCTGCAGGCTCCGATTGCGCATCGAGCCCTGCATGACATCTCGGATCGTCGCCCGGAAAACAGCCGGGCGGCTATTCGTGCAGCGGTGGACGCCGGGTACGGGATTGAGATTGATCTGCAACTGACGTCGGACAACCGCGCCATGGTCTTTCATGACTATGATATGGCGCGTCTGACCGGACAGGCAGGTCCGATCCGGCGGATCACCTCGGCGCAAGCGGCGGATGTCCCCTTGCTGCATGGCGATGATGGTATCCCCGCTTTGGATGAGGTGCTGACGATGGTCGCCGGAAAGGTGCCTTTGCTGATCGAACTAAAAGATCAGGATGGCGCGATGGGTACCGATATTGGCCCGCTTGAGGCGGATGCCGTGCGGGCCCTGCAGGGCTACAAGGGCCCGGTGGCGTTGATGTCCTTCAACCCCAACAGCGTGGCTGAATTGGCGCGCTTGGCGCCGCATCTGCCGCGCGGGATCGTGACCAGCTCTTATGATCCGCAGGATTGGCCTCTGCCAGACGGTATTTGTGATCATCTGCGTGGTATCCCGGATTTTGACCGTGTGGGGGCCAGCTTCATCAGCCATGAGGTTCACGACCTGCACCGCCCCCGTGTTGCCGAGCTAAAGGCACAGGGCGTTCCGATTCTGTGCTGGACAGTGCGTTCGCCTGAACAAGAGGCAAAAGCCCGCGACGTTGCCGACAATGTGACCTTCGAGGGGTATATGGCTGCTCATCCGGGTTGAACCTGACCCGCACTGTCACAGATAAAGAACAGACGCGGAGGGTACATGGATCAGGCGCAGATCGAAGTTCAGGTGCTGAGCTCTCTGTCGCAGATTTCTGCGGCAGAGTGGGATGCCTGCGCTTGCCCCGAGGCCGAAGATGGCGGGCGCCCTCTGGATCCGTTCACCACCCATCGGTTTCTGTTGGCGCTGGAAAACAGCGGATCGGTCGGGTCAGGAACCGGCTGGCACCCGCAATACCTGACCAGCTATCTGGACGGAATGCTGATCGCCGCCGCGCCGATGTATGTCAAGTCGCACAGTCAGGGCGAATACATTTTCGACCATAGCTGGGCCCATGCTTATGAAAATGCGGGCGGGCGCTACTATCCTAAACTGCAAATTGCCGTTCCCTTCACGCCCGCGACCGGGCGGCGATTTTTGGTGCGACCAGGTTATGAGGCGATTGGCATGTCCGCGCTGGTGCAGGGCGCGGTACAACTGGCGGCTGACAATCAGGTTTCATCCCTGCACGCAACCTTCTGCACCGAGGATGAGGCGCTTGCGGGTGAGCAGATGGGCCTGATGCTGCGCAGCTCGCAGCAATTTCACTGGTTGAACGACGAATATGCGGATTTCGACGGGTTTCTTGCGGCCTTGTCCTCGCGCAAACGCAAAAATATCCGCAAAGAGCGGGCGCAGGCAAACGGGTTCGGTGGTGAGATCATCACTTTGACCGGGTCAGAGCTGCGCCCCGAACACTGGGATGCGTTCTGGCGGTTCTATCAGGATACAGGTGCGCGGAAATGGGGCTCACCCTATCTGACGCGGCAGTTCTTTGATATCGCGCAGGACACGATGGCGGATGACATGGCGCTGGTTCTGGCCGTGCGCGACGGTTATCCGATTGCAGGGGCGCTGAACTTTATCGGGCGCGAAACGCTTTTTGGTCGGTATTGGGGCTGTGTCGAACACCACGCCTGCCTGCATTTCGAACTGTGTTACTATCGCGCGATTGATTTTGCGATTGCCCAGGGTTTGCTTCGGGTCGAGGCAGGTGCGCAGGGCGAGCACAAATTGGCGCGCGGCTATCTGCCGACGCGCACGCATAGCTTGCATTGGGTAGGTGATCCGGGTTTTGCTGATGCTGTCAAAAGATATCTGGACGCCGAAGGCCGCGCCGTAGGAGAAGAGATTGAAATCTTGACTGATTACGGACCCTTCAGAAAATCGAACCCGGAGGAACAGCAATGACCGAGCTTTTGTCGACCGAGACCCGAGGCCCCCTACTGGATCCGCTGTTTAGCAACGGTTGGACAATGGTTGAAGGCCGGGATGCTATCACCAAAACCTTTATTTTCGACAATTTTGTTGCCGCCTTTGGTTGGATGACACAGGTGGCAATCTGGGCTGAGAAATGGAACCATCACCCGGAATGGTTCAACGTCTACCGGACGGTCGAAGTTGTGCTGTCCACCCACGATGTGGGCGGTTTGTCGTCTCTGGATGCCAAACTGGCACGCAAGATGGACAGTCTAGTCTAGCCTCGATCTCCGCGCGAACCCATTCCACCAGCCAATGAGGCGGC
Organism: Ruegeria sp. I1; assembly: GCF_056532675.1. Lineage (NCBI taxonomy): Bacteria > Pseudomonadati > Pseudomonadota > Alphaproteobacteria > Rhodobacterales > Roseobacteraceae > Ruegeria > Ruegeria sp. I1. Next base: position 68,949 of record NZ_JBQFNM010000010.1, on the reverse strand, counting down.
GACGCCCATCTGTTCGAACTCGGCCGGTGTCACGGTTCCATCGCTGACATTGATGTTGCCCGGAATTCCAGTTGTGCGGTTGCCCACCTGACGCACGCTACGCGCGGCCGGATTAATATCCAGACACTTTGTATTGTAGCAGGTCAAACCACTGGTATTGATCTGAATGCGGGCTTGGCCATCCGGCCCCGTTATGACTGGGGCTTGGGGCACATCGCATGCGCAAAGGGCGGCAAACGCCCCAAAAGCGATCCATTTGTTCATACCACGCTCCTGTTCAGAGTTGGCCTAGTCCAGCTGGCCGTTTCCGTCCTGATCCGCAGTGGTGAAATCATTGCCCATCTGCGCGTCGTATTCTGCCCTTGAGATAAAGCTATCGTCGTTCCGGTCAACGTTCTGAAACTGTTTGATGTCCAGAAACGGCTTGGCCTCATCCAATCCCAGCGTGCCGTTCTTATCCTCGTCCATCGTCTGAAACGCGTAGTCGGAAAAGGCGTTGAACTCGTCCTTGGACAAGAACCCGTCATTGTTGGCATCAATAGCACGCAATTCGTTTTCGTGTAGCTCGGCCACGGTCTCGGCATTGGCCGCAGCGGCAAACGCAACGGACGCGATCAAAACAAGCGGTTTCAATTTCAGTGCTTTCAACATGCGAACCTCTGCCCTTCGATACCACCCGCAGCAGCGCCCGCTGCCGTCAGAATGGTTTTGCCGGAGCCGCCCCCGAACTGATTGCCGATTGCGCCGCCGATCAACGCGCCACCCAATGTGCCACCAAGGCAGGCGATCTCATGCTGGCGTGCGGCTTGTTGTTGCGGGGTCGGGGCTGGGCCGCAGGCTGCCAAAACGCCTACGCAGACAACGCAAAGGGTTAAAAATCTGAGTTTCATCAATCAACTCCCGTGTTTATGCGCCAAGTATTCGCACAACGGGGCGTTGTCGCAAGTTAAATAGGGTTCATCTGGCCCCGACCTCGGCCGGGGCCAGATCGGTTCAGATTGCGTCCAACAGCGCCTCGCCAGCCGAAACTTCGCACACCCCTGGGTTTTCTTCCAGGTTCAGCGCGACCACCTTGCCGTCCTCGACCAGCATCGCATAGCGTTTGGACCGCGCGATCAGGCCTACGGGCGGTGCATCGAAATCCATGCCAAGGGCTTTGGTGAATTCCGATGTGGCATCGCCCAGCATGGTCAGCCCCGCCGCAGCGGCGCCGGTGGATTCGCCCCAGGCATGCATGACAAACGGGTCGTTGACAGAAATGCAGATCACCTCGTCTACACCTTTTGCGTCGAATTGATCCTTGGTCCGGATAAAGCTGGGCACATGGGCGGTGGTGCAGGTGCCGGTATAGGCACCGGGAACGGCGAAGATCACCACTTTCCGGCCTTTGGTTTTGTCGGAAATCCGCACCTCTTCCGGGCCGTCAGCACCCATTTGGGTCAACGTGGCATCGGGCAGCGTGTCACCTGTTGAAATCATTTCTTACCTCCTGTCGTTTGGATTTGCAGAGTCGGGCTTTGCCGCAATATAGGTGGTCGCGTGGATGAGACCACGGTAATTCGACAGGGTGGGAGGAACATGAGCCATATTGTCGTGATCGGTGCCGGACAAGCAGGCGCTTCGCTTGTCGCGCGGCTACGCAAAGACGGGTTTGATGGTGACATCACCCTGATCGGGGCTGAACCGCATCTGCCCTATCAGCGCCCGCCCCTCTCCAAGGCTTATCTGCTGGGTGAAATGGAATTGGAGCGCCTTTTCCTGCGGCCCGAGAGCTTCTATGCCGACAACAATATCACTTTACGTTTGGGACAGCGCGTCACCGCAATTGATCCGCAGGCAAAGACCGTGACGGTTGGCGATGATGTCATTTCCTACGACGAGTTGGCACTGACCACCGGATCGGACCCGCGTTGTCTTCCCGCCGCGATCGGCGGTGACCTGCGGGGCGTTCACGTGGTGCGCGATCTGGCGCATATCGATGAGATGGAGCCTCGTGTCACCGAAGGCGCACGCGCGTTGATCGTGGGTGGCGGCTATATCGGGCTTGAAGCCGCGGCCGTCTGTGCCAAGCGCGGGGTCAAAGTGACTCTGGTAGAGATGGCCGAGCGTATCTTGCAACGTGTCGCTGCGAAGGAAACCAGCGATTACTTCCGCGCATTGCACAGCGAATACGGTGCGGATATCCGCGAAGGCGTTGGGTTGGATCGGCTGATCGGTGACAACGGCAGAGTGGTCGGAGCCGTTTTGACGGACGGGTCCGAAATCGAGGTGGATTTCGTTGTTGTCGGTGTTGGCATCGCCCCATCGACGCAATTGGCCGAGATGGCGGGGCTGGAACTGGACAACGGGATCAAAACCGACGCGCATGGCCGTACTTCTAACCCGTCGATCTGGGCGGCAGGCGATTGTGCATCCTTCCCGCATGGCGAAGGGCGTATTCGTCTAGAGAGCGTCCCAAACGCTATCGATCAGGCCGAGATCGTTGCTCAGAACATGCTGGGTGCCGCCAAGGACTACACTGCAACGCCGTGGTTCTGGTCGGATCAGTATGACGTCAAGCTGCAGATTGCCGGGCTGAACACAGGGTATGACCGCGTGGTAACCCGCAAGGGTGAAGGCGCGACGGTGTCCTTCTGGTACTACAAGGGCGACCAGCTAATCGCGGTCGACGCCATGAACGACCCTCGCGCCTATATGGTTGGCAAACGCCTGATCGATGCGGGCAAGACGGCTGATCCATCCGTGGTCGCGGACCCGAAAGCGGACCTGAAACCGCTGCTTAAGGCGTGAGGATCATTGCCGGAGACTTTCGGGGCCGCGCCTTGGCCTTGGTTGGCAAAGGCGATGCGGGCGCGCATCTGCGCCCCACCACCGACCGAGTGCGCGAAAGCCTGTTCAATGTTCTGACGCATCAGATTGACTTCGATGGTCTGCGCGTGTTGGACCTGTTTGCAGGCACCGGCGCATTGGGGCTTGAGGCGCTGTCGCGTGGGGCAGCGCATGTCACGTTTGTGGATGACGGTCGAGTTGCACAGGGTTTGATCCGCAAGAATATCGAACTGACACACAGTGCTGATCGTACCGAATTGGTCCGTCGGGACGCGACGCGGCTGGGCGACAACCCGTACGCCCCTTATGATCTGATTTTTCTGGACCCGCCCTATGGCAAGTCGCTGGGCCAAAAGGCGGTGGCTGCCCTGACCGCCGGTGGATGGGTGGCTGATGACGCCTTGTTGGTCTGGGAGGAAAACGCACCCATGGCAGCGCCTGATGGGTTCAGCCGGTCCGACAGCCGGAAGTATGGAGATACTCATATCTCCTTGATATGGCGCAATGTTTCAAACTGAAACCTGCTGCGCGAATTGATGCCGCTTGCCGATTTGCGCATTAACCTGCGCTCGGGTACGGCGATTGAAAAGCAGACGGAGGCTTTATGCACGATCTGGTCATTTTCGATTGCGATGGCGTTCTGGTCGACAGTGAGCCGCTGTCCAATCAGGTTTTGGTAGACAACCTTGCCCGCTATGGACTGGACCTGACTCTGGAAGACAGCGTTGGTTTTTTCTTGGGCGGTACAATGGCTGGCGTGCGCGACAAAGCACGTGCGCTGGGGGCTGATTTACCCGACGACTGGATCGATGAAGTCTATTCGGAAACCTACGCGCGTCTGCGTCAGGGCGTGGCATTGATGCCGGGTATTCGGGACTTGCTTGATCGGCTCGACCACCACGGTATCCCATTCTGCGTGGCCTCAAATGGCAGTCCGGACAAGATGGCGATCACACTGGGGCAAAACGGGCTTTGGGACCGGTTTCAGGGTGCCATGTTCTCAGCCCACCAACTGGGGACAGCAAAACCGGACCCAGAGATGTTTCTGTTGGCGGCGAAGCAGTTCGACGCATCCAAACCCGTCGTGATTGAAGACAGCCAGAATGGTGTGACTGCCGCGGTACGCGCGGGCATGCGGTGCCTTGCCTTTGTACCAGAGGGTCATGGTGTCAAACTGGCGGAGATCGGGGCAGAGGTTTTTCACAACATGACCGAGGTGCCGGGTCTTTTGGGAATTTGACACAACCGTGCTAGTGTCGGGTTATGGACCGTGTACTAAACCCACCGATCTGGTCATTTTCGCAGGATGCCGATGTCACCCCGGCCCCCGAGCGTAAGCCGATGCGCGCACCTGTTTTCATTCACGACGCGATAATCCCTTGGCGAGATGAAACGCTGTTGCTCAAGCTGCTACGCGATCAGGCCGTCGATCAGGACGAATAGGTCGGATGGTACTTCCCGCCGGGTGACAGGGTGAAAATCTCCACCCCATCGGCTGTCACACCCACTGAATGCTCAAACTGCGCGGACAAGGATTTGTCGCGGGTTACGGCGGTCCAGTCATCGGCCAGCGTTTTGGTTTCCGGGCGGCCTAGATTGACCATCGGTTCGATGGTGAAGAACATGCCTTCTTCCAGAACCGCACCGGTTCCCGGACGCCCGTAGTGCAGGACGTTTGGCGGTGCATGGAACACACGGCCCAACCCGTGGCCGCAAAAATCGCGGACAACGCTCATCCGGTGCGCCTCAACATAAGCCTGAATGGCGTGGCCGATATCACCGAACGTGTTGCCGGGCTTGACCATTTCGATGCCCTTGAACAGCGCGTCATGGGTGACCTGAATCAGACGCTCGGCCTTGCGAGGCAGTTTTCCTGCAACATACATGCGCGAAGTGTCACCGAACCAACCATCGACAACGACGGTCACGTCGATATTAAGGATATCGCCATCTTTCAGCTTCTTATCGCCGGGAATGCCGTGGCAAACCACGTGGTTTACACTGATGCAGCTGGCGTGCTGATAGCCTTTGTAGCCGATGGTTGCTGAGGTCGCGCCTGCATCCTCGACCATCTGCGTAATCAACCCGTCAAGCGCGCCGGTTGTCTGTCCGGGAAACACATGATCGGCAATATCGTCGAGTATCCGCGCAGCCAAGGCCCCTGCCGCATGCATGCCGGCAAAGTCACCCTGTTCATAGATACGGATGCCGTCTTTCGTCATACGGCCGCGATGCTCTTTCATCGACGCTAAGCTCCAAATGTGTCGCGCAGCACTCTATTTACGCTGCTTGTGCAGAAAGTTCCAGAGGGCGCGGGGCTGTGGCTCCTAAATTGGCGGGTGTGTCGCAGTATTCAAGTATCGCCAGCAAGGGCGTGTTGCCTTAAATTTCTTTCACGAAGTAGTGCATATGCGGGCGCAGCATAGGTTGGTCTTTGTAGGTTGTCGTCTCAATTGCTTCATCGACTTCGACAAAGCCCAGTTTTGGATAAAGGCTGCGCATTTCGACATTGGGTGTAAGCGTATCGGCGACCAATCGTGTCAGACCCATCGCGCGCGCGGCCTGTTCTCGGGCTTCGATCAGCGCTTTTCCGGTACCTGTTCCTCTTGCGCTCTCAACAACAAAGACTCTCTTGAGTTCACCAGTCTGGTCATCAAGCCGTTTCAACATACCACATCCGATGATTTCACCCGTGGCATCTCGCGCCACAACGATGCAGCCGTTCGGAGGCAGATAGTCGTTCGAATTGGCCCAGAACTCGGCCATTGCGCTTTCGGGTGCGGTTGGGTCTATGTCGAAACCCATTTCCTGCATTCGTTGGACGATGAGGCGATAATACTGCGATAAAATGCTACTGAATGCGTCCTTTTCCGGTAGCTCGGTACAGGTTTCAATTGATACTTCTACCATCAGGGGGCTCCTAGCTGGCCGTACTGGCTTTTGCCGCGAACAGGTTTCGCTAACATCCTATGATCATATCTTGGTTTCGGTTCCGATGCAGGCAATTGTATCAACCCAAACGCCCTCGGGCGTTATCCGAGTGCCATAGACCAACCGTTCCACCCCTTTCACCTGCGCAAACTCAAACGCCGCAGCGTAAGCTGGATCTATGTCTGCGGCCAGCGCGAAGCGTTCGCAATCGGTTCGCTGCACCAGATACAACATGATCGCCCGGTGCCCTTGTTCAACCATCTCGGCCAACTCGCCCAGATGTTTGGTGCCGCGTGCGGTCACGCTGTCGGGGAACTCGGCCAGACCGGTTTGGCGGGACAGGGTGACGCTTTTGACCTCGACATAGGCATCGGGCAAGCCGGGCCCGGATAGCAGAAAATCGATGCGGCTGTTTTGGCCGTATTTCACCTCGGCCCGGACGGTATCGTAGGCGGCCAGTTCGGGAATCTCGCCTGCTTGTAAGGCCAATCGCAAGGCCTTGTTCGGCACGGATGTATCGACCCCGGTGAAATGTCCGTTCTCATTGTCGACCAGCCGCCAACCGTATTTCAGCTTTTTCTTTGGATCGTCATTCGGTTCCAGCCAGATTTTCTGCCCAGGTTCCGCCAGCCCCAACATCGAACCAGGATTGGCGCAATGGGCGGTGATCTCGCGGCCGTCCTCCAGTGTGCAATCGGCCAGAAAGCGTTTGTAACGGCGGATCAGGCGGGCGGGGACAAGAGGGGTTTCAAATCGCATAGCCTAGGGACTATACCTGCCCCAAAGGTCGATCAAGAGGGGACATTCCATGGCCAATCCAACCGCTGCAATGCTGGTGATCGGGGATGAAATTCTATCCGGCCGGACGCGCGATGCGAATATGCACTACCTCGCTGGGGAGCTAACCAAACACGGTATCGACCTGAACGAGGTGCGCATTGTCAGCGATGATGCCCCGGCGATTGAGGCCGCTGTTAAGGCGTTGTCCGACAGCTATGACACTGTGTTCACCAGCGGCGGTATCGGCCCGACCCATGATGACATCACCGCCGATTGCATCGCGCGGGCCTTTGGGGCGTATATCGATGTGCGGGATGATGCGCGCGCCCTGTTGCAGGCGCATTATGACAAATCGGGGTTGGAACTGAACGAAGCGCGCCTGCGCATGGCCCGCATCCCAGACGGGGCGGTTTTGATCGACAACCCGGTCTCAACTGCGCCGGGCTTTACCATTGGAAACGTCCATGTCATGGCCGGTGTGCCGTCGGTGTTTCAGGCCATGGTGGCCAGCGTTTTGCCCAAGCTCACCGGAGGCAGCCCGCTCTTGTCTCAGACCCTGCGTGTGGACCGGGGGGAGGGCGATATCGCGGCAACCTTGGCCTCTTTGGCGGATGCTTATGGTGACCTGTCGATTGGCTGCTACCCGTTCCAGATCAACGGAGTTTTCGGCGCAAATGTCGTGATCCGGGGGACCGACGGCGCGCGGATCGACGCTGCCATGACCCAACTGGCAAAAGAGCTAGACTTGTGAGCGCCAATTGGGCCGAGGTCGTCGATGGCACATGGCCTGCTGCCAGCTATCAGCAGTCAGGACCATTTCAACTGCGCCAAGGGCAGGGCGGTGGATCGCGGGTTTCGGCAGCCAGCGCCATCGGCCCGGTCAGTGAAGCGGATATTGATGCAGCAGAACAGGCGATGCTGGCCATGGGGCAAAAGCGTATCTTTTGCCTGCGTCCGGGTGACGAGGCGTTGGATGCCCAGCTTGCAGCGCGCGGCTATCAGGTGCTGGACCCGGTTAATATCTACACCTGCCCGGTATCTGACCTGACTAACCGCCTGATCCCGCTGGTCACGGTATTTCAGATTTGGGAACCCTTAGCGATCATGCGGGAAATTTGGGCAACCGGCGGCATCGGCCCCGAACGGGTGGCGATCATGGAACGTGCCAAAGGGCCCAAGACCAGCCTGCTCTTGCGTCATTCGGATCAACCTTGCGGAGCTGCATTTGTGGCGATGCATGATGACATCGCCATGCTGCATGCGCTTGAGATTCTGCCAGATCACCGACGGCAGGGTATGGGCGAATGGACGATGCGTGCCGCTGCAATCTGGGGGCGCGACAACGGTGCGAAAACGCTCAGTGTGATCTGTACCAAAGCAAACCAAGGGGCAAATGGTCTCTACCGCGCGCTTGGGATGGAGATCGTGGGCGAATACCATTACCGTCAGCTTATCTGACGAAGAGAGGCCCCCCGTGACACAACAAGATATGCCTACCGCGCTGGACCTGCCTATGGTCGATCCGCTGCCGTCCGAGACGCAGAAATACTTTGATATCTGTGTCGAGAAACTGGGCATGGTGCCGAATGTGCTGAAGGCTTACGCGTTCGATATTGATAAGCTCAACGCTTTCACCACCATGTATAACGACCTGATGCTGGCCGATAGCGGATTGTCCAAACTGGAACGTGAGATGATTGCGGTAGTCGTTTCGTCGATCAACAAATGCTTCTATTGCCTCGTTGCCCATGGTGCAGCGGTGCGGCAATTGTCTAGTAATCCGCAATTGGGAGAGATGCTGGCGATGAACTATCGCGTTGCGCCTCTCGATACGCGTCAGCGTGCCATGCTGGATTTTGTGGCCAAAATGACCAAGGCCAGCGCCGAGATTGAAGAACCTGACCGTCAGCACTTGCGCGATGTAGGGTTCAGTGATCGTGACATCTGGGACATCGCCAATGTGGCCGGCTTCTTCAACATGTCCAACCGGGTCGCCAGCGCCACCGCAATGGCACCGAACCAAGAATATCACGCGCAATTTCGATGATCCGAACGCTTATATCTGTCTTATTGGTTGTTGCCGGACCTGTGGTGGCGCAAGAACTGACCTTGCCGCAGACGGCACAGCAGATCAGTGACCGCAGTTCGGCCTTGGACAGCTATAATCTGCCAACCGGGCCGTTTGCAGATGGGGCTGTGCCATCACGGACCGTTGAAGGGCAGGTTGAGCGATACACATGGCGCCTGCAGGCCGGGTCCAGCACGACCCTGCAGTTGCTGGCCCCGTTGCGGGATCAGATCGAAGCGCAAGGATATGACATCCTTTTCGAATGCGAGGCGCGCGTGTGTGGCGGTTTTGACTTTCGGTTTGGAACCGAGGTCGTCCCCACGCCTGACATGTATGTGGCCATTCAGGATTACCGGTTTCTGGCGGCACAGAAAGGGCAAACCGTGCTAAGCCTGCTGGTCAGCCGGGATACGCCCGACGGCTATGTGCAAATGATCCGCGTCACCCCTGTTGACGCGCCCGCACCCGCGCCAATCGTTGTCGAACAATCCGTCGATGGGGCCCAAGGCCTCTTGGCCGAGCTACAGCAAAACGGGCACGTCATTCTGGACGACCTGCATTTCCGCACGGGTGAAGTGGCGCTGGGCGACGGTCGGTTTGCCTCGCTTGCCCTACTGGCCGGATTTCTGACAGATAATCCAGGCCTGCGTTTGGCGCTGGTTGGCAACACCGATGACACTGGCGATTTAGATGCCAACATTCGGGTCAGCACACGTCGGGCCGAGGCGGTTCGTAGCCGGTTGATCGAAGCTTATGGCGTCGCGGCTGACCGGATTGAAGCGCAGGGCGTGGGTTATCTTGCCCCGATAACCTCGAACGCGACGCCCGAAGGGCGAGACCTGAACCGCCGGGTCGAGGCCGTTTTGCTTGTCAATTAGGCTCGGTCTAGCCTGGTCAGAGACAAAAAAAGACCCGCACATTTCTGCACGGGCCGTTCCAGTTCACAGGGAGAAACTTACCAATCCATCGGACCCTTCTCGTTGAAGGATTCAACCAGAAAATCAATGAATGCGCGCACTTTCGGCTGGGTAAAGCGGCCGGGAGGATAGACCGCATATACCCCCTGCACCTCGTCCGGTAGCGATGGCATGGCATCCAGCACAAGGCCAGATTTCAACGCATCCGCATACAGGTAGCTGGGCAGGTGGGCGATGCCCAAGCCCGAAATTGCGGCATTCAAAAGGGACTGTCCGTCATTCACACTTAGCCAGCCGGCGGTGCGGACCTGCCGTTTTTCACCCGAAGGTGCGGTCAGTTTCCACACACTGCCCGAGGATTGGCTGGAGTAGTGCAGCAGTTTGTGTTCGTTCAGATCGTCGATCTTTTGCGGGCGTCCGAACTTTTCGATGTAACTGGGTGCCGCAACCATGCGTTTGACGGTTTCTGTCAACTTGCGGGCGCGCAGGGTGCTGTCTTCCAGCTCTCCAATGCGGACCGCCACGTCAAAGCCTTCGGATATCAGCTCAACATATCGGTTATTCAAAACCATGTTCACGGTGATGTCGGGATAGGCTGACAGAAACTCGGACAGCACAGGCGACAGGTGATTGACGCCAAAATCGGTTGCAACGCTGATGCGCAGCAGGCCCGATGGTGCCGATTGCATCGAAGTGACCAGCGCATCCGCCTCGCCCGCATCATTCAGAACGCGGCGCGCGCGGTCATAATAGGCCAGCCCGATCTCTGTTGGTGAAACCCGGCGCGTGGTGCGGTTCAACAGCCGTGCACCCAGCCGCGCCTCAAGGCTCGACACGTGCTTGGACACTGCCGATTTGGAGATACCCATCTTCTTGGCCGCATCGGTGAAGCCACCTTGGTCCACCACGTTGGCGAAGGCTTCCATTTCGGTCAGTCGATCCATACTCGTTCCCCAGGTCTTGCTCTCGAAGGTGATATTGGTTCCGAATCTGGGCGGAAACGGGGCAGACATGGGATAATATCAGGGTTTTGAATCGGATCGTTTGCAGTTCAGAAACGCGGAAACAGTGGTTTCCGATCCGTCAGCATCGGCGATAAGCACCGAATTCTACATAATTTCGCGTTTGTGCTATGGTTAGAATGGCAATTTTGTGACCTGGGAGGAGTTAATGAAATCGTTTCTATTCACCGCCGCGTTCTGTCTGAGCGCAAGTTTTGTCTGGGCTGGGGGTGAGACCCCTTCGAATCCCGATGCAAAGGTCTATTTTGTGAATCTTGCGGATGGCGACAGTGTTCAATCTCCGGTCACGGTGGTCTTTGGCCTCAGCGGAATGGGTGTCGCGCCTGCAGGAACTGAGGCTGAGAATACAGGCCATCACCACCTGCTGATCAACCGCCCACCGATTGGTGAGGGCGAAGACGGCGCGGATGAGTTGGCCTATGGCCTGCCCGCCGACGACAATCATATGCATTTTGGCGGCGGCCAGACTGAGGTGACATTGGACCTGCCTGCCGGGCAGCATACGCTGCAACTGGTGCTGGGGGATGCGGGCCACGTGCCGCATAATCCACCTGTGGTGTCCGAGGTGATCACGATTACCGTGGAATAAGCGGCGCGTTCGCGGCCACTGTTTACATCCCATCAGAAGTGATGAACTCTGCGCAGACCAGCCGGAGGGTTCCATGTCGCTTGAGTTTCTATTCACGTCTTTGATCGTTGTGCTATTGCCCGGTACGGGTGTGATCTACACGTTGGCGATTGGCCTTGGGCGTGGGTTCCGCGCCAGCGTCGCGGCAGCGGTTGGGTGTACCATTGGTATCCTTCCAGCGGCTTTGGCAAGCATCGTTGGTCTGGCGGCACTGTTACATACAAGCGCTTTGGCCTTTCAGGTGCTCAAATACCTTGGAGTGTTGTACCTGTTCTATATGGCTTGGGGAATTTTCCGCGACGGCGGTGCGATGGAAGTGAATGCCAATAAATCCACCCGAAGCTACCTTAAGATCGCCGTGACCGGCACGTTGATCAACGTGTTGAATCCCAAACTGTCGCTGTTCTTTCTAGCCTTCCTGCCTCAGTTCGTACCAACTGACACAGCCCATGCGGGTCTGGCGCTGGTTCAACTTGCCGCCGTCTTTATGGTAATGACGTTTGTTGTTTTTGTTGTGTATGGCGCATGCGCTGCGTTCGCACGTGACTATATCGTCCACCGTCCGTCGGTCATGGAGTGGATCAAACGCTGCTTTGCCACAACTTTTGGTGCGCTTGGGGTCAAGCTTGCCCTATCTGACTGACAGCGCCTAAAGCGCTGCCGCCAACCGTGTCCCCTGGTTGATCGCCCGTTTGGCATCCAGTTCGGCCGCCACATCTGCTCCACCGATCACATGTGGGGTAATCCCGCGATCAATCAGTGCATCGGCGAGGCTCCGGTCCGAGACCTGACCTGCGCACAGGACAATCGTGTCCGCCGCAATCACCGTTGGATCGGTGCGCTCTTCGCCAAAGCTGACATGTAGGCCATCTTCGTCGATCCGCTCGTAGTTCACGCCGCCGACAAAGTTGACATTCTTCATTTTCAGCGTTGCGCGGTGAATCCAACCGGTGGTCTTGCCCAAACCCTTGCCATGCGCCTGTTTCTTGCGTTGTAGCAGGGTGATCTGACGGGCTGGCGCTTCGGGCTGCGGTCCTTCGGGTGCAAGGCCCGAGCGGTGTTCGGCTGGGTCCGTTACACCCCATTCCTTCATCCATAGCGGCAGATCGGTGGTCGCACTGTGCCCGTCCTCCAGCAGGAATTCAGAGACGTCAAACCCGATGCCACCCGCGCCGATCACAGCCGCTGATTTTCCGACATCAGCCTTGTCGCGCAACACGTCGATATAGCTGAGCACGTTGTCCCGATCCTGGCCGGGGATTTCCGGATCGCGGGGGGTGACGCCGGTGGCGATGACCACTTCATCAAAGCCGGTCAGGTCATCCACGCTGACCTCGCGATTCAGTTCCACGTTTACGCCCAGATCGTCCATCATGGTGCGATACCAATCGACAAGGCCCCAGAACTCCTCTTTCCCCGGAACCTGTTTGGCCATGTTGAGTTGCCCGCCGACCTCAGGCGCGCGGTCGAACAGGGTAACGCTGTGGCCGCGCTGGGCCGCAGTCATCGCAGTAGACAGGCCTGCCGGACCCGCCCCAACGATTGCGACGGATTTTGGTGCTCCGGCTTCCTCGATCACCAATTCGGTTTCGTGGCAGGCGCGCGGGTTGACCAGGCACGACGTCAGCTTGCCGCTGAACGTGTGATCCAGACAGGCCTGATTGCAGGCAATGCACGGCGCGATTTGCGCCGACTGCCCGGCGATGGCCTTGTTTACAAAATCCGCATCCGCCAGCATTGGTCGCGCCAATGAAACCATGTCGGCGCAGCCGGTGGCCAGCACCTCTTCGGCCACTTCGGGCGTGTTGATCCGGTTCGAGGTAATGACCGGGATCGATACCTTGCCCATCAGCTTCTTGGTCACCCACGCAAACGCCGCGCGTGGAACGCTGGTTGCAATGGTTGGTATGCGCGCCTCATGCCAACCGATACCGGTGTTGATGATCGTGGCACCGGCCTTTTCAATCTTTTGTGCCAGTTGCACGACCTCGTCATGAGTCGAGCCATTGGGCACCAGATCGATCATCGACAGGCGGTAGATGATGATGAAATCTGTGCCCACAGCCTCGCGCGTGCGGCGCACCACCTCAATCGGCAGGCGCATGCGGTTTTCATAAGAACCGCCCCAGCGATCCTCGCGCTTATTGGTGTGCGTTACCAGGAACTGGTTCAGAAAGTACCCCTCGGACCCCATGATCTCGACGCCATCATAGCCAGCCTTTTGCGCCAGAACCGCAGCATTCACGATGTCGTTGATCTGTTTCTCAATGCCATCTTCGTCCAGCTCATGAGGGGGGAAAGGAGAAATCGGGGATTTCACCGGGCTGGGGGCAACGCATTTCGGGCCATAGGCATAGCGACCTGCGTGCAGGATTTGCATCGCGATTTTGCCGCCTGCTTCATGCACGCGCTGCGTCACGATAGAATGGTTCGCTACTTCCTTATCATTAGTCATCATCGATGCGCCGGGCAGAACCGAGCCTTCGAGGTTTGGACCGATGCCGCCTGTCACCATCAATGCCACGCCACCGCGAGCCCGGTCTGCGTAGAACTCGGCCACCCGGTTCCAGTCACCGGTTTCCTCTAGCCCTGTGTGCATCGAGCCCATCAGCACGCGGTTCTTCAGCGTGGTAAAGCCCAGATCCAGCGGGGCCAGCATGTTTGGGTACGCAGTCATGGCGAAACTCTCCCTCCCGAAGTTGGGCTCTAAATTGACCTGCACGTCACCTTTGTCACGCGAAACCTAACGTCACCCCCTTTGCGGGCGCTTTTACCCTTGTTAGAGGTTGGCCGGACAAGTGACGAGGCCACATATGACCCCTGAAGAGATTGCCAAACTGCCCTATCGCCCCTGCGTTGGGCTGATGCTGATGAATGCCGACGGCAGGATTTTTGTGGGTATGCGAAACGACGGCCCACAAGACGCATGGCAGATGCCGCAGGGTGGAGTGGACAAGGGTGAAGACCCGCGCGATGCGGCTCTGCGCGAGCTTAGGGAAGAAACCGGGGTGACCGCTGACCTGATCGAGGTCTTGGCCGAGACTGCGGGCTGGCTGCCCTACGATCTGCCGCATGACATCGTGCCGAACATCTGGAAAGGCCGCTATCGGGGGCAAGAGCAGAAGTGGTTCCTGCTGCGTTTCATCGGGACCGATGATCAGATCAATATCGCCACGGATCATCCCGAGTTCGCTCAGTGGAAATGGCAAGAGCCCAACCAATTGGTGAATGAGATCGTGCCATTCAAACGTGATGTCTACGAACGGGTTCTGAGCGCGTTCAAGGCGCATCTGTCCTGAACCCACCCTTTGCGTAAGGCCTAACGTAAGGGAAGGTTGGACATTTCCCGGGCTGATGGGTAGCGCGGAGATGGCATGTTCGGGCTACTCATGACGTATACGACCTTTCCAAGCACCGCTCGGGCACACCGTAGTGCAGACATGGCCGTTCATGCGGTCGGGTTGCTGCTGATCCTGTCAGCGGGCAGCGTTCTTGTGATCAATGCCTATGCCCGACTTGAGACGGCTTTGTTTCTTGCGGTTGTGGTCTATGTTCTGTGCGCATTGGTCTCGAACCTGGCGTCCTGGGCCTATCACTTCGCCCCCTGGCATGATCGTCGCATGGTGCTGCGCCGGATCGATCACGCAGCAATCTACCCCAGTATCTGCGGAACGTTTACGCCCTTCTTCGTTCAGGCAGGCACGACATGGACCATGACCTTGCTTTGGCTGTGCTGGGGTCTGACCATTGTGGCGGTCTGGAACAAGATCGCAAATGAAACCATCAAATCCAAATGGTCGACCGCCTCCTATCTTGGGCTTGGGGCCATTGGATTAAGCGCAATTCCCGATATGACGACTGTTCCGGTGGCGACCCTGTGGTGCATCGTGGCTGGGGCTGCCAGCTATGTAGTCGGAACGGTTTTCTATGCGCGAAAAACTATGCCGTTTCGTTATGCGATTTGGCATTCCTGCGTGAATATCGGCGGGATATTCATGTTTGCGGGTATCTGGCTCGCGCTGTTTTCGAACAGATGAAAAGGCCGGAGCGCACGCTCCGGCCTTATTAAGGTCGCTAAGCAGAACCGCTTAAAGCAATCCCTCGCTTCTAAGCAGTTCAACCATATTCGCTTCAGGGCGCGGACCGATATGGCTGATCACCTCGCGGGCGCAGACATTGCCGATCTTGGCGCAGGTCTCAAAATCCCGACCTGTGGCCATGCCAAACAGGAACCCTGCAGCGAACTGATCGCCTGCGCCGGTTGCATCCACCGGAACCACCTTTTCGACCGCCACATCCACGCGCTGACCCTCGTGCAGCACGGTCACGCCGTCGCCCGACCGGGTGCACACGACCAGCGGGCAAATCTCGGCCGTTTTGGTCAGCGCTTCTTCCAGATCGTCGGTTTCAAACAGAGATTTGATCTCTGCCTCGTTGCCGATCACGAAGTCCAGCTCATTCTCGATCAGCAGCAGGAAATCGACCCGGTGACGCTCGACGCAGAAAGGATCGGAAATGGCGATACCGGCCTTGCCA
Source organism: Ruegeria sp. I1 (assembly GCF_056532675.1). Lineage (NCBI taxonomy): Bacteria > Pseudomonadati > Pseudomonadota > Alphaproteobacteria > Rhodobacterales > Roseobacteraceae > Ruegeria > Ruegeria sp. I1. The sequence goes on along the minus strand of NZ_JBQFNM010000010.1, from coordinate 53,238 downwards.
CCGCCCTTGTGACAGGCGCGCGCGGCCTCAAGAAACGCGGCTTTACCCTTTTCCTTGTCGAACAAATACCCTTCGAGGAACATGATCTGGCTGTTCCCGGCAACCTCGTCCGACACGTCCTGAGACGACAGTTCCGACGAAATCCCCAGATAGGTGTTCATCGACCGCTCACCATCAGGCGAGACAAATATCATCGAGCGTGAGGTCGGCAACTCGCCACCCGGCACAGGCGGGTTCACGAAATCCACGCCGTCTTCGTTCATCGCATCGGCATAGAAGCGACCCAGCGCGTCATCATGCACACGGCCAATAAAGGCTGCATCCAGACCCAGCGCACCCGCGCCCGCAATGGTGTTCGCGACCGAGCCGCCCGGCGTCTGCACCCGCCCCTCCATCGAGGCATAGAGCACTTCGCCGCGCTCCTGCTCGATCAGCTGCATGATGCCTTTTTCAATGCCCATCAGTTCCAGGAAACTGTCATCGGCCTGGGAAATGACATCCACAACGGCATTTCCGATGCCGGTCAGTTGGTAGGTTTTCATAGGGTCTTGTCCTCGAATTGACAGAGATCACAGATGATGCAGGTCGGGCATTGCGGCTTGCGCGCTTTACAGTGATAGCGCCCGTGCAGGATCAGCCAGTGATGTGCATGGAGTTGAAAGTCGGCTGGAATATTGTCCTCGATGGCGCGTTCGACAGCGTCTACGTCTTTGCCGGGGCAAATACCAGTGCGGTTACCAACGCGAAAGATATGGGTGTCCACGGCTTGGGCCGGCTGCCGCCACCACATGTTCAGAACCACATTGGCCGTCTTGCGCCCGACACCGGGCAGCGATTGCAGCGCGGCGCGCGAGTTGGGAACCTTGCCATCATAGTCCTCAACCAGTATGCGGCTGAGCTTGATGACGTTCTTCGCCTTCTGGCGGAACAGGCCGATGGTTTTGATATGCTCGATCAGGCCCTCTTCGCCCAGATCCAACATCTTTTGCGGAGTATCTGCGATCTTGAACAGCTCACGCGTGGCTTTGTTGACGCCCGCATCAGTCGCCTGCGCCGACAGCGCCACTGCGACGACCAGAGTGTAGACGTTCACATGTTCCAGCTCGCCCTTGGGCTCGGGGTCGGCCTCTTGAAAGCGCGTAAAGATCTCGCGGATCGTGTGGTAATCGAGTTGCTTTGCCATCTGAGCCTTAATGCCGCCCAAGGGCCAATGACACAAGCCCAAAGCCAATGCGCAAGTTCCGGGTCGCTTGGACGTGTCTCGCGCGCTATGGTTTAGGCCACAGAATGAGGTGAGAACCATGAACATCCAGACCCCGGAAAGCGGCTATCACTACAACGTCATGCGACGCGCAATCGAGCTGATCGATCAGGGCGGCGAGGGCCTCAGCCTTGAGGAACTGGCGCAACAGATGGATATGAGCCCTGCCCATTTCCAGCGCCTGTTCTCGCGCTGGACCGGGGTGTCGCCGAAGCGGTACCAGCAATATCTGACACTGGGCCACGCCAAGGCGTTGCTGCGGGAACGGTTCACCACGTTGGAGACCGCCCATAACGTCGGCCTGTCTGGCAGCGGTCGCCTGCACGACCTGTTCCTGAAATGGGAATCCATGAGCCCCGGCGAATACGCCCGCAAAGGCGCGGATCTGACGATCTATTGGGGCTGGTTCGAAAGTCCCTTTGGCCCTGCGCTGGTCATGGGCACCGACAAGGGCATCTGCGGCATGGCCTTCGGGGCCGAGACTGGCGAGGAAGAGGCGATGGAGGATATGCTGTCGCGCTGGCCACAGGCTGCGTTCGTCGAGGATCCGATGCACCTGCGGCCCTGGGTTCTGAGCGCCTTTGGGTCGGTCAGCGACCGTTTGCAGCCGACGCCATTGTACCTGATCGGCTCACCCCTGCAGATCAAAGTGTGGGAGGCGCTGATGCACATCCCTTCGGGTCAAGTCACCACCTATTCTGAAATTGCGCAGCGGGTTGGCTCGCCACAGGCCGTTCGTGCAGTCGGAACGGCGGTCGGGCGCAACCCGGTAAGTTGGCTGATCCCCTGCCACCGGGCGCTACGCAAATCAGGCGGCCTTGGTGGGTATCACTGGGGCTTGCCCGTCAAGCGGGCGATGCTGGCCTATGAAGCCGCGCAAGCTGACGCCTGATTGACAAGTGATCCAAACATCGCCAAAAGGCGCGGCAGGTTCGGGTCTCCTGCCGTTCGCGGCCCTTGGCTTTGGTGAAACCCGTTTGAATGAACATCTGTTGCCCTTTTCTGGCGCGTGGATGGAAATGCGAACCCCGTTCTGACTTCGCGCCCGTTACAGAAAACGAGGCACATGATGACAAGATCTGACTCAATCGCCCCAGTGGCGGAGCTGAAATCGCAAGCGAAACGCCTGCGGGAGGCTTTGAAAACCACCGGGGTTATCGTCTCGCACAGCGCGGCGCTGGAGCTTCTGGCCCGGCAGCACGGCGTGCGGGATTGGAACACGCTGACGGCAATCGCCGGAAGCCGAATGCATCTGAGCGTGGGTGACCGGGTAAAGGGCCGATATCTGGGTCAGCCCTTCACTGCGGAGATACGCGGATTGACCGTTCTGGGTGATGGTGCGCAACGTCGGTTGACCCTGCAATTCGACGCGCCCGTGGATGTGGTGCGGTTCGACAGTTTTTCGGCGATCCGGCAGCGCGTTACAGGTGTGATCGGTTGGGATGGCCGATCCACCCGGTGCACATCGGACGGCGAGCCTCAGCTTGTTGTTCAACCGGCATAAAAAGGGGCGAGGCACTGGATGCGCCTCGCCCTTTCATGACTAATTACGCGTTGAGTTACTCAGCAACCCAGCCGCCGACGGCTTTGACTTCCAGGAAGTCTTCCAACCCCCAGACGCCGCCCTCGCGCCCGTTTCCGGATTGCTTCATGCCGCCGAACGGCGACCCAGCGCTGCGCGATTTACCGTTCATCTCAACCATGCCTGACCGCAATACCCTTGCCATGCGGTTGGCGCGCCCGCCGTCTTGTGTCTGGACATAGTTGGTCAGACCATAGGGTGTGTCATTTGCTATCTCGACTGCTTCTTCTTCGGTGTCGAAGGGGATCATGGTCAGAACCGGGCCAAAGATTTCCTCGCGCGCGATGGTCATCTGGTTGTTGGCGTCGGCAAAGACCGTGGGGCGGACATAGTAGCCCTTGTTCAGCCCGTCGGGCCGCCCGGTGCCACCGGCGACAAGGCGCGCGCCTTCGTCGATACCTTTCTGGATCAGATCTTGAATCTTGGTCCACTGAAGTTCGTTCACCACAGGCCCGATATGACGGCCTTCCTCCGCCGCGCTAGCGACAGATACGGAATTGGCCACCTCAGCAGCAGTTTCAACGGCTTGATCGTAGATCGGGCGCTGCACAAGCATCCGGCTGGGGGCGTTACAGCTTTGGCCCGTGTTGTTCATCATGTGCAGTACACCACGTTTAATGGCTTTCTCATCGGCGTCGGAAAAAATTAGGTTCGCGCCCTTGCCTCCAAGCTCCAGATGCACCTTTTTTAAGGTATCTGCCGCATTCTTGGAAATGGCCGTCCCGGCGCGGGTCGAGCCGGTGAAGCTGACCATATCCACGTCCGGATGTGCCGACAGTTGCGAGCCAACCCCGACCCCGTCACCGTTCACAAGGTTGAATACGCCGGGCGGGAAACCTGCCTCATCCATCATTTCGGCAAAGATCATCGCGTTCAGCGGGCTTTGTTCCGAGGGTTTCAGCACCATGGTGCATCCCGCAATTGCAGCTGCCCCCACCTTGAGCGTGATCTGGTTCATCGGCCAGTTCCAGGGGGTGATCAGGGCCGCGACGCCTACTGCTTCGTAAATGATGCGGTCATTTGGTGCATGATCACCCAAGGGCCGTTCAAACGAAAAGGCTTTGGCGGCTTTGATGAAGTTTTGCAGATGCCATGTTCCGGCACCAGCCTGCTGTGTGCGGGCCATATCGATGGGCGCGCCCATCTCAAGCGACATGGCTTGAGCCAGATCTTCGCTGCGCGTCTGGTAAATCTCGATCAGTTTCTCGACGAGCGCGATCCGCTGTTCGACTGGAGTGGCCATCCAGCCGGGCAGCGCGGATTTGGCTGCTGCCACGGCGGCGTTTGTATCCGCCTCGGACCCCAGTGAAATCACTGCACAGGGATCTTCGGTCGATGGGTTGATCACCTCAAAATCATGGGCTTGGGACGGGGCAACCCATTCACCGTTGATATAGAAATTACGCTTTTCGATCATGGCGAATCCTCCGGGATCGTGATGTCCTAAACTGGGGTTGCGCACACACTGTCACCGACCCCGGCGCGCGACAAGAGGAGAATTTGATCAAATTTCTTGCGGGTGCTTACTCAGAAAAAAGCAAAGCTGGATTTGCGGAAGGTTTAACTCTGGCGCAAAGTGGTTAGGTTCACAGCATTCGACTCGGTCAGTAACCAAAGAAGGAGATGCCCCATGGGTTTGCGCATCAACGACACGGTCCCGAATTTTACCGCAGAAACAGATCAGGGCACCATTCAGTTTCACGATTGGATTGGTGACAGCTGGGCGATCCTGTTTTCGCACCCAAAGGACTTTACCCCGGTTTGCACGACCGAGTTCTCGGCCGTGGCTCAGCTGAACGATGAATGGGCTGCACGCAATACCAAGGTGATTGGTGTCTCGGTCGATGGGGTTGAGGATCACAAGAAGTGGAAAAAGGACATCGAGGAATACGGCAAGGCCAATCCCGGCTTTCCGATTATTGCCGACGATGGTCTGGCTGTTTCCAAAGCCTTTGACATGCTGCCTGCCGAAGCCTACCTGCCCGATGGCCGCACGCCGGCCGATAGTGCCACAGTACGGTCTGTTTTTATCATCGGGCCCGACAAGCAGCTAAAACTGTCAATGACCTACCCGATGACCGTGGGCCGGAACTTTGCCGAGATCCTGCGGGCGCTGGACGGGTTGCAGATGTCGGCCAAAGGTGTGGCGACGCCTGCCAACTGGATTCCGGGCGAAGATGTGATTATCCCGCCGAGCGTTTCAAACGAAGATGCCAAGGCGAAATTTGGTGAGTTTGAAACGATCTTTCCCTATCTGCGTAAGACCAAGGCCCCGTCGTAAGGCGGGACCGGGTCAGGGGGGCTGTCTGCCCCCCGTCGCGCCTAGTGGCGCGACTCCCCCCGAGGATATTTGTGGCCAGATGAAGCAAGTGGCTTCGGGCCCTCAGGGGTGCACGCGGCCGCAGAACTTTAGCGGATCAGAAACTGTAGCGCAGCCCGAAGTTCACACTGAACGTATCCAGATCATCTTCGACCGTGCCAGTCAGCGCGCCGTTGGGGGCCAAGCGGGCCGACGACACATCGAAAGCGCGTGAATAACGGGCATCAACCGTGAAGGCGGTGGACGCGTTGATTTCATAGGCCACACCCGCGATCAATTGAGCAGCGAAGTTGGTATCGCTGTCATCAAGAACGACGCCCGGGCCGTAAGCAAAGTCGATGTCAGAATAGGTAGCGCCCAGCCCAAAGCCAGCAAACGGGGTAACCTTACCGGACTGTTTGAAATCAAGCAGAACATTGGCAAACAAAGAGGTTTGCGCGATATCGCCCGAAATATTGCCTTCTGGCGCTGGCCCGTTGCCCGAGAAGTTTACGCCATCGACATCATTGTCGCGATAGGACAGTTCCAGCTCCAGGCGAGTGCCGATCCGGTCATTTGACCATTGCGGAATTTCTTTGCCGATCGCGATACCAATGCCATAGCCTGCATCGAAATCGGTATCGACAGATTGTGTTGCGCCTCCGATCGTGCCGGAGAAGTCACTGTCCTGAAGCTGACTATAGCCCAGAAACCCCTGTATATATGCACCATCAGTCAGGCTTTGAGCTGAGGCATGCGTTGCGGCAAGGGCCAGGGTTGCCGATGCCAGAATACCGCGAATGACCATGATCGTTGTCCTTTGTTCCGATTGATTTCTCGCAGCAATATGAGCGGGCAAGATCAGAAGAAAAGGCAGCGGGCCTTCACGTTGGATCACTCTAAATTGGAAGCTGGTGAGGGAATAAATTCCTGTTCCAAGTTGTTCCTGCATCCCTCGATTGGAGGTGTGTCGATTCCGCGGTGCAGGGCAATTGGTGTCGTATGCGTTACGCCGCTTTCTCTTGGGCGTGGTGCTGCATCTCCAACTGTGGCGCGGTGAGAACGGATTGCAGCGCTCGCGCCTCGTAGTTTTTCAGCACAGGTAGCACTGTTGAACCGTAGCCTACTGCCCCTTTCGAAAGATCCGGAAACAGTTCGAACAATTCTCGGCGGGTTGCAGGAGCCATTGTATTGACGGTTGTATCGCCGGGAAAAAAGGATTCAGACCACAGTCCTTCTACATTCACCAGCTCATGCCGGTCGAACAGGATGTGGATGTATTCAACACCGTTCTCGGGTGTTTCCTGCGTTATAGTGTTCTGATTGATCAGCGCTTTGGCTGTGGCCAGCATGAGCGGTTCGCAATGTGTCAGCTCCATGACGGGGGACGTGACGGCGATCCGGTGTTGTGGAGAGACCAGCAAATCGCGGCGCGGGCAACCGTGGCCAAAACTGTTTGCCCTGATCCGAACCGGGCATAAATGGGGGTTGGCCTGCAAATCGAGGCGGCTTAGGCGACGTCGGCCGATCCAGCGGATGGTGCTGGTTTGACCTTGGGCAACGCAGGCCGGATCGCCGGGTTGCAACGTCTCGACCTTGCGGAGGCCATTGGGTGTCAGGATCAGAGACCCCGACGTGAAACACACGAAGGAGGGCAGGGATTGATACGCCGCCGACTGAGCGGTTCCAGCAAAGCCGGTATCCGAGATTGTGTCACCCAGCGCAGCCTGCCCCGAGGTGACGATGATGTATCGCGGGTTGCTGAACTGGATCAGGGTAAAGCGCACCGGCGCCCCGTTGACCGTGCCGGTGTAGCTTTCGAATGTGCTGAAGTTCTGGGAGGAGCCCGAAAACCCGGGCAGGGATGTCAGATCAAGTTGGGCGCTGTCTGGGTCAGGGTCTTGGAGGAAGGCATCATTGTCGATGATCTCAACCGAATACGCCTGCGTGATGTCGACGCTGCGATTGCTGAACGGGTCCGCACTGATTTCGAATACGGTAACTGAGGCCACGATCGAAAGGCATCCCTGGAATTGACAAAACAAACCTTAAGGTTGAGCAAATACACGCGATAAGAGTTAACAATTGATTTACCAATCCGCGGTGCGGTTGTTTCGTCGGCGGAGCGGCGCGAGAAATACTGTGCCATTCAGTGGACGGTCGATTGTAGCGATGCCGACGAAGCTGCCTTTCACTGCTTCGTCCACAAAGGTCCGCCTTTCATTCGACCGGGGTGCCGAAGACAGCGATAGCACACCCGAGCAAAGCCAAGGCTGTAAAGAACACCATGCGTGCAGGATCGCGGGATCTTGCGGCGCGGATCGTGGCGGCCATGGATTGAAGCGCATAGTAAAGCGCAAAGGCCCGCGACGCATAGCTGATGATTTCAAAGATATTGGCGGTCCAGGTCAGCGTAAGACCAGCAGCAACTAGTAAAGCATAAGCCAACTTTTCAGAGACAAACCCGCCGCTCACTTCTGCAATCAAACCGCCTGATCCGCTGGTATCTGCAATAGCGGCACTGAACTGCGCGCTCAACGCCGCCACGACCAAAAGCAGCGGCAGGATTGGGGCAACAACCTGCATGAGGTCGATGATCGCGGTTTCGTCTAGCGACTCCGGATCGGTCTCGAAGGCAAAGGTCAACAATCCGACATACAGACAGTAAATGCCGGTCGACAGCACCTGCGCCAAGCGCATGGAGCGGATGCGAGTCGCGGCATCGTAGGTTCCGGCCAGATAGCGCGATGTTTCAAATCCCTGAACCGTGACGATCAACCCGGCCATGAGCGTGAAGGCGGTCCAGCCCGTGACCTGCGGTGTCTCGAATTGCAGCGCGTGTTGCCCCGCCACGTCGCCAAAATGAACGGCAAGGCCAAATAGCAAGCCCGCGATGATGGCAAGCTTCAACCCCACGGAAATCTGTTCCATCCGTTCCAGCGCGGCAAAGCCACGCGTCAGACCCGTAAACAGAATCAGGAGGAAGACCGCACTGGTGAGCAGGTTGGCGTGGAACGCGTCATCAAGCTGCGTCAAGCTAACGCCAAATGCCCCAAACAGGTTGAGGTAATAGGAAACGGATACCACGAATGCGAAGGCAAGGACACAGGACGACATCGTTTCGAGCGCATTTATGACCGGGGAGGTGTGCGGCTGACGGTCAATGTCGGCGATGTTGAACCGGATCGCAGTGCCAAACAGATAGGCCACCGCACACAGACCGATCATCACAAGCGGCGCATAACCTCCAAAGCTCACATCGAGAATGGGTCCCAGAACAAGAAAACCGCTGCCAATGATCGACGCCAAGGGTGTGATGGTGGCGCGCCACAGTTGCGCATTGGCCAGCCGGGGCCAGATCAAGACCGCTCCAGCCAGAGTAACGGTTGCGAGTATAAAGGAGTTCAACATGGTTGGAGACATACCTGTGCCGCGCGGCAGAGTAACGCCCCGAAATTAAAAGCCGTCATTGGTGCAGTGCGCAGCATGTGGCACTTTGGGCTCGAAGCCGACATCGGGAATGAACTGAGCACCTGTAGGGAAGCGCGCTACCACAACCCACCATGTAAAAAGGCCCCGGTCGAAACCGGGGCCTTTGATATCGAAAGAAAGGGCGGTTTATTCTGCGTCTTCTTTCTTTTCTTTCTTCTCGGGCACGACTTCTTCGCCGGTTTCCTGATCGACCACTTTCATCGACAGACGGACCTTGCCGCGGTCGTCAAAGCCCAGCAGCTTGACCTTAACTTCCTGACCTTCCTTCAGAACATCCGACGGATGGTTCAGGCGGCGGTTTTCGATCTGGGACACGTGCACCAGACCGTCGCGCTTGCCAAAGAAGTTTACGAAAGCACCGAAGTCGACGATCTTGACGACCTTGCCGGTGTAAACCTGACCTTCTTCCGGCTCGGCGACGATCGAGTGGATCATCTCATAGGCCTTTTTGATCGATTCACCATCGGGCGAGGCGATCTTGATGACGCCATCGTCGTTGATGTCGACCTTGGCCCCCGAAACCTCGACGATCTCGCGGATGACCTTACCGCCCGAGCCGATCACTTCACGGATCTTGTCGGTCGGGATGTTCATGGTCTCGATGCGCGGGGCGTGTACCGAGAATTCATTGGTCTCGGACAGGGCTTTGCCCATCTCGCCCAGGATGTGCATCCGGCCGTCCTTGGCTTGCGCCAGGGCTTTCTCCATGATCTCGGGCGTGATGCCCGCAACCTTGATGTCCATCTGCAGCGATGTGATGCCGTTTTCGGTACCCGCCACCTTGAAGTCCATGTCGCCCAGGTGGTCTTCATCACCCAGAATGTCCGACAGGATGGCGTATTCGCCGTCATCTTCCAGGATCAGACCCATGGCCACACCGGCAACCGGGGCTTTCAGCGGAACGCCCGCATCCATCATCGACAGCGAACCGCCGCAGACCGATGCCATTGAGCTGGAGCCGTTGGATTCGGTGATCTCCGACACGATACGGATCGTGTAAGGGAAGTCGGTCGCCGCAGGCAGCACCGCCTGCAGGGCGCGCCATGCCAGCTTGCCGTGGCCGATCTCACGTCGACCGGGGCCACCCACGCGGCCAACTTCACCAACCGAATAGGGGGGGAAGTTGTAGTGCAGCAGGAAGTTCGATTTGAAATTACCATGCAGCGCGTCGATGAACTGCTCATCGTCGCCAGTGCCCAGCGTAGTCACGGCCAGCGCCTGAGTTTCACCACGGGTGAACAGGGCGGAACCGTGTGTACGCGGCAGCATCGAGGTTTCTGCAACGATCGAACGGATATCGGTGGTCGACCGACCGTCGATCCGCTTGCCACCCTTGACGACGTCGCCGCGCAGGATGCCGGCTTCCAGCTTTTTCATCGCGGAACCGAGGTTGCCGTCTTCCAGCTGTTCCTCGGTCAGCGCTTCCTTGATCGCTTCACGGGCAGCGGCAACAGCGGCGGTGCGCTCTTGCTTGTCGGTGATCGCGAATGCGGCACGCATCTGCTCTTCACCGGCGGCCTTAACGGCAGCGGACAGCTCAGAGTAATCCGGCGCCTGGAAGTCAAACGGTTCTTTTGCGGCTTCTTCGGCCAGCGAAATGATCAGGTCGATCACCGGCTGGATCTGCTCATGAGCAAAGTTTACGGCACCCAGCATTTCCGCCTCGGACAACTCGTAGGCTTCCGATTCAACCATCATCACGGCGTCTTTGGTGCCAGCGACAACCAGATCCAGACGCTGTTCGGGGTTCAGGCGCAGGTCCTGCATGTCGTCGACGGTCGGGTTCAGGACGTATTCGCCATCCTCAAACCCAACACGGGCACCAGCGATCGGGCCACGGAACGGCGCGCCGGAAATGGTCAGGGCAGCGGATGCAGCGATCATTGCAACGATGTCGGGATCGTTGACCAGATCGTGGGACAGCACGGTGCACATCACCAGAACTTCGTTTTTGAAGCCGTCAACAAACAGCGGGCGGATCGGACGGTCGATCAGACGCGCGGTCAGCGTCTCTTTCTCGGTCGGGCGCGCCTCGCGCTTGAAGAAGCCGCCCGGAACTTTACCGGCGGCATAGTATTTTTCCTGATAGTGGACGGTCAGCGGGAAAAAGTCCTGACCGGGTTTTTGCGCCCGTGCAAAGGTCACGTTTGCCATGACGCTGGTTTCGCCCAGCGTGGCAATCACGCTGCCGTCGGCCTGACGGGCAACCTTGCCGGTTTCCAGTGTCAGCGTTTCCTCGCCCCACTGCATTGATTTCTTCGTTACATCAAACATATGCGTATCCTAGAACGGAGCACTCCCGCCCCTGCGGGTCTCCGGTTTGCATGGCGGCCCCATTGCCGCCGACCCCACTTTATCTTCCATTCGAGTGCCGGGGTCAGGGCACAACGTCTCAGATAGCGCGCGCATACAGGAGATTGGGGCCGAAGGGAAGCGAAACCGAACAAAGCAGCGGCGGGTCGCCATCCTGCATCTATAGGCCCACCCAAATGAACGCCATGGCAAACGGCGTAGGATTGCATACATGGTCATACATATCTGATAACTGAGGATGCGATGACCTTTTGCCAGCGGTTTCTGACCGTCATCATATTGGCCCTTTCAGGCGTTTCATCACTAGCAGCGCCCGTCAAACCTATTGAGTGGTCCGCCTTGCCTGACCCCGCAGCGCAGGTCTTCGAAGATCCTTTTCGTGATCTCAATGATGAGCAGGCCGATGACATCAGGTTTGCGCTGCGGTTGCGTGGGCGGCTGGAACAGAATGTCGGCAGCGCAGGGGAACGGCAGCAATGGCAAGAGATGTTGGTCGAAACCGAAGCCGCCCTGGCTGCTGATCAAATCGATATCGACTGGCTCATGTCTCAGCGCGAGGCGGTGATCCAGCGGCGCGAGACTGCCAATATCACAGGCAACCCTGTGCTCGACGATCAGATCATTTCGATCGCGGGCTACGTCATCCCCGTACCGCCTGATGAACAGGGTCGCACGGTTGCCTATCTGGTGCCTCAGCCCGGCATGTGCAGCCATCTGCCGCCGCCGCCGCCCAACCAGATGATCCGGCTCCTGCTTTCAGATCACTGGGCCCCGGCCGGCTACTATGAGCATGTGCGTCTGATCGGTCGTCTAGCGATTGCACCAACCAGGTACGAGACGTTTGTCATCGATGGGCAGGTTCCTATGCACGCAACCTTCAGCATGGAGGTTCAGGAGGCCGAGATTCTGGACGGCGGGGAGGTTCAATTCAATGAATTTCTAACGTTGCATGATCGGTTACGCGCAGCATTGGGGCGAAAGTCCAGCGGTGCTGTCGATGCACCTTAACCCGATACCACAGGACAAAAGATACATTCGAAAAGCAGAATAGTTTTGTGTAAATTTAGTGACAGTGTAGGCTTGGCCTACAAGACCTATGGTCGTGAGGACGGTAACGCGCCAAGGTAACACAAAAACAGATGCCGCCTCCGACCGAAGACCTTGGCGTTTGCACCTAGCAAACTGAGGGAAAGTCGAATGGCTCAAACCAAGAAAATGCTGGATCCGGATCCACGGATCTATGATTTTGAGACCGAATACGAGCTGGGGCAGGACAATGTCCGCCCCTTCGGTCTCGACATCCACAATCCTGTCTTTTTGATCTCAAGTATCTTGATCTTTGCGTTCGTTCTGATCGCTTTGGCCAATCAGGAATCCGCTGCTACGTTTTTTGGCTGGCTGCGGCCCTGGCTGACCAGTACGTTTGACTGGTTTCTGGTGCTTTCAGTCGATGCAATCACCCTGTTCTGTCTTGTTCTGATCGTCCTGCCGGTTGGCAAGGTGCGGATCGGGGGCAAGGATGCCAAACCTGACTATTCCTATGCCGGATGGATTGCGATGATGTTCGCCGCCGGTATTGGCATCGGTCTGTTGTTCTTTGGCGTGATGGAACCGGTCTACTACAATTTTGCCGAAGGCGGTAACGCTGTGCCATTGGGTATCGACATCGCGGTTCCGGGCAATGAATACGCCGGTATTGTGGGCACGATCCACCATTGGGGCCTGGAAGGTTGGGCCGTTTACGCAGCTGTTGGTCTGAGCCTTGCGATCTTTGCCTATAATCTGGACCTGCCGCTGACCCTGCGGTCGGCTTTCTACCCGATCCTGGGTGAGCGCGTCTGGGGCTGGTGGGGTCACCTCATCGACACGCTGGCGGTATTTGCCACATTGTTCGGTCTGACAACCTCGCTGGGTCTGGGCGCGCAACAGGTTGCTGCTGGTCTGAACGAGGTGTTTGGTATCGAACCCAGCCCGACCGTGACGGTTCTGTTGATCATCGGGATCACGCTGATCGCCTTGGGGTCGGTTCTGATGGGCATGGATGCAGGTGTCAAACGGCTGAGCGAGATCAATATGATCATGGCCGTTGGCTTGTTCATCTTTGTGATCGTCGTGACCGGCGTCGGCACCGCCATCGCCCGGTACTTCAACGTCATGGTGGATTACGTGACGCATTTACCCGCGTTGTCAAACCCATTCGGGCGCGAGGACACGAGTTACTTCCATGGTTGGACAACCTTCTACTGGGCCTGGTGGATCGCGTGGTCACCCTTTGTGGGCATGTTCATCGCCCGCATCTCGAAGGGCCGCACGGTGCGTGAGTTTATCCTGTGCGCGCTACTGGCTCCGACAGCGGTCTGCGCGCTGTGGATGTCAACTTTTGGCGGCGCCGCCATCGACATGTTGAACGCGGGTGGAGCCGAAGGAGTGCGTGCCACAGTGATCGACAGCTATGCGCCCGAAGGTGCCCTGTTCGGCTTCCTGAAAGAGCTGCCGCTTTACGGGATCGTCGCGCCCATCGCGTTGGTCCTGATCGTGGTGTTCTTTGTTACCTCGTCGGATTCGGGCTCGCTGGTGATCGACACGATCACCGCAGGCGGCAAGATGGACGCGCCGGTGATCCAGCGGGTCTTCTGGTGCACGCTCGAAGGTCTGGTCGCCATCGCGCTGTTGCTGGGTGGCGGACTGTCCGCCCTGCAGGGTGCTGCGGTGTCTACGGGCATACCGTTTACACTGGTGGTTCTGATCATGTGCTATTGCCTGTGGCTGGCACTGAAATCAGAAAAGGCGAAGATGTAAAACACCTTAAGCCATGAGAAAATGAAACGCCCGCCTATTTGGCGGGCGTTTTTTATGTGTGAGGTTAACCACAGAGAAAATCCAAAACCCGTCTATTCTACCCGCGTTGTTGTTTCATAGTTTAGCAAAGGTTTTCTCATGCAGCTTCATTCCGCCTCAGGCATTTCATTCAATCCCGATGTGTTCGATGAATCATTTGTCGATATGCTCGACAATCTTCCCGAAGATGCGGTCGAGGATATTGATATAGACGAAACTACTGAAATGCCGCTGATGACCGCCGCGCCAACCGCCGAGCCAAGTGACGCGGATGTTGCTGCGATCATGGAAAGCGCGTGGCAAGAGCTTTATAACTCTGACGAGGGGGCCGATATCCGGTCGCTTCCCGAAGAACAGCAGGCACAGATTAAGGCGCGTTTCCTGTCGCCGGACCCGATCTCCGAAGCTGATGCCGCGACTGTCCCGATCGATGATGCGCCTTTCTCGATTGAAGAAACGGCGGACAGCCTAATCCTGATGCAAGGCAATACGCCATTGCTGGGCGCACCTCTTGGGTCCAGCAAAAGCCAGAAGAAAAAGGCTGCATTGAATACGTTTATCGGCGCGGCAGCAAAGGCCTTTGCCGATATCATCACCATGGCGATGGCCGCCTTGGGGGTCTATCAAGCGCTAGGCAGCAAAACCGTGACAAAGGCAGGTGCCGGTATCGCTGTCAAATGTAGCAAACCGATTGCCCGCCATGCAGGTGCCATCGCAAAGGCTGGCAAAGCAGGCGGTGATGTCGCCAAGATGAAGGCCATGCTGGGCGTGGCCAAAGCATCGGTCGGCTTCACCAAGCTGGCAGGTATCGTTCTGACCGATATGAGCGGTCTGGAAAAGGCGGCCGCGATTGCCACCTGCGTGGGCGGCATGACACTGGCTTTGGCTTCGGCCAGCGGATCGTTCTGGCTGTCGATGGTCGCGATGGTCGCTGCGGTGGCGATGTTCGTAATCGATACCGCGCTGGCGGTTGATACCTACAAAAAGTGGCAGGCGATCTAGGCCGGAAACCAAGAACGCCCGCCAAAGTGGCGGGCGTTTGAATTCTGCAAGCGGTGAGATCCAACCTTAGCGGCGGATGCCCAGCTTTTTGATCAGGTCCTGGTAACGCGCTTCTTCTTTGCCCTTCAGGTAGTCCAGCAGCTTACGGCGCTGGGCAACCATTTTCAGCAGACCACGACGACCGTGGTTGTCTTTCTTGTGGGTCTTGAAGTGCTCGGTCAGGGTGTTGATGCGCGAGGTCAGGATGGCAACCTGGACTTCTGGCGAACCGGTGTCGCCGTCCTTGGTTGCGAATTCTTTCATGACGCGTGTTTTTTCAGCGGCAGTGATCGACATCGGGGTCTCCTTCAAAGGTTAGAGTTAATGGCGCAGGCCGGGATGTCGTCCAGCGCAGGCCCATGGAGAAAACCGCACCGATTCCGATGCGGATGGGCGCGTATAGGCGCTTTTGAAAGGAATGGCAAAGGGTTTCTGGGGCCCTAGCCTATCGATCCATATTGGGCCAGTTCGGCCTCGGTGATCAGCTGAATATCATCAAGGCTGATGCCGTCAGCGCCAAAGACCTGGGCAACCTCTTCTCCGTCAACCACGATACGGGTCAGGTTGGGAGTGTCCTCATCCCGTTCGATCTGAATGTCGGGATTGGTCTGGTCTTCCCAGGTGATAAACAATTTGTCGTCTCCCGGTTCAAAGCCCATGATGGTGACATCCTCGGCCTCCGAACTTAGGACAATGTTATCAGCCCCGTCGCCCCCATTGGCCACATCTGATGTATGGGCCACGATGGTATCTTCGCCATCACCCCCGTTCAGAAAGTCGGTCTGGTCGAACCCTCCGTCGTCACGGCCAAGCAGCAGATCATCGCCATCGCCCCCGAATAGCGCGTCGTTGCCCGCGCCCCCCGTCAGCCTGTCATCGCCATATCCGCCATGCAGCGCGTCATCGCCTTTGCCACCCGCCAGTTCATCATCGCCCTGACCACCGTAGAGCGTATCGTCGCCCGCGCCACCGTCCAGTTCATCGTCACCGAAATGACCCGCAAGTAGGTCGTCGCCCTGATTGCCGAACAGCAGGTCGTCACCATCTTCACCGTGCAGCGTGTCCTCCCCATGACCGCCTGAGATCAAGTCCTGCCCATCGCCGCCATGCAAAACGTCATTGCCGCATCCGCCGTTGATCAGGTCATCGCCGGCATAGCCGTTGATCTGGTCGTCGCCCTCCTGCCCGGTGATCTCATCCACGCCATCCGTTCCTGCGATCACGAGATCGCCCAGATGTTCGGAAATCACCGTACCTGTTGAAATGTCGGGGATGTATTCTGTCGCGGGTGGATCGACATTTTCGCCGACCTCCAGAAACTCACCTTCGGGGATGTCGTCGGCAATATTGTCCTGCGGTTCGTCTTCGTCCCGCTCGTCTTCTTCCGAGGTCAGAACATCGCCAATCGCATATGCTGCGCCACCAACGGCTGCCAATCCAATTAGTCCGGCCAGAAACATGGGAACCCTCCGAAAGCAAACTGCTCCGAGGATGGACTATCCCATCCGGCCTGTTGCTTGGTCAAAGCCAAGCTGGAGGTGTGGTTAACCCTTTGTCACCAGGCTTCGGGCTGTTGGGTGTATGCGATATACAGCGGATGTTTCGGGTGGCCGTCTTTCGTCAGACCCAGATGGAACAGAGGGTGCCCGGTGTTCCGCAGCAGGGTTTCCACTGTTGGTCCGCGCTCCAGATGCGCGCCATGGGTGCCCCAGGCGGCGATGACCTGATCGGCCCACTGAACGCCATCCAGAATGGCCGCGTCGTTCTCGGGGCCTACCGGATCGACAGCGGCGCGCATCTTGCGTGGGTCGGTATCGCGCCAAGCAAAGATGTTTGTCACTTGAAACGCCCCAAAGCCTAAAGCGCGCGCGCGGCGTTCACAGCGTTCAACCGTGGGATCATTCTGCACCTCAGTCGCGGTCGACGGGTTCAGCATCACAAACAGCGCCTTGCGACCCTCGGGATCCCAGATTCGGGTGAGGCTATAGCGATAGTTTTCGCAATCAGAATAAACAGCGGTTGATGGCGCATCGCCCTTGGTGTGGGTTCGAGTGATCATGCCCATCGCCTAGCACGTGGGTCAGGCAACGAACACCCGGCTAGGATGCAATTCGCCCGATTTATAGATGCCCACCGCCACGGCTTTGCCGTCGAGCGAGGCCCAGGCCTCATCGCCGTATTTTGCGTCTGAGGCCAGAACCATACCCGGATTACCGTTGCGCAGGCGGGTGGCGCCTTCGGGGGTGCATTTCAGTTCGGGCAGGTCCGACAGGCCGGTTTCCAGCGGGTGCAGGTAGTCGTCCAGCGCGGTGGTCTTGGCCATCTCGTCGATCTGCTCGATGGACAGGCCATCCTCGGCCTCGAACGGGCCGGACCAGATGCGGCGCAGCTCGCGAACATGGCCGTAGCAGCCTAAAGCCTCACCGAGATCACGCGCGATGGAGCGGACGTAGCCCCCTTTGCCGCAAGTCATCTCCAGCACCACATGGTCATCGTCGGGGCGATCAACCAGTATGAGTTCTTCGACCCACAAGGGGCGAGCGGACAGTTCCACATTCTCGCCATCGCGGGCCAGCTTATAGGCGCGCTGCCCGTCGATTTTCACCGCCGAGAACTTAGGTGGCACCTGCATGATGTCGCCCAGAAACGGGGAAAGCGCCTGCTTGATCTCGTCATCCGAGGGGCGCATATCGCATTGTGCAATCACCTCACCCTCGGCATCGTCGGTATTGGTGGCCTGACCCAGAAGCACAGTGAAGGTGTAGGCTTTCAAAGCATCTGTGATATAGGGAACGGTCTTGGTCGCCTCACCCAGAGCCACGGCCAGAACCCCAGTCGCCTCAGGGTCTAGCGTCCCTGCATGCCCCGCCTTCTTGGCGTCCATCGCCCAACGCACCTTGTTGACCACCGCGGTCGAGGTCATGCCGGCGGGCTTGTCCACCACCAGCCAGCCAGAGATATCGCGACCTTTGCGTTTGCGTCCCATTTTGCACCTAGAATCTTGCTGAGGCGCGCGAGTTAGCGGATCGCCCAGACGCTGTCAATTTACAGGCATATCCTCGACCACGCCTACGATGGGCCCCAACGAGAACCCGACATCCGACCGGTTGCTGGCACGTTCATACATGCGAGAGATATTGCCGTCGAAGAACAGCGCATTTGGTGTTTCCAGAACATCCCGGAACAGGCTGCCGAATTCGTGAAAAGTGACGTAGTCATCAGAGATCGCGAACACTGCGCGCGTCCCATCCGCGCTGGTGCCGACCCCATTACGCACATAGACCGAGGTGGAATCGGGCAGAAAGCGTGGGTGTAGTTCGCCATCGATCACCAGCATCGGACCGGATTGAGTCGCAAAACGACACTGCGGGGCCTGTTCGACAAACTCCAACGTCTCAAACACATCGGCACGCCCGTCGCGGATGCAGAACACGCCATTGGGTAACAAACCGAAATTGCCGGGGCCCGGATTGGCAATCACGCGCATCTGTTCCTGACCATACTCGACATAGTGGCCCACGGGCGACCGGTCGTCGTGATACATGCCCGCGTTCATCGCAAAGACGAGGCGTTTGCCACCGGGTTCAAGCGCTTCGTTGACCGAGGAAAAGTGCCCAAGCAGATCGCCGTTTTCATCGTTTAGAAACAGTCGCAGGTCTTCGCTGGCGGCATCTACCTCGCAGATCGTATAGCGCTTGTCCTGATGCGTGACCTTCTCACAGGTCACCGCACCCGCTTGCACGGCCCAGAGAACCGCGCCCAAAATGGTCAGTGACCGGATCACTCGTCCAGATCGCGGCGTACCGCGTCCTGTTCGAACATGCGGCGGGTGTCGTCCAGACGGTCAAACGTGTCATCCAGACGGAACCGCAGATCGGGAGAGAATTTCAGGTTCAGTTTCTTGCCTATCACGCGCCGCAGCTCACCCTTGTTACGGGCAAGCAGTTCGATCACGTCCTCCTGCCCCTTGCCCCCGAGTGGAAGCACATAGGCGGTGGCGATCTTAAGATCGGGCGAGGTGCGCACCTCACCCACAGTAATCGACATGCGGTTCAGGTCGGGATCGTGGACATCTCCGCGCGCCAGAACCTCGGACAGGGTGCGGCGGATCAGTTCGCCGACTCGCAGCTGTCGTTGGGACGGGCCGGGGCCATCGTGGAATTTGTTCTTTGCCATAAACCCCGATCTAAGCGCAAAGCAGGGCTTTGCCAAGCGGGCGCGAACCGGGTAGGAGGCTTTGAGCAGTTTGCAGCAAGGGAACACCGCCATGACCCATATTCCGGGGATCGTTATCACAGGGGCTTCGGGCCGTATGGGGCAGATGCTGATCAAGACCGTCAGCGACAGCGATCAGGCGCGTCTGGTCGGCGTGGTCGAGCGCGCGGGCCATGATTGGATCGGTCAGGATGTAGGTGAGGCCATGGGCGGTCAGGCGCTGGGTGTCACAGTCACCGATGACCCGTTGGAAGCCTTTGCGCAGGCGCAGGCCGTGATCGATTTCACAGCACCCGAGGCGACGTTGGAATTCGCAGCATTGGCGGCACAGGCGCGCTGTGTCCACGTGATCGGTACCACCGGCATGAGCGACGAACAGATCGCCGCGCTGGAACCCGCCTCGCGCCACGCGGTGATCGTACGGGCGGGCAATATGAGCCTCGGCGTCAACCTGCTGGTGCAACTGACCAAAAAAGTCGCCGCCGCGCTGGATGAAGACTTCGATATCGAGGTCATCGAAGGCCACCACCACCACAAGGTCGATGCGCCCTCGGGCACCGCGCTGATGCTGGGCGAGGCTGCTGCCGAGGGGCGTGGAGTCAAGCTGGCCGATGTCTCGGATCGGGGCCGCGACGGTATCACCGGGGCGCGCAAACGTGGCGATATCGGGTTTCACGCTATTCGTGGTGGTGACATTGTAGGAGAACATGACGTTTTGTTCGCAGCACCGGGCGAACGTATTGTTCTGCGCCATCTGGCAACCGACCGCGCAATCTTTGCCAGAGGCGCATTGAAAGCCGCGCTTTGGGGACAGGGGAAATCGCCGGGTCAGTATGACATGGTGGATGTTCTGGGACTGTAGCCCTGCGCAGCACCAGCGAGGACAAGTGTTTGTTGCCCTCGGTAGTCGCTTGTGATTGCGTCAATCGGTCTTCAGATGACGATCGACCATGCGCTGCACCATCGGCGCGAAATGAGCGAAATCCGGTGTTTCCATATCAGCGCGTTTGCCTGCTTCGTCGAGGTAGCGAACCTGAATGATCTCTTTCAGGTTTGGATTGGCCTCGAACTCCGCGACCTCTACGGCGCTCATCGGGCCGCCCTGCAATTCCAGCGTATGGACCGAGGCGGCGGACAGCCGGTTGAAATATTCCGGCTTGGTGGCGCAGAGATAGCGCTTGGCCGCAACGTGATATCGGCAGCAATCGGTGATGACCGAGGGGAAGAACTGCTCTAGCACTTCAGCCCCGGCATCCTCGTGATGGCGGTCCTCGGTGTCGTCGGGATGATACGTGCCGAACTCGGAGGTGAAATGGCCGATGTCATGCAGCAACGCGCCCACGATGATCTCTTCGGCCATGCCGTTCTGTTCTGCGATTGTGGCGCCCTGCAGCATATGTTCGGCCATGGTGACAGGTTCGCCCAGATACTCTTCGCCGCCGCGTCGGTCGAAGATGTCGCCGATGAAAGCCACGATATTGTCGCGGCTCAGCGTCGTGAAATCAGGTTTCATTCCGCCGCCTCCGGCTGGGCCATTTCCATCGCGGCCAAGGTCGACAGCAAGCCATCTTTGTCTGCGTAACACCCCTGCAGCCAACGTGATCCCGCACCGGAATAGCCCAGACGCGCATGCAGCACGCGGGTGTTGTCGACGATAAAGCTTTCGCCCGGTTCCAGTTTGAACGACACGCCCATCGCCGGGTCATCGATGATTTCGGCCAATTGGCGATAGGCGGCGTAGTAGGCTTCCATCTTGTCAAAGGGCACGTCAACAAACGGGGCCGAGGAGCGGTTGTTGAAGCGGATGCCAATCAACTCTCCATCCGGGGACAGTTCGATCATCGGGCGGCGCGACCGCAGGCAGACCCCGTCTGAGCCTTTGTATTCGAACCGGGCCGGGTAGCCTGCCAGCAGGGCAAAGCCTACGGGGTTCTGATCACGGAGCTTTTCGGCCGCGCGGAATCCGTCAACCACGATGGAATCGCCGCCTTCGGCGGAGTTTTCAAGACAATAGAGGATTTGCAGTGTGGGCACCGGGTCGCGGTAAGGGTTGTCGGTATGGGCCTGTAATCCAAGCCCGGTATAGGCCAGGTTGGTCGGGTTCACTTCGGTTCGAACCTCAAAATAGGGGCCATAGTTGGTTTCGCGCACATAGCCGAACAGGTCGACCACTTTCAGCAGCGATTCCGCCTCGGTCGGGCCGCCGGTTAGCTTGGCAAAGCCATATTCAGCCACCGCTGCCAGCCAGTTGCGCTTGGCGGAAGGATTCGCATGAACCTCAGACCAGTCACCGCTGGGCGCATCGATGCCACGCTCCCATGTGGTGATGCCGGGCGCGACGCGGCCCAGTGCACCATCATGATCGCCGTCATAGCAATGTTCAGCCAGCCAGTCGGCAGGAAAGGTGACTGTTTTGCCCTCGGGCCGGAACGTGACCTGTAGATCGCCCGCAACAACTTGCACCGCGCTGACCGAGACGTCGGAGGGGATGTCGCTGATAGTAATCAGGCGCTGGCCATTGCCGGGCGCACGGGTGTCCGGGTCCAGCGCGTTGTCGCGTAGCCAGATGGCGTGAAAGCGGGCCTCGGTTCCGCTGTCAAACACAACAGTAACGACAGAGGCGGTGTGAGTGGCGGTGCGCAGCATGGGGGGTCTCCTGTTCGGCGCGAGCTTTGGTTGAGCAGATACGATGTTCATGGCATTACGACAATTAATCCTTCTTTCGGCTGAGGCTCGGAAAAACTTATGGCTAAGAAAAAGATCGGATTGCCGCCCCTGGACTGGCTGCGGGTGTTCGAAGCTGCTGGCCGGCTCGGTGGGTTTTCAGCGGCGGCAAAAGAGTTCGGGCTGACGCAGGCGGCGGTTAGCCAGCGGATTGCCAACCTCGAATCCTGGCTGGGCCGGTCCTTGTTTGTGCGTGAAGCGCGCGGCGTGTCACTGACGGTCGAAGGTGAAAGCTATCTGCCGCTGGTGCAGGACAGTTTGCAGGCGTTGGAACGCAATACCGAGGACTTGTTCGGAAAATCCCCGCGTGAGCTGCGGGTTGCAGGGCTATCATCGAGCATTCATGCGCTTGTTCTGCCCTGTCTGGACCGATTTCAGGACATGCGGCCCAAGGTGCGCGTGATGACAGACTCGGTTGCGCGCCGGTCGTCATTGGATGAAGAGCGCACCTGGCTGCAAATCCGCTATGGGCGCGAAGCGTGGCCGGGGCGCGATGCCGCGCTGATCGCGTCCGAGGTTCTGGTGCCGATGGCCGCACCCGGTGTCGTTTGGGGCGCGCCGCTAATTGATCTGCGTGGCGAACGCCCGGGCTGGCGGGACTGGGCAAGGAAAACGGGCGGGGCGGAGCTTCCGCCGTCAAAAGTGAGCTTTGATTCGATGGAACATGCGATTTCCGCAGCCCGGCAGGGGCAGGGTGTGACACTGGGCTCGGTGCCTCTGGCGCAGGCGGATTTGCAATCGGGGCGATTGCAAAGGCTAGACTTGCCAGAATTGCAGACCAAGGATGGCTATTGGCTGACATGGCCTGAAGACCGGGCGACATCCAAGAAACAGCGCGCGTTGATTCAGGATTTTCTGCAAGCGCTGCGTGGCTGATCGCCTAAAAATCGATGGCGATGCCCTTTTTCTCCCAATCGCCATAGCGGGCAGGGTCTGGCCCGTCACGACCGCCCAGTTCTTTGGGCAATGCCTCTGCTTTGGCTTCGGCCTTACGGCGGCGTTCTTCCGCTTCGGCCAGCGCGCGCTGGGCCGCGGGGGGCAGGTCTTTGCGGTCATCACTCATGACATCGGGTTCCTTTCCGGGCACAGCCTTGATATACGCCCGCGTCCGCCAATGGCAATGCGGGCGCAGGTCATATGAAGGCGGGATCATGTCAAACAGCGCAACAGCAGCACGGCGCAGCGCAATCTATCTGTTGGATCAGGTGCTGGGTGAGGGCAGGTTGCTGTCCGAATGCCTGGCCGCAGGTGCGCTGGACCGGCTGGGCCCCGAAGATCGCGCGCGTGCGCAGCGCCTGGCCGTTGAAACGCTGCGCGGGCTGGAGCGGGCCGATCGGCTGCTCGACAATCATTTGAACCGGACACCCGCCCTGACTGTGCATAATGCGCTGCGTCTTGGTGCGGTTGAGCTGTGCAATGGCGAAGCCGCGCATGGGGTGGTGAATTCCATGGTCGAGATTGTCAGCCGGTCACGCAAGCATGGTCGCCTTAAGGGTCTGGTCAATGCAGTATTGCGCAAGGTCGCTGCCGAAGGGCCTGAGGCCTGGCCCAAGATGCGTGTACCACGTCTGCCCGAATGGTTGCGCGATCCCCTGATCACCGCTTGGGGCGCGGGTGCTGTTATCGGCATGGAACAGGCCCATTTTGCCGGGGCTCCGCTGGATCTGACCGTCAAGCCGGGGGCATCTGCGCCGTCGGGTGAAACGCTGCCAACCGGGTCGGTGCGTATCAAAGATGCAGGTCAGGTTTCGACCTTGCCGGGATATCAGGCCGGGGCGTGGTGGGTACAGGATGCGGCGGCTGCCCTGCCGGTGCGCGTTCTGGCCCCGAAGCCGGGTGAAAAGGTGCTGGACCTTTGCGCCGCGCCGGGCGGGAAGACGATGCAACTGGCCGCTGCCGGGGCAGATGTCACGGCGCTGGATATCTCAGAGGCGCGGATGGAGCGGGTACGAGAGAACCTCGCACGGACCGGATTGAAGGCAGCGGTTGTTGTCGGCGACGCACTGGAACATCAGGGTCAGTATGACGCCATCCTTCTGGATGCGCCCTGTTCGGCCACGGGCACCATCCGCAGGCACCCCGATCTGCCTTTTGCCAAGGATGGGTCCGAATTTGGTGGTTTGATCGATCTTCAAGCGCAGATGCTGGCTCATGCCTGGGGTCTGCTAAAACCTGGCGGGCGGTTGGTTTATTGCACCTGTTCTTTGTTGCCAGACGAAGGCGAGGTGCAGATCGAAGAGGCGCTGGAAAGCCATCCGGATATGGTGGTGGATCGCGTGGCGCTGAACCTGCCGGGGGTCGAAAACAGCTGGATCACCGAGGAAGGCGGTTTGCGCCTGCGGCCGGATTATTGGGCGGATCACGGCGGCATGGATGGGTTCTACATCGCCTGCCTGAGTAAATCCGCCTGAGGTCACGCTTTTCGATGACTTGACGATCAGCCCGGTCTATCGTTGGGTCGCAAGCGCCAGCAGAGCGCAAGGGGCAGAGTAAAACGCGTCATGTCAGAAACGGACACCATGACCAGCCGGTGGATGCGGTTTCAGAACCGGTTTTATGCGCGTCTAAGTCAAAGGCAGCGGGCGGTGACCGGGTTTGTTTCACAGCCCGAACCGCGCACCGTTGGGTCTTATGCGCGGGGGCGTCAGCTGGTCGCCGGAAACCTGCTGTTCTCCGGCTATCTGGTCGAGGCGCAAGATACGGGTTTGTGGGAGGTCGCGGCCCCAAGCGTTGGATTTGACGATGAACGCCACGGCTTTGCCTGGCTTGATGATCTGGCTGCGGTTGGAGACAGTCGCGCGCGGGAAAAGGCGCAGCGCTGGGTCTGGGGCTGGATCGCTGCCCATGGCCGCGGCCGCGGGCCCGGGTGGGTGCCCGATCTGACGGGCCGACGGGTTATGCGCTGGATCAACCATGCGCTGTTCTTGCTGCGCGGCGTCGATGATGCCCAAAGCAAGCTGTTTTTTCGGTCTCTGGCGCAACAAACGTGGTTCCTGTCCAAGCGTTGGCATGCGGCGACGCCGGGCCTGCCACGGTTCGAAGCGCTAGCTGGGCTGGTGCAATCGGGGTTGGCTTTGGAAGGGCTGGAGGCAATGGCTGACCCGGCAGTCCGCGCTCTGGCGCGGGAATGCGAACGTCAGGTGGATGCGCAAGGGGGCATCCCGACCCGCAACCCCGAGGAGTTGTTGGAAGTCTTCACCCTGCTCAGCTGGACAGCGGCCGCCCTGAACGATGTGGGCCGGGGTGCACCTGTGGCGCAGGCCAGCGCGATCAAGCGGATTGCTCCCACATTGCGCAGTTTGCGCCACGCGGATGGAGCGTTGGCCCGGTTCCATGGCGGCGGGCGCGGGGTCGAGGGACGGCTGGAACAGGCGCTGGCGCAAAGCGGGGTCAAGCACAAAGCGGCGACCGAGCTGCCGATGGGGTATTCTTGCCTCTCTGCTGGACGGACCACGGTTGTTATCGATGCCAGCCCGCCGCCATCCGGTGCGGCCTCGTTCAACGCGCATGCCTCGACCTTGGCATTTGAACTAACGTCGGGCCGTCGGCCTCTGATCGTCAATTGCGGGTCTGGGGCCAGTTTCGGGTTGGATTGGCGACGGGCGGGCCGGGCAACGCCGTCGCATTCCACCTTATGTCTGGACGGCTATTCCAGCGCCCGTCTGGCTCAGCCGACACCGGGCAGTGAACAACAGGCGCTTGTCGATGCCCCGCGCAGTGTTCCGTTTGATTTTGAGGATGCGATCGAAGGCATTCGCTTTATGACTGGGCATGATGGCTACGCCAAAGTCTTTGGCCTGACGCATGCGCGCACCTTTGAGCTGCGCTTTGATGGGCGTCAACTGACGGTCGAAGACATCCTTCTGGCCACAACCGACAAAGCGAAACGGCAGTTTGACAAGGCGATGGACGCCTCGGGCCTCTCGGGCATGCCCTTTGATATCCGTTTTCACCTGCATCCGGATGTGGATACAGCAGTTGATCTGGGCGGGGCGGCGGTGTCGATGGCGCTCAAAAGTGGTGAGATCTGGGTTTTCCGCCATGATGGCATAGGAAAATTGGACGTTCAGCCAAGCGTTTACCTTGAAAAAGGCCGCCTAAAGCCACGCGCGACAAAACAGATCGTTCTATCTGGCCGCGCAATGGAGTATGCGACGCGCATCCAGTGGACGTTGAGCAAGGCGCAGGATACTGCCTATGCCGTGCGTGACCTGCACCGGGACGAGCCAGAATTCGACTGACGCCAAAAGGACCTTTGGACCCATGACAGATTTTCACCCCGTGCGCCGCGCGTTGCTTTCCGTTTCCGACAAGACCGGGTTGATCGAGCTGGGAAAGGCATTGGCCGAGCGCGGGGTTGAGTTGTTGTCGACCGGCGGTACTGCCAAGGCGCTGCGTGACGCGGGGCTTGAGGTTAAGGACATCAGCGATGTGACCGGCTTCCCCGAGATGATGGATGGTCGCGTCAAGACGCTGCACCCGATGGTGCATGGCGGCTTGTTGGCGCTGCGTGACAACGACACCCATGTCGCCGCGATGGACGAACATGGCATCGGTGCAATCGACCTGTTGGTTGTGAACCTCTACCCGTTTGAGGCCACTGTCGCCAAAGGTGCAGGCTATGATGAATGCATCGAGAATATCGACATTGGCGGCCCAGCGATGATCCGCGCGGCTTCAAAAAACCATGCCTTTGTGAGTGTTGTTGTGGATGTCGAAGATTACTCGTCCCTGCTGGATCAGTTGGAAGAGAATTACGGCAAGACCTCATACGGGTTCCGCCAGTGGCTGGCCCAAAAGGCCTATGCCCGCACGGCGGCCTATGACACAGCGGTGTCGAATTGGATGGCTGACGCGCTGCAGCTTGAGGCGCCTACGCGCCGTGCCTTTGCCGGCGAACTGAAACAGACCCTGCGCTATGGTGAAAACAGCCATCAGCAGGCAGCGTTCTATACCGATGGTAGCGACCGTCCCGGTGTAGCGACCGCAGTTCAGCATCAGGGCAAAGAGCTGAGCTATAACAACATCAACGACACTGACGCGGCCTTTGAGTTGGTGGCAGAGTTTGATCCGACACAGGGCGCGGCCTGCGCCATCATCAAACACGCCAACCCCTGTGGTGTTGCGACAGGTGAAACCTTGCTCGACGCTTATAAATCGGCCTTCGATTGCGATCGAACCTCAGCCTTTGGGGGCATTGTAGCCCTAAATCAACCGCTCGATACTGAAACCGCGCGGGAAATCACCGGGATTTTCACCGAGGTCGTCATTGCCCCCGGCGCGTCGGATGAGGCCAAGGCGATCTTTGCGGCCAAGAAGAACCTGCGCCTGCTGACAACCGAGGCTCTGCCGGACGTGACCGCCGGTGGCAAAACCGTGCGTCAGGTGGCCGGTGGCCTGCTGGTCCAAGACAAGGACAACGGCTTTGTTGGCATGGATGACCTGAAACTGGTCACCAAGAAAGCGCCAACCGACGAACAGATGCGAGACCTTCTGTTCGCGTGGAAGGTGGCCAAGCATGTCAAATCCAACGCCATCGTCTATGTCAAAGACGGAGCAACTGTAGGTGTGGGTGCAGGGCAAATGAGCCGTGTCGACTCCGCACTCATCGCAGCCAAGAAAGCTGAGCGCATGGCCGATGTTCTGGGCTTGCCCCAGCCATTGACAATCGGCTCCGCCGTCGCGTCGGATGCGTTCTTCCCCTTCCCCGATGGTTTGATGGAGGCCGCCGAGGCGGGAGCGACCTGCGTAATCCAGCCCGGTGGTTCAATGCGCGATGATGAGGTGATCGCAGCGGCGGATGAGGCCGGGCTGGCGATGGTCTTCACCGGCATGCGGCACTTCCGGCACTGATGTCCTATCGGCTGCTCTACTGGGCTGCGCTGGTGGCCATTCTGATCGACCAGATCAGCAAATATCTGGTCGTTCGGGTCATGCGCGTGGCGGATCAGCCCGGCGGTATCGACATTTTGCCGCCTTTGGTCGTGTTCAAATACGGTGAAAACCGCGGTATCAACTTTGGCCTGTTTCAGGGCAATTCGGATGCCGCGCGCTGGGTTTTGGTCGCGATCTCCGTTGCGATTTGTGTCGCTGTTTTTATCTGGCTACGCCGTTCAACACCGTCCAAACTGATGCTGATTTGCGGCGGTTTATTGATCGGTGGCGCGCTGGGTAACGTGGTTGACCGGGTGCTTTACGGTTTTGTTCTGGATTTCCTGAACATGTCTTGCTGCGGTATCAGCAACCCGTATGTGTTTAATTTGGCGGATGTTTTTGTTTTCGCAGGGGCCATCGGGCTCGTTCTGTTTGACGGGAAAAAGCCCTCGTGACGCGCCGAAGGATATGCGATAAAACGTCCGAAACTGGTTGGAGACTCTGATGCGGTTGTCGCGCGCACCCTATGTTTTGTTCTTTGCCGCTGCAGTTGCGGCGTGCTCGAACCCCGGTTTGCGCGAACTGACGCCTCCCGGGGATGGCCCGGATGAGTTCTCGGTGCTGCCGGTCAAACCTCTGACAGAACCCAAGGATTATGCATTTCTGCCCGCCCCAACCCCGGGTGGTAGCAATCTGACAGATCCGAATCCCAAGGCAGATGCGGTTCTTGCACTGGGCGGTAAACCGGCAGCGACGAACCCGAACGGGGCGATCCCGGCCTCGGATTCCGCGCTGGTGACCGCGTCCAGCCGCTATGGTGTGCCGGCGAACACGCGCCAGATCGTTCAGGCCGAAGACGATGAGTTCCGCCAACGTCGTGGCCGGTGGACCGGCCTGCGCCTGTTCCCGGTGGATCGCTATCAGCAGGTCTATGAACGTCAGGCGTTGGATCCCTTTGCGCAGACGGAAGCTGCCCGCCGTGCCGGGCTCGAAACGCCCTCGTCACCGCCAGATGAATAAATTTTAACTTTTTGTCATCTGACTTGAACCTGCCGCGCGCCACCGTAGTTTATGCTCATAACGAAACGGAGGATGCCCCATGGTTCGGGCCTTGGCACTTTCTGCCGCCCTGATTGCCGCGACCCCGGTTTTTGCCGAGGATGGTCAAGAAGCGGTCACGACATTTACGCTTGATAACGGAATGGAAGTGGTCGTGGTCGAAGACCACCGTGCGCCTGTCGTGCAGCATATGGTCTGGTATCGGGCAGGGTCGGCGGATGAGCCTGCGGGTGTATCAGGTATCGCGCATTTCCTGGAACATCTGATGTTCAAAGGGACGGACACCCTGAAACAGGGGGAGTTTTCGGCGACCGTTGCAGCCAATGGCGGCGATGACAACGCCTTCACCTCATACGACTACACCGCCTATTTCCAGCGCGTCGCTGCGGATCGGCTGGAGCTGATGATGCAGATGGAATCCGACCGGATGCGTAATCTGCGCCTGACAGAAAATGATATCACCGCTGAACGCGGCGTGATTTTGGAAGAGCGGAACCAGAGAACCGAAAACAACCCACGTGCCCTGTTTGGCGAACAGCTGAGCGCGGCACAGTATCTCAACCATGGCTACGGCGTGCCAATCATCGGCTGGATGCATGAGATGGAGGCGCTGGACATGGACGACGCGCTGTCCTTTTACGCTGACCATTATGCACCTAACAACGCCATTCTGGTTGTCACCGGTGATGTGGATCCTGAAGAAGTGCGCGCGTTGGCCGATCAGTATTATGGCGTCATCCCATCAAATCCCGAGATTGCCGAGCGCGCCCGCCCACAGGAACCACCGCAGACAGCGGAGCGTCGCCTGATCTACAAGGACCTGCGCGTGGCGCAACCCTATGTGCACCGCAGCTATCTGGCACCCGAACGTGACCCGGGCGAACAGGAGAAAGCCGCCGCGTTGTTCCTACTGGCCGAACTGCTGGGGGGCAGCACCACATCTTATTTGAACGAAGAACTGCAATTCGATCAGCAGATCGCGGTTTATACCGGTGCGTTCTATCGCGGCGTTTCGCTGGATGACACGACCTTTGATCTGCTGGTTGTCCCAGCGCAGGGCGTAACGTTGCAAGAGGCCGAAGACGCCATGGATCAGGCCGTAGCAGACTTCATCGCTGAAGGCGTGAACCAAGAGGATCTGGACCGGATCAAGATGCAGCTCCGCGCCTCACAGATCTATGCCCGTGACAATGTGGATGGGATCGGCAACCGCTACGGTCGTGCCTTGGCCAGCGGTCTGACAGTCGAAGACGTACAGGCCTGGCCCGATATCCTGCAGGATGTTACCGGTGACCAGATCATCGCGGCCGCACGCGAGGTCTTGCAGCCCGAGACCTCGGTGACCGGCTGGCTGATGCGCGACGATGAGGTGACGCAATGAAACGGCTTTTTACAACTCTGTTCGCCCTTCTGGTCGCACTGCCGGCATGGGCAGAGATTGAGATCAAAGAGGTGACATCGCCCGGGGGCATCACCGCCTGGCTGGTCGAGGATCATGCGATCCCGTTCACTGCGCTGGAATTGCGTTTCCGTGGCGGGACATCACTGGATGACCCCGAAAAACGCGGTGCGGTCTACCTGATGAGCGGTTTGATCGAAGAAGGTGCAGGCGACATGGATGCCCGTACCTATGCCCGCGAGCTTGAAGCGCTGGCCGCGTCATTCAGTTACAACGCGAGCGATGACACCGTCTCGATCTCAGCGCGCTTTCTGACTGAGAACCGTGATGAAGTGACGGACCTGCTGCGCACCACGATCCACGAACCCAGGTTTGATGAGGACGCGGTCGACCGGGTGAAGGCGCAGATCCTATCCGGGCTTAAATCTGATGCCAACGACCCCAATGATATTGCGGGTCTTAGTTTCTCGTCGATGGCCTATGGCGATCATCCCTATGGGTCTGAAGGCAAAGGTACCATTGACAGCGTATCGGCCCTGACCCGCGATGACGTGGTCGAGGCGTATGACAGTGTCTTCGCCAAAGACCGGCTTTATGTCGGTGCGGTTGGTGACATCACCGCCGAAGAACTGGGCGTGCTTCTGGACAAATTGCTGGCTGATCTGCCTGACAGCGCAAAGCCAATTCCGGGCAAGGCAGAAGTGTCGATCGAAGGCGGGGTCACCGTTGTCGACTTTGACACGCCGCAATCGGTTGCCTTGTTCGCCCAGAAAGGGATCGACCGGGACGATCCGGATTTCTTCGCGGCCTATATCTTGAATCACATCCTTGGCGGCGGTGGGTTTGAAAGTCGCCTGATGCAGGAGGTGCGCGAAAAGCGCGGCCTGACTTACGGTGTCGGCACCTATCTTGTGCCCAAGGATTTGGCCTCGGTCTATATTGGGTCGGTTTCATCCTCCAATGATCGCATCGCCGAAGCGGTTGAGGTTATTCGCGACGAATGGGCACGCGCAGCCAGCGAAGGCGTGACACAGAAAGAACTGGATGATGCCAAGACCTATCTGACGGGGGCGTACCCTTTGCGCTTTGACGGCAATGGTCAGATCGCCGGGATCATGGTTGGAATGCAGATGGAAGGTCTGCCTATCGACTATATTGCAACCCGCAACGATCAGGTGAATGCGGTGACCTTGGAGGATGTGAACCGGGTCGCGAGTGAACTGCTGGACCCAGAAGGTTTGCACTTCACTGTCGTGGGCAAGCCAGTCGGGCTGGACGGATAAAGCTCAGGCCGCAGCCGCCAACATCGTGCGCGCCTTGACAGTGTGATTATTGCTGCTCAGCAGTTTCTGGCGCGCATGCCGGAAATGCGCGGCCTTGAGCGCATCGTCGATCTGGCGGTTGCGCCGCAACACCCGGGCCAGACGCTGGCTGTCAAAGACCAGGCAGACCGTCGGCTCATCGGTGCGCACCGTGGCTGTTGCGGGTAGGCCGATGCCGAAGGTCAACTCTCCCAATATCTGGTCTGGGCCGCATTGATTAATCACCTGACTGTTCTTCAGGATTGTTGTTCGACCTGACAGGACATAAGCGAGAAAGTCACTGGTCATGCCTTCCTCGATCAGGGTGACGCCGGGTTCGTATGTGATCAGCTTTGCGGTATTCAGCAGCTTGCGCGCGTGATGGGGTTTGAGCGTTTCAAGGTAGTTGTCAACAAACTGCTGCTCGGGTTCGGAAAAACGCACCAGATGATGTGAGAGATATCCGCGCAACAGGCCCAGCACCGAGATCAGGATGTAAGCCAACTGGATAATTGATCCTGCCAGATTGAACTCTTCCGCCATGCTGATCAGCACGCAACTTGCCGCAACGATGACCAGAACGGGATACAAAACGCCCGACCCGCGCACGATACCCATCTGCAACAGAAAGTAGTTGAGAATGTATAGCCCGGCACCGAATACGCCGATCATAACGATCAGCTGTGCAATGTCTGTGACGTCCGTCGGCAGTATTAGCATCTTCAGGCCCACCCTTGCGATGTGATAGGCCAAAGGCTGTCTTCAAAACTGGATGCTGTATATGAACAGCTTCACAATCTATTAACGATTATGTCCGTGCTTTTGCCTGCGTGCGCAGCATACCCCCCATCATCTGACCGAATTTGCCCGACCCACGCTGATAGAGTGCACCGTCCACGGCCATTACCGTCCCGCTGATGTAACTGGCCAGGTCCGAGCTGAGGAACAGGCAGGCATTGGCCACATCCTGCGGCTGCCCCCAGCGGCCCAATGGGATGTCCTTGCGTATTTCTTCATGCGCGTCTTCGGAAGGTGTCAGGCGCTTGGCGCCCTCGGTTCCTTCAATGAAGCCAGGCACGACCGAGTTCACCCGGATCCCTTCGATCCCCCACTCCATCGACAGCGTGCGCGTGATCTGGTCGACCCCGGCTTTGGCGGCGCAGACATGGGATTGGCCTTCGTAAGGCAGATAGGATTGCGGGGCCGAGATGTTGATGATGCTAGCACCGGGACGTTTCAGATAGGGGTAGGCCCCTTTCATCACGTGGATCGTGCCCATCAGGTCGATATCGATCACTGTCTTGAATGCGTTGACCGACATCTCAGCCGCCAGTGCCGGAAAGTTGCCTGCCGCACCGGAAACCAAAACGTCGAACTCGCCCAAGGCTTCGTGGAACTGTTCCAGGCCTTCTGCAACGGCCTCGGGATCGCGCACATCAAAGGCTGCTCCGATGGCCTGTTGAGCGCCTGTGGATTTCAGGGCCGCGACAGTATCATCCACTTTTTCCTGCGACCGGCTAGCCACCGCAAGTTTCGCGCCCGAGGCTGCAAAGGCCTCGGCAATGCCACGATTGATACCGCTGGTCCCGCCAATGACGATGACGGTCTTTCCTGAAAAATCCATGTAGGCCTCCGTTGGCAGGAGCCCTACTCGCCGTAGGGCACCCAGATGTTTTTGACTTCGGTCGCAGCTTGCAGGAAGCGGCGCGACTGGTCCACGCTCCAATCGATTGCCGTCGCGTTATTGACCCAGGTCCGTTTCAGGTTCCCGGCTGAGGCGGCTTCGATCTCTTTCGATAGGTCGGTGGATGAGAACGACCAGACCGCGTCCACGTTCAGATGCGAGGCGAGCGGTTTCGCCAGTTCCGCGTGGCTGCCGGTCAGGATGTTGACCACACCGGCGGGCACGTCCGAGGTTTCGAGGATCTGATAGAAATCCGTCGCCGCCAGCGGGTAGGGTTCAGACGCTGCCAGCACCACCCGGTTGCCCATCGCAATCGCTGGGGCCAAGGCCGAAACCAGACCCAGCAGTGGTGCCTCATCCGCACAGAGCGCGCCGATCACGCCCACGGGTTCTTTCATGGCGATTGCCACGCCCCGGATCGGAACGCCATGCACCTGACCGTCATATTTGTCGGCCCAGGCGGCGGCGGTGAATAGGCGCTGGATCGAGGCTTCGACCTCTTTCGCGCCGTCTTTTTTGGCGGTCAAGGCGTCGATACGGGCGGCAAATTCACCCGCGCGGGCCGAGAGGTTCTCGCCGATATAATAAAGGATCTGCGCCCGCAGATGGCCGGTAGTTTTGGACCAACCTTTCGCCCCCGCCGCAGCCTCAACCGCGTTGCGGACGTCCTTGCGGTTGGCCAAGCCCACATGGCCCAGCAGGCCGGATTTGCCCCAGATTGGTTTTGAATATCCGCTGTCGGGTCGTGCCTGTTTGCCGCCGATATACATCTTGGCGGTGCGGTCGATGGGATCGACCGGAGCCCCTTCGCCCATGGCCGCTTCGACCTTGGCCAGCGGCTTAGCTTTGCCTTTGGGTTTGGTATAGGCCGTCAGCCCCTCCCAGCCACCTTCCCGTCCAAAACCGCTTTCGCGCACGCCGCCAAACCCTGCGGCGGCGTCGAACAGGTTGGTGGCGTTGACCCAGACCACGCCCGCGACCAGCTTGGGCGCGATATCCAGCGCCAGGTTCACATTCTCGGTCCAGACCGTCGCGGCCAGACCGTAACGGGTGTTGTTGGCCAGTTCCACCGCCTCTTCCGGAGTGCGGAAAGTGGACGAGACCAGTACCGGGCCGAAGATTTCCTCCTGCATCAGCGGGTCCGAAGTTTCGAGACCCGAGATCAGTGTCGGAGGGTAGTAGCAGCCGTTTTCCGGTAACTCACAGGCGGCCTGATGCACATGCCCAACCGTGTTTCTATCGACCATGCCCTTGATCGTTTGCAGCTGAACCGGGTCCACCACAGCGCCGACGTCTATGCATTTGTCCAGCGGATCACCGATGCGCAAGCCATCCATCCGGGCGCGCAGCTTGTCGTGAAAGCGGTCGGCGATGCCTTCCTGCACCAACAGGCGCGAACCCGCACAGCAGACCTGACCCTGATTGAACCAGATCGCATCGACCAAACCTTCGATAGCTGAGTCAATATCGGCGTCGTCGAACACGACGTAAGCGGACTTTCCGCCCAGCTCCAAAGTCAGTTCCTTGCCTGATCCAGCGGTTGCTTCGCGGATACGGCGGCCAACCACGGTCGAGCCGGTAAAGGCAACCTTGTCCACATCCGCGTTCACGATCATCTCGCCCACCGCGCCGTCTCCGGTCACGATGTTAACGACGCCCTTCGGCAATCCAGCCTGCGAGCAGATGTCGGCGAACAGCAGCGCGGTCAACGAGGTATACTCGGCCGGCTTCAGAACCACTGTATTGCCCATCGCCAGCGCAGGCGCGATCTTCCACGCCAGCATCAGCAAAGGGAAGTTCCACGGGATGATCTGGCCGCAAACGCCCAAGGCCTCAGCATCGGGCAGTTCGCTTTCCATCAGCTGCGCCATACCGGCGTGGTAGTAGAAGTGTCGCTGCGCCAGGGGGATGTCGATATCGCGGGACTCGCGGATCGGCTTGCCATTGTCCATGCTCTCCAGCACGGCAAACAGGCGAGAATGCTTCTGCAACAGACGTGCAATAGCATAGAGGTACCGTGCACGACCTGCGCCGCCCAGTTTCTCCCACTTGGGGTGCGCCTTGCGGGCAGCGGCGACGGCAGCGTCCACATCAGCTTGCTTCGCCTGGGTTAGCTTGGCCAGAACCTCTCCGGTCGCGGGGTTGCGGCTGTCGAACCCCTTGCCGGGTTTGGTGAAGGCCCCGTCGATGTAGTGGCCGAACTTGTCGCCCTGATCGACCAGCCAGGCCAGTGCCTCGGCAGCGCTTTCGGGGGCTGGGCCGTAATCCATGGTTTCGAAAATCTCTTTGACTGTCATTGTTTTGTCCTCAGCCCATGGAGTGACGGTAACCGGCGGAATACGCGCCTGTCACATAATGTTCCAACTGCCGCTCGATATCGCCCAGCAGCGATGAGGCGCCAAAGCGGAACAGATCGGGCTCCAGCCAGCGGTCGCCCAGCTCATCCTTGATCAGCGACAGATAGACCAACGCGTCCTTGGCCTTGGAAATCCCGCCCGCAGGCTTGTATCCCACGCGATACCCAGTGCGGTCATAGTAGTCGCGGATCGCGCGGATCATCACCAGAGAAACGGGCAGGGTAGCGTTGACGCTTTCCTTACCGGTTGAGGTTTTGATGAAATCCGCCCCCGCCATCATGCACACCAGCGAAGCACGGGCGACGTTGCGCAGGCTGCCCAGTTCTCCGGTCGCTAGGATCGCCTTCACATGTGCATCTCCACAAGCCACGCGGAACGCCTTCATTTCGTCGTACAGCGCTTGCCAGTCACCCGACAGTACATGACGGCGCGAGATCACGATGTCGATCTCTTCGGCGCCGGCCTTCACGCTTTCCTCGATCTCGGCCACACGCAAGTGAAACGGGGACAAGCCGGCGGGGAAGCCGGTGGAAACGGCTGCCACTGGAATCCCAGTGCCCTTGAGCGCATCAACCGCAGTTTCGATCATGTCGTGATACACACAAACCGCGCCTGTGGTGATCGCGGGCATATTCAGCGCCTGTAAGGTGGCGGATGCAACCGGTTGGCGTGCCTTGGCGCACAGTCGACGCACCCGTCCCACAGTGTCATCGCCCGACAGGGTGGTCAGGTCGATCATCGTGATCGCCTTCAGCAGCCATGCGGCTTGATAGTCTTTCTTCACCGACCGCCGACCCGGCAGGGTGGCCGCTCGGCGTTCGATCGCAGAGGTGTTTGCCTGCACGGCGCGCACCCAGTCCAGGTCAAGGTCCATACCGGGGTTGCGGGGTTCGGTCACTTGCGGCAGATGCGCGGTGCGCACGGGGCTGTCTGAGCTCTGCGTTTCCATTGTCACGTCCTTTGGGAGGTTTGCGCCAAAATCGCACGGGCTGCGGCTAAATGGAAGGCATCAGAACCGCGCGACACAGAATAATTTGACCATTTGGACAAATAATGCGGAATTTGTTGCGAATAATTCTCAATAGCATTGACTTAGTTGCGAATGGTTCTCATATTCAATCTCAACTGAGCCCGAGTTCCGAGGTCTGAATATGATTCGTCGCCATTTCCTTGCCGCATTGGCTGTTGCTGCAACGCTACCGCTTGCCGCTTGGGCCGAGGCTCCTCTCAAAATCGTCGCAACAACCGGCATGATCGCAGATGCGGTGCGTCAGGTTGGTGGAGATCAAGTTGATGTGAAGGGCCTGATGGGGCCTGGCGTTGACCCGCATGCGTATCGCCAGACCCGCAGCGACATCGTTGCCATGACCCGTGCGGATCTGGTTCTGTGGCATGGCCTGTATCTGGAAGCGCAGATGGAGGACTTCTTTGAAAACCTTTCGCGCAAACAGACTGTGGTTGCTGTGGCAGAAAGCATCGATAAATCCAAGCTGCGTGCCCATGACGATTATGCCGACAAATACGACCCGCATATCTGGATGAGCCCAGCCTTGTGGGGCGAGGTTGTGACCGAGATTCAGGCCACACTGACCGCAGCCCGCCCTGAATCGGCAGACCTTTTTGCGGCAAATGCCGAGGCGCATCTGGCTGAGCTGCAAGCGCTGGCAGCTTATGCAGAACAGTCTCTGACGGCTGTACCAGAAGAAAGCCGTGTGTTGCTGACCGCCCATGATGCTTTTGGATATTTCGGGGCGGCCTATGGTTATGAGGTCATGGGCGTTCAGGGGATCTCAACCCAATCCGAAGCCGGCTTGAACCGGATCGGAGAGCTCGTCGATACGTTGGTTGACCGTCAACTGACCGCCGTCTTCGTGGAAAGCTCGGTCTCTGACCGTTCCATGCGCGCACTGATCGAAGGGGCTGCGGCCAAGGGGCACGAGGTTTCTGTTGGGGGGGAGCTGTTCTCTGACGCAATGGGTGTCGATGGCACCTATGAAGGCACGTATGTCGGCATGCTGGATCACAATATCACCGTGATTGCAGGTGCATTGGGTGCAGACGTGCCCGAGCGCGGCCTGAACGGCAAACTGTCGGCGGGGTTTTAAACGATGCTGGAACTGGCCGCTTCACAGGGTGTTTCGATCGAAGATCAAAGCGTTGAATCCAGCCCGTTGGCGGTGCGGGGTCTGACCGTTTCTTATGGTCAGAAACCGGCGGTATTCTCGGTTGATATGACCGTTCAACCGGGTGCGATGACGGCGATTATTGGTCCGAACGGCGCGGGGAAATCGACCCTTTTGAAAGCGGCGCTTGGGATCGTGAAGCCTCTGTCCGGTCTGGTAACCGTGTTCGGGAAATCGCTAGAAGATCAACGTGCCCGGATCGCCTATGTGCCGCAACGTGCCAGTGTGGATTGGGATTTCCCGACCCGCGTGATCGACGTGGTCTTGATGGGTCTGTCGCGGCAGCTGGGCCTGTTGGGCCGGGTTCGTGCGCGCCACATGGCCCGCGCGATGGATTGCCTGAACCGGGTCGGGATGCGTGATTTCGCAGATCGCCAGATCGGCCAGCTTTCGGGTGGACAACAGCAGCGGGTATTTCTGGCCCGCGCTCTGGCGCAGGATGCCGACCTGTATCTGTTGGACGAACCCTTTGCCGGGGTCGATGCGGCCACTGAAAAGGCCATCATCGCAGTGCTGAAGTCGCTGAAAGAGGCGGGCAAGACCGTGGTCGTCGTGCATCACGATCTGGCAACCGTCACTGACTATTTCGACCATGTCTTCCTGATCAACACCCGCAAGGTTGCTGAAGGTCCGGTGTCTGAGGCGTTCACCGCAGAAACTCTGCAATCCGCATATGGTGGGCTTCTGGCTACCGCGCAGATCGATCAGATTTCGCGCGCAGTCGGGTAACACATGCTTTGGGATGCGCTTAGCCTGCAGCTTGGCTATAACGCCACGCTCGTTGCCATTGGTGCGACGTTGCTGGGGGTGTCGGCGGGTGTCACTGGCACCTTTCTTTTTCTGCGCAAACGCGCGCTGGTCAGTGATGCGATCAGCCATGCAACCCTGCCCGGTGTCTGCCTTGCTTTCATGGTGCTGGTCGCGTTCGGTGGGGATGGGCGCAATCTGTTGGGCCTGCTGGCGGGATCGGCGGTTTCCGCCTGGATTGGGCTGCTGTGCATGAACTGGCTGACACGCCACACGCGGCTGGCTGAAGACGCTGCGATTGGCGCAGTCCTGTCAGTGTTTTTTGGCTTTGGCATCGTCCTGCTGACTGTCATTCAGACCATGGGTGTGGGTCGTCAGGCGGGGCTCGAAGGTTTCCTGCTGGGCTCCACCGCCGGTATGCTATGGGCGGATGCGATGATCATCGCGATTGGTGGCGCGGCCACCCTGGTACTGGTCATGATCCTGCGTCGCCCGATGACTTTAGTGGCCTTTGATCCGGATTATGCGACGGCCCAAGGCTTTCCAGTGCATCGGATTGATCTGGCGATGATGGGGCTGGTGATGGCCGTCACCGTGGTCGGGCTGAAAATCGTTGGCCTGATCTTGATTGTCGCTTTGCTGATTATCCCGCCCGTCACGGCGCGGTTCTGGTCCGACCGTTCTGATCGGGTTGTGATACTGGCCGGTCTGGCCGGTGGATTGGCAGGCTATATCGGAGCCGCTTTGTCTGCCACTGCGCCGAACCTGCCCACCGGACCGATCATCGTTCTGGTCAGCTTTGGTTTCTTTGTCCTGTCGCTATTCTTTGCCCCGATCCGAGGTGTTCTGGCCGCTGTTCTGCGTCACCTGCGGTTTCAGCGCCGTGTGCATATCCGGCAAGGGCTGCTGGCCTTAGCGCACGACCAAAAGATATATGAGCCACTGACACTACGCCTGCTGCGCCGTGCCGATCTGGTTCGTGCAGATGGGGTGGCAACCGAGGCCGGAAAGGCTCGTGCGGCCAAGGCGTTGCGAGACGAAAAGCGTTGGGAGGTTGTGCGCGCGGATCAGGCGCATGAGGCGACGGCGGCGCTCTATGACGGGTTGCGAGATATCGAAACCGTGCTAACCCGCGACCAGATCGCCGAGATCGACCGCCAGATCGGTGGCCCTCAGGAGGTTCCGGTATGAGTGGTGAAGAATTCGTTCCCCTTTCCCTGACGCCCTTGCTGATTGGCACCTTTGCCGCCATTGCTTGCGCGCTGCCCGGCAACTTTCTGGTGTTGCGCAAACAGGCTCTGATCGGGGATGCGATCAGCCATGTCGTGTTGCCGGGTATTGTTGTGGCGTTTTTGGTCACCGGTGCAATCTCAACCTGGCCCATGATGCTGGGCGCGGCAGGTGCGGCGATTGTCGCGGTGGTCCTGATCGAGGCCATCCGGCGGTTGGGTCAGATCGAACCCGGTGCGGCGATGGGCGTTGTTTTCACCACCATGTTCGCAGGCGGTGTACTGCTTCTGGAACAGACCGATACCTCGACCGTGCATTTGGACGTGGAACACGCGCTCTATGGCAATCTGGAAAGCCTGATCTGGCTGGATGCGACGGGCTGGTCCTCGCTTTGGGATATCGAGGCGCTGGCCGGTTTGCCGCCTGAACTGCCCCGGATCGCAATTACATTGCTGGGGGTTCTGCTGTTCACCTGGCTATTCTGGCGTCCACTGAAAATCTCAACCTTCGATGAGGGGTTCGCCCGCACCTTGGGGATTCGTACCAATGCGCTTGGGTTGGCACTGGTGGTTGTAGCTGCAATTGCCGCCGTGGCAGCGTTTGATGCGGTCGGTTCTATCATAGTGATCGCCATGTTCATTTGCCCGCCCGCTGCGGCGCGGATGATGACCAACCGGCTTGAGGCTCAGGTCGCCTGGAGCGTTGTGTTCGCCGTGATCTCTGCTGTGTCGGGATATGTGCTGGCCGGTTACGGACCGCTTTGGCTGGGCGCGGCGGATGCGGTCAGCGCGGCCGGTATGATTGCCACAATGTCGGGTGTGATTCTGGCTCTGAGTGCGATGTTCGGCCCTTGCCGAGCCAGAGTTGGTGCGCACACGACAGCGTGAATTGGCGCTTTCCTGCCAGTGCTTTCCGCAGGTCATCGGCTGGACTCTGCCCAGATTGTTCGAATGTGACTCTTAATGAGCCTTCTGAAAATGCGCATGGTACGCGTGACGGTAAGATTTCGTTACCTACCACTCACTTCAGAACGTCCGGGTGGTTGAGGACAAGCGGCACCTTATTTGGAACCCGCCCGCAACTGCCCGGACACCCCCTCTCTCAGGTTTAAAATCAAATCGAAACCGATGCCAAAATCGGTGGCGGAATCGTAGTGCCATGTGCTAGCTGTGGTGGTATGGCGCAAGCAAACCCCAATATCAGCGACATTCGCCCGGTTATTCGGCAACTCGACGATGCAGCGATCAATCGGATCGCGGCGGGCGAGGTGGTGGAACGCCCGGCGTCGGCTGTGAAGGAACTGGTTGAGAATGCCATTGATGCTGGCGCCAGCCGGGTGGCCATAGATATCGCGGACGGTGGCAAGACCTTGATCCGGGTCACGGATGATGGCTGCGGTATCTCCGCCCAGGATTTGCCGCTGGCCTTGTCGCGGCATGCGACCTCGAAAATCGACGGCTCGGACCTGCTGAATATCCATACATTCGGGTTCCGAGGCGAGGCTCTGCCCTCGCTCGGCGCTGTCGGGCGTTTGACGATCACCAGCCGAGTGCCCGGTGCCGAGGCTGCGCAAATCCACGTAGCTGGTGGCAAGATGGAGGCGGTGAAACCCGCTGCTCTGCGCGTGGGCACGGTGGTTGAACTGCGCGATCTGTTCTACGCTACGCCCGCCCGGCTGAAATTCATGCGCACGGATCGGGCCGAGGGTCAGGCGATCACCGATACCGTCAAGCGGCTGGCGATGGCGGAACCGGCCGTGACCTTCTCCCTGCGCGATGTCTCGGGAGGCGGTGAGGGGCGCGTGACCTTTCGTGCTGACCGTGAGAATGGCGATTTATTTGACGCACTGCACGCCCGCCTGGCCCGCGTGATTGGCCGCGAGTTCGCCGAAAACGCTCTGCGTATCGATGCCACACGCGAAGGGCTGCGCCTGTACGGATATGCCGCCCTGCCGACTTATTCCCGTGGCGCGGCGGTGGCGCAGTACCTGTTCGTCAATGGTCGCCCGGTCCGGGACAAGATGCTGACTGGCGCCTTGCGCGCGGCCTATTTCGATTTTCTCAGCCGGGATCGCCATTCGGCCGCGGCGTTGTTCATTGATTGTGATCCTATGCTGGTCGATGTGAACGTCCATCCGGCCAAGTCCGAAGTGAGGTTCCGGGATCCGGGCGTTGCGCGCGGGCTGATCGTGTCCAGCCTGCGCCATGCGCTGGCCGAGGCTGGGCATCGTGCATCCTCGACCGTGGCTAATGCAACGCTTGGGGCGATGCGCCCGGAACCGGCACAGGCGACCCCGGCGCGGGTCTATCAGATGGACCGGCCAACCCCTGTGGCGCGCCAGGCCGCGTACCGGACGCAATCTCCGGGTTTTGCGGAACTGGCCAATGACTATAGCGGCAGCATTGTTGCACCGACCCCGATCGAACCGGTCGCCGAAGAACCACCGGCACAGGACCTGCCTTTGGGCGCGGCGCGCGGACAGGTGCACGAGAATTACATCATCGCCCAGACCGCCGATGGCATGGTGATTGTCGACCAGCACGCTGCACATGAACGGCTGGTCTACGAGAAACTCAAGGCTCAGATGGCCGAGAGTGGCGTCGCCGCGCAGGCCCTGCTGATTCCCGAGATCGTAGAACTGTCCGAGGGCGATTGCGCCCGCCTGATGGCCGTTTCCGATGATCTGTCCCGCCTTGGCTTGACGCTAGAGCCATTCGGTGGCGGGGCAATCGCCGTGCGCGAGACCCCGGCCATTTTGGGTGAGGTCAATGCCCGCGCGATGATCCTGGATATCCTCGACGAGCTGGCGGATCAGGGCGAAAGCCAGATGGTTCAGGCCAAAATCGAGGCGATCCTAAGCCGCGTGGCCTGTCATGGCTCGATCCGTTCCGGCCGCCGGATGCGCGCCGAAGAGATGAACGCCCTGCTGCGCGAGATGGAGGCGACGCCCCATTCCGGCCAATGCAACCATGGGCGGCCGACTTACGTGGAATTGAAACTGAGCGATATCGAGCGGCTGTTCGGGCGCAGTTGATCCGGTGTTCCAGACCCGTTAAGAAGATAGAAACAAAACGAGAACATATTGAATCACATGATCCAGATCGCAGGTACACAGATTGCAATAAATGACCCGGTTGTCCTGACCGTAGCCGGGATTGTTGCGCTGATCGTGCTGATGCTGTTCCTGTCGCTGCGGGCGGCCAATCGCTCGGCTCGGATGACGGAACCGCTGTCGCGACAGATCGCGCATTTGGGCCAGCATGTGCAGCAATTGGGGCAGGGGCAGGAACAGTTACGCGGCGGATTGCAGCACGTTTCGGACACGCAGGCCAATGCGCAGGTGCAGGTGATTCAGACGGTCGAGGCGCGCCTGTCCTCGGTCCAGCAGCAAATGAACGATCGGCTGGCCGATAACGCGATGAAATCGGCGCGTGCGCTGGCCGAGATGCAGGAACGGATGAAGGAATCGCTGCATGGCTCGTCGAAACAAACCGCGACTTCGCTGACCCAATTGCAGGAACGTCTGTCGGCCATCGACAAGGCGCAGGACAATATCACCAAACTGTCTGGTGATGTACTTTCGCTGCAGGATATCCTGTCGAACAAACAGACGCGCGGCGCGTTTGGTGAGATTCAGTTGAATGACATCGTCTCTAAGGCGCTGCCATCGGACAGCTTTCAGTTGCAGGCAACGCTGTCGAACGGGCGGCGCGCCGACTGCCTGATCCATCTGCCGAACCCGCCGGGCCCCATCGTGATCGACAGCAAGTTCCCGTTGGAGGCCTATGAGGCGCTTATTGGCTCGACCAATGATATGGAGTTGAAAGCGGCGCTGCAGATGTTCCGTAGCACCGTGCGCAAGCACATCAACGACATT
This sequence comes from Ruegeria sp. I1, assembly GCF_056532675.1. Taxonomy (NCBI): domain Bacteria; kingdom Pseudomonadati; phylum Pseudomonadota; class Alphaproteobacteria; order Rhodobacterales; family Roseobacteraceae; genus Ruegeria; species Ruegeria sp. I1. Next base: position 9,762 of record NZ_JBQFNM010000010.1, on the reverse strand, counting down.
GCCGAGAAGTATATTCTGGATGGCGAAACCGCCGATGGCGCGCTGATGTTTCTGCCGTCCGAAGCCGTCTATGCCGAGCTGCACGCCAAGTTCCCCGAACTGGTGCAGGAAAGCTTTAACAAACGGGTATGGATCGTTTCGCCCACCACCTGCATGGCGACGCTGAACACCATGCGCGCGATCCTGAAAGATGCCCGTATGCGCGAACAGGCGGGCGCGATCCGCAAGGAACTGGGTGCGCTGCACAAGGATGTTGAGCGTCTGGGTGATCGGGTGACCAACCTGGATCGTCATTTCGGACAGGCGGCCAAGGATATCTCGGAGATCAAGATCAGTGCTGACAAGGCTGGGCGCAGGGCGCGCCGGCTGGACAATTTCGACTTTGAGGAGTTAGCTCCGGACGACTCACATGACGTTGTTCCGCTGGCGCGCCAAGAAGGCTAAGCCTGGCCTGTATCGGCGTCGCAAGATCATGGGGCGCACTGGCAGAGATATGGCAAAAGATATTCCGCCGTCAGAGATTGCCGAACTGCTGGGCAAGGCTGAGCAGGATGCTGAACAGATTGTTGGTCTGTTGCGTATGCTGGTGGCTTTTGGTTTGGGGGTGTTCTTTCTGGTAACAGTGCAACCGGTCCAGAATACGGGTCATGCCGTGTTGGAACGGCAATGGGTATCCGCCCTTGGCACTATGTTCGCCTATTTTGCGCTTGGCTTGGTCACGTGGACGGTTGCGCGACAACAGCGCTTTGCCGGCTGGATGGCCTGGCCGGTTTCCGCCGCAGACGCGCTGTTTCTGGTTTTCAATGTCTGGCTGGGAATGCGCAATGTCGGCCTATCCGGCGACGCGATGTTTGTACTGCCAGCGGTGTGGCTGGTGCCCGTGGTGCTGGCATTTGGCGTTTTGCGCGGCAACCCCAAGGTCATGGCGTTGCAAGTTGCGCTGCTTGTTCTTGGACTATTGTATCTCATCGGTCAGGATGCGGGACTTTCGAGAGGGCAAGATACAAATCCGATCTGGCTGTTCTTGTCGCCGCCACCCAACCTGATCCGTCTGTTCATGATCACACTTGCGGGTGTGGTTCTGATCGTTGCCGCCTATCGCGTAAATGCTCTGCTGTTTCAGTCGGTGACCGAAGCACAGCGTCGCGCGAACCTGACCCGATACTTGCCTGCGCAAGTGGTCGGAGATCTGGGCGAAAGCGGTTTGTCAGCGCTGAAACAGGGGCGGCGGCAGCTGGCCGGAGTGATTTTCATAGACCTGCGCGGCTTTACGACCTTATCGCAAAACTTGCAGCCCGAGCAGGTGTCCGAGCTAATTACTTCTTATCGCAGTCGTGTCTCAAAGGTGGTTCGGCAAGAGAATGGCATCATCGACAAATTCATCGGGGATGCGGTGATGATCGTTTTTGAGGGTGAACGCGCGGCTGAACGGTGTTTGCGATGTGGGCTGGGGTTGTCGCACGAGATGCGCGATTGGAGTATCGAGCGCAGGCACGCGGACCTGCCCACGCTGGAAACGGGCATCGGCCTGCATTGGGGTGAGGTTTTTGTTGGTGTGATCGGTGATCAGGAGCGGCTGGAGTATTCGGTGTTTGGTGACACGGTCAACATTGCGGCCCGGTTGGAAAGCCTGACGCGTACAGCAGATATGACCCTGATTATGTCCGCCGCGTTACTCGACGCCGCAAGTGCCTCGGTGTCTGATACCGAACTGATATCGCTGCCCCCGGTAGAGGTACGCGGGCGCAGCGGTGCGTTGGATGTATACGGAATACCCCGGCCGGATTGCAGCGCCTGACTGCACGTCAGATACGCAGGAAAGGCTGGAACAGCCGGGGCATCAGCTTATTGAACTTCAATGGCGCATCGGTGACGGCCAGACAGATGCAATCCTCTGACATGTCAGCCACAGGCGTATGCTCCAGATCCTCATCCGCAATCTCGACATCGCCACGGGCAAACCGATCGACCTCATCCGAGAAAGCGCCTTGCAGCACCATGGTCAACTCAGTCCCGTGATGTCCGTGATCCGGCACGGCAACGCCCGCTGGAATGAACAGCAGCCGCGCAGTGGCATCCTTGGACGTGGGTAGGATCGCCTGTTTCACCCCCATACCGATGGATTTCCACTGGATGTCATCCACGGTTCCGCCAACATAGTCCTGCAGTGGAGTCGGCAGAACGGCGCAGCCCGGTTTCGCGGGCTTGGGGGTCGGTGCGCCTTGGGCGATCAAAGCCATGGTGGCCGCAAGTGACGCATCGCTCATGCTAATGCTGTCTGACTGATCCTCAAGCACATGCCCGCCCACGGCGTCAAAGCTTTCAGCACGCGCGCGACAGTGGTCGCATAGCGACAGATGGGTGGCGACCATAAGGTCAAACGCCTCGGGCAGGGTGCCAGCTGCGTAGGCCATCAGCAGATCATCCGTCAGGTGATGTTTGATCGGGTTGCTCATATTACTCATCTCAATTCATCGCGTGGCGCAAGCGGTCCAGCGCCAGCCGTATCCGTGATTTGATCGTGCCCAGCGGCAATCCGGTCTGAGATGCAATCTCTCGATGGCTCAGATCTCCGAAGTACGCCTTCTCGATCAGCTGTCTCTGCGCGTCTGGCAACGCCGATAGGGCGGTACGCAGCTGCGCGGTTTCCTGTTGTAACGCAAGGACATCGTCCTGATCAGGCTCGGCCTCGGGTCCCCATCCCAGTTCCTCGGGTTCGGGGCGGCGCTGCTTGCGCAGGACGTCAATGCGTTTGTTCCGAGCAATCGTGAACACCCAGGTGGCCACTGTGGCCCGCGATGGATCGAACAGATGGGCCTTGTGCCACAAGGTCGCCATCACCTCTTGCGCACATTCCTCGGCCATCGTGGCGTCAGACCCTGACTTCATCAGGAACGCCTTGATACGCGGCGCGAAATGCTGGAACAGCTCGGCAAAGGCCGCCTGGTCCTGCGCATCCCGGATACGCCTGACTTGGTCCACCCACTCAGTCCTGGTGTCGCAACTGCCGTTCGTTCCGTTCACCTGTCTACCCTTGATGCGTTTCTTCGCGCGCCAAGGCTGAGGGGCGGCCTGTTCAGCCGCAGGTTCGTCCAAGGTCACGGTATTGATCTCGGTAAACATAACCACATTACGCGGGGCGGCCCAAGGCGGATCACTTTCCTGAGACAAAATAATCCAATCCGCGCTAGATTTCGTATTAGATATGTCAGCTCTTTGAGGAAAAGAGCGCCATTCTAACGGTTTACGGGTCAGACAGGATACGCGACGACATGAAGAAAATCGACCATATCGCAGGCCATACATATCATGGTCGCAAAGGTGCGATTGAAAATGCGTTCCGATATTCGGTTGACTACATCCTGTTCGACCCCGAGGCGCAATTGACAACACCCCTTCTGTTTTCGATGGATCGTGCGAATGTCTTCAACTGGCGGCGTACTGATCACGGAGGCGTGCCAAAGCAAGGTGCTGGCGCAAGCTGGTTGCGTGCCCGCTTTGATGAATTGGAGGTGCCGCAGCCCGCGCAGATCATGTTGCTGACGCAGCCCCGCGTGTTGGGCCATGTGTTCAACCCTGTCAGCTTTTGGCTTTGCTTTGACACTGAGGCGCAGCTGTACGTGGTTGTTGCCGAGGTCACCAATACCTATGGAACCCGTCACAGCTATGTCTGCCATAAGCCGGATTTTTCGCCTATTGGCCCGTCTGACCGTGTGGTGGCGGACAAGCTGATGCATGTGTCTCCGTTCCAGCAGATCGAGGGCAGCTACACGTTTCGCTTCGACTATTGCTCTGACCGTATCGGGGTCTGGATCGACTACGAACGTGCGGACGGGGGGCTGATCGCCACTTTGACCGGGCCACGACAGCCACTGACCAATCGCACGATCCTGTGGTCGTTGCTGCGCCGGCCTTTCGGCGCGCGGCGGACATTTGCCCTGATCGTTTGGCAAGCGCTGAAGCTTTGGCTCAAGAAAGCCCGGTTTCGCCCGTTCCGTCACGCGCCCGTGCCGGATCACCCAGTATCGCGCAGTCGGCGCTAAGCCATCTCTTGTTTGCGTAAGATCAAAGACTCGGGCCCTTGGAACGGGTTTGATGCTCTGAGACCGCGAACAGAAGGAGCTGGAAACATGCTGGAAATCTCAGCAAGAAAAGTCGCCCAGGTCGCCATGATGGGCCGTGAGTTGGAGCGGGCCGAAGGTGAGTTACGCGCCTTTGTCGACCGGATGAGCGAGGATGAGCAGGCCGAGCTGGTCGCTATCATGTGGATTGGGCGCGAGAGCTTCTTCGCCGAGGATCTGGCTGAGGCGATTGCGACCGCAAGGTCGGAGGCCTCAACCCCATGTGCTGACTACCTGATCGGAACGCCGCATCTGTCGGACCATCTGGAGAACGGCTTGGATGCGCTGGGGATTTCGGCCGAGGATGTGGAAAACGATCTGATGTAGGCGTTGCTAAAGTTGGAAACGAGGGGCCAGCCCCTCGGGCTCCCCGAGGTATTTTTGAACAGAAGAAGGATTGGTCGGCCTGCTCCGGCAGGTATTGTCAGACCAAATGATCCACGATCTGCAAATGCTGGGCCAGGGTGTCGATCTCAGCCATCCAGCCCTGCACCAGTTTCGGGTCGTTTGGGGCTGCGTGAACGCCAGCCGGTATCGCGCGGTTCAGGACGGCCTCGATGGCCAATGACACCGGGATCGACACCAAGCGGGCCATGGCGGTGCCGCGTTCGTCGCCCCAGGCGTCCATCACATAGGTTTTGTGCCAGACTTCAATGCCGTCTTTCTCAGCTTTCAGGCCGACGCACAGCACTACGCGGTCGGGCTCGCCTTCGTCATAGGCGTTTTCGGCCCAGAACTGGTCCGACATCTCTTTCAGACGCGCGTCACCTTCGGGGCCTGAGAGGGTTTCGATCTCGGTGAATACGTCGGCCCAGGCGTCGGTCCAGCCGTTCAGGCGCAGGGTGCCGCGGACGAACTCTTTGACCGGCCAGTGATCCTCAAACTGGTATTCGGCCATGAAGGGCAGCGAGTCGCGATTTGGGTAGACCTCAAAGCTCTCGGGGGTTGGCAGCGGCGCGATATAGCTGCTGATCGCGTCCCATGGGCGGGCAACGTCCAGTGGGGCGTATTCACGGATCGATTTTGAAGGTGAGCGCAGCGCTTTCAGCACGCCGAGTGGTGACCAGCTGAACTTGTAGCGGAACGGGTTCGGGTTCTTCGGGATACCGCCGCAATACGAGATGAAGCTGAGGTGGTTTTGCGCATCGAACGCGTCCGAGGCGCGGTAGTCGGCCACCAAAGCATGCGCCATCAGGTGGTCGATGCCCGGGTCCAGCCCGACCTCATTGACCAGCGCCACACCGGCGTCGCGTGCCTTGTCGTCCAGCGCGCGCATCTCGGGCGCTATGTAGGAGGAGGAGACGAAGTTCGCCTCTTTCGAGATCGCCAGCTCCGCCAGCGGCACGTGCCAGTCGCCCGGCAGCATCGAGACGATCACGTCGCCTTTCTCCAGCACTGCCCCCAGAGTGTTGATGTCGAAGGCGTGGATGTCGTTGGTCAGGTCTCCGACTTCGGCGCGGGCTTTGTCGACGGTCCGGTTCCAGACAGTGACCTTTTGACCGCCTTCGATCAGGCGGCGCAGGCCGGGGATGGCCGACAGGCCGGTGCCACACCAGTGAATCGTCATCGCTCAGAGTCCTTCGATATGAGTTTTGTAGGTTGCTTCTGCCCGACCCCAGACGCCGTTGTCCAGATCGGTCAGCGTCAGCAGAGAGGGTAGCAATTGCGCGGCGTAATCTTGCGAGCTTTCGACGGGCAGCATCGAGGGCAGGTTGTCGATGGCCATCACGTCCATCACTGGTTCGGTGGCGATGCGCAGGGCGGGGGCGTCCCACGTGGTCGCTCGGTCATAGACGGGCACCGGATTGTAATCGCTGTCCGGGTCGCAGGCCACGTCGCCGATGGCGGTCAGGTTGCGCGGCGCGGTCAGCGCCTCGCGCGGAACAAAGACCGGCGTGCCGGGGCGCGCGAAGATACAGTTCAGGAACAGGTCATGGTCGAGGATTTCCGGGAATGGCCCTCCGCTGGTGGTTTCAGCCATGTCCCATTTGGTGACGCTGACGCCCATCGCTTCGCACAGGTCTGCTGACCCGGTGCCCACGCGGCCAAGAGCGCCGATGACGATGGCGCGGGGGCGGGTGGTCTCCGTAGCGTCGAGTTCCGCCAGCAGTTCGGCGTTCAGCGCATCTTTGTTCGAATAGACGCCGACTGGCGGACATTCTTCGCCGCGTTGTTGCGCGGCCCAAGTTTTCAGGGTGACAGCCGCCCCGGCGTATCCGGCCCAGTATCCGAAGGCGGCCACCCGGCGACAATCTTCATCGACCAGATATTCCAGATCATAAAGCGTGCCGCCCCCGGCCTTGAATCGCTGCAACAACGCGCGCCCCGAATGCTGACCCTTATAGGCATGGCCGAACATGATGTGGCGATGGGGCAGGGGCGAGCCATCTTCGGGCAATTCCTTGAGGCCAAAGATGATTGCATCCAATGGGGCTTCGGGCCAGGAATTCTCGACCGCGATCTCGCAGCCTGCGTCTTTGTACCCATCAATCGGAATAGCGCGGACCGAGCTTTCTTCGACTGTCACGCGGATACCCGCTCCGATCAGCGCGGCGGCGCCTTCGGGGGTCAGACCGACCCGTTCCTCGTTCGGGCGCTGTTCTGCCCGGACCCACAGATGTGTCATGCAGTTTCCTTTGCTCAGAGCATTCCGGCGGCACGCACGGCCTGAACCGACCCCCGCGCCTCCATCGCATCACGGAAAGCGACGATTTTGGGAAAGGCCGAAACATCTACCCCGTCGCCCTCAAGCCAGCTGCACACCACGTAAAGGTACGCATCCGCCAGCGAGACCGCTTCACCCAGCACAAAAGGCCCGCGCAGCCCGTTGGCTGAGATGTAGTCACAAGACGCAGTCATTGTCTCCGCGACCTTGGCCGTCATATCCTTCCAGCTGGATTCCTTGTCCGCCCAGCGATGGCCACGCTGCTTGTGCGCGTGGTTCACATGCATGGTTGAGGCGAGGTAGAACATCACCTCGCGCATTCGGGCGGCCATCACCGGATCGGCAGGCACCAACCCGGCATTGGGCGCTTTGGCCGCGATGAATTCCAGCAACGCGCCGGTCTCGGTCAGGATGCCTCCGTCGACCGCCAGCGCAGGAACCCGACCCTTGGGATTGATCTGTTTGTAGGTCGGTTTGGTCTGCTCACCCCCGGCGAAATCCAGCTTGATGGCCTCATAGTCCAGCCCCGCCTCTTCCAGAGCGATGGCAACGGCAACCGAGATGGTGAGAGGGGCGTAGTAAAGCTGCATAGGGGTCTCCTTACAGATGCGTCTGTGCGAATTGCCGATCGGGCGTTTCCAGATGCGGAACGGCGTTGAACAGAACCGGGCTGAGATGTGCGCCAATCGGGTGCAGACGATGCAGCGACGTGTTCATGATGGCAAGGGCGACGCGTGCCATCGAAGGGATATCCAGACCCATTGCCTGCCGCACCACCATCGAGATCAACCCGCCTGATGTGACAACGATAGCCGGCCCACCTTCGGTCCCGATGTCTCGCAGCGCATCTCTGACGCGGGTTTCGAATTGTTCAAAGGTCTCGGGCGCGTTCTCGATCTCGCCATTGGCCCAGGCGGCAAACGTCTTGGGCAAATGTTCTACAAAGCCTTCGCGATCTGTGGGGATGGCAACGCCGTGTTGCTCCTCGAACAATTGCGCGAGGGTGAAGTATTCGATCTCATTCAATCGCGGGTCACGGATCGGGTCGGCTAGCTCCATGCTCGCCGCTGTTTCGGCGTGCCGGGTCAGCGTGCCGCAATAGACGCGGGGATAATGGCTGCGCGTGTCGCGCAGATGCGCACCCAGCCAACGGGCCTGCTTATGCCCCAAATCGCTCAGCTTGTCATAGTTTGCCTCGTCGCGCGCCGCCGTGTTGGCCTGCCCGTGCCGCACCAATGTAATATGTGACATGTCGGTCCCTCTTATGCGGATGTCTTAGGGCAGGTTCCGGGCCGGGGCCAGAGGGGTTTCCTTCTGGTGGCAAAAAATCCTTACAGCTTTTTGTGTTCTGGCTATGGTTGCCGCGACTATGCGTCTGGAGGACCTATGAGCATCGATCCAAATCGTTTTCTGGCCGATCTGCACAAGCTGCGCGAATTCGGGGCGTCGGGTGTTGGCAAAGGTGTCGTGCGTCCGGCCTATTCCCCAGCGGACATTGCCGCACGGCAATGGCTGGCGGGCCGTATGACCGAAGCGGGGCTGGAGCCGCATTTTGATCCGGTTGGGAACCTGTTTGGACTTGCCCCAGGCACGTCCTTGCTGATGGGATCACATTCCGACAGCCAGCCAGAAGGCGGCTGGCTGGACGGGGCGCTGGGTGTGATTGCCGCGCTCGAGATTGCACGGGCCAGCGATCAACCGATCTCGGTTGTCAGTTTTCAAGATGAAGAGGGTCGCTTTGGCGTGACCACTGGATCGGCGGTTTGGTCAGGTGGGCTGCCGCTGGAACAGGCCGATCAGCTGACCGACGGCTCTGGAGTTCCCTTTGGCGCGGCCCGATCTGCGATGGCTGACCTGACACAAGGCTTTGTCGAACCATCCCGGTTCCGCGGTTTCATCGAGATGCATATCGAACAAGGCCCCGCGCTGGACGCAGCGGGGCAGCAAATCGGCGTTGTCACCGATATTGTCGGAATCCGGGATATGTCGATCACGTTTGAGGGGCAACAGAACCATGCGGGTACCACGCCGATGCATTTGCGGCGCGATGCGTTTCAGGCCTTGTCTTTGTTTAACGCGCGATTGAATGACCGCTTCCGTAACGTGGTGACCCCTCAGACCGTATGGACTATCGGTCGCGTCGAATTGCATCCCAATGCATCCTCCATCGTGCCGGGGCGTGTACGGTTCTCGATGCAATGGCGCGATGGCGATGGGGACCGGCTGATCCGCATGGAGGAGATCACTCGATCCACCGCGCAGCAGGTCGCCGACGAGCTTGGCATGACCCTCAGTTACGGCCCAATGCTGGGGCTGGAGCCGGTGGCCATGGACTCGACCCTGCGCGCGGCGCTGGAGCGTGGTGCGCAACAGGTCTCGCCCGACAACTGGCGCGGAATGCCATCGGGTGCGCTGCATGACGCCACCAATGTCGCCCGCCTGATGCCAGTTGCGATGCTATTTGTGCCCTCGATCAATGGAATCAGCCATGATTTCGCCGAGGATACGGCCGAGGATGACCTAGTCGCTGGTCTTTGCGTGTTGGAACATGCTGTAAGAGCTTTGGCTGGGTAATCTGAATAGAAGACATGGAATATCCAGACTTCTCAGCGTATTGACCCCAGGGTAAGTCCCTTTGGCGGGGTTCGCGCCTTTGATTAATTTCGGTGAAGCGCAGGGTCTATTGCAACGAGTGTTGCCTAACGGAAAAAAGTTTCCTATAGGAACATTATTGATGCATACGCCCGTATACAGGTTTGCCGCAGCAAAGCCCCGCAGTTAGAATCCGGGGCTGAATCGTTGCAAATTTTGCTGCTTGCGGCAGACTGATGCGCATGCGTTGCGACCATTAGAGACGAAAGGCAGTACCCGCCATGACTTCCCCGAAACGCACTCCCTTGTACTCTCTTCATGTTGAGTTGGGTGGAAAGATGGTTGATTTTGCGGGTTGGGAGATGCCTGTTCAGTATCCGTTGG